>DEAA01000064.1:110606-157363 GCA_002346545.1 Acidobacteria bacterium UBA2994
GCGGCGGCGACCTGCCGTATCTCGTGGTGGAGCTGGGAATAGGTCAACACCACTCGGCCGCCGCGCTCGTCGAGCGAGACCAGGGCCGTGCGTCCTCCCTCTCCCGTGGCCACATGGCGGTCGACCGCGTTGTACGAAAGGTTCGTCCGGGCTCCGAGAAACCATCGAAACGATGGGGTGTCGGCCTGATAGACCTGATCCCAGGTCCTGAACCAGGGAAGTTCCCGCGCGGCACGTTCCCAGAAACCTTCGAGGTCTGAGAGACCGTCTTCACGCCATCGTCGAAAGGTCGGTGTCGTGAGTTGCATCGCTCGGAGTATACCCGCGGCGTCTTGCCATGGCGGGCCGGGATAGACTGACCGGATGTCCCGCGAGTTGAGGGTCGGACTACACGCCGCGATCGTGGCGGTGACCGGCGAGCAGCCACGTGTGCTGACCGTGCCAGATCCGGCGGGGGATCTGCCGACCGCCCTGCCGTTCGGCCCGCTTGATCCGGATCAGCACCGCACCCTTGAGCTCGGCCTCCGCGCCTGGGTACAGGAGCAGACGGGTATGGAGCTTGCCTATGTCGAGCAGCTCTACACGTTCGGTGACCGCGATCGCGCGAGTTCGGATGCCGACGGCGCTAGGGTGCTGGCGGTGGCTTATCTGGCGCTGGTTCGGGAGCGTCAGCTGGCCGAGGAGCGGGGCGCTTGGGAGTCGGTCTACGCCGTGCTCCCATGGGAGGATCGCCGGGAAGGCGAGCCGAACGTACTCCGTGACCATATCCGTCCGCGGCTGGGGGCCTGGGTGCGAGAGGGGGCGGATACAGCCACTCGCCGGTTGCGGCGCGGGCGGGTCGACATCACCTTCGGCAGCGACTCGGCCGGATGGGACAGCGAGCGTGTGCTCGACCGTTTCGAATTGCTCTACGAAGCGGGTCTGGTGGCCGAAGCGTACCGTGACCGGGCTGGTTCGACCCGCACACAGCCGGATCCCGGGTTTGACGAGCCGCTGGCGTTGGACCATCGGCGGATCCTGGCTACCGCGTTGGGCCGGCTCAGGGGAAAACTGAAGTACCGGCCGCTGGTGTTCGAGTTGTTGCCCGAGACCTTCACCCTATTACGGCTACAGCGTACCGTGGAGGCGCTGGTCGGGGTCCGGCTGCACAAGCAGAACTTTCGACGCTTGGTCGAACGTGGCCGTCTGGTTGAAGGTACGGGGCGGCTCGAGTCGGCGACTGGTGGACGACCGGCCGAGCTGTTCCGCTTTCGTCGAGAGGTACTGCACGAACGTCCCGCGCCCGGGGTCGGTCTGCCCGGCCTTCCACCCAAACGGTCGCGGCGCGCCTGATGCCGCAAACTTGACACGCCTTATACTCAGGTCTAGACTAATAGGTAGTAAATTCTCACTTTGAGCATAATGAGGGCCAATGTCATCCGTAATTCACACCGACGCCAAGCTCGAGTACACGCCAGAGGTGGCGGCCGCGACCGCTGAGCTTTATGAGCGGGTGCGCGCGGTCGTGCCCGAAGTCGAGTGGCCCGTCCACGCGCCGTATGTCGATGCCATCGAGCGTCTGAAGGCGGCGCGCGGCGCGGTCGTGCTTGCGCACAACTACCAGACGCCGGAAATCTTCCACGGGGTAGCTGATCTCGTCGGCGATTCGTTGGCACTCGCGAAGCAGGCGGCCGCGACCGACGCCGACGTCATCGTCATGTGCGGTGTGCACTTCATGGCCGAAACGGCCAAAATGCTCAGTCCGGACAAGACCGTACTGATCCCGGATCTCGAGGCCGGTTGCTCTTTGGCCGCGTCGATCACGGGCGCCGATGTACGACTCCTCCGCGAGCGGTATCCCGGAGTTCCGGTGGTGACCTACGTGAATACCTCGGTCGAGGTGAAGGCCGAGTCCGATATTTGCTGCACCTCGTCGAACGCGGTGGAGGTCGTCGAGTCGCTCGGTGCCGACCGGGTGATCTTCCTGCCCGACGAGTATCTGGGTCGGTACGTGGCCGGCAAAACCGACGTCGAGGTTGTGCTCTGGCAGGGCCACTGTGAAGTACACGAACGGTTCACCGCCGAGGATCTCCGGAGCTATCGGGATGCCTACCCCGGGGTGCAGATCTACGCGCATCCCGAGTGCCCGCCGGACGTACTGGCCGAGGCCGACTATGTGGGATCGACCTCGGGGCTGCTCCGCCATGTGGACGCTACCCGTCCAGACCGGGTCGTATTGGTCACGGAGTGTTCGATGAGTGACAACGTGGCCGTGGCGTACCCGGAGATCGAGTTCATTCGCCCCTGCAACCTCTGTCCCCACATGAAGCAGATCACGCTGCCAGGGATTTATGCGGCGCTGCGCGATCTCCAGCACGAAGTCCTTGTAGACCCCGCGGTCGCGGCCCGGGGGCGTACCGCCGTGGAGAGGATGCTCCGGGTCGGACGAGGTGCTGGCGGATGAGGAGTGGTCGCCTTGCGAGTCGCGTCGACCGGGTGACGACCCACGATGTGGCCGTGGTAGGAAGCGGCGTGGCCGGTTTGACGGTGGCGCTCGAGACGTCCGGTCTGGACGTGGCAGTCCTGACACCAGCCCGGCCCGGTGAGACTGGCTCGAGTCAGATGGCGCAGGGCGGTGTGGCGGCGGCAGTGGGGCCTGGAGATTCTCCCGCGTCACATGCCGCGGACACGTTGGCGGCCGCTGACGGCCACGCTAACCCGGCCCGCGTACGCATGTTGACCGAAGAGGGCCCGGCGCGGGTGGCAGCGCTGCTGGCGATCGGCGCTCGCTTGGACCTGGACCGGCGGGGCGGTCTCGCCCTGGGGCGCGAGGCGGCGCATAGTCACCCACGCATAGTTCACGCGAACGGCGACGCCACTGGTGCCGAGATCGTGCGCGCGCTCGGCGCGGAGGTCCGCGCGACAGAGCATGTCCGGTGTTATGAGCAGACCACCGCGCAGGAGATCGTCGTGCAGCAAGGACGGGCCGTCGGCGTGCTCGCGCTGGACGGTCAGGGTGCGCGGGTGCTGCATCTTGCGCGAGCCGTCGTGCTTGCCACTGGCGGCATCGGACAGCTCTATCGCCACACAACGAACCCGCCCGGTAACGTCGGCGACGGTCTGGCGATGGCGTCGAGGATCGGCGCTCGGCTCGAGGATCTCGAGTTCGTGCAGTTTCACCCGACGGCCCTGGCCGTCGGCGCCGACCCGATGCCGCTCCTAACCGAGGCGCTGCGGGGTGCCGGCGCCACGCTGATTGATGAGCAGGGATACCCTCTAATGCGTGGCCAGCACCCGGCCGGCGACCTGGCCTCTCGCGATGTCGTGGCCCGTACGCTTTGGCAGCGGTTGGCAGACGGTGGGGGAGTACGGCTCGATGCCCGCCCGATCGTGGACCGTGACCTCGAGAAGACGTTTCCCACCGCCGTGCGGCACTGCCGTGCGCATGGGTTCGATTTGACCCGTGACCCGGTGCCGGTGACCCCGGCCGCCCATTACCACATGGGAGGCATCGCCGTTGATGGCGATGGACGGACTACCGTGCCCGGGTTGTGGGCGTGTGGAGAGGTGAGCGCCGTGGGTGTCCACGGCGCCAACCGGTTGGCGAGCAATTCCCTTCTTGAGGGGCTGGTCTTTGGCGCTCGGGTGGGTCGCGACCTTGTGCGGACGACGTCCGAGGTGCCTCCGATCAAGGTGGATGTCGTGTCTCGACGGGCAGATCCGCTCACCAGCCTGTCGTCTGACGAGGCGCTGACGATTCGTACCGAGGTGAGAGACATCATGTGGGAGCGGGTCGGATTGGTGCGAGACGCCGATGGGCTGCACGAGGCCCGTGCCGCACTTGCCGACGTCGCTGCCCGGCTGCCCGACGGTTTGTCACCGTCCCGTCGCTTCGTCGATGTCGCCCGGCTGGTCACCGAAGCGGCCCTGGCGCGCCCAGAGAGTCGCGGTGCCCACTTCCGTCGCGACGGCTGGGCCGCTGGTTCGGTTCGGGAGGCGGGCCGCCGATGACACCCGATCCGCGTCGCCCACCTGCACCGCATCACTATGCCGAGCTCGTCCGTCGCGAGCTGGCTACCGACCTTGGCAGCGCTGGAGACGTGACCACCGACGTGACGGTGCCAGCGGGGACCCGGGGGACGGGGCGGTTCGTGGCCCGGCGCGAAGGGCGCGTCTGTGGTCTCGATGTCGCCCTGTCAGTGTTCGACGAGCTGCGCGGCGCGGTCCGCGACGCGGTGCACGTCGAGGTCCAGGCCGGCGATGGTGACGACGTTGAGACCGGCGGCGTCATCGCCAGAGTGGAGGGATCTGCCCGGCTCCTCCTGTCGGGCGAACGCACGGCCCTGAATCTCCTCGGGCACCTGTCGGGTGTCGCCACGGTTACGCGCGATTTGGTTCGCCTGGTGGCCGACGCCGGTCCCGCCGTGGTGACATGCACGCGGAAGACCACGCCCGGGCTACGCGCGCTCGAGAAGTACGCGGTACGGGTTGGCGGCGGAGTCAATCATCGGTTCGGACTCCACGACGCCGTCCTCATTAAGGACAACCATCGAGAGATGGCAGGTGGTGTGGCGCCAGCGGTGGTAGCGGCTCGCGCCGCGCTGGGGCATCTCGTCAAGCTGGAAGCCGAGGTCGACACGTTGCCACAGCTTGCCGAGGCGCTTGACGCGGGAGTTGACGCGGTGTTGCTCGACAACATGACCGTCGAACAGTTGCGACAAGCCGTGGAGATGGCCCGTGGTCGCGCCACAACTGAGGCGTCTGGCGGTATCACCAGCCAGAGCATCCAAGCGGTTGCGGCCACTGGTGTCGACGTGATCTCTGTGGGGTGGATCACTCACAGCGCGCCTGCGTTCGATGTGAGCCTCGACTTAACGCTGTCGCCGCCATCGTAGGCGTGGCCGCGACGGCGACCAGACCTGGGAAGAGATGCACTACACCGGTATGAACTACAGCGTGGCTCGCGAGGCCGACGAGTAGGATCGCACTAGTACCCGTAGCCGTACACGGGAAAAGCCCCGGCCATCGCGACCGGGGCTCTTCCTGTGTACGGGAGATCTGGTCGAGTTATTGCTCGCCTTCGGTGGTTGCCCGAGCCGCCTCGCGTTCGGCGAGACGGCGCTCGTACTGCTCGTCGGTCATGAACGCGATGTCGGTCCAGCCGTGTCCCATCTCATCCATCGTGCGGGCACCCCAGCCGATCCAGGCCGACGGGTCGGGATTGTGTCGATTGTTGGTGGTGTTGTCGTGCCACGACACCGTGTGGAGAATGGTGCCCTTCGGGAACAGGTGCGGCTCAGCGTAGGGATAGACGATCTGCCAGGTCTGCTCGTAGTTGGTGACGTCGGTGAGAACCTCGCGCCGACCATCGAGATGGATCGCCTCGATCAGCATCCGTGAGCCGCGGAAATGCATGTGCGGCTGGAAGCTGAGGATGAGCGCAGCTTGGGGGAGCGGCCAGAACCGCTCGTGGCGGGCGACTGTGTTGGGCGGGATGCTCATCTGGGCCACGCCGTTCAGGGTGTTGTCGTCGATGAGGAGTCCGGTGGGCATCCGGTCGGCGTGTAGCGGCAGGTCAACGCCCGCGCGCAGCAGCCGGTCTTCGACCGCTTCCTGGTTCAGTTCCCAGTCGTGGCCGATGCCCGTCCGCAGGCGGTGCGCAGTTACGATGAGCTCCGGCACCTCGCCTTTGGGGTAGAACTTGATACCCACCTTCTGGCGGTCAATCGTCTCCTCACCCCATGGGTGATAGTGCGGCGCGAAACGGAAGAGGCCGCCAGCGGGGAGCTTCCGACCCGTTCCCTGAGGGTAGTACTGTCCGGTGGATCCCATCGCGTATTCGATCAGATCGATTTCACGCGTGTTCGAGCCCATCCCGAGGCGATACTCGTCGCGGTCCTGGATGTCTTCTGGCACGCTGACATAGACGTGAGAGTGGTGTACGCAGCAGTACGCCTCAGGAATAATTTGGACCCACTTCACGTAACGGTCTTCGGTCAGGCCCGGGTCGACGATCTCCGAGGGGTAGAAGTCGGCGCCCTCAGCGGGAATGGCGAAGCCTTCCTGCATCTGGACGACGAGATCCGGCTCGCCGTAGGTCCACTCGTTGAGCTCATGGAACTCGAGGGGCGGCGGCGCATCGGCCGGATTGCCCCGCGCGGCACCGCCGGCGACCCAGTCGACGATCGTCTGGATCTCGTCATCGCTCAGCGACGGGTCGGCGACGTAGTCGCCGATGCTGCGGTCAAGGTGCCACGGGGGCATCTGTCTGGCGACGACACGGTCCCGGATCGAGCGCGCCCACGGGCGGGTTTCCTCATACGTCAGCAGCGACATAGGCGCGCCGGTGCCCGCCCGATGACATTGCTGACAGGAGCGTTGCAGGAGTGGCAACACATCCCGCGTGAAGGTTGGGTCGGACGCGGTCTGCCCCTGGGCGGGCGAGGCCGGGACGAGCGCGGCGACGACGAGCAGGCTCAGGGTCGTGATACCTGCGGACACAACGCGCATACAATCCTCCAGAGGTTCGGTAGCCTGGCAAGTCTACCAGGATAGTCCACCGGCCAGGTTGTGAAGGTCCGGTCCCGCGTGATACACCGTGACCGCGGCAAACACGGGAGGACGTGATGGATCTCTTCCGCACGTGGGTGAGACGTGCACTGGTTGGTGGGGTGGGGCTGATGGGGCCCCTCGCGACCGCAGGGTATGCGCAGCAAGAGCCGGTCTACCCGGTTTATGACGGCTTTCACGTGACCGAGGATGGGGTGTACGTCCTGTCGTTCGCCTACTTCAGCCACAATTTCGAGCCCGTGTCGGTGTCCCCGGGGCCAGACAATCGCTTCCTCACGGGAGCCGAAGACCGCCAGCAACCGACCCGGTTTCTACCAGGTCACAATCGCTACCAGTGCGTCATGGTGATGGACGCTGGCTTCGAGGGCGGTGTGCGCTGGCACCTCGAGCGCGCGGGCGTCGTTTCCTCTACCAGCGAGGACATGCTGCAATACAACTGGGAGCTGGAGTCCGGATCCGTGCGGCAGATCCTGCGTGACGTGGACGTGGCGGCTGCTCCCCGAGGCGTCTGTCTCAACCGGGCGCCCACCGTGAGGTTCCTCGGGTTGCGCAATGGTCCCGCCGGCGCTCCTCCCGAGGTCGCCGTCGAGGTTGGCGCCGAGCTGAAGCTGTTTGGCAGCGTTCGGGATGAGGGGTTGCCTAGAACCGGCGAGCTCAAGAGTCGCTGGAGCAAGCTCTCGGGACCAGGGGAGGTTGTCTTCAGCGCACCGAACGAGCCGCGTACGCTCGCGACCTTCGAAGCGGCTGGCAGCTACGAACTGGAACTCTGGGCGAGTGATGGCAAGCGCGAAGGTGCCAGTCGAGTTGTGGTGATAGCCACCACTGACTGAGAGCGAAGCTGATGCAGCTTATCTTCGAGCAGATCCGAACCGGGGGTGATCGCAACTTTGCCTACCTGCTCGGCGATCGGGATGCGGGCCGCGGTGTTGTCATCGACCCGTCCTACACCCCCAATGTCGTCTGTCAGCGCGCCACGGACCAGGGGCTGACCGTGACCCACGTGGTCAACACTCATGGCCATCCCGACCATACCGAGGGCAATGAGACGGCGGTTGCCATCACCGGTGCGCCGGTAGCAGCACACCCAGACCTCCTGGGGGGGGTGGGTCACCCGCTGGCCGACGGCGATACGCTCGCGGTGGGCGCCTTCGGCCTCCGCTGTTTTCATGCGCCTGGCCACTGCCCGGACCACCTCGTGCTCTACGAGCCGTCGGCGAGGCTCCTCATCACCGGTGACCTGCTATTTGTAGGCAAGGTCGGGGGTACGAAGACCGAGGAGGATGCTCGGGTCGAATGGGAGAGCCTGCAGCATGTGCTCGATGTCGTGCCGGATGATGCGACCGTCTGGCCCGGGCACGATTACGGCGCCCGACCCAGTTCCACCATCGCGCTCGAACGCTTGAGTAACCCGTTCCTGTGCTGCAGGAGCGTCGACGAGTTTCTCGACTTGCGCACCGAGTGGCGCGACTACAAGCGGCGTCTCGGACTGAGGTAAGCCGTGGTCGCCGACCACGGCGACGTTCCCGTCATCATCGGCGGCTCCTCATGGCGGTCCGAGTTCCTGATGCCAGGCCGCTGGTAGGTGCGGTTTGGTGTCACGCACGATCTCCAGGATCGTCCATCGTTCTTCGCTCGTCAGGTGCCGGGAACTTGCATGGTCGGTCGTCAGAGTCGTGAGAAGCCGCGCGTAGATCGTGTTACGCACGTCGGATGGTAGGTTGTCGAGAAGCGGGCTGTAGATCAGATAGCTGAGTCGATAGCGAAAAAGACTGGTCTCGAGATCGAATTCACGTAGTGAGCGCCCCAGTCGGTCGCGAGGGCCGCCCGCCGAGAAGGTCTCGGTGAATGTGGAGACGCCCCGGATCGGCGCCGACAGAGGTGCTTCGTCGGCGAACAGCATGTACCGCACGATCTCCTCAACGAGAGCAGCGCGGTCCTCCTTTTCGCTCGCATCCAGTAAGCCGTCGTGCTCGGCGATGCGAGCCTCCCAGCCGGCTCGGGTGAAGAGATTAAGCAGATGGGCCTGGTGCTCCAGGGTCATCAGCGCCACCAGATCGCTCGTCGGCACCGGGTAGTCGTCCGGATCGATGAACCGGGTCAGTGTCGTGAGGTTTTGGTTTGCCGGGTCGACGAATCCGGCTGGGGTCGAGGGGTCTCGGGCGACGGCGTTGCCGCGGTGGCGCTGGTCGCCATGTTCACCCGTGACATACCAGCCTCCCCATCGCTGCTCGAAGGGGGTGTCGTGGCTGGTGACCACGGTGCCCAGGGTGAAGTCGGGGCGGCCGGTGGCGGTGGTGGAGACCGATCCAACATAGGGGCCGGGCACGCCGAGGGTGGCCGCCGCCTGATGACACTGCAAGCAGACGTTCGGTCGAGCGACCCGGGGGGCGCCGTCCGGCGAGCGGCCGAAGGTGTAGAAGCGGGCGCCGTCTTCCGGGACGAACGCCATTACCTCGAGCAGCGCTGCCCCCGGCACGAAGCCGATGGCCACAGTCTCGTTGAAGTAGAGGGCCCGCGGCTGCCGCGGACCGATGTGGTTCGACAGCAGACTGGTCTGCGAGAACACCAGGGCCTGGGAGTCGACCGGCACGTCCAGGCGCTCCAGAAGAGCAGGCAGGTAGCCAAAGCGTTCGTCGTGTTCGAGGGTGGTGGAGGCCGCCTCGAGCTGGCTGGCCAACTGCGCCACGATGTCGTCCGACTGTCGGCGGTGGTAGTCGATCGCCGGATGTCCGGCCGGCAGGTTGGCCCGATATGGTCCCGGCGGCGGCACCTGAGCTTCTGCGATGGCGGGCACGAACGCGAGCACGAGCGCGGCGAGGGTGCGCGAGGTGGCCACGCTCGGATTTTACGCCGATGCCGCACGGAGCGGAGCGTCGGGGCGAAATCCCTTCGGGTTCGCGAGCGGGATCGGCTAATCTGTGCCCGGACCTGTGGTAGACATGCGCCTACTCACGTTTACGGCGGTCTTGTCGCTGGTCGCGGCTGGAGGAGGCCTTGCCCAGGTGCTCCCTGATCGGGCCCTGCTTGACCGCTACTGCATGAGCTGTCACAGCGACCAGTCGCGACAGGGTGACCTCTCACTGGCCGACATCGACCTCGCCCGGCCAGCGGCGTATGCCCCAGTCCTCGAGAAGGTGGCTCGGAAGCTTCGCGCCGGTCTGATGCCGCCTCCTGGTCGACCCCGGCCAGAAGCCGATGTCGTCGATCAGTTCATCCTGGATATCGAGACTTCGATAGACGTTGCCGCAGCCAGCGAGCCGAACCCCGGGCGGCCGGTGCTACATCGCCTGAACCGCACGGAATACGCCAACGTAGTCAGGGATCTGCTGGGCTTGGAGGTACGCGCCGAGACGCTCCTGCCGCCCGATGACATGAGTCAGGGCTACGACAACATGTCGGACGTGCTGACCGTATCGCCGGCGTTACTCGAGAGCTACATTTCGGCGGCGGGCAAGATCAGCCGTCTCGCGATCGGTGATCCGGATGTCAACCCGGCGGTTGAGACCTACGTGGTGCCCCAGGCGGTATCCCAGATGACTCACGTGCCGGGGACGCCGTTCGGCACCAGGGGTGGGCTGGCTGTCACGCACAATTTCCCCGCGGATGGGAAGTACGCGTTCCGGTTGTCGTTCTATTACTCAAGCATCGGTCCAATCTTCGGAGACAACATTCCCGCCGAAGGTGAGCAGATCGAGATCGCGATCGATGGCGAGCGGGTTGCGCTGCTCGACTTCGATCGGAAGCTCAAGACGACCGAGGATCTGCGCACGCCGCCGATAGCGATCACGGCCGGACCGCATCAGCTGTCTGCCGCCTTTATCAAGCGCGCCGCCGGACCGGTGCAGGATTTCGTGATGCCGTTCGACCGCGTGTTGGCCGACCTCTCCACCGGTCATTTTCCCGGCCTGACTGGCCTGCCGCACCTCCGGAATCTCGGGATCGACGGTCCGTATGACGTGACCGGCGTCAGCGAGACGCCCAGTCGTGGCCGCGTGCTGAGCTGTCGACCCGCAACGCCAGAGGCGGAGCTCGGGTGTGCTCGGGAGATTGTGGGGCGTCTCGCGCGACGAGCCTTTAGGCGCCCGGTCGCGGACACCGATCTCGATCGACTCCTAACGCTTTATGCCGAAGGGCGCGACGCTGGCGGTTTCGACGCAGGCATCCGACTGGCCCTCCAGGCGGTGCTTGCCGATCCCGAGTTCGTCTTCCGCTTCGAACGGACGCCATCTGATGCCGAGGTAGGCGAGAGCTACCAGATTAGTGACCTGGAGCTAGCGTCCAGGTTGTCCTTTTTCCTGTGGAGCAGCGTCCCGGATGAGGTGCTGCTTGCGGTTGCCGATGAGGGACGGCTGTCCGACCCGGCTGAATTGGAGCGGCAGGTACGCCGCATGCTCGACGACTCGCGCGCCGAAGCGTTGTCGACGAGCTTTGCGTCACACTGGCTCCGTTTGCAGAACCTCAGCGACGCACATCCGGATGTCTATCTGTTCCCCAATTGGGACGAGAACCTAAACCGATCGATGCGGCGTGAGACCGAGATGCTGTTCGACCACGTCGTGCGGGCGGATCGAAGTCTGCTGGAGCTGCTCGACGCCGACTACACCTTTGTGAACGAGCGGCTGGCCGGACACTACGGGATCCCGAATGTCGTGGGCTCACGTTTTCGGCGCGTCGAGGTCGCCGCGCCGGAACGCCGAGGCCTGCTCGGTCACGCGAGCATCTTGACGTTGACCTCGGTGTCCAACCGCACGGCGCCGGTCATCCGGGGCGCGTGGGTGCTCGACGTGTTGCTAGGGACGCCGCCGCCGCGACCCCCGGCCGACGTCCCTCCTCTCGAGGAGAACGAGACGCACCAGGTACTGACATCGGTTCGGGATCGGGTGATCGCCCACCGGGCGAATCCGGCCTGTGCGTCGTGCCACAACGTGATGGATCCGGTTGGGTTCGCGCTCGAGAACTTCGACGCGGTTGGGGCCTGGCGGACCATGGACGGACCGGACCGGGTCGACCCGTCGGGCACGTTGTACGACGGGACGCCGGTTGACGGGCCCAGCGCCCTCCGCGGATTCTTGCTGGCCAACCATGATCTGTTTCTGACGAATTTCGCACGCAACCTGTTGATGTACGCGACTGGTCGAGTCTTCCAGCCCTACGACATGCCGGCTGTACGGGAAGTGGTGTCGGAGGCTGCTGCGGCCGACCATCGCTTCTCTGCCTACGTCCTGGGGGTGGTGAACAGTACACCCTTCAGGATGCGCCGTGCTGACCAGGTGCCAGATGACGTGGCGGTGCAATGACCAGAGATCTGGGAAGATAGAGGGGAAGACGCGGGAGAAAGCGGCATGTACATCACACGGAAGCACATCTCGAGACGTAAAGCGCTACGTGGTGTCGGGGTTACCCTGGCGCTGCCGTGGCTCGAAGCCATGATGCCGGCGCAGACGGCGATTCGTGGGTCGGCGGCCCAGCCTCGTACCCGGTTTGCCGCGCTTGAGATGGTGCACGGGTCGGCGGGCAGCACGGGTGAAGGCACCAGGCTGCACTACTGGTCGCCTCGCACCGTCGGTCGGAATTTCGAGACCACTCCGATCCTGCGTCCCCTCGAGCCGTATCAGGACTATGTGACGATCGTTAGCCACACGGACATCGCTCCCGCCACGGCACAGACCGAGGCCGAGGCGGGCGCCGACCACACCCGTTCGTCGGCCGCGTTCTTGACGTCGGCGCACGCCAAGATGACCGAGGGCGCCGACATCTACAACGGGACGTCGGTAGATCAGCTCTATGCCAGGGCCCATGGTCAGGACACACCGCTGCCGTCGATCCAGCTTTGCGTGGAGGATGTGGGCTCGCTGACGGGCGCCTGCGGTTACGGCTACAGCTGCGTCTATGCCAACACGATCTCCTGGTCGTCTCCGACCACGCCGCTCCCGATGGAGCGGGACCCACGCGTGGTCTTCGAGCGGTTGTTCGGCGACGGTGCGACGCCCGAGCAGCGGATGCAGCGACGGCAGGCCAACGCGAGCATCCTCGACGCCATTCTCGGGAAGGTCGCCGAGCTGCAGCGTGACTTGGGCGCTGCGGACCGGGCCCGCCTCAGCGACTATCTCGAGGATGTTCGAGAGATCGAGCGCCGCATAGAGCTGGTCGAGGGGCAAAATGCGACTCGGCGGGGTGTCGATCTGCCGGACGCCCCGGTTGGGGTGCCGGATGCCTGGACCGATCACATCCGCATGATGTTCGACCTGCAGGTCTTGGCGTTCACGACCGACGTGACCCGGGTGTCGGCGTTCAAGATGGGGCGTGACGTTAGTTCACGGGTCTACACCGAGAGCGGCGTGGAGACGCCATTCCACTCGCTGTCCCACCACGGCAACCGGTCGGACAAGCTGGCGGAGTTCGCCAAGCTGAACGAGTTCCACGTCGATCAGGTCGCCTACTTCATCGATCGATTGAAGAATACGCCCGACGGCGATGGCAACCTGCTGGATCACTCGATGGTGCTCTACGGCAGCCCCATGGGCGATGGTAGCGTCCACAATCATCTGCGGGTTCCGCTGTTCCTGGCCGGTCACGCCAATGGCCAGCTGAAGGGCAACTCTCATGTGCTGTGCGAGGACGGGACGCCGATGGCGAACCTGCTGCTGACGATGATGCACAAGCTCGAAGTGGGCGTTGACAGCGTCGGCGACAGTACCGGCGAGATCGCGATCTGACGATGAAGAGCCTGGCGCACCTTTTGTGCACCGCGGCGTTCGTCGGTGGGTTGGTCCTGCCGGCGGCCGCGGCTGACGCGCCTGTCGCCGATGCGGCGCAGGAGGCGGACCTGACGACGGTGCTCGCCCTGATCGGGCAAGGGGCCGACGTCAACGTTTCTCAAGGCGATGGCATGACCGCCATGCACTGGGCGGCATTCCACGATGACTTGGAGTTGGCCCGGGCGCTCCTGTCGGTCCGGGCAGACGTCGATCGGGGCACCCGCGTGGGTGGGTTGCAGCCGCTCTGGATGGCGGCGACCAATGGTAGCGCGGAGATGATCCGCGTACTGGTTGACGCTGGCGCCAACGTCAATGCTGCAAATGGCACCGGGGCTACACCGCTCATGGCCGCGGCCATGTCTGGCAGCGTCGACGCTGTAGTGCTCTTGCTCGACGAAGGCGCGTTCGCCAACGCACGCGAGACGGCGAACGGCCAGACCCCGCTCATGTTCGCTGCCTGGGAAGATCGTGCAGACGTCATCCGCTTGCTCATCGACCGAGGCGCCCATGTGGGGTTGACGTCGTGGGTGGTGTCGATGGCCGAGCAACAGTACGACTCCGACGGGAATCTTCTGCCGACGCGTCGCCCGCGGGCGCCGGGCGGGAACTCGGTTATGGGTGGGATGACCGCCCTTCTGTTCGCCGCTCGAGATGGTCATCTGGCTGCGGTCGAGGCCCTGGTCGAGGGGGGCGTGAATGTGGACCAGGTGGCCGGGAGCGAAGGCTCCAGCCCCATGGTGATCGCGATCGCCAACGGGCACTACACGGTGGCGAAGTATTTGCTCGATGCCGGGGCAGACCCCAACGTGGAGAACGTGGATGGGCTAGCCCCGCTATACGCCACGATCAACATGCGGTTCGCGCCGGTGTCGTGGGCCCCGAATCCCCGCACGGATCAGGAACGGGTAGACGCCGTGACTCTGGTGGCGGCACTGCTCGATGCCGGGGCAGATCCCGATGCTCGGATCGCCCGTGGGTTGTGGTTTAGTCCCACCTCGCACAATCGGCTCTGGATCAACCCGGCCGGTGCCACCCCGTTCTGGCGTGCTGCCCAGGCCAGTGACGTGGAGTCGATGCGGTTGCTGCTTCGCGCCGGTGCCGATCCGCATCTTGCCACCACCGATGGCACCACCCCGCTGATGGTGGCGTCGGGCATCGGGTGGCGCGGCAACTTCAGCCAGAACGCGCTAGGTGCCTGGATGGACGCGGTGCGCTTCCTGGTGGAATTGGGCGCGGATGTAACGGCGAGCGACCGTAGCGGCTACACCGCGCTGCACGGGGCCGCCGCGCTCGGCGATAACGAGATGGTCGAGTATCTCGTGTCGCACGGGGCCGGCGTAGATGCCATTGACCGGCGCGGTAACTCTCCGGCCGACATGGCGTTTGGCCCGTCGAGATTCTTCATTCCCAAGCCGAAAACTGTCGAGTTGCTGGTTCGACTCGGCTCGCCGTTCCAGGACAAGTGCCGATCCGACCAGTGCGTGGACGGGAAGTTCTTCGGGGGTGCGTCAACCACTCCGCGCTGAACGATACGGACCCCCCTGGCACGGCGGTATGCACCGCGACTCGGAGCCGGACGCTCGAGGAGCTACTTGGCGGCCGTGGCGCTGACTATATGAGCGCGCTGGCCGATGCCGTGGCTTTCGAGGCCAGTTCGTTCGATGTGGTCCATGTGTTTCTGCCCCGTTCGTTCCGGAAGCTTCCGGTGGTAGACGCTGAGCGCTGGGTGGCGGGGCAGGTCAGTCGCTGGCACGTGCTCTTGGCCATCGACTCGTCGCGCGATAATTCCCGGTTGTTCTGGGTGGCCGAGTGTCGACCCGCCGGTGACGCCGTCGGCGATTCCGGCATGCGGGTCGCCCGCGGGTGTCAGCGGGTGAAGCGGTCGTCTGCACCGGTGGTGCGCACGAGGACCGCGTCGTTCGAGATCTCGCGCACGATCTCTACGCCCGTCCCTTCAAGCTGCATTTCTCGAGCTCCCAGCGTCGTGGTGACCACGATGGTGCCTGCCGGCCCGCCGGTTTCCCATTCATCGACCGGACGCCGCAGGTAATACTCGATGCCGAACTGCCACGTGCGGTGGAGTCCGTAGCTCCGAACCGGCGCGCTGCTGGCGAGCGCCGAGGCTTTCTCGGCCACGCTCCTCGTGCTGATGAACGGGTCGAGTGTTGGCATCAGGAACAGGCTGAGCTGCCACAGCGCGAGGGTGACTCCGAGGGCGGTAGTGGCGACCACGGGCAGGAGCTGCCGACGTGCACCGAAGAATAGGCTCCCGAGTCCGGCCAGGCCCATGATCGCCCCGAGCGGTCGGACAGCGCCAGGCGCCACTCCCGCGCTTTCCACCCCAGGCGCGACGAGGAATGCAACCGACATCGCGAGTAGGGTGCCGGCGGTGCTCATGCCGAGGGCGCGCACTGCGCGTCGCTGCTCTAGAGTGACCGCGATGCTCCGGGCTAGGAGCAGGATGGCTGGTGGCACCGACGGGAGCACATAGCCGGGGAGCTTCGATTGGGACAGACTGAAGAACGCGATGGGGAACACGACCCAGCATGCGAGAAAGATCGACGCCGATCCTTTCCGGGCACGCGTCTGGAGTGCGGCGCGTCCCTCGCGAGCCACGCCGACGATCCAGGCCGACCAGGGAGCTAGCGCCAGGATCATGACGGGGCCGTAGAACCAGAACGGCTGGACATGGCGGAAGACCGGCGTGAGGAACCGCTCGACGTTGTGCGAGATGAGGAAGACCTGTACGAACTCTGGGTTGGCGAGGCCGACGAGCACGTACCAGGGCGATGCGACCACGCAGAAGGTCAGGATGGCCCAGGGAGAGGCCAGGCGCCAGATGCGCTCGGGACGCCCCACCAGCACAGACGCGATTACGCTCGATGACCCAGCCAGGAGGACGCCGGCGGGGCCCTTCGCGAGGACTGCCAGACCAAGTGCCCCACCCCAACCTACTTCGAAGCCGCGTCCGGCTTCACCTTGGGGCCGGATGACGATCGGCAGGGCCAGGGCCAGGGCCAGGATCAAGGTCGACGTGAAGATGGTGTCGGTGGTGGCAGCCCTCGCAAACACCAGCGTAGCGATGCTTGAGGGATACAGGACCGTAAAGAGCAGGGTGGTCGTGCGGCCAAAGTATCGCCACCCCAGCCAGCCGGCCGCCAGCATCGAGATCAGGGACCCGAGAATCGACGGAAGACGGGCGGCGAGCTCGCCCTCACCGAGCAGCTGGTAGCCTGCGGCGGCGATCCAGTAGTAAAGGATAGGTTTTTCCAGCCAGGCTTCCCCGTACAGTTTCGGTGTAACCCAGTCGCCGCTTTCTGCCATGGCTCTGGCGATTGCTGCATAGCGGGGTTCGTCTGGGCCGACGAGGCCGAAGACGGTCATCCCGCTGAAGAAGCTCACGTAGCAGGCGAGTCCGGCAATGGCGACGAGCGTCCATTCGAAGGGGCTTAGCGACAGGGGGGGCGCTTCGGCGGGGGTCGTTGGCGGATTGGTGTGGCTCATTGGCGAACGGCCAGCTGACGGGCAGATTGTATGCCGAGCCCGCGTCGTCCGGTAGTGTGGAGCCCGTTCGGATAGGTGACGATGGGAGCGTTGAGTGCGACTTCTTACGAGGTTGACCGAATTGGGTGAAAATTGACGAAATTGATCTGCGCGGATCGTTGTCGAACATGTTATTGTCGACTACGTGGCAGAGTGGGCTGGGTAGAGATTCCAGGCCCCCGAAGGAAATTCGGCAGAACGAGGGAGGTGATCGCCCTATGAATCAGGAGATCATCGAGTTGACTGAGGAAGCGACCGAGCAGGGCGTTTCCCGACGTGGTTTCATCAAGGGCGCCATTGCGGCCAGCGCAGCTGTGTCGTCGTCGAACTACCTGTTCCGTGGGAACGGCGGGACGGCGCTTGCACAGTCGCCAGCGGCCGGAGCCGTTGAGCGTCTCATCACGCTCAATATCAACGGTCGCAGCCGTCGAGTGCAGGCGCCTCCGATGGAGACCCTGTCGACGACGTTGCGCTATACCCTGGGCCTGACCGGCACCAAGATTGGGTGCGATCGTGCCGAGTGCGGCGCTTGTACCGTGCTGCTCGACGGTCAGCCGCACTATGGCTGTTCCGTGCTCACTCACTCGGTGCGTGGCCGTGAGGTCACCAGCATCGAGGGGCTCGAGGGCGAGGACGGCACGCTGCATCCGATGCAGCAGGCCGTGCTCGAGGAGCAGGGCTTCCAATGCGCGTTCTGCATGTCGGGGTTCATCATGAACACCGTGGCACTGCTCAATGAGAACCAGAACCCGACGCGGAAGGACGCCGCCGAGTGGCTCTCGGGCAACCTGTGTCGGTGTGCAGACTACGACAAGATCCTGACGTCCGTCATGCGGGCGGCGGAAATCACGCGGGGGGCCTGACGTGGCTGATTACAAACTGCTCGGTAAGGACTACCAAACGCCAGACCTCTACGCGAAGGTCACCGGTCGCTCCAAGTACGCCGAGGACCATCGCGCCGAAGGCATGGTCTTCGCCAAGCTGCTGGTTAGCCCGATGCCGCACGCCCGCGTGCGCTCGATCGACACCAGCCGCGCCGAGGCCCTTCCGGGCGTCGAAGGCATCCTGACAGCCGATGACCTGCCGGAAGTGGACGAACCAAATGAGGCGGCCCTAACCAACGAGCCGCTGTACGAGGGCGAGCCGATTCTCGCGGTCGCGGCCGTGAGCGAGCAGGTCGCTTCCGAGGCGATTGAACTCATCGAAATCGACTACGAACCGCTGCCGTTCATTCTCGACCCGCTCGACAGCCTCATGCCGGGTAGCCACAACGCCCGCACCGTCACTGTCGACGGCGAGGCGGTGAGCGCCAATACGATGGTTGGTCGCGACCCGGGCGAGGTTAAGTGGTCCGAGTCGGACGTCGCCGGCCTTGCTCCGGGTGAGATTCCGATGGACGCTCCGGCGGCCGCCGAGTGGTCGTATGGCGACGTCGAGGCCGGGTTCGCCGAGGCGGACGTCATCATCGAGGAGAACTCCTATCACCAGTCGCTGTCGCACCAGCCGCTTGAGAGCCGGACGACGATGGCCTACTGGGAAGGCAACAAGGTCTACGTCTACCCGTCGGTGCAGAGCACGGCCCGCAGCGTTGGACCGCTGGCTCGGTTAGCTGGCGTGGAGCCGTCGGACATCGTTGTCATCAACGAATTCACCGGTGGTGGGTTCGGCAGCAAGATCAGCGGGTATGTCCAGGCACAGATTCCCATCCTGCTGTCGAAGAAGATCGGCAAGCCGGTGCAGATGCGCGTCACCCGGCGGGACGAGACCTCGTTCGGTCGCGCCCGTCCAGGCACGCAGGCTCGCATTAAGCTCGGTATGCGGTCTGACGGTCGGATCACCGCGGTCGACATCCACGCCATTGGCGACGGCGGCCCCTACGGGCGGTCGGGCGACCATATGAACGTGGGCGGCATCGGGTCGCTCTGCTACACGCCGATGGCGATGCGGCAGCGGGGCACCGGGGTCTGGACGAACACTCCGCCGAGAGGGGCGCAGCGTGCGCCTGGTGGTGTGCAGTCGATGACCATGCTCGAGCCGATTATCCAGAAGGCGGCCAAGCGCCTGGGGCTCGATCAGGTGGCGGTCCGCCGGCTCAACGCCCCCGAAGGGCAGGCCAAGTATGGCGCGCCTGGTCGCGATGGCGAGCAGGGTAACGTGTCGAGCGCGTTCGTGAAGGAAGCGATCGACGCTGGCGCCGGGGCCTTCAACTGGAGCGAGCGTATCCAGCGGAGCGGTGAGCGTAACGGCTCCAAGGTGACCGGCTTTGGTGTCTGCGTGAGCTCGTATGCCGCCGGTGCGTCCGGTGTTGACGGGCTGTTCGTCATCAAGCCCGATGGCCGGATGTATATCCAGTCCGGAATCGGGAATCTGGGTACCGAGTCGACCTTCGACACGATGCGCGCAGCGGCCGAGGGTATGGACATGCCCTGGGAAAAGTGCGATGTGGTCTGGGGCGATTCCTCGCGCCATCTGCCCTGGAGCTGTTCGCAGGGTGGTAGCTCGACGGTGCATGCGCACACCCGCGCCAACTGGGCGGCTGTCGAAGACGCCACCCAGAAGATGAAGGAGGTCGCGGCGCGTGACCTCGGTGGTTCGCCCGACAGCTACGAGATTGGTGGCGAGCGGGTCTACCGTCGCGGCAATCGGGGCCAGGGCCTGAGCTTCGCCCAGGTTGCGCAGCGTGCCATCGACCTGGGCGGCAAGTACGACGGCAATGAGCTCCCGGAGGACATCAACGGCATGACCACCGCGTCGGCGACTGCGCTTGCCGGCCAGGGCCTGATGGGTGTCGCGAAGGACAACTACGAAGAAGGCGGCCGCCGTATGTCGTTTGCGGTCGGTTTCGCCGAGGTCGAGGTCGACATCGAGACAGGGGACATCAAGATCATCGACTATGCGGCCGGCACCGATGCTGGCACCATCATTCACCCCAGGGCCTACGGTGCGCAGGTGCTTGCCGGCGCAATTCAAGGTTTCTCTGTTGCCTTGAGCCAGAAGTGGGTCTATGACCGTCGATGGGGCCTGTTGGTAGCGAAGCGGTTCTACAGCAACCGCCCGCCTAGCATCATGGACGTGCCCCATGAGCGGCCGATGGAGTGGGTGAATGCCGACCTACCGGATCCCTTCAACCCTCTTGGTGCGAAGGGTATCGGTGAGGCAGCGCAGGGCGCCGGTTCGGGTGCGGTGGTCAACGCCATCGCCGACGCGCTGGATTCTCTGGGCGACGATACGGGCGACTTCTATCGCTCGCCAGTCACACGAGATATGATTCTGACCAAGCTCGAGCAGGCTCCGATTGGTCACGACCGGCTGACGGCTCACGTCTAAGGCATAGACGAAAGAGCCTGGGGAGGCATTCAAGATGGCCGTAATTCGCGACGTAATTCCTCAACTTGAGCTGTTCCAGCCGTCAAGTACTGACGACGCGTTGGCATTGCTGGCCGAGCACGGGTCGGATGCTTGGGTCTATGCCGGTGGGCTGGACACGCTCGACTGGTTCAAGGATCGAGTGAAGCGACCGCGCGTGGTTGTCGATCTCGGTGGCATTGACTCGATGCGTGAGATTCGGTCGACCTCAGATGGCATAGAAATTGGTGCCATGGCGACCCTGATCTCTGTCATCGACAACCCGGAAGTACGGTCGCAGTTCCCGGCGCTGGCCTACTCGGCCAAGTCGGCAGCGTCGCCGCAGATCCGGCATCAGGGCACCATTGGCGGGAACATCGGGCAAGACACCCGCTGCTGGTACTACCGGGACGGCTGGACCTGCTATCGGGCAGGCGGCAACATCTGCTACGCCAGCCCCCCGACCGCGATGAACCGTGAGCACTGCATCCTCGGGGCGAGTCGCTGCGTGGCGGTCAACCCGTCGGATACGGCACCCACGCTTGTGGCCTTGGAAGCCGAGATGGTCGTCCGACGCGGCAACTCCGAGCGTGTCGTGGCGGCTGAAGACTTCTTTGTTGGCCCCGAGATTGACATCGAGCGGATGACCGTCCTGGAGCCAGGCGATTTGCTGATGTCCATTCGTGTGCCTTCGAAGTGGGCCAACTCTCGCGTCTATTTTGAGAAGGTCCGCGACCGCGATTCCTGGGACTTCCCGCTGGCCAACGTAGCGACCGCGATTCGTGAGAACGGCGGGACCATCGAAGAGGCGCGCGTGGTGGTCAACGGTGTCGCACCGACACCGGTTCGGCTGACCGCCGTCGAAAGTGCCATCATCGGGCAGCCGCGGAACGAGCAGACTGCGGAGCAGGCGGGCAACGTTTCGATTCAGGGCGTGGCGCCGCTGACCCACAATGGCTACAAGGTCAATCTAATGAAGAACTTGGTGAAGCGGTCGATTCGCGACGAGCCTCTGGCCTAGTTCTACATAGCAACGGTAGGTTTCGGAGAGCCGGGGCGCTTCACGCTCCGGCTCTTCGTCTGTACGCCCCAAGTCGTCGAGGTAATCGTAGGAGAGGAACCGCCGTGCACCAGACCGTAGCGGGCCTGAGCCAACTCGGCCATCACCTGCAGGAGAGCTTCGGTGACGCTTGGAGGAGCTTGAAGAACGGCGCTCTAGTACACGATGAACTCCAGCAGATTCCCGTCTGGGTCCCGGATATAGCGGCTCGTGCCCTCGGCCGTGCCTAGCGCCCGACCTCCGACCCGGGGGGCCGGGCCTTCGATGATGTCGGCGCCGACTCGGGCCAGGAGGGCGTCCAGCGCTTCCTCGCTCTCTCCCCACACGAAGCAATAGTCACCGCACGGGGGCTCGGCAGCGGGGGCGCGCAGGGTGAACGTGCCGCTCTCCCAGAACTCCGGTCGGTGCATGTTGAGCTTGCTGTCACCGAACGCGGCGGCACAGATGGTCGGTCCCTCGATGATCGTGAAACCTAGCGACCGATAGAACGACAGCATCGCGTCCGTATCTCGCAGCGGGACCGAGACATGGTCGAAGGAGCGGAGCGGGTTCGTCGTTTGCGCCGTAGCCCCCTGCTCGGTCGCCCCGAGCCCCGAGGAAACTCCTAGACCACCCGCCAGCGTACGTCGGATGAACTGTCGCCGGGATGCCTGACTCTGTTCTGTCCGCTGCTCCATGCCTTCGCCTCCTCTACGGCACCTCGTTTGCGTTGGACCGAGTCTACCAGCGGAAGCACCGCGGCTTCGGGGAAACCGACCTCTGCTCTGAGGCGCCGTTGCGGCCCCGGGGGATGCTGAACCGCAACGTTAAAGAAATAGAGAGGATGTGCTACCAGAGGGACCGGCGTTTCAGAGTAGAGGCCTCCAGCGTAGCCGTCCGGTACCGGGACGGTCTGAAGTCGTTCGAAGGGGGAACCCCGATGGTCGCCTGGTGTACCATGGACCGATAAGGCAGTTCCGCATGACGATCAAACTGCGACGGATGGGGTGGTGGGCCCTCAGCGCTGTCCTGGGGTTCGGAGCGATCGGCGCCGACAGGTTGGGGGCCCAGCCGGCGGGTGATGCCGCACCCGGGTACCGCGAGCTCCTCGACCGGTACTGTGTCACCTGTCACAATCCACATCTCCGTACGGCCGATCTGAGTCTGGCGTCGGAAGACGTCGACCTGCGCGATGTCGGTGCCCACGCTGACATCTGGGAACGAGTAGTCCGGAGATTGCGGGCCGGTGCGATGCCACCTGCCCCTCGACCGCGCCCGGCGGCCGACCAGTACGACGCGTTCACGGGATGGCTCGAGGTCGAGCTCGACCGTGCCGCAGAGCGGAACCCGAATCCCGGGCGGACGGATACGTTTCATCGGCTGAACCGGAGCGAGTATCACAACGTCATCCGCGACCTCCTCGCGCTCGATGTGGACGTGCGGCAACTGCTTCCCGCCGACGACGGGAGCTACGGTTTCGACAATATCGCAGGCGTGCTCGGGATGTCGCCCACGTTGCTGGAACGCTATCTGGCGGCGGCGAAGAAGATCGGCCGGCTGGCGGTGGGCCGATCGGCGGACTCACCCATTGCCGAGACCTTCCGTCTAGCGACGGATCTGAGTCAGGACACCCGCGTGGAGGGGTTACCGTTCGGGACCCGGGGTGGGACGGAGATCGAGTTTACGTTCCCGGAGGATGCGGTTTACGCGTTCCAGGTCACGCTCGGACGGGACGCCAGTGGCACGCTGAAGGTGTTCGATACGCCACATCAGCTCGAGGTGAGTCTGGATGGCGCGCCGCTTGAGACTTTCGTGGTTGGGGCACCGCCGCCGGAGGGGGTCGAGCGATCGGGTGAGGAGTATCGCGCGTATCTGGCCGCGCAGCGTGGTATCGACGAGGGTTGGGAGGTTCGCGCGCCGGTCCGGGCCGGTCCTCATACCGTAAGGGTTACCTTCCACCAGAAGACCACCGCCTACGCCGAGAGTCTTAGGCAACCCTTCCTGCGTCCCTATACCAGCATCACGGGTGGTGATACCCGTTACCAACCCTACGTGGGCGCGGTGACCATTGCTGGCCCCTATGAGGCTAGCGGCGCCCGTCCGGTGGAGCCGACTCCCAGTCGGCAACTGATCTTCGTGTGCCAGCCGGCGGCCGGCGACCGCGCAGACGAGGATCGGTGTGCCCGCGAGATCTTCACCACCCTGGCTCGACGCGCCTATCGGCGACCCGCGACTGAGGCTGAGCTCGCCGTGCTGCTCGACTTCTTTTCCGAGGGCCGGGTTGATGGTTTTGACGCCGGGGTCGAGCTCGGCTTGCGGCGCCTGCTTGCCAGCCCAGAGTTCCTGTTTCGGGTCGAACGGGAACCACCTGACGCTGTGCCGGCCACGCCCTACCGAGTCGGTGCCCTCGAATTGGCGTCACGCCTGTCCTTCTTCCTGTGGAGCAGCATTCCCGATGAACCGCTGCTCGAAGCGGCTATCGACGGTTCGCTGCTCCGACCTGAGGTGCTCGAAGCGCAGGCCCGCCGTATGCTCGACGACCCGCGATCGAACGCCCTCGTCGATAACTTCGCCGGACAGTGGCTCTATCTCCGCAACGTCCGGGCGCTGACGCCGGACGAAGATCTGTTCCCGGATTTCGGTGAAGCCCTGCGGCGGTCATTCCAGCGTGAGACGGAATTGTTCTTCGAGAGCATCCTTCGGGAAGACCGGAGCGTGCTGGAGTTCCTGACTGCGGACTATACGTTCGTGGATGAGCGTCTGGCCAGACACTACGGGATTCCGAACATTTATGGGAGCCACTTCCGGCGCATCTCGTTGGCGGGTGAGAGCCGGCGGGGGTTGTTGGGGCATGGCAGCATCCTGGCGGCGACCGCCTACCCCACGCGGACGTCGCCGGTGCTGCGCGGCAAGTGGGTGCTGGAGAATCTCCTCGGCACTCCGCCGCCGCTGCCTCCCCCGGACGTGCCTTCGCTCGAAGAGACCACTGAGGAAGGTGCGTCGCTCTCGATGCGGGAGGCGATGGAGAAGCACCGCGCCAATCCGGTGTGTTCCAGTTGCCATCGCATCATGGACCCGCCCGGCTTCGCCATGGAGGAGTTCGATGCGGTAGGTCGGTTCCGGACCCACAGCGAATCGAATCAACCGATCGACGCAACCGGGATACTGCCGGATGGCACCCCGTTCGAGGGTGTAGCGGGCCTGCGCGAGGCGCTGCTCGGCCGACCGGGGCTGTTCGTGACAACGCTGTCGGAGAAGCTGTTGACCTATGCTCTGGGTCGCGGAGTGGAGCATTACGACGCTCCGGCGATCCGGGCCATGACCCAAGCGGCGGAAGTCGAAGACCATCGGTTTTCGTCGCTCATCCTTGGCGTGGTCCGAAGCCAACCGTTCCAGATGCGGATGGCCGCGCCCTCTATCCAGGGGGAATCGGCCAACCCCTGATTAGGACACCTCATGATCATCAAGAAGCTGTCGTTGCCCCGTCGTACATTTCTTCGGGGTCTCGGCGCCGCGGTGGCGCTGCCGTTGCTCGACGCTATGGTGCCGGCGTTGCCCGGGAGTTCACGGGTGGCGCGTGCCGCTGGCGCGCCGGTGAGCCGTTTAGGGTTCGTCTATATCCCCAACGGCGCGGTGATGCAGCAGTGGACCCCGGGCGAGTCCGGCGTCGGCTTCGAGCTCTCGCCGATCCTGCGTCCGCTGGAGCCGTATCGCGATCAGCTCACCGTGGTGAGCGGCCTGGCGCACGGACAGGCGGAGCCGCTAGGTGATGGCAACGGGGAGCACTCGCGGGCCAGTGCCACCTGGCTGAACGGAGTCCATCCTAAGCAGACCGAGGGTGCAGACGTGCGGGCCGGCGTCACGGCCGATCAACTGGCCGCCGAAGCGCTCGGGAGCGACACTCCGCTGCCGTCGCTCGAGCTCGCCATCGACCTTGACGGCCTGGTCGGCAACTGCGAGAACGGTTACAGCTGCGTCTATCTGAATACGGTCGCGTGGCGTTCGGCTACGACCCCGCTGCCGATGGAGAACAATCCGCGGGTTGTGTTCGAACGACTCTTCGGCGATGGCGGAACCACCGAGCAGCGCGTGGTCGAGATGCGGCGCGACCGGAGCATCCTCGACTCGGTGACCGACGATCTGGCCTCACTGGAACGCGAGATCGGCGCGGGAGACCGCGCCCGCCTCGACCAGTACCTCGATGCCATTCGGGCGCTCGAACGGCGGATCCAGCTCGCCGAGGCGCAGAGCGCCGACGCCGAGCTGCCGGAGCTCGCCCGTCCGGTCGGTATTCCCGGCACCTATGAGGAGCACGTCAAGCTAATGTTCGATCTGGTCGCGTTGGCTTATCAGGCCGACATCACCAGGGTCTTCACTTTCATGCTCGGCCGGGAGCTTGGCGGCCGCACTTATCCGCACCTGGGGGTACCGGACCCGCATCACGGGCTGTCGCATCACCGGAACGATCCCGAGAAGCTCGACAAGCTGGCCAGGATCAACACGTATCACATGGGGCTCTTCACGCACTTCCTGGAGAATCTCACCGGCACGCCTGACGGTGACGGTTCGTTGCTCGACCACTCGATGGTGCTGTACGGCGGGGGCTTGGGCGACAGCAACGACCACGCGCACTTTGACCTTCCCGAACTGGTGGTCGGCGGTGGTGCGGGACGACTTGCCGGCAACCGGCATCTCCGCTATCCGAAGGACACGCCGATGACCAACCTGCTGGTCAGCATTCTGGAGAAGGCAGGTCTTCGCACCGAGACGCTGGGGGACAGCACTGGCCAGATCGGTGAGCTGGTGGGTGTCTAGCGCGACTGGGGCGTGTCGAAGAGGATGGTCATGACCAAGCTGGGCGTCCGGTGGGGGTCGACGGTCGCCTTGTGGCTGGCGGTTTTCGCACCGGCGGCCGCTGCGGCGCCTGCCGACGGACCTTTGCTGACCGCCGTGCGAGGGGGCGACGCCGAACAGGTGCGCGCGCTGCTCGCCATCGGAGCCGATCCGGACGCGTCCGCCTCAGATGGTGGAACGGCCCTCCTATGGGCCGCTGAGGCAGGTGACGATACGCTAACCAGGATGTTGCTCGAAGCCGGGGCGGCCGCGGATCGCGCCAACCGCTTCGGGGCGACGCCTCTGCTCGTGGCCGCGACCGGCGGGCATGCCGGCGTTCTGGAACTGCTGCTCACGGCGGGTGCCGACCCCGACCTGGCGATGCCGGAAGGAGAGACCGCACTCATGCGTGCCGCTCGGTCCGGCCGAGCCGATGCCGTGGGAGCGTTGATCGACCATGGCGCGGAGATCGACGTTCGGGAACAGTGGCGTGGGCAAACGGCTCTCATGTGGGCGGCGGTGGAAGGTAGCACGACGGTGGCGCGTACTCTACTGGCCGCCGGAGCCGACGCCCACGTACGATCCAGAGGAGGGTTCACACCGCTGCTTTTTGCGGTGCGACACAATCAGCTCGAGACGCTGGATGCGTTGGTCGAGGGTGGGGCCGACGTGGACGATGCCCTGCCAAGTGGGCTGAGCGCGCTGTGTCTCGCGACGCTCAACGCCCACTATGATCTTGGGGTCTGGCTGCTCGAACACGGGGCCGACCCGAATGCCGACGGCCAAGGCTGGACGGCGCTCCATCAGCTGGTTTGGGCCCGTCGTCCCAACCTCGGTTACAACAACCCGGCGCCGAACCCGACCGGTCGGGTGTCGGACCTCGAGTTTGTCGAGGCGCTGGTCGCTCATGGTGCCAACGTCAACTCGCTCGAGACAAAGGAGCCGCGCGGCGCGGACGGATCCGGCTCACCGGTCGGCTATCGGAACGTGCTGAACCGTGTCGGGGCCACGCCGTTCCTGCTGGCTGCCAAGGCGGCAGACGTCGAGTTGATGCATCGTCTCATCGAACTCGGAGCCGACCCACTGCTTCCGAACGAGGACGGCACCACCCCGCTGATGGTTGCGGCTGGGGTCGGTATTTGGGCCGTGGGTGAGAGTCCGGGGACCAATGAAGAGGCGCTCAAGGCCGTGAAGCTCATGCTGGAGCTTGGTGATAGCCCGACCACCGTCGATGGTAACGGGGACACGGCCCTGCACGGCGCAGTCATTCGAGGCTCTGAGCCGCTAGTGCGCTTCCTGCTGGAACTTGGCGCAGACCTGGAAGCGGAGAACGAGAAAGGTTGGACCCCACTTACCATTGCCAAGGGGGTCTTCTACTCCAATACCGGTAAGCGGTGGCCAGAGATGGAGCGGTTGCTCATCGAGCTTGGGGCGACGAAGTAGGGCGAAACAGGGCGTACACCACAACGGCCGGGCAGAAGCCCGGCCGTTGTGGTGTACCGGTGGGCGTCGAGGCTCAGTCCGCGAGCTCGATCGATGACACGCTCAGCAGTTTTTCACCGCCGGCCTCGCTGGTTTCGCCCGTCACCCTCACCTGCTTAGCCATCATCTTGGCTAGCTTGTCCGGGTTCTCCGACGCCCAGTCTCCCGTGATCTTGTAGAGGCCAGCGGCGGTCTGGATGCCGATGGGGTCGCCGTTCTTGGCGCAGCGGACCATGCAGGCCACGTGCTCTGCGCTCGGCTCCGTCCCGCCCATTGCGGAGCAGCCAGCCTCCACGAGCCGGCCGGTGATAATTTCCTCTGCCGCGGCAGATCCTGCCAGAATGAAAGTCGCTGCGGCAACGAGGACGACGAGAGCAAATTTCTTCATCCGCCAAGTCTGCCGGCCCGGGTGGCCGGGTGTCAAGACGTCGGCTTTCCCGCGTCTGGCAACCACTCGGGGTAGAATGCTGCCAAATCAACGTTCTCAGACCCCAGGAGTCATCATGGCCCGTCTAGACCGTCTCGTTCCGTTGCTCGCCATCGGTCTCGTTTTCACGCTTGGTCCTTCGATGCTTGCGGGCGCTCAGATTTTGGACGGGCCAGACCCGGCGCAGATGGAAGATGCCCCTGATCTCGGTTACAGGGCGGTGCCTCACGGGCTCGAGATTCCCGCCGGAATGGAGATGGGTGCCCCTTCGAGCGTGGTCTGGACCTCTCGCGACCATTTGATCGTATTCAACCGGGGACCAAATCCGCTCATGGCGTTCGAGGCCGACGGCAAGTTCATCCGTGCGTGGGGACAGGGGGAGTATGAGCGGCCGCACGGCATGCGCCTGGATCCTGAAGGAAACATCTGGACGACGGATGTCAACGGTCACACTGTTCGGAAGATGAACCTGGACGGTGAGGTGCTGCTCACGATTGGCACCCACGGGCAGCCGGGCGACGCCGAGGACGGACTGCTCAACGAGCCGACGGATCTCACCATCAACGCCGCTGGTGACATCTTCGTGTTGGTAGGCCACGGTCGAGGCGAGCCGCGTCTCGTCAAGTTCGACAAACACGGCACGCTGGTGACTTCATGGGGCGGTCCTGGCACCGAGCCAGGAAAGTTTGATACTCCTCATTCGATCGTGGTTGACGCCGCCGGCCTGCTCTACGTGGCCGATCGACAAAACCGCCGTATCCAGATCTTCGACGAGGACGGCAAGTATCTAAGGGAATGGGCCTACAAAGGTCTACCCTGCGGTATCCACCTGCAGGAGGATGGACAGATGTGGCTAGCCAGTGGATTCGCCGGGGAGATTCTCACCCTCGACAAGAACGGTAAGGCCACCGCGGCTACCGGGGAGCCCGGCAAGGGCCTCGGTGAATTTGGGGAGGCGCACTACATGACCGTGGCGCCCAACGGTGACATCTGGGTGGCCGATACCGTCAAGCCCGACCTCCACAAGTTCGTCAAGCGCCAGTAGCTCCGCCCGTTCTTCGGTTCGCCAGCGAACCTAGACGTGGTTGCGGAGCATCAGTTCCTTCGGCCTCGGGTTGAGGTAGACCTGCTGTAGTAGGTAGCTGATGTCGAGGCGCCTCGCGTGGTGGCGGATCAGTGTGATCGGCACGATCCGAGGGACGTGACCCAGGCGGTAGTCCTCGGTTACCTCCAGTAGATCTTTACGAGTCTCGCCATCGAGGTACTTTTTGAGGTGCCCCATGGCGTGCATTAGCACGTTCGTGTGCCGGCGTCGCGTGGCCCGGGTGCGCATCGCTTCCATCAGTTCGTCTTCGTAGCGACGCGCGAGCTCGGCCCGTGGGATCGTCTTGGCGTCCGCCACCAGCCGGCCCAGCTCTCGGTAGCGAGGTAGCGAATGTGCCATCAAGACGAACTTGTGCTCGGCATGGAAGGTGACGAGCGTTCCGATCGTCCAGCGACGCGACAGCAGACGCCGGAGCCGTCCATACATGAAGATGCGGTCGAAAAAGTTCTCGCGCAGGCCGGGGTCGTGGAGACGGCCCTCCTCTTCAACAGGTAGGTTGGGGTACTGACGCATCAGTTCGGCGGCGAACAGACCTCGTCCGTTACGGGCCGCCGGACCGGGCCCCGACCAAACCTTCACCCGCTCCATCCCGCAACTCGGCGACCCGCGCTTCAGCACGAAGCCACTCAGTCTCTCCAGGGCCAGCGCCCGGACGCGCTGTCTGGAGAAACGACGCATCTTCGACGAGAGGTCGATGTCCGTCTTGACCGAGGTCAGGCGCACACCATCTGGCGCTGAGGTATCCCTCACCAGGTGAATCGGTTCCCGGGGCGTGCCCAGGCCCAGTTCGACCTCCGGGCATATTGGTACCCATTCCACCAAGTCACTCAGGGTCTCCATCAAGAAGGGATCCCGCTTATGTCCTCCGTCGTGCCGCACTTCTTCGCCGAGCAAGCAGGTCGAGATGCCGAGACGGATGGCTTTGGTCTCTGTGATTCGGTTGGTCATCTCGTTATGATCACTCGAAACCGCTTTGGGATCAGAGGCCTGACTGACGCCGGCCGCCCAGGCCAGCCCGAACCGACCCCGACCAGCGTGTCGGATGGTGGCGGCCCGGCAGGCGACAGCTTCGAGGGGTATCAATTGCTTCAATCGTTCGGCAAGGGCGGGATGGGAGAAGTCTGAAAGGCTAAGCGTCATGCGCTCGCGCGGATGAACCACCAAAGTATCGCTCAGGTATTCTGGGGCATGATGACGGCCGCCGGGTTGCCCAACTTCGCGATGGAACTCGTGGCTATAACGGACTGCTGCGAACGGAACCTGGTCTGTTCGAGGCCTGGGGGAGCTGAGGCCGGACCGCTCCTCGAACAGGCGACCGCCATTCGCATCGCCAGCGTGTACCCTGACCCGGCCGAGTTGAGAATAGCGCTCGCGGCGCTGGGAGGGCGGTGAGGTGCCTTCACAGGTTGGCCTTCCCGCAACGTCTTTTGCGCTCAAAGACACCCAGGGGCGCGAGCATCGGCTTTCGGACTATCGAGGCCGGTGGGTGCTCCTGGTCCTGCACCGGCACTTGTTCTGACTTCCGTGTCGACGACACCTGTCGCAGTTGCGGCAGGCGAACCCGGAGCTCGAGCGGCTCGGGATCGACCCGTTGGTCGTGACGTTCGAGAGGGCGAGCGAGGCAGTCGAGTATCGGGTCGAGACGGCCATCCCCTGGCCGGTGTTGTCCGACCCCGAGCGACGGTTGTACGTCGCCTACGGCATGGAGCGCGCCCTTTGGCGTGACCTGTGGGGCGTGGCGACGATGCGTGCCTATGCGCGAGAAGCTTGGCAGGGACATTTTCCCCGCATTCCCCGTACCGACACGGGGCAGCAGGGAGGCAACGTCCTGATCGACCCTGGAGGGATCGTCCGGTTTCACCATGTTGGTCGTGGACCGGCAGATCGACCATCGGTTGATGCGCTCCTTGAGGTGCCACGCCGGGCGTAACCGCTTTGTCGTATGCTGCCGCCTGAGTGGGGCAGGAGCTCTCCGTGGCGCTCCGCTGTCTTCCTGGATGCGCCGTCACGTTAGGAGTAACTTGGACGGGTGACGGGGTGAACTTCGCCCTGTTCTCGAGCGCGACGCGCAGCGGTTCACCGTCTCGGATGGCGTCGTGGCGGCCCTCACGGTCGGCCGAAGACGCCGTACCAGACCCGGGCCTCTTTCTTCCGCGTGAACCGCTCGACCAGTGCCAGTCCCGCCGCCTCGAGCGCGGTCAGCACGCCGGCCTCACATTCCGGATCCACTTCGATCAGCACGCTTCGCAGTCCCGGGTCTCGGAGGACCTCGGCGGCACCGGTGAGCAAACGGTCCTCAACACCGTCGACGTCGATCTTCATCAGCGTGGGTCGGGGCAGACCAAAGGTTGACACCACTTGGTCGAGTGGGGCCGCTAGCATCGGTTGCCAGCGTCCTCGGGTCAGCGCCGTTGCGCTTCCCGGCGTCCAGTTCTCGGTGTCGAACCGGTGCCGGCTTTGCCCGGGTTCCACGGATTTGTAACCGAAGAGCTGCAGGCCAGCCTTGTCCGACAGCGGCAGCGGGACCGGCACGATCCGCCCGGCGAACCGGTTGAGCTGGATGTTCTCGCAGAGGCGGGCGAACGTGTTGTAGCCAGGTTCGAAAGCGACGACCGTGCCGGCGTCACCGAGATTCGCGGCTCCGATCAACGAGAACACCCCGACGTTGGCCCCGATGTCGTAGAGCACGTCCCCCGAACTGACCTCACGGTCGAGCCAGGCGACGGTCCACGGCTCCTTCTTACCCGGGTCTCTTCGCCATTTCTGTTCCGCGTCGGTGCTGACCAGGATGTGGAGTTTCGCACCCTCGTAGACCACCCGCTCCCGGCGCGGCCCGGCCACGGTGGCGTCTGGCGAGGCCTCTCTTGGCGCGTTCTCCGATGGTGCGGCGAGACGACGTCTAACCCGGCCAAGCTTCCGACCGACCTGTTGGGCCGCCCGTTCCATCCAGCCGATTCGCTCCGCGGAGGCAGCGAACGAGACGAGGGCGTCGGCGAGCTGGGGCGAGACCGGCCGATCGGCCCCACGTGGACGGACGAACCGCTCGACGAATGCCGACGGGTGCGGTGCCGCCTGGTCTGGGCCGAGGCCTCGGCTGAGCTGGCCGACATGCTCTTCGAGCGTGGCGGCGTGCTCGACGAAGCCCCCCTGGTCCGCCAGCAGGTAGCGATAGTGGGTCGAGCCTGCCTGCCCCGGGGCGTCCGCGCCCGCATCGATCGTGTAGACGGGTGTGCCCAGTATGCCCGCTTCGAGCTCCGCGCTGGTGTTCAGCCCGATGGCCACGTCCGCGTGTTTCAGCACGTCATAGAGTGATTGGTCGGCCTGGACGGATCTCGCGCGGGCCAGGGCTATCCCGGAACCGGGGGGTGTGTCGAGCTGGCTCCAGACGCCACGTTCGCGTGGATGGGGTCGCACCAGCACCTGGAGTTCACGCACCATCGGATCGCCGGAGTTCCTGACGGCGTCGAGCCAGCGGGCGGTGAATGTGGGCTCGTTCGGCGCAACGTGCGGTGACGAGGCCAGATAGACGGCCAGTCGACGCGATGGGTCGAGCCCGTGGTTGCGGCAGAGCGTCTCGCGGTCGATCGACGGAGACATTCGATAGAACGCATCGAAACGTGGCGCGCCGATCGGCACCACTGCGTCCTTGTGCGCGCCGTGCAGTTCCACGGCCTCCCGCCGCTGTAGCTCGTTCCAGACAAAGACCCGGTCTGGGATCGCGTGGATCAGCCCCTTGTTGCTGAGGTTGTCCCAGCTGAACACCAGGACCGCCGACGGGATTTTGAGCGCCCGCGCCGCCTTCACGTATTCGGCCTGGCGCCCCCCGAAGTTCACCAGCGGGGTGACCAGCAGGAGGTCCGGTCGCTGGTCCCTAAGGAACCGCATGTAGTGTTCGTCGGCCGGGACGAGCGACTCGAGCTGACTGAAAGTGTGTCGGAGTCGGGTGACCGCCGGGTCGGTCAATCGGAGGAGCAGATCTGGCGTATCGGCCGGGAGGGTCAGGGTGTCGTCAGAGATCGACCCGAGGAGCCGTGTCAGGGCACGATGACGGTTCGCCGTTGCGTCCCACAGTGGAGGCTCGTGATAACGCAGGTAGTCCCGGATCAGGCGAAGGACACCTAGGGTGGCCTTGAGCCCGTCGTCGCGCCCGGCCGCCGCGCGGATTACTTGGCAGCGGTCGAGGCGCGCCAGCCGTTCGGGCAGGCCCTCCACCTTGTTCGTTGGCTTGGCTTGCGCTAGAACCACCTCATGGCCGGCACTGACCAGATGTTCCACAACCTCGTCGAAATGCCGGACGAGACCGAGCCCTTTGAGGATGAACAGGATGCGCATGGGCGTGTCGGGAGGGAGAGTATCGCATATTGCCAGGGCTGCCCCGGGTGGCCCGCGCCGCTGGCGTAGGCCAGTTTAGGGATTAGGATCTGACCTATGTCCTCCTCCGGATCCCCGCCCGATCCCCGTTGCCGGCGTCAGCTGGAGTTTCTCCTGCTGCGGCCAGGTCAGCGTGGATTGGGGTAAGACCATGCACAGACGTGAGTTCCTCGCGGCGCTTCCGTGGACGAGCGTGTGGCCCTATGCTTCGAGTCTCACGACCTCGGGGCTTCCGATGGGTACCGGCCGGTTGCTACAACGGGCGGCTGCGGCCAGTCCCCGCCTCCGCATCACCGAGATGGAGCTGATCCCGGTGCGGGTCACGGGCCGGACCACCTGGCTCAACCTGCGCCTGACGACGAATCAGGGGCTGACCGGGCTGGGTGAGGCGTCGCTGGGCCGCCGGACGGAGTTGCCGGATCTCGCTGACTGCTTCGCGCTGGTGCGCGGCGAGTCGCCGTTCCGCATCGAGCAGTATCGCCAGCGTGGCTGGGCCCGAGCCTCGGCCGGTGATCGGGTGCGGGCGACCGCCTTTAGCGCCATCGAGCAGGCGCTCTGGGATCTTGTTGGCAAGGCGCTGGGGGCGTCGGTGAGCGACCTGTTCGGTGGCCGGCTCCGCGACCGGCTCGGCGTCTACGCCAACATCAACCGGGCGACAAGTGACCGGACGCCCGAGGGGTTCGCCGCCAATGCGGCCGCGGCCGCCGAGGAGGGGTTCTCCAGCGTCAAGGCGGCTCCGTTCGACGGTTTCCCCGCGCTCACCCAACCGACCGCCGAGGTCCAGGCGGCCGCCGACCTTGGGGTGGCCTGTGTGGCGGCGATGCGCGAGGCGGGTGGCGACCAGCTTGCCATCAAGATCGACGCTCACAGCTTCTTCGATGTGCCGCTGTCAATCGAGATCGCCCGGCGTCTGGAGCCCTACGCGCTGTCCTGGTACGAGGAGCCGATTCCCCCAACCAGGGTGGCTGATACCAGGGCCATCAAGGAGGCGATCTCCCAGACCATGGCTGGTGGCGAGTTCCTGTTCGGGATGGAGGGATTCGCCCTGCTCTGCCAGCAGCAGGCTGTGGACATCGTGATGCCTGACGTGAAGCACTGTGGCGGGCTGATCGAGGCCCGGCGGATCGCGGCATTGGCCGACCTGCACGGCGTGCTGGTGTCGCCGCACAATCCGAGCGGTCCTGTGTCGACCGCGGTGAGTGTCCAGCTGTGCGCGGCGATGGGCAACTTCGACTTGCTCGAGTATCAGTGGGGTGAGGTCGCTTGGCGTGGTGAGCTGGTCGATCCGCCGGAGCGCTTCGTTGACGGGACCATAGCCGTGGCCGACGGTCCTGGCTTCGGCATCGAGTTAAACGACGCTCTGGCGCGCGAGCATGCCTGAGTCGATGGACGCACCACGCCAATCCTCCTGGCCTCGTGACCACCCCCTCGTCGTTCAGACGCTCGCGCTGACGCCACTCGTGTTCCGGCTCCTTGGCCCAGCGCTCGGGGTGTACGTGCTGGTGAGCTTGCTCGTGCCGTTGAGCGGCGGCGAGCTCGAGGGGATCGGCTGCTACACGTTCGTCCTCTTCCCGCTCGTCATGGCGGTGGCGACCATCTATTCCCCTCGCTTCCGAGATGTCATCGCCTCTGCGTTATTTCTGGCGCTGTCCTCCGGCCTGTTCGTGACCGCTCACCGGACCTACTGAGTCTCGCCTCCGTCCCGTCGGCCCGGTGCGGCTCCGGTACCCCGAGCGTACCTTAGTCCGGTGGTCAGCTCGAGCCTCGACCTAGTGTCTGCTTTCCTGCCGTTCCGCGAGAGGCGGTCCCGCGGGTGGGCCCGGGCGAGTGTTCGTTACCGGCGCCTCTTGTTCCACCGAGAGCTCCCGCCATTCGGTCGAGTGGCCTCCCAGAGGTTGACATCGATCCAACCTTAGATTTTGATATACAGAAATATTTATTATATGACCTAAAATTAATAAGTCGTGATCACTAGAAACTGCTGCTGGTTGGGATGCTGCGTCGTTGCGTGGCTGATCTCTGTATCGCCGGGCTTTGCCGAGGGTGTCCCCGTGGCCTCATCAGCAGCGTTCGGCCGGTTGACCGAATGGGCCGAGGGCGGGTGGCAGTTAATTCCACGTCTGCCGTGGTACCGGGAGACGCCCCGACTGGTAACACCGCGGCCGGTGAACCGCCCGCTGCGGGCTGGGCGACTGCCGGCGCTCGGCGAGACCCGTTTCGCCCAGCAGGACCCCCCAGCCGGCACTTCCGGATCGACGACATCGGTCTTCGGCGGTATCTCCGGCTACATGGACTTCCATTTCAACGACCGACAGTACGAAGATCCGCAGATCGACTTCCACCGATTTGTCCTGTTGTTCACCCACAGCTTCTCGGATCGGGTGCGGTTCGTGTCTGAGCTGGAGCTGGAACACGCGTTCGTCGAGGGCCTGGAGGAGGCGGGCGAGCTGGAGCTGGAGCAAGCCTTCATCGATTTCCTTGTCTCGCGCGAGCTGAACCTTCGCGCTGGCATGCTTCTGGTGCCGGTGGGCATCATTAACGAGCGACACGAGCCGCCGGTGTACCACGGGGTGGAGCGACCGTTCGTCGACACGGTCATCGTGCCAAGCACCTGGTTCGAGGCAGGTGCTGGCATCCACGGAGAGCTTTGGCGGGGCTTCCGTTATCGCACCTACGTGATGGCACCGCTCGACGCGTCTGGATTTGACGCCGAGGAAGGACTCCGCGGCGGTCGGCAAAAGGGCTCACAAGCCAACTTCCGCAACGTGGCGACGACCGGCCGCATCGAGTATGTCGGGATCCCCGGCCTCTGGGCTGGGGCGAGCTTCTGGCGGGCTAAGACCGGGTTCAACTTCCCTCGCGTCGAGAGTCAGGTCACCCTGGGCGAGGTCGACGCCCGCTATCGGGTCGGCGAGCTCGAGACCCGGGCTCAGTATGCCCACGTCTGGCTGGACGGCATGGGTGAGCTGAACCGTACGCTGCAGCGTACCATTGGCGTCGGCCCGAACGTGGCGCGTCAGATTCGTGGGTTCTACCTCGAGGCGTCCTACTTCGTCTCGCCGCGGCCGGCGCCACGTGAGGCGGCGGTGTTTGTGCGTTACGAGAATTTCGATACGCAGTACAAGATGCCAAGCGGCTTCTCGCCGTTGCCGCAGTTTGACCGAGACGCGTGGGTATTCGGCCTGTCGTACTACCCGGATCCGGACGTTGTGGTGAAGGTGGACTACTCTGTTGTGAACAGCCAGAGCACCGTGACGGACGAGCCCAACTCGTTCAATGTCGGTCTTGGCTGGTGGTTTTGAGAGAGCAGATGATCCAGCCCGGTTCTACCCGTCGCATCATCCTGACGTTGCTGCTGGCCGCGGCTTCGTCATCGCTTGGCGCGCAGTCCCGCGAGGTCGTCGAGATCATCGCCGAGCGATTCACGTTCACGCCGTCGAAGATTGAGGTCGAGGTTGGGACGATGGTTGAGATTCACCTTCGTAGCGAGGATACCGACCATGGGTTTCGCCTGGCCGACGGTACCAACGTGATTATCCCGAAGCGACGCCATGGCGAGGCGGTGGTCGAGTTCGAGGCCGAGAGCCCCGGCACCTACCGGTTCGAGTGCTCGAAGCTCTGTGGCGCCGGCCATCACTTTATGCAAGGCGAGATCGTGGTGACGCCGAGAGCCACTGATGCCAGCCTAGTTCGATGATGCGTCCTCATTTCCTTTCGCTCGTCGTGTGCTTGGTCCTCGTCGGAGGATTGGCCGGAGCGCTCATCGCCCAGTCACCGCCGGTCCCAGGCGATCCGCTTCCGGGGCTGACGCCGGTGGAGTTTGAGCTCTTCGCCATGGGGCAGGACGATTTTCTCGAGGTTGAGGAGGCAGAGGAGGGGCTGGGGCCGGCCTACAACGGCACAAGCTGTGGAGGCTGTCACAACGTCCCGGCGGTCGGTGGGATCTCGCCGGTGGCTGAGCTCCGTGCTGGGATGGTCGACGCCGAAGGCGTGTATCGGGATATCGATCCGGCCTCCGGTTCCCTGTTCCAGTTGTTCTCGATACCGACCCACGGGTGCCAAATCCGGATTCCGCCCGAGGCCAACGTCATCGCCCGCCGGGTGCCGATTCCGCTCTTCGGTGCCGGCCTGGTCGAGGCGATTCCCGACGAAACGCTGCTTGCGCTGGCGGATCCGCTCGACCTCGACCGCGACGGTGTCAGTGGGAGAGCCGGACTGGTGGAGGATCGTGCCAGTGGCGAGATCCGGGTGGGGCGCTTCGGCTGGAAGAGTCAGCACGCGACATTGCTCGTGTTCGGGGCTGATGCGTATCGAAACGAGATGGGGATCACAAGTGATCTCTTCCCCAAAGAACAGGCAAACGGGATCCCGCCAGAGCTAATGCGGTTGTGCGATCCGCTACCGGATCCGGAGGACGCGCCCGAGCCAGGCACGGGCCGTCGGGGTATCGAAAACTTCGCCTCGTTCATGCAGTTTCTAGCTCCCCTCGCCCGGGGTCCAGTTGACGACCAGGTGGTGATGGGGCAGCAGGTGTTTGACGACATTGGCTGTGACACGTGCCACGTGCCGATGCTGCAGACCGGTCCCAGTAGCAATCCGCTCTTCCATCGCCGCCCGGTGCATCTCTTCTCAGATCTCTTGCTTCACGACGTTGGTACCGGCGATGGCATTGGTCAGGGACCGGCCGCGCCGAATGAGCTACGCACGCCGGCGCTGTGGGGGCTGCGGTTCCGCCGTCCCCTCCTCCACGACGGCCGCGCAGCGACCGTGTCGGATGCTGTCGAGGCCCATGGGGTCGAGGCGACTGGAGCGCGCAGCGCCTACGACGGCCTGGATCCCGCCTCACGTGCCGCGCTGCTCGCCTTCCTCGTGTCTCTCTGAGCGTTGTCCCGCCCCAGCCACTCACGTCCTCGCCGGCTCGCAGCGGATAATGGTCACCCCGTGACTACGATTGTGCCCGTCGTCGCTCTCTCCGCGAACAAGTCACTCGACTCTGGCGGTTCCGCCACGGTGACGCCGCTTGTCGACATGGCCCTGTACCATCACAGCGATGCCGGTGCGAGAGTGGTCAATCTCGGAGACATGCTGCAGATCTGGTTCACCGATCGCTACCGGGCGGCCGTGCACCGGGTGCGGCCTATTACCGGCCGATCCCGCTATTGCCTGCCGTTCTTCTTCAGCCCGACCTACGAGACAGACGTTACCTCCCTTCTGACCGGCGAGGAGCAGCCGCCCGACCGCACCGTAGGCTGGGGCGCTTTCCGTCAGGCGCGGACCGATGGCGATTATGCGGACTACGGTCACGAAATTCAGATGGCCGACTTTTGGCATGAGGAGCAGTGATGGCTAGCGTGCTTGACGGCGTGCGCGTACTTGATTTCGGTCGGTACATCGCGGGCCCCTACTGTGCGGCGTTGCTCGGTGATCTGGGTGCCGACGTCATCCGCGTCGAGAAGGTCCAAGGGAGCGAAGATCGATTCCTGGTGCCGGTGAACGACGCCGGTGACGGCGCGATGTACGCGCAGGTGAACCGGAACAAGAGAGGGCTCACCCTCAACCCGATCAAACCGTCAGGGCGGCTTGTGGTCCGGAAGCTGGTGGCCACCGCCGATATTGTGGTGGCGAATTTGCCCGACGCCGCACTCGAGGCGATGGCCCTTGACTACGCCTCGCTGACGGCGGTGAAGCCAGACATCATCCTGACCACGGTGTCGGCTTTCGGCAACGGTGGACCCTATTCGGAGAAGGTCGGGTTCGATGGTATCGGTCAGGCGATGTCCGGATCGATGTATCTGTCCGGCGAGCCTGGTCAGCCCACCAAGAGCTACGTACCGTGGGTCGATTTCACTACTGCGCTCAGCGCCACCGTCGGGACCCTCGCGGCCGTGGTCGCGCGTCAGCGGACCGGGCTAGGACAGCATGTCCAGGGATCGCTGTTGGCTTCGGCCCTGACCATTGCGAATCCGACGCTCATCGAGCAGGCGGTGCACGCTCCGCATCGGGTGGCGTCGCTGAACCGGAGCCAGGTCTCGGCCCCGTCCGATACGCATCGGACCAAGGATGGGTGGATCCTGGTGCAGACCATCGGCCAGCCGCTGTTCGAGCGCTGGGCGAACTTGATGGGCGAGCCGCACTGGCTCGACGATCCTCGGTTCGTCGATGATATGTCGCGGGGAGATCATGGCGCTGCTATCAGCGAACGGATGGCCGCTTGGTGTGCGGACCGGACGTCGGCTGAGGCACTCGACGCACTCGAGCAAGCGAGAATCCCGGCTGGTCCCGTGTACTCCCCCCAACAGGCGCTCGATGACCCCCATGTCCAGGCGATCGAGTTCCTGAAGCCGGTGGTGTATCCCGGTGCGCCCGGCCCGGTGCCGGTGTCAGATACACCGTTCTCGATGTCCGCTAGTCGACCGGGCATCACCCAGCGTGCCCCCCAGCTGGGCGAGCACACGGACGAGATTCTGGACGAGCTGGGCTATTCGACTGACGAGGTCGCCGGTCTCCGCGGCGAACGGGTCGTCTAAGGGCTGAAGGTCGTAGTCATGGCGCCAGGCCCTAGCGCCAGCGTGATCACCGAGGTGACGGTGGAGCCGGAGTTCCCGGGATAGGGCCCGGACGGCGTGGCGCAGGCTCTGGGCGGTGGACACCTCGGTCAGTAACTTCTAGGTGATGGTGTCGCGGGTGGCCCGACTATAGCGCTTGGCCTCCGTCGGGATGTTGGCTGCGTCTCGGGTTTATAATCCGCGGGCCATGATCACAGAATCCGCCACGCTGCCGTCGGTCGTGATCCTCAGCTGTTCGTTGAATCCGCAGAGCCGCTCCCATAAGCTGGCCATTGCCGCGGAGACCTTCCTACGTGGGCGCGGAGTCGGAGTGGAGCTCATCGATCTCGGCGAGCACGAGTTGCCGCTTTGTGGGACCCAGGGCTCGTTCGACCACCCCAACGTGCAGCTGCTGACCGGCAAGATCGACGCTGCCGACACCATCCTAATCTCGGCGCCGGTCTACAACTACGACCTCAACGCCGTAGCTAAGAACGCCATGGAATTAACCGGATCTGGCTGGAAGGACAAGCCGGTCGGGTTCCTCTGCGCGGCGGGAGGCAAGGCGAGCTACATGTCGCCGATCAGCTTCGCCAACAGCCTCATGTTCGACTTCCGCTGTCACGTGATTCCGCGGTTCGTCTACTGCACAAGACCGGACTTCACGGACGAGGGGCAGCCGGGGCCAGAGATCGTCCAGCGGACAGAACAACTGGCCGCTGCTGCAGTCGATCTCGCCCGGGGCTTGGCGTGGGCGCGCGCCAATCCGGTCTGAGATAGAGGAGATCGTGCCAGTGGCGAGGCGAGCCGCGCTCCGTATCCTCTTGGTTACCGTGTCGCTCCTGATCTCGGTCGTGTCAAGCCGTGCGCAGTTCGCGGCCGAGAACGCGGCCATGGGAGTGCTCGATGATTTCATGGGCGCGTTCAACGCCCGGGACGACGCGGCGATGTGCGGGACGTTCCACTTTCCGCACCTGCGTTTCGCCAGCGGGGCCGTACGGACCTACGAGAGTCACGCCGACTGTGTCGCCCAGTTCGATTTCGCTCGATTCGTCGAGCGCACCGGATGGGCGCGCAGCGACTGGGACCGTCGTGCGGTGGTGCAGGCGAGTCCAGACAAAGTCCACGTAGCAGTGATCTTCAGCCGCTACGCCGCAGACGATCAGCGGCTGTCGCAGTTCGACTCGCTTTACATCATCACGCGTGTGGAGGGCCGCTGGGCCATCCGGTCGCGTTCCAGCTTCGCTCCGTAGCGGCGGACTGCTAGCGTCCGGGTATAGCGGTGTTCAGTAGCTCGGCCGACGGGTCGAGCCGGTCCCAGAGGAACCCGCCGAACCGGATCAGGACCGCGATTATGGCTGCCAGTGGCGCGGCCGTGAGGAGACCCAGAAGCGGCAGTTGCCAGGCGCCGAGGGCCACATTTAGCACCTGTATCTGCACGAGCAGCCAGGTGCCGCTCACGATGACTCCCGGAAGCAGCCCGATGGTCATCGCGACCATCAACCCCAGGCTGGTGATGAGACCCTGTCCGATATGGGCGGCAGAGCCGGCCCGCCGCCGCCCGAGCTGGACCCAGCTGGGCCAGACGAGCGCCACCAGGTTCTGGAGCGTGGCTGACAAGGTGGCGACGGTCGCAACCAATGGTATGAGGGTGAGTAGGGCGGCCGCCAGGACCCCGAGAGGTGTCGTGCCCAGAGCTGTCGCGGTGTCGCTCACGAGCATGACGTCGTCCACCCCAAGGTGCCTGGTGGCGACGCCGGCTATCAACAGGACGCCGGTCGCCAGTGTGGCATACAGGCTCGCGATGATGGCCGGGCCCGCCACTTCGGCGCCGAACAGTCGCCATCCAGCGACGGGCCAGGTGCGGATCAGTTCCGCGCGTAGCAGGTCGGTCCTCAGGTCGTTGCGCCACTGGTGACCCGCGGTCAGTGGCGTCATGACCAGGACCATGAGCGCGCCAACCACGAGAATGCCGATTAGCCAGATGGGCAGCGAAACCCACGTGACGGCGGCCGTCGCCGCCGTCAGGATGAGCAGAGCGCTCGCGCCGATCGTGGTCAGCGGGGTGCGATGGGCGAGCATCAGGTTCTTCCAGAGGATGCCGAGCTCCGGTCGCCCCTGGGGACGGAGCCGGAACGGCGCCGCCCGCCGTTGCGACTGCTTCAACTTCAGGAACCGGGCTCCCGCCTCCTGGCTGGCGGCTAGACGCCGTGATCGGGCCAGGGAGGCGTCTTCAAAGCTCGCTTGGGAGCGCACGACCCACTCGTTGTGCGCGAACACCAGCAGCGCTGGCCACACCAGTAGCCCCAACCGTTCGACCACCGTTAACTCCATGTCGAGCCCACCCAGCACGACTCTGGACAACCAGCGGAACGGTAGAACTAGCACTGACAGCGCTGGATGATGCTCGCGGAACCAGTCGGGGGAGAGTGGCCCTTGCAGCGTCGTTGAGACGTCTCCCTGGATGTCTGGCACCGACGCGACGAGCGCCGCGATAGCGGGCGCGACCATCATCAGTACTAGGCTTGCCGTGCCAACTACCAGCACCCGTCGGCGCCAGGCCCTGGCGGCCGGGAGCTCGGACAGCTGCGCCATCCACAGGCCTCGTCCGCGCGCGTGGAGATTCCACAAGGTTAGGAGCAGCCACGTCGTCAGGAGCCGCCAGGCGAACACGGACAGGCGCCCGCCTGATGAGAAGAACGCGACGATGGCGGCGCCGAAGAGCACGCCCCACTGGCTCCGGAGAACCGCGTATTGGATGATATGCCGTCGACGAAGCGGAGCGGGCAGCAGAAGATGCAGCTCCGTCTCGGTGAGTTCAACCAGCGCCTTGCCGTAGGGCCAAAGCCACCAGAGGCTGACGAAAATGAGCAAGAGGAGCGCGCTGGAAAACTCCAGAAGCGGCGCCCATTCGGAGACGTCCTCGACCAGGTAGAGGGCCGCGTCACGATTGATCTGTAGCATCGGACGAAGCGCGAACAGCCCCACCCAGGTGGCGCCCGCCAGGGTGCCCACCAGATACCGGGGCTGCTTCATCAGGCGGAGCCAGCCGACCACCCGCCCGCGGAGTGACCGCCACGCCAGATAGAGCAGCGGGCTCATGAGCCGCCGTCAGCGCCTGTCGCCCGCAGGAAGAGCGTTTCGAGATCGGCGTCCGCGTCCACATCTGGCAACTCGGCGCGGATCTCGGTGAGGGTGCCCTCGAGTACCGTGCGACCCTGGTTCACGATCAGGACCCGGTCGCACACCTCTTCCACCAGATGCAGCATGTGCGAGGAGATGATGATCGCCGCTCCGTTATCGGCGGTCTGCCGGACCGTCCGTTTCATTTGGCGCATGGCGGCTGGGTCCAGACCGGTCAGCGGCTCGTCGAGCACCAGGACCCGTGGCCGATGGAGGAGTGCGCAGGCGACCACGAGCTTCTGCTTCATGCCCCTCGATAGCTCGGTGGGAAACGCGAGCTCTCGGCCAGTCAGTGCCGCGTCACGGAGTAGCGTATCGGCGTGCGCCTGACCATCGTCAACTCTGTAAAGTCGAGCGAAGAGGGTGAGGTGGTCTCTCACCGTCAGGTGGTCGAAGAGATACGGCTCATCCGGAACAAAGGCGAGACATTGTCGCGCCTCGGTCGGGCGGTGGCGAAGGTCGAAACCAGCGATGGTGATACGACCGGATGTGGCTGGGATGATGCCGGCCAGACAGCGGAGCGTAGTGGTCTTGCCGGCGCCATTGGGCCCTACCAGGCCAAGGATCTGGCCCGGTTCCACGCGGAGCGAGAGGCCGTCGACGCCTTTGATGCCGTCGTACGCCTTCACGAGGTTAGTGATCTCGATCACAGGTGTCCCTCGCCAGTCTGTCGAGATTGTGTGCCGGATGTCCAGCGCCGCGAGAATTGGGGAACTAAGGGATCGTTGGTCGGTTGAGCTGCGGAGGTCGGTGCATAGGGATCTGTCGCGTCACGACACGAGCAGCAAGTAGTCGTCGCCGGTGACCGCCCGCGTGCCGCGGTCGTCGTCCACTGCAGGCAGCGAGCGGGCCACAGTCGTTTCGCAGTGGACAAGAGTCAGTTTTCCCGACGTGCCTAGCTTGGTCACCAGCGCTGCTGCGGTGGGGTTGGTGCTAGGTTGGGGAGGGCAACCACCGCTCTCACGTGCATAGACCAGTATTCCCGAGCGGCTGACGTTCGCCGTCGTGTCCCGTCGCTAGGTCGTCTCGTCGCCGATCTGCCCACCACAGCAACATCGCGGCTACCATCCAGAGCTCAGATGGCATGACACAAGCATTTAAATTGCAGTCACTTACTGGTATTGACGGAAATCCGTCACAGAAATTGCGGTATGTTCCGCGTTACGGAATTGTTCGTTCGTGCGAGTTCTTGCCACTTGAGGGGGAACTTGGGTCCCCTCAAGCGAGCGAGCGCGTCAGACCGCTACTGGCGGGGGCGAGCGCTTCGGCCTGAAGATCCGCCGCGGGAATAGCCGCCTGGAGACGCTTGACGGCCGCCCGAGCTGCCGCCGCTCGGGCGGCCAGTGGCGGCCTGGGTTCCACCATTCCCATTGTCACCGCGCCGTGGGGCGGTGCGTTCAGCGGGAAACGCAACACGGTCGATCTGGGTGTAGCCCCGATCCTTGTAGGCACGCCCCCGCGTCCCGAACTCCCCACCGCCGGGTACCACCGCGTATGACGTGGCCGGTCCCAGGTAGTAGAGCGAGTCGTACGGCGACCAGCCGTAGTAGTAGCCAAACGGGGCCGCATAGTAGGGATACCAGCCGCTGAACGCGTAGGGGTCGTACGCTCCGAATCTGTGGGCGTTGGCTCCGTCCCATCCGCCTCCTCCGCTTGAGCGCTGCAGCGAGAACGCTTCTGGGAACGACAACGCGACCATCAGATCGATGACGCTCGCCGGGACGCCGCTGTCGTCGAGGCGAACGACCGCGCGCCCATTTAGGTCGAAGGAGGCTTGACTCTCGACGAGCAGCGCCTCCACGACCGCTGGGTCGGCGATCTGGCCTGCCTCGATTACGTCGTCGAGCGACAGCGGAGAACTGCTGTTCATCCGCGCGGCATTCACCGCGCGTGCCTGCTCGGTTGAGTCTGGCTCTTCGCCCCCAGCCGCGTGGATCGTGGCCTCATTGGCGCGGCGGTACCGCCTGACCGTCACCGCCCCCCTACTGCCTGAGTCTACGAACTGGAGATCCAGCCAGGTACGCTCGTCGGCCATCAGACCCACGCCGGAGACCCGGCGGCTGCTGCCCTCGCAGACCAGCTCGGCCTGGGTGAACAGTCTGGCGCCGTCGCGAGACCAACGGTTCCGCCGCCAGCCGTCACAGGTCTCCTCATTGATGGTGTGCTGTGCGCCGTCGGCGATCAGGGTCTCGGTTAGTACCGCTGTGCCGTCGGCCACTGTAGTGGCGCGGACAGACGCCGGCTTGTCGTCGGCTTTGATGCAGACTACGACCCGGTCGGCGAAGCGTCGGGGATCCGCGGTCTCTTCTCCGAGCGCTCCGGTCTCCTCCACCAACTGCCAGCATCCCATCCACGGGAGCCAGCGTTCATCTGCCGTCCCGGTTTGCGCCGGCTGCGCCCCAGCGAGCGTAGCTGTCAGCAGCAACGCGCCGACGCTGTAGGTGACCCGCTCGACGATTCTGGAGAGGTGGTGCTGGGGCATGGTGTCCTCATGCGCTACGGAGGTGAATCAGAAGACGAACTCGAGACCGCCCGTGATCCGGAGCCCGCTCAGTTCGATGGTATCAAAGCCGACGAAATAGTCTGACGGGCGAGTGCGCGCCCACGCCTGCCGCGCCTCCAGGGTAAGAAATATCTGTTTCCGCACTGCGATGCTGACTCCGCCGAAGACGTGTCCGCTCCAGGCCCACCCGCGGGTCCGGAAATCGTCGGTGAAGATGCTGAGGTCCACGAAGTCGACGAAGTCGCCGAACTGCTGAAATTGATACCACTGGCCACCGCCTCCGGCTCCAACAAAGGGTGCCATTCGCCTGGGCACCCAGGCGAAGCGCCCGATCTGGCGGCCCCGCGGAACGAGCCACAGCCGGAGGCTGCCCTGCACCGGGACTCTCGTGAACTCGGTGGCCTGCGTAATCGGGAGTCCGTCGTCTTCGACGAACTCGCGGTACTCCGATTGCACTCTCGCCTGGCTGAAGCCGACCTCCGCTAGCAGATCAAGCCGCGAGGTTAGGGCGCGGCCGGCCGAAAGGCGCACCGCGACGGTGTCGAAATCGCCGTCCTCGATCGTTAACTCGTTTCGAACGAAGTCGAAGAGGTCGCCGGTGTCGGTACCGGCTAGCCAACCTCCAGCGATTCCGAGCACCGTCCGCGGCTGCCCGAACAGAAAATCGGCCCCTGGGGGGGACGCTGGCTGCGCCGCGGTGCCGGATCTCGGAGCCTCCTCGGAGGAGCCGGCCGCGCTTGGCAGCGGTGCCAGGAGCAGTGCGATGAGAGGCACCAACGTAGACCGAAGCAGAGAACGGGGGCGGGGATCAGACATTCATGGCCACGGCGGGCAGGCACTAATCTCATGCTACCGTTCAAGCACCGGGCAGACCGATTCGCATGCTATCACCAACCACACGCAGCGTGCTCGACTGGCTACGTCTTAGCCTTGGCGGCGCCGTTCTGGGGTTGGCGTTGCTGGCCACCCTTCCCCCAGCCAACGCTCAGATCTGGCTGTTGTCGGTGCCGTTACTTGAGGGTGGCTACTGGTCGGTCATCCTGCTGCCGCTCTTGTGCTGGCCGCGCTGGCGCG
>DEAA01000064.1:157681-161444 GCA_002346545.1 Acidobacteria bacterium UBA2994
GCGCTCGTCGGCGGGTCTCTCGGGGTAATCGGGGTGCTGTTACTCGTCGCGCCGGTTGTCACCGCCCTTTCGGTAGGGCACCAATTTCCCGCGCAGTTCGCCCAGGCCTTTCCTGACCGCCCGGCTGCCCTCGACGGGCCGGCTCGCCAGGCGCCGCTCGTCCTAAGCGACCTCTTCCTGGGCGTGCGATCGGAAGATGTGGTGGTGAAAGAGCGCGTCTTCGACGTTGTCGACGGCGTCGAGCTGGTGCTGGACGTTTACCGGCCGTCGGCGCAACACCCGCCGCTTCCTGGTGTGGTGATGGTCCACGGCGGATCCTGGCAGGGTGGTAGTCGCAAGGATTTCCCGGCTCTGAACCGCTACCTCGCCGCGCGCGGCTATGTGGTTGCCGCGATTTCGTATCGCTTCTCGCCGCGGTTCCTGTTCCCTGCCGCGCTGGACGATGTCTCGGCCGCTCTTGGGTATCTCGAGGCCCATGCACTGGAGCTTGGCCTCGACCGCGACCGACTCGCGTTGGTGGGGCGGTCGGCTGGTGGACAGCTGGCGCTCATTGCCGGTTATCGGCTCGATCATCCAGCCATCAAGGCGGTGGTGTCCCTTTATGGCCCGGTCGCTCTACGGTGGGGCTTCTTCAATCCCGCCAAGCGCTCGATCATCGACTCGAGCGCCGTCCTCGAAGCGTATCTCGGGGGATCGCCCACGACCCACGGCTCCCAGTACGATGCCGCCTCGCCGCTGGCGCACGTGGGACACCACACCCCGCCGACGCTACTTGTGAGCGGGGCCAGAGACGAATTAGTCTCTCCGTTCCACGCCGAATTCCTGTCCGATCGGCTCATCCGTGCCGACGTGCCGCATGTGGTGGTGCGGCTGCCGTGGGGTGTACACGGGTGCGATTTCTTCTTCCGCGGGCCTTGTGGGCAGTTGTCGACGTTTGCCGTGGAGCGGTTCCTGGCGGCAGCGCTGGGAACGCCCGGCTGACCCGCGTTCAAGGTTTGTCCTGGTAACCCTAGGGTAGAATCGATCCATCCTGTCCCGTTCCGCACTCCAGTCTACGGAGGTCGTTCATGGCACGCCTGATTGTCGCTGTCGTCCTGTTGTTTTCGCTTGCCGGTTCAGCGCACGCCCAGTTTGACAGTGTCGGTTCGCTCGAGTTTCCGACGTCAGGTGCTCCAGAAGCGCAGCAGCACTTCCTCAGAGGTGTGGCTATTCTTCACAGCTTTGGATGGAAACAGGCAATCGAGGAATTCCAGGCGGCGCAGCGTCTGGATCCGGACTTCGCCCTCGCCTATTGGGGCGAGACGCTCTGCTACAACCATCCGCTCTTCGTGACGGCTCCCGACGACGAGAACCCTCGGGCCGTGCTCGATCGACTGGGGCCCACTCCGGAGGCGCGTCAGGCCAAGGCGCCAACCGATCGTGAGAAGGGTTTCCTGCGGGCTGTTGAGATCCTATGGGGTGAGGGCGACTACAACGATCGCCGCGTCGCCTACATGGAGGCGATGATCCGGTTGCACGATCGGTTTCCTGACGACGATGAGGTCGCGGCCTTCACCGCCGTGGCGATGCTGAGCGCGGCACGGGCGCTGAATGATCGGACCTTTCGCTATGAGATGCAGGCGGGTGCGATTGCATTGAAGGTGTTCGGTAAGAAGCCGGACCATCCCGGGGCGCCGCACTACGCGATTCACGCATTCGATGACCCCACGCACGCACCCCTCGCGCTGCTGGCGGCCTTGCGTTACGCCGAGATCGCGCCGGCGGTGTCGCACGCTCGGCATATGCCGACCCACATCTTCATCCAGCACGGTATGTGGCAGCTTGTGTCGGAGCACAACCAGAGTGCGTATGACGCGGCTCGGGCGCTGTGGCAGCCTGGCGATAGCGTGGGCGATGGCGTGCATGCACTCGATTGGGGGCAGTACGGCGACCTTCAGCTCGGCGACTACGCGAAGGCGCGCACCTGGATGGAACGGCTGCAGATGGTGGCCGACCAGAGTGACGGCCAGGCACGGGCCGTTAACAGCATCGGGTTGCTCCGCGCCCGCTATGTCGTGGAGACCGAGGCATGGAACGTGGTGCCGGTTACCGAGGAACTGTCGGCGCCGGAGTTGCTTGCCACCGGGTTGAGCGGCGTCAAGACGGGTGACCTCAATACCGCCGAGCAGGCCATTGCCCGGCTCGAGGATTTGGCCGAGGATGACCAGTCGGCTCGGATTATGCACCGGGAGGTGGCAGCGTTGCTCGCGCTCGCGCGGGGAGACGGCGACGGGGCGGTCGCGCTGATGGACGAGGCCCTTGAGGTGGTTGCCGATATGCGGCTGCCTAACGGCGCTGCTAATCCAGTCAAGCCACCCTACGAGCTGTATGGCGAGATCCTGCTCATGCTCGACCGTCCGAAGGAGGCGCGCGACAGGTTCGAGACGTCGCTGCTGCGTATGCCGGGCCGATCACGGTCTCTGCTTGGCGCGGCCCGCGCAGCGAGTGCCGCCGGTGATCAAACGGGCGCTACTGGGTACTACCGCACCCTGCTGTCGAACTGGACAGGTCGCGACCAGCTGCCGGAGTACGGAGAGGCAGCACGCTTCGTCGACCAGACCAACAACTAGCGGATAGGCAGGTGGACCCGCCCGGGTCCGCCCCAGCCGTTCACTGTTTCCCGAGCCAGCGTTGACATCCACGGCGGGCCGGTGCGCCTCGGCGTGCGGGCCCGCCGTGGGATGGGACCGTGTCTACGTCAATAGTCGTCTCATTGGCGTTCGCCATGATCTGGCAGTGCTGCTGTGCCTTGCTTCGCTAGGAATGGTCCGTCCGAGACCGAGCGCCCGTCCGTATCTCCTGGACGCCTCCCATCTGATCCCGTGCGCTACGCCGGTTGTTGGCCTCCGTGCGATAATGCGCCGCTCTCGCGAGATCTCACGATGATCGTCATGAAGTTCGGCGGCAGCTCGTTGGGGACGAGCGCAGCGCTGACTCGGGTGGCCGACATCGTGTCGGGACGGGTGTCCCGCCGGCCGGTGGTGGTGGTGTCCGCTATCGGTGGCACGACCGATCGGCTCGTCGCCGCCATCGAAACCGCCGCGGAGGGGCGTCTTGAGGCTGCCCTCGACCTGATTGGCGACCTCGTCACCGAACTCCGCCGGGTGGCGGCTCCGGCCGTCGAAGATGCTGACGCCCTCGACCGTTTGCTGGCCGAGCACGCCGAGGCGTTGACGGGACTGCTGGGCGAGGTTCCCGAGCCGACCCGCTTCGGGGAACGCACCGACGCCGTCCTGTCGCACGGTGAGCGCATCTCGAGCATGGTCGTGACCTGGGTGCTCCGCGTCCGGGGGGTCGATGCGGTGCACATCGACGCCCGCGACGTGGTGGTGACCGACGACCGGTTTACCGAGGCGGCGCCCCGGTTGTCGACGACCTACGCGCGGCTCAGCCGCCGGGTGCGTCCGGTTGGGGCCGAGGGGCGCGTGGTCGTGCTCGGCGGTTTCATTGGTCGCTCGACCGACGGTCGATCGACCACGCTGGGCCGCGGAGGATCCGACTACAGCGCGTCCATCGTTGGTGCCGGTATCGGCGCCGAAGAGATCCAGATCTGGACCGACGTGGACGGCATCATGACCGCCGATCCCTCGGTCGTGTCCACTGCGAAGCCGATCGAGCATCTGTCATTCGCTGAGGCCTCGGAGCTGGCTTACTTCGGTGCGAGAGTGCTGCACCCGAGCACCATGTTGCCGGCCATCGAGCACGGGATCCCGGTGCGGGTCCT
>DEAA01000064.1:161813-166295 GCA_002346545.1 Acidobacteria bacterium UBA2994
TCACCCAGACCGATCAAGTCGATTGCTTATAAGGAGGGTATTACGGTCGTTGACATCCGTTCTACCCGGATGTTGATGGCCCACGGGTTTTTGGCTGAGGCGTTCGCCATCTTCGATCGCCATCGCACCGCGGTGGATGTCGTCTCCACCTCCGAGGTGGGGGTGTCGCTGACCATCGATTGTGATGAGCGGCTCGATGAGATCACCGCGGAGCTCGCCTCCATCGCCGAGGTGTCACACACTGCCGGGCAAGCGCTCGTCTGTCTAGTCGGAGACGCCATAAGAGACACCCCGGGGGTAGCCGCGGTGATCTTTGGCGCCTTGCAGGCGGTGAATGTCAGGATGGTCTCGCAGGGTAGTTCGCGCATGAACCTCAGCCTCGTCATCGGTGAACACGATCTGACCGAGGCGATCGGCGCGCTGCACGCCGCGCTGTTCGCCGATTGAGTCGCGCCCGAGGGGATTGGAGTCACTCGTTGATCAGGTAGACGGCAGTAGCGCCAGCCTCGATCTCTGGACCGAGGCTGGCAAACCGCGCATCCGTCCGGTCGGTCCGTGCCGTGAAGAAGTACGGTGTCGCCGAGACGCTTTGTGTCCACGGTCCCGATCTCGCCGCTCACGTCATGACGGCCGTCACGGCACGTGACCAGAACCCGAACTTCAGATAGAGACCGAGGTGCTTTGGGCTGTGGGCGAACGTGAACAGCCCGACGTCGGAGGTCTCCCAGTGGTCCAAGGGCGTCATCATTGGCCCGAGCAGCGCGGACGCGACACCCTGGTTCCATTACTGCGGCATCACTGACAGTGGACCGAAGAAGCTGACCCTGCCCCACCGAGTGGCGACGTTGGAGTCGAAGAGGGTCCCGTCGTTCTCGGCGAGTGGGTGAATCGAGAGCCGAGATACCGGATGTGGCTGTGGGGGTTGCATCGCGAACCGCGGAGTAGGCCCGTCCGTCTTCTGGTGGCGCGGTCCCTGCCACGCTCACGTAGAATGATGCGAGTCGGCAATGATCACACTGCCGAATCTCATTCTCGTAGACGAGCCCACTGGGAACCTCCGTTCGGCTTTGGGATAGGAAATAATGAACCTGTTTATCCAGCTCAACGATAAGGGCGCCACGATCGTCCAGGTGATCCCCCTTGATGCGAGGGTTGCTTACGGCCGGCGCGTGGTCGAGCTGCGCGACGGATGGGTCGCGAAGCAGTAGCGGAGTCCTTGGAGTCCAGCAGTGGGTGAGCCCTCGACCACCGGTTCCGGAGCGGGGTCCGACCTCACCAGAAATCCCCGGTACATCTTCATCCTCGCCGTCGCCGCCGGCCTGATTCTGGTCATCGGTTGGTTGCTGAAGCCTGAAGAGAGCAGCACTGACTCGCCGGTGTCTGCGCCCTCCCAGGTCGAGCTGAGCCGCCTGCCCACCATGACGGTTCGTCGGGATCTTGAAGACATGTCCGAGTTCTTCGCCGAGCTCGGCGAGGAGCTGTCGTCTACGGTGGTCCGCCTCGGTAGCGTGCGCCGGAGTGGTGTGATCTGGAGTGCGGACCGGGTCGTTACCGCGAGGGTTGGGTGGCGGTTCCCGGCGGCGGTCACGGTCGGCGCTGGGGGAGTGGAGGTCGGTGCCTACACCGTGGTCTCCGGACCCCACCTGCCGATCGCGGCATTACGGACCCCCGAACTGGCCGGGGATGTGCCGCCGCAGGCGCGCCCGCTCGAGACGCTGTCACCGGGGGAGTGGGTGCTGGCCGCCTGGCAGGGGGATTCCAGACACGGGTCTGCGCCCGGGACCTTTCTCGGCGTTGGTCGGCGAGAATGCGGCGAACATCGGCTCGACGAACTTGCGACGAGTGTCCCCATCCGGCCGGAGATGCTCGGGGGCGGGATCTTCGACCTTGACGGGAATCTGCTGGCGGTCCTGCTCCGCTGCGACGGCGAACCGGTTGCCGTGACTGTGGGAGGCGTGGCGATGTTGCTCGAGCGGGGCGGCAGTCATGACAGCCGACTCCGTACCCGCTGGGGCCTTCAGGTCGAAGTCTTGACCTCGGCCGAGGCGTTTCACTTCGGACTCGGAAATGGACTCCTCGTCAGACAGTTGTGGGAACGGTATCCCGGCGAGGCTGCCGGCCTGCGTCCAGGCGATGTGCTTCTGGCCCTCGACGGCACGCCGTTGCAAGACCTCGATGCCCTCCGTATTCTCGACGCTGATGCGGCACCCGGTCAGGAGGCGTTCAGCCTGGAACTCCGGCGGGGCCTCGAGACGTTGACGGTGTCGCTCCAGGCCCGCGGACTCGACACGCGGTTGGATGTCGAAATGCCCGATGCTACCGGTCTGGTCTGGGAGGAAGCGGAGCTGGGCTACCCGGTGGCGTCCGTGCTGCCGGGCACGCGGGCGGCCGATGCGGGGATTGAGCCAGGGGATCGGCTGCTACGTGTTGATCACCAGACTCCCGAGAGCCTAGACGCCGTCCGTGAGCTGCTGTCTGTCGAAGGTGGCGGCCCTGCCTTCCTCGAGCTGAGCCGGGACGGGCGACGGTGGGGGCTTCTCCTGCCGTGAGCACGCGCCCCTCGCAGCTCGCCGAAGCGACGCCAGGACGTTCATGGACGAACTGACGTCACTCGGGTTGATCCTGCTGCTGGCACTGCTGGCTGGGCATCTGGTGCGCTACGCCCACGTGCCGGAAGTCACCGGGTACATCCTGGCCGGGGTGGCGCTTGGACCGTCGGTGCTGGGGTGGGTTAGTCATGAAAACCTAGCGGCGCTGCAGGTCCTCAGCGAGGTCGCGCTCGGACTGATCCTGTTCTCGATCGGGTCGGTCTTCGAGTACTCGCTCTTTCGTCGGGCGGGGCGCCAGATTCTCTATCTAACCCTGATCGAATCGGTACTGGCCGCGGTCCTGGTAACCGGCGGCATGTTGCTGCTCGGGCTGCCCTGGCAGGTGGCCGGCCTGCTCGGGGCGGTCGCCATGGCTACCGCCCCGGCATCGACCCTGATGGTCATCCGAGAGGTGGACAGTCGGGGGCCGTTGACGGACAACCTGCTCGGGATTATCGCTGTCAACAACCTGTTCTGCATAACCGCCTACAGCCTGGTCGCCGCCGCGATCGACCTGACCGATAATCTCGGCGGGGCCTTCTTGCCCACGCTGTATCGCTCGGTGTTTCCTTTTGTGTGGCAGTTGTTCGGGTCGGTCGCCCTCGGGTTCCTCGTGGGGTTGATGCTGGCCGGGTGGTCGCGACAGGTACGAGAGACGGGCGAGATGCTCATCCTGCTCGCCGGTTCGATTCTGCTGTGTGTCGGGCTCTCGCGGTTGCTCGATCTGTCGCCGCTGGTCGCCAGCCTGGCCGTAGGTGCCACCATGGTGAATCTTGCGGCGCAGAGTCGGAAGCTGTTCGGGACGCTTGCCGGCACGGATCCGCCGTTCTATGCGATCTTCTTCGTCATTGCCGGCGCCGACCTCGACGTCAGCTTGGTTCCCACGATGGGAGCGGCCGGGCTGCTCTACATTGTCGCGCGCGCGCTCGGGAAGTTCATTGGGGCCCGCGTGGGTGCCCAGTGGCTCAGGCTCGGGCCTGCGGTTCGCCGCTATCTCGGTCTGGCACTGATGGCCCAGGCCGGCCTGGCGGTCGGGTTGACGCTCGCCATCGATGACCGGTTCGAGACCTACGCGCCTCAGGTGTCGACGGTGGTGCTTGCGGCCGTCGTCATATACGAGATGATCGGTCCGATCGCCACCCGGTTCGCGCTGGTGCGCAGCGGGGAGTCGGCTATGTCTGGAGAAGGGCCGCGCGCGGTGTTCGAGGCGGGCGCCCGAGGCTGATCCGTCCGCGCCTATCTACCACCCTGAAGGAGTACTGCCCGACTCATGTCCGACCATCGCGCCTTGCAGCGTATCGCCGATTTCGACCTGACCGACACCCAACGCCAGGTGCGCGCCGCAGTGCGCGAGTTCGCCGAACGGGAGATTCTGCCGACGGTCGAGGAGCATGAGGAGGCGAGGCGTTACCCGCGTGCGCTGATCGAGCAGCTGGCTCCCCTGGGCTATCTGGCGCCGTTGATTCCGGAGGAGTACGGTGGCTCCTTCAGCGACGTGGTCACCTACGGCATCGTCTGCGAAGAGCTCGCTCGGGTGGACTGGGTGGTCGCGTCGGCCGTGTCGGTCGCCAACTCCCTGGTCGGCAGTTCGATCCTTGAGTTCGGGACCGAGGAGCAGCGTCAGCGTTTTCTCCCCCGACTTGCCCGGGGCGAGATTCTCGCCTCGGCCTGTCTGACCGAGCCGGGAGGAGGGACGGACCTCGCGGGCATGCGCACCCGGGCTCGACCCGATGGGGAGGGCTGGCGCCTCAGCGGAAGTAAGGTGTTCATCTCCCATGCTGCCGAAGCCGGGGTCTTTTTGATCGCCGCGACCGTCGCTCCCGAGAAGGCGCATCGCGGGGTCACCATGTTCCTGCTCGATCCGGCCGTCGACGGAATCCAGATTAATCCGCTT
>DEAA01000010.1:0-178 GCA_002346545.1 Acidobacteria bacterium UBA2994
CGCTGACGGTCGTGGTCACGACCGCGCCGCGAGAGTCGCGAAGCATAATGGTGGCGCCAGGGAGCGAGAGTGTTTGTGGGTCTACAACGGTTCCGGTGAGTGTGCGTTCTTGTCCGTGTGCTGGGACAGAACCCGTAAGTATGACGACGAGTGTAGACCGTATCACCACCCGCCACAT
>DEAA01000010.1:479-6757 GCA_002346545.1 Acidobacteria bacterium UBA2994
CCCGCCACATCTGGAATGTAAGAGACATAGACTCCTTACGAAATGGTTGAGTGAATTACCCGGAACGACGTCGCGATGAGTGATGCTCGCGGACGTCGCCGAGTGATCCGTGTTTATCGGGTGCCGCTGCGGTGGTCCGTCGTCAGGACGAATCAGTCCGCCGTGGCTGTGGCACAGCCAGAGCTGGACGGACTACACCACGACATCAGGTCGTTGCGGGCCGCTCACTCCGTTTGTGTCGATGTCGGTGGAGTCTAGACGAGAGGAGGCGGCGGAATTACGGGAGGTTTGCGCCCTGGAGGCTCAATCAAACGGGGTTGTACATTTAAGCCGAGACCCGGGGAGTGGGGAATAGGGTCCGTATTCAGGATGGCCGGTGTGCCCAGCAGCAGTGCTAGCGGAGACTCTTCATCCGAACACTCTGCGATTGGCGAGGATGGGCTCTGATGCTGTGACGCGAACCGGTGGGGACCATGGTTGGTGTGTGTACCGGTGTTGTCGCCAGCGGCTCGGTGCATCGGGCAGTGGGCTATTGAACAGGTTTCATCGGCCGTCCGGTGCATCGGGCAGGACGTGGTCTCGGTGATGTGATGTGCGTTTTTTTGACAGCAGAGGGCAATAGAGGCTACCGCAAATGCTGCGAGATGGGCACTGCTAACAGTAAGTGCTATAGTCGGTAAGTGCTGTCGGAGCCAATACATAGATACAATCAATACCTAACTTTTATTCGCAGGTGATGTCAACCCCGCGTTGTGCTTGTGATGCCCCGACCCGGCGAGTGCAACGTCTTCGCTGACTAGGGGTATGACATGTCTATGATCTGCGGGACACCGCGACCCTCGTCGTACATGACTCCGAGGAAGAACTGCGCCTCGGCGTCACCCTGCGGGCGACTCGACCGAAGATTGACTCGCCGATTGGCTTGATGAAACTGGTTCTACAGGGTTCGGGGTTGGCCGGTTCGGCAACACTGCTGCAACCAGAATAATGGCCGGTATGCCAACACCGCCAATTTGCCGAGGATGCTGTAACACTCAGCCGAAGAAGTCCCTCCCTGCTCTTTATCAGTCCTCTCATCTTGACTATGTCGCGCCTCGTGTTCCCGCTGTCGTGCTTCGTCCGCAGATGGACCTGATTGCGCCGCGTCTTGCACCTGCTGAAACCAGTCAGCAATGTGGTTCCAACTCAGATTGCTGTGGGACGCCAAACCAGATCCATGCTCCTCGTCACTGTCTAACTCCTTCACCGTAAAACACGTTACGGCGGTTCAAAAACTCCTCCGGATTGATGAAGCGAAACGACGAGGATTTTCCCTCTCAGCGGATCTGTTCGACCTCGATCTGCTCCACCGCCTCGAAACGGCGACGGAGCATGGGAGCACCGTTCTCGAACAGCAGTAGGCTGTCAGCGCCGTAGAACGTGAGCAAATGGGCATTGGCCAGCGCCTCGGGGCTATTGCCCCAGTAGGCACAAAGTTGCGCCCCTGGCTCTTGCGGCCGCGGTACGCAAGCCAAGATCGAAGCGCCGACGTCGCCGTGGCTGGTACCTTCGAGAGTAAAAAGGGGCTGCCTTGAGTCGACTTCGAGCCCGACGGAGGCGAGGAGTTGCTGCACCCTCGGCGAATGCCGGATCGCGTCGCCAAGCACGAGAAGATGCCCCGACGGAAGCTCGCTGGTTCGGCCAAGCCGGAGAGCAAGTTCGTCGACCTGGCCGGATTCCTCGAAACGCTCGCGCAGAGCCTCGGCGACGACTTCGTAGCCTTCCTCAAGCGTAGGCTCTTCCTCGACGGTGCGCACGATGCTGAGCCTGAGCGGCGGGGCGAGACCGGAGATGGTCGGAGTCCAGAGCTTTGGCGAAATCCGCCGTATGGTGGCAAAGCGAGGATCGATCAAAACCCTGCTTGGCGCGCTCGACACCATTAGTTGCACCGACCTACGGCCGCGTTCCAGGGCTATGGTTCGAAGCTCGCGCTCATTGGTGCCCCCCGCTCGCCCCTCTTCCTCCTCGACGAAGTGGAGCTCGATCTCGAACGCCGCAATGTCAAGAGGCACAGCCTCACTCAGCTCGAGGGTGAGCGCGCCGGGTTCGGGCGCCGAAGTCCCCTTGACTCGGCGCCAGGTCGCTCTTATCGGCGACAGGTCGGGCAGTTCGGCGCTGTGCACCCAATAGTCGAAGAAGCGGTCGAGCGACCGACCCGACGTGCGCTCGAGGGAAGATTCGATCTCTTGCCAGCCGGTGAATCGGCCCTGCCGGGCGGTAGCGAGTGTTCGTAGGCCGTACCAGAGGGTGTCTCGACCGATCTCGCGGCCAAGTTGCCAGAACACGAGAGAGCCCTTCTGATATCCGATGAAGTTCGACGCGCCGTCGTTCAGACCGAAGCTCGAAAGCGGCTTACGCCCGCTCTCCGGCAACCGGCTAAGCCCCTCCATGATCGAGCGGCGTTGCCGAACAGCGTCTTCCTCGCGGCCTTCGAGAACCGGTCTCATTAGGTTGGCGCCGTAGCTCGCCAGAGTCTCCGACCACACCCCCTCGTTGGGCGCGCCGAGGACCCCGTTCCCCCACCAGTTGTGAAGGATTTCGTGGTCGAGGTAGCCGGGGCGAAGTGCGCGCTCGCCCATATTAACCACCACCGAGTCGATCAGGGTGAAGGCGGAAAAGGCGAAGCCGGAGCTAAAGAAGTTCTCAACCAACGTCATTTCGCGAAATGGAAACGGACCGAGAAGCGGCTCGTAGAGCTCGAGATACGAGGCCATTGCCTCCAGAATCATGTCGGCGTGGTCGCGGCTGGCTGGGAGGAGATGAGCGTAGATACCGACGTCTTCAAACTGACGGTGGTGCGCCTCGTGCGGCCCGCCAACCAACGTAAGGCTCGGAATCGGAAACGGGGTTCGCCAAGTCTCGGCGACGCCCCGTCGACGTGGCCCCAAATCGCCGACGCGATTGCCGCTGGCCACGAGCAGCAGTTCCGAAGAGGGTGCGACCGTGACCTCGAAGTCGATCAGCGGAAGGTTATCGCGGGTGACGTCGTTGCCGATCGGCTGGCGTGGATACCAGGGCACGCCACCCGACAGAAACACCCCCTCTGGTCCGATGTGGGATTGCACGTCGAAGTTGTGGATCTGGCCTGCCTTTTCGCTGGCGGCCCAGTCATGCTTGAGCGCCCCACGGTAGCGGACGGTGACGATCTGTTCGGCGTCCGAGCCGAGTGCCACACGATAGGTGACGACTTTGGGCTCACTGCTCTCTCCATCCGACTCTCGGCTGGCTCCCACCTCGTTCGAGTCCTCTTCCACTCGAACAATCTCGAGAGCCCTGCCTCCAAGCTCGACGGCGCCGATCTCGAGAGCTTCGAGGAGTTCAAACTCAAAGCGCAAAGCCCCCCGGGTCGCGAGAGTTAGATGGGCGGTCGCCTCGAGGGCGTGCGTTTCTACGTCCACGGCGACCAGCAGCCTGGTGGCAAGGGGCAGCGGCCTTTCGCTGGCGCGTTCGGCGGCCGTCAGCGGTACCACCACGGCGCCACCGAGTAGCGGAAGCACCGCAGCGAATGCGAGAAACGGGGAGCGTCGAGTGGTCTGCTCCGATTTGCGCCAGGAATTATTTATGGGATTGAGACTCAGTCTCATTTAAATACCATAGCAGCAACCTCTATGGTTCCCCAAGCCCGTAGGTCCTCGAATTTGGTCATATCGCTCTGGATGTAGACGCCCATCCTACCGCTGGCGGGGAGGAGGTTCAATCGGGGGTTACGACTCCCGCCGCCTCCACCATCTTAACTGTCTAGTTTCAACGGCTTACAGATCACGAAATTCCCGTCTCCGCTATCTCTCCAGTGCCATAGCGGGGCGGGGGCTCATCCAGCAACCGAATGGCTCCCTCCAGGGCCGCTGGGCTGAGGTGTATGTAGCGCTGCGTCGTGGACAGGTTCTTGTGCCCTGCAAGTTCCTGAATCGACCGTGCCGGGGCACCCCGCATCGCTAGATGCGAACGGAAAGAAGCGCCGATGGCTACTACGAAGACTTACGGCAGCGAGTACCACTTGCACCGCTATGGGCGTCCCTGCTTGTTGCCTACGGTGACTCTCCAGCTGCACGCTCCCAGCGATCTACGTTTCTGAGATTCAGCCGGATTTGTTCGATCGGTCCTTGAATCAGCCCCCGTGCGTTGTCGTTGCCGAAGACCGCTGAGACTTCATCGCTCGGAAAGATTTTCTCCGCCGTCCGCTCAGGTAGTCGGATTCGGTTTCCATCGACAGTGATTTCTAAGGTGTTCACATTGTCGTCATCGCCCAATTCGGCGGTCGTGGAAAGCGTCGCGATGACATCCAGCTCACTCTGGAATAACCGTTGCACATCGAACCGCAACGTGGCAACTAGCGTACCGTCATCATCTCGGCCATGAAAGACTTCACTGGCAGGGAACGGCTGAGTTACAGTGGCGCTGGCCTTCTCAAGGCGTTCGTCTATGTCTGGATGGGACGCAAACAGACCTCCACCGCCATTCCCTAAGGGGTCGATTGCGTCTTGAGCAAACTGCAACTTCTTGAATGTGCTGAGCAGAGGTTCGTCGCCAATTTCAGTGTCATTCAGGAAAAAGCTCGCGTAGAGATCCGCTTCGCGCTCCCGGTCTCGCCCGTGTCCCATCAGAAATAGACCAGCTGCGAAGGTAGACATGGCGGTCACGATGTCGTCCGCGTCGTTGTCACTGATTCCAGCCAGGGCACCAGCGATACCTAGCCATCTAGAGGCCGTCTGCTGATTTCGCCAACGGCGGTAGCCATGCCGACTTTCCACGTGAGCAATCTCGTGCGCCAGGATGGCCGCCAGCTCTTCCTCTGTTTCAAGAGAATCAAGAAGGCCGCGCGTGACGAAGATGTAGCCAGTCGGCACCGCAAATGCGTTGATGTTGTCATCATCGACCAGCTGAAATCTGTATCGGTAACCCTTGAGAGGCACGGGCCAACGTTCCAGCACACTTGCCCCCACACGCTCGAGGTCTTCCTCGCGCGACGGGTTTACGTATGGATAGTAGGCTGACCGTACCTGCTGTAAGCTCATCAGAGCTAGGCCACGTTCTGTTTCGTAGCCAGACACATCTGGTGTGGGCACGAAGCAGACACCGCAGCGGCGATAGGCGCTGTCCAGGCTGTCTTCCATGCTGTGAAACATTTCTCGCTCAGAGATAGGTGGAAGGTGGTTAGCACCCCGAATATGGAGTGTCTGGCTCTGGCGATTTCCGACGTATCTCTGGAAGTCGGTCTCTGGGGTGGATACTTCAAAAATTTCATCGAGCCATGTTTCGAAGTCGTCAGCTGATGGTGGTATCCCATAAAAATCAACTCGACCCCGTCCCAGGCGCCTGCTTTCTAGCTCCAACTCAATATGGTCGTTCTCTGGGTCAGCATCTGTGATGCGCACAGACTCGCTTTCTCGGAGGGGAAACAAGCGATCGCCTCGGTGGAGTGCAAATGCTTCGAGATCTCCAGCCTCGATGTACACCTTGCGACGTCCTTCAGTAGTCGGCCGCATGATCAACTCGCGGCCTTCCATGGCCTGCTCTAGGTCACTCCAGTCTTGGGCGGAGGTCAGCGACGCTATTAGGAGCAGCAAGAGTGAGCTGCAGCAGTACTCAAGAACGACGTGACGTCGACGCATAGACTGTGCCTCCTGTTTTGATTTTGGTTAGAGTATATAACCAGAGAATGTCTACCCATCATTAGTTGGACCCCCTGCCCGCCAGCTTTCGGTCAGCGTGGCGTCGCGCTCTTGGAGACAGCACCTCAGCAGTGCCCACGCCGAGTGTGCGGCATCTCGCTTCCGCCGCGCTGGGTGCGCTCTTGGGGCGGAGCGCCGTCGCCATCGATGTGCTCCTGTTCTGCCGCAACCAAGCCGAGTTCGGTCAGGGCGGACCCGTCCACGTCCAACGACGAGGAACGCTTGGACTGCACAGCGGGGCCCACGTTTCTGCGGACCATTTGCTCGGCCTTCGCGCGAACGGTGCGGAGGCCCGTGTTCTTGTCAATCGCACGTTTTGGACACCGTTTGTCCAAAGTTAATTTTCTGCAGCGAAATACCAGATTCCTCGTTATTTGATATTTGATGACTGTTGAATTCTCTTGACCGACCGATTTGGTCGGATATAGGATGCTTTATATGATATTGAGACTCAGTCTCAACATAAAGACAGTGCGTGACGGTGTCGTTGGGCACTCGGCTTCACAAGGTGCCGACAGCTGTCGTTTGATGTAGCAGGAAGGTGCCCGCCGGGTGTTGGAGCACCCG
>DEAA01000010.1:7061-13003 GCA_002346545.1 Acidobacteria bacterium UBA2994
TAGCACCCGGCGAGCTGGTCAAGCGCTTGGTCCGAAACGGACCGATCGCACGCGGCAAACGTGACGACGCTCGTCCGCCGGCATTGTAGGCGACGGCCGTCGTGACGTGCAACCGAAAGGAGAGCGTCATGATTGCCCGCCTGTCGCCGGTATTCCGCCCGTTCCTCGTCCTTGCGATCGTACTCGGCGCCTCGTTTCTCGGCCGTGCCGAGGCGGGTCTCAGTCCGAGCCAGGCAACTGCTCAGGGGGCTACCGCGGTCGAACCCGTCTTCGTCGTCCCGGCCGAACCCGGGGACACCGGATTCCTGGTCGTCGCACCGGATCGCGGTTTCCTCGGCAACGAGGAGATCCGCGATGTGTTCGGCCCGTTTGCCGACACGTTCAGAGCGGACCTGGCGTTTATACCCTGGACCGGCGATCCGACCCGCTATGTGGCACCCGCGCTGGAGCGACTGCGCACCCGGGGTGCCGGTCGCGTGGCGATCTTGCCCCTGTTTCTCGCGAACTCGCACTCGTTGTTGACACGGCTTCAGGGCAGCGTCGAGACGCTCGATGGCGATGTGGCCGTCGCGGCTCCGTTCGGACGGTCGTTCCTCGCGGAGGAGGCCCTGCTCGACCGTTTGCGGGCTGCGGTCGGCACAGCGGCGGCTCTCGGACAACCTCCCGCCGGGGCCGATTCGGGCGACGTGGCCGTGTTGCTCGTCGGCTCGGGCGCACTCGATGACGCCGCGGCGGTCGCCATGGAGGCCGATCTCCAACGCGTCCTCACAGGGGCCGGCGTCCATCTCGGCCTGCCCGACACCGCCGTCGTCGTGCTGCGGCACGGATCTGCCGGGGCCAACGCGCTGCAGGCGTCGTTCGAGCGCGCGCGGGCCGCAGCAGAGGGCCTGGCCGTCAACCACGGGCGAGTCGTCGTGGTCCCGTTCCACCTGGGCCAGCGCTCGGACTCGATGATGGACCTGAACCGGTCATTGCAACGCGGCCTGGCCGGTGTGTCGGTGGACTTCCTCGGGCAGGGTGTTTTCCCCAACCCGATGGCCACCGTGTGGATGGCCCAGGAGGCCAACCGCTGGGTCCCACCCACCGCCAATGAGATCGGGTTCGTCCTCATGCCCCATGGCGCCGACATCGACTGGAACGAGGCCATTCGGCAACCACTGGTGGAGCTGACCCAGAGCCGACTGGTCGAGTATGCGTTCTCGATGGCCGACCCGGTGGTCCTCGGACGCGCCGTTTCCCGCCTGGAGGCCCGCGGCGCCCGAGCCATCGTCCTCGTGCGCGTCTTCGCCCAGGCGGCGTCGTTTCTCGATCGCATCGAGTATCTGCTGGGGCTGAGCCACGAGCCAGGCATGTCAATGGGGATGGCCCCTCCGGCGCGCGTGCGTTCGGCGTCGGTCTTCACAACCCTGGGCGGGCTGGAAGACCATCCGGCGTTCGCGGAGGCCCTCGTGGCGCGCGCCCGCGCCCTGTCCGAGAATCCGTCCGAGGAAGCGGTAATCCTGCTGGGCCACGGCGCGGGAAGCGACGGGGGGAACCAGGCATGGCTGGAGAATCTGGAATCGATCGCGACGCAGATGCAGGCGATTGAGCCGGGGTTCGCCGCGTTTCACTGGGCCAACTGGCGTGAGGACTGGCCGGCGGCACGTGACGAAGCCGAGACGCGGATCCACGGCATCATCGAAAGCGAGCGGGCGCAAGGCCGAACCGTGCTGGCCATTCCCGCGCGTATGACAGGCACCGGACCCGCCCAGTACGAGCTCAACGATCTCGACGGCGTGCGGATCGGGTCCGGGTTCGCCCCTCACCCGCTGTTCGCCCGCTGGATTGGCGACCTGTTCATGCAGGGCGGAGCGGCGATGCGCCAGATCATGGGTTGGCGGCCCGACGACCGTGGCCGTTGTGACCGCGATGCGAGCCTGTCGGGGGTCAGCCTGAGAGGTGGTCTGCGATGCGCACGATAGTGCGACGACGGCGGAAAGTCGTCTGGTCCTGCGCGCTGGCCGTCCTCGTCCAGCTGCCGTCTTTGGCGCAGGAGGCCGCCGACGCCGGCGAGGGCGTCACGCGATGGCCCGGGTTCCGCGGTGACGGCACCAACATCAGCCAGGCCGACCGCCTGCCCGTCTCGTGGTCCGATGAAACCGTCGCCTGGCGAAGCGCCACTCCGGCCTTTGGCCAGTCCACACCGGTTATCTGGGATGGGATGGTCTTCGTGACCTCGATCGAAGGCGCGATGAAAGAACGGCTGTGGGTCAGCTCGCTCGACCTTCGTGATGGCCGAGAGCGATGGCGGCGCGCGTTCGACGCCGCCGAGCGGCACGAGTTCAACGACTACGTCTCAAAGGCGGCGCCGACGCCCGCAGTGGACGAGCACCGGGTCTACACGTTCTTCGCCAGCGGCGATCTCATCGCACTGGGACACGACGGCGAGGTCCACTGGCGACGCGATCTGGCGGGCGACCATGGGTCGGTCGGCGGTAACCACGGGGTCGGCAACTCGCTGCTGTTGACACAGCGTGCCGTGGTGGTGCTCCTCACCCGACGTACCTACTCCTATCTAATGGCCGTCGACCCCGGTACTGGCGACACGCTGTGGCGGACCGAACGCGAGCCTGGGGTCGCCTGGAGCACCCCGGCGCTGTCGCCCGACGGGACAGAGATCGTGGTTAGTGCATCTGGACGGATCGAAGGCTTCGATGCTGAGAGCGGACAACGTCGCTGGCACTTCGCTGGTCTTAGCGGCAACCACGTGCCGTCACCGACAGTCACCGACGAGCTCGTGGTCGTGGGGGGACTGGCGGTCGAGGCCAACCTCGCCATCCGGCGCGGCGGACGTGGCGAGCTCGATGACGCAGCCGTAGCCTGGCGGGCGGGCGGGGGTTCCAATTTCGGTTCGCCGTTCGCGTATGGCGAGTGCATCTACTGGGTCAACCCAGCCGGTGCGGCCCGTTGCCTAACCCCCGGCACGGGCGAGGTCCAGTGGACCCACCGGCTGCCGGAATCCACCTGGGCCACGCCGCTCGGACACCGCGAGCACGTCTACTTTTTTGGAGAGGACGGCGCGACAGTTGTACTGCGGGCGTCGGCCGACGGCGCTGTGGTGGTGGCCACGAACCACCTCTCGGTCAGCGCGCCAGTGACGGCCATCGCGGCAGTGGACGACGCAATCGTGATCCGAGCGGGGACCAAAATTATCCGTATCGGCTCGGACGATCGGAACGCAACACCGTAAAAAATGTGACGAAGTGGGCGCCCCCGCCCTTGGTGTAGGACCCGAACGGGGGCGCCCGAGTGAGCACCGGCACCGCATGGGGCGGTTCGGAACCCATAGGGAGTATATTAATGCAGTCTATTCGACAGTGGCGGTGCGGACGTCCCACTGACCCGGTCTGGCTCGTGCTGGCCTTCTTGCTGACGGCGCTTTCGGCTGAGGACTCGTTGGCCCAAGTCCAGCCGCCAGCTGGCGAGGCGGAAACGACCGAGTCGACCGATGAAGAGCTAAAGACCTTCCTCGACGAGATTACCGTCACGGCGACCCTCTCGCCTTCGTCGGTGCGCGACACGCCCGGCGTCGTGTCGGTGATCGACGGTGACACCATCGGAGACCGCATGATCGAGAACTTCGCAGATCTGGTGAAGTTCGAACCCGGCGTCTACGTCGAGAACGACGTCACGCGGCTCGGACTGAACGGGTTCAACATCCGCGGGGTGGGCGGCAACCGGGTGATGACCCAGATCGACGGGGTCCAGACCTCCGAGCAGTTCGCCTTCGGCCCCTTCAGCGTCCATCAGCCGGGCCTCGACGTCGACACCTTGAGATCCGTCGAAATCGTCCGGAGCGCCAACTCCGCCTTGTATGGCAGCGACGCGCTTGGCGGGGTGGTCTCGTTGTTCACCAAGGACCCGGCCGATTACTTGCGTGACCAGAAGCGCTATCTGGGCTTTAAGACGACCTGGGACGGGCGCGCCAACGACGCCAGCGCCAACGTCACGGTGGCGTCCGGCAATGAGCGCGTCCAGGGGTCGCTCTTCACCAGCTTCAGCAAGGGCAACGAGTTCAAGAACCAGGGTACTGTCGAGGCGCTCGACGCCACGCGAACCGCGCCGAACCCCCAGGATCGGCGAGGCCTCCAGGCGCTCGGCAAAGTGGTCTTCACGGCGGCGCCCGGCAACGTGTTGCGGGGCGCGGTCGAGGTGTTCGACACGGAAGTCGACACCACGGCCTATTCCATGCTGGGCACGACGTTCTACGGGCCGGTCGGCATCACCACGACCAGCGCGGAGGCGGTGGACACCCAGGCGCGGTGGCGTGTGTCCTTGGACCACACGCTCACGCCTCAGCGAGGGCTGGACCTCATCACCTGGCGGGTCTACGGTCAGGGAAATGACACCTCCCAGGCGGTCGAGGAATTACGGTCGGTCGCGGCGTTCGGTCCCCCGACACTGTCGGTCCGCAACGGAACGCTCGACTTCGAGCAGCGTGGCCTCGGCGCCTCCGCCCGGGCGCAGCACTGGCTCGGCGGGGCCGAGCGCGGCGTGCTAGTGACCTTCGGGGCCAACTACCGCCGCGACCGGTTCGACGCCCTCCGCGACCGGACTGAAACAAGCATCGCCACCGGCGAATCGGTGCCCACCAGCCTCATCTTTCCCGCCAAGTACTTCCCCGAGAGCGCCGTCAACGAGACTGGCGGCTACGCGCAGGCTGAGATCCGCCTAGACCGCCTGACGGTCGTCCCGGGCTTGCGCTACGATCGGTTCTCGATGAACGCCGACCAGATGGATGTCGTGTATCTGGCCGGGCTCAATCCCGTGCCAGCGGACTTCTCGGCCGGCGCCCTGTCGCCCAAGATTGGGGCTAAGGTGCGTGTTACCGACGAGCTGACCGCCCATGCGCAGTATGCACGCGGCTTCCGGGCACCCCCCTACAGCTCAATCAACACCGGCTTCACGAATCTCGGAGGCGGGTACACGACGCTGCCCAATTCCGATCTGCGCGCGGAGACGAGCGACAATGTTGAGGCCGGCCTGAGGGCGTCATTTGCCCGTACCAGCTTTGGTGTGACGGCGTTCTCGAATCGCTACGACGACTTCATCGAGCTCACCTCCGCCGGCTTCAATCCGGCGACCCGCCTGCTCGAGTTCCAGAGCCAGAACCTGTCCGAGGTGGAGATCGAAGGCGTCGAAGTACGAGCCGACGCCTTTCTCACCGACCGGGTCCGATTGCGAGCAAGCTGGGCCGAGATCAAGGGCACGAACGTATCGGGTGATACGGACATCCCGCTTGGTTCGGTCACCCCGGACGCGGGCGTGGTCGGGATCCAGTACATCGACCCTGCCGGCTGGTGGACAAGCGAGCTGGGCGTTCAACTCACCCAGGGTCAGACCGCGGCGGACGCCGGCGATGGGCAGTTCGCCCCGGGCGCCTACCAGATTGTCGACCTGGTGACGTCGATACGACCGGCCGACGCAGTCACCTTCCGGATCGGGTTGCTGAATCTGACCGACGAGACCTACTTCGAGTGGTGGAACGTCCGCGGCCGTGGTACGGATGATCCCGTGATTGATCGCTACTCCAGTCCCGGACGGAGCCTCATCACGTCTTTAACCCTCGACTGGTAGGGCGTCGGGCCGCCGATCGCTTGAACGCTCTTGCGCTGGGTGGGACGGGATCAAAGACGGGATCAACCGGTTAGGTCGGCGGGTAGCGCAGATTCGGCCGGTCGCCGTAAGTTGTTGAAAAAGATGGTGCCGGAGGTGGGGGTCGAACCCACACGGAGCTAAGCTCCACGGGATTTTGAGTTCCCTGTGCTCCTGTAGCCGGATCGGGATTTCTCTAGAAGTTTCGCTGGTTCAGTCGGATAGGCGGATTCCAGAAATCACGAGAAGTGTGCTCACACACGAGGAATGCGATTCCCATAGGGACAATATAGGGACAGTCAGGTCAT
>DEAA01000006.1:0-411 GCA_002346545.1 Acidobacteria bacterium UBA2994
GTGCCGCCAGGACAGTACAGCGTAGCCGCGGACCGGGTCGACGTCGGTGGGCAGATCTTCCGCGTCCTGGTCCAGCCGGGCGGCACTGTCGAAGTGGCCTTCGTCCTGGAACCTGGAGACACCGCAGCTCCGTGGCTACGAGGACTTCGGGACGATCAGGCATCGGTCGCCGCATTCGACGCCGGGGTGCGCGCGAATCGCGATGGGGACTACGAGGAGGCGATCGCACAGTTCGAGGCCACACTCCAACTGCTTCCCTCGTGTGTGGACTGTCACTTCAACATCGGTATCGCCCTCGGCCAGCTCGAACGGTTTGACGAAGCGGCCGATGCCTTCAGTCGCGCACTCGAAGTCAACCCCGACTACGCCGCCGCCTACTACGGGCTGGCCGACGTCTACGGCCGACAGGGA
>DEAA01000006.1:706-12557 GCA_002346545.1 Acidobacteria bacterium UBA2994
CCGACGTCTACGGCCGACAGGGACGAGCCGATCTGGTGGCCGAAACACGCGGCGCGGCCAACCGGATCGCCATGGCGGCTCTGGCTGCCGACCAGGCGCTGGCTCGGGAGGCGATGACCCGCGGGATCGCGTTCCTTGAGAGCCGCAACCTCACCGACGCCGTGGCCCAGTTGAGGCTGGCGGTCAGCACCGACACCACGCTCAATGAGGCGCACTACTGGCTCGGCCGGAGCTACGAAGAGCAGGTGGAGCTCGACGCCGCGGCCCAGAGTCTTCGACGCTACCTGGCCGGAGCGGCGGACGGCGAGCATGCCGATGACGCACGCCGCCGACTCGACCGCGTGCGCTAGCCAACCACAGTCACGATGGAGCTGGCCGAGACCATTGCCACCCGGCTTGCAGGGATCCAGGCGAGGATCCGTGCGGCCCTGACCGCGGCCGAACGACCGCTCGACGCCGTCCGACTGGTCGCAGTCTCAAAGACCTTCAGTCTCGATCACGTCAGGACCGCGATCGAAGCGGGACTGCACGACCTTGGCGAGAACAAAGTACAGGAGGCGCTGGAGAAGTGCGTGGCCACGGCCACGCTCCCAGTTGCCTGGCACTTCATCGGACACCTGCAATCGAACAAGGCACGGAAGGCTGCGGCGGCGTTCGACTGGATCCACTCGGTGGACAGCGTAGACCTCCTGCGGCGCCTCGATCGGGCGTCTGGCGAGGCCGGCCGCCGACCGCAGGTGTTGATTCAGGTCAACTTGGCCGGCGAGGCCAACAGACATGGCGCTCAGGAAGACGAAGCCTTGCAACTCGTGGCCGCCGCCCAGAGCTGCCAGTATCTCGAGCTACGGGGGCTAATGACGCTGCCGCCAAGGTCGTCCGACCCAGAGACGGCACGCCCGTTCTTCCGCCGGCTGGCGACCATCAGACAGGAGCTCCTCCCAACACTCGACCGACCAGACCGGTTCGATCAGTTGTCGATGGGGATGAGCCACGACCTCGACGTGGCCATCGCGGAAGGGGCGACGATGGTCAGGATCGGGACCGCATTGTTCGGACCCCGCCGAGCGGCGCTGAAGAGAGCGACCATTCCGGCCGACCAGTAGACGGGTGCATTCTTCCAGGCTGCGTAGATGACCAGAACTGCAACCGCTCATTTCAAAGCTTTACGTGCCGCATCCAACAGCGGCCATCCTCTCCCAACCCCACCGTGGCGCAACCGACCACGGGTAGCGCAGGATCCGTTCCCGGAGTCGTACCTTGAGGAATTGGAGGCCTACGGCACCTGATTCAGCAGCCGCTCCCAGCGGGTACGGGTGAAGAAATGGGTAACCGATGACGTCAGACGGCGGAACGTCGCGCCAAATCCGGTATCAACGTAGAAGGCCGATTCCGATTCGTAGGACCAGTAGAGGACGAAAGCTCGCCCCTTGATGTAGTCGAGCGGTAGCGGGCCCCAGTACCGGCTGTCCTGAGAATTGCCGCGGTTGTCGCCCATCATGAAGAGGTGCCCGTCTGGGACGACCTGCGGGCCGAAGGTGCCACGGATGTCCGGCGGCATCCGCCCCTGTGGGCGCATCAAGTCCAAGTAGGGCTCGTCGAGCGGCCTCCCATTGATGAACACGCGGGACTGACGCAGCTCTACCGTCTCGCCGGGAAGACCGATCACGCGCTTGATGAAATCGCGATCCGGCTCCTCCACGCCCTTGAAGACGAGCACGTCGCCACGCTCGACATCGTCGATCGGTAGGAGCACGCGTTCGAGACCGGTCTCGGTCGGCGCGTGCGCGAACTTGTTGACCAGCAGATGGTCCCCTATCAGGAGGTTCTCCTCCATCGACCCGGTGGGGATCTTGAACGCCTGGACCACCCACGTTCGTACGAACAGGGCCAAGATCACCGCGACCAGGATCGACTCGAAATACTCGCGGACGGTGGTCTTGGGCGGGGACATGGGATCGTGGCTCACTCGCTGTCGACCGTCAGGACCGCCAGGAACGCCTCCTGAGGGATCTCGACCCTTCCGACACGCTTCATACGGCGCTTGCCCTCTTTCTGTTTCTCGAGCAGCTTCCGTTTTCGCGAGATGTCTCCGCCGTAGCACTTCGCCAGCACGTTCTTGCGCATCGCCTTCACGGTTTCACGGGCGATGATACGCCCCCCGACGGTCGCCTGGATCGCCACCTCGAACATCTGCCGGGGAATGAGCTTTCGCAATTTCACGGCGAGCGCCCGCCCCCGCGAATAGGCGGAGTCCTTGTGCGCGATCACCGACAGCGCATCGACCGGCTCTTCGTTGACCAGCAGGTCGAGCTTGACCAGGGGCGACGTCCAGTAGCCGGTCACATGGTAGTCGAGGGACGCGTAGCCGCGCGAAAGCGTCTTGAGCTTGTCGTAGAAGTCGAGGACCACCTCGTTGAACGGCAGCTCATAAGTGATCATGACGCGGTTCGACGCCAGATACTCGAGTCCCTTCTGCACCCCGCGCTTATCCTGACACAGCTGCAAAATGCCACCGACGTGGTCCGCCGGTGTGAGAATCATCGCGGTGATCACCGGTTCTTCGAGCGCCTCGATCTGCCCCGCGTCAGGCAGCTTGGCCGGGCTGTCGACCTCCGACACCTCGCCGTCAGTGGTCGTCACCCTATAGAGCACGCCCGGCGCCGTGGTCACCAGGTCCATGTCGAACTCGCGCTCGAGTCGCTCCTGGATGATCTCCAGATGCAGCAGCCCCAGGAAACCGCAACGGAAGCCGAAACCCAAGGCGGCCGAGGTTTCAGGTTCGAAGAAGAACGATGCGTCGTTCAGACGCAACTTCTCGAGGGCCTCCCGAAGATCGGCATACTGATGTCCCTCGACCGGGTACAGACCGGCGAACACCATCGGCTTGATCTCCGCGAAGCCGGAGCACGGTTCAGAGGTGGGATGGCTAGATTCAGTGAGGGTGTCGCCGATCTGAGCATCGCTGACCGTCTTGATACCGGCGATCACGAACCCGACCTCGCCCGCACCGAGCTCTGGCATGATCTCGGACTTCGGCGAGAACACGCCTACCTGTTCGACTTCGTAGTCCTGTCCTCGGGCCATGAGGCGGACCTTCATCTTGGGCCGGATCGCACCGTCGATCACCCGGATCAGCACAATGACGCCGCGATAGGCATCGTACCAGGAATCAAAGATCAGCGCCTTGAACGGCGCGTCCGGATCCCCGGCCGGCGGAGGCACTCGGTCGACGACGGCGTCGAGGATCGCACGCGTCCCGTCACCTTCCTTCGCGCTCGCAAGAATCGTGTCATCGGCCGCCAACCCGACGATGTCCTCAATCTGACGCATCGTCTCTTCGGGTTGGGCACCGGGCAGATCGATCTTATTGACCACCGGCACGATCTCGAGGTTCTGGTCGACAGCCAGATACGCGTTCGCAACGGTCTGAGCCTCCACGCCCTGGGACGCGTCAACCAGAAGGAGCGCGCCTTCGCAAGCCGTGAGCGCACGAGTCACCTCATACGAGAAGTCAACGTGGCCCGGCGTGTCGATCAAGTTGAGCACGTGTGGTTCGCCGCCCTCCGGAGTGTAGGACAGCCGCACTGCGTGAGCCTTGATCGTTATGCCACGCTCTCGTTCGAGGTCCATCGAGTCCAGGACCTGAGCTTCCATCTCGCGCGGCCGCAGCGCCCCGGTCAATTCCAGAAAGCGATCGGCAAGAGTCGACTTCCCGTGGTCGATGTGCGCGATGATCGAAAAATTCCTGATCTGGCGTGGGTCCATGGAGGGGCGCCCATTATAGCGCCGGGATCGAGACCGCGGTCCCGAGGGAAGACTCGTGACGCAGGAGTCAGCGGAATGCCGGCGGCCGCTCGGCCAGCGGCACAAACGACTGGGGATAATCCGGTCCGACGTACTCGGCGCGGGGACGGATCAAGCGATTGTTGGCGTACTGCTCGAGCGCGTGCGCTGTCCAGCCAGATACGCGGCTCACCACGAAGATCGGGGTAAAGAGATCGGTGGCAATCCCCAGAGCGTGATACGTCGACGCGGAGTAGAAGTCCACGTTGGCGTTAATCCCGGTCTCGGTCCGCATCACCTCTTCGATTCGCTGGGATATCTCGAACCAGCGGGAATTGCCACCCTGCTGCCCTAGATCTCGTGACATCTGCCGAAGGTGGGTCGCCCGCGGGTCCTCGGTACGGTACACGCGGTGCCCGAAGCCAGGAACTTTCTGCTTGCGTCCCAGCATACCGGTAATGGTGGTGGTCACCCGCTCGTCGTCGGCGTCCTCACCGATAGACTCGAGTAGCTTCATCACTTCGGCGTTCGCACCTCCATGTAGCGGCCCCTTCAGCGTGGCCACACCCGCAACGACGGTCGAATAGAGATCGGTGAGGGTCGCCGCCGCCACCCGCCCGGCGAACGTCGACGCGTTTAGCTCGTGATCGGCGTGGAGGATCAGCGCCACGTCGAAGGCCCGCTCGGCCAGGGCTTCGGGCCGGTCGCCTGTCAGCAGATAGAGGAAGTTCGCAGCGTGACCCAGTACTGGATCCGGATCGATTGGCGCGCGGCCAGCCGCCAGGCGGCCCAGCGTCGCCACCACCGTGCCGGCCTGGGCCGTGACACGCACCGCCTTCCGGATCGCAGCAGTCTGAGAGTTGTCGTCGGCGTCCGGATCGTAGTGGGCCAGGGCGGACACCACCGTCCGCACCGCGTCCATGAGGTTGCCTGGCGGCAGCGAGCGCATCAGCCGGAGCACAGGCTCTGGAAGCGGTCTGGCGCGAGCCAGCTCCGTCTGCAGGTCGCCGAGCTCGGCGCGAGACGGCAAGCGCTGATGCCAGAGGAGATAGCACACCTCCTCGAATGTGGCCTCACGCGCAAGATCGTGAATATCGTGCCCGCAGTAGGCGAGCACCCCGCGCTCTCCGTCCAGGTAGCATAGACGAGACGACGTCGCAACGACGCCCTCCAAACCGGCAGCGGCCGCTACGCTCATGTCACGCTCCGTCCAGATCTGCGACGAGTCGGCTTGTAGATCGCGCCGACGATCATCCCGTAGGCGGTGAACTCGAGGACATAGTGCAGCGCCAGCTCTGCCGCGTGGGGCGGTGGAATCGGCACCACGACATACGCCCAGACGACGGCAAATGACACCAGCATCAGGGCCACGAGCACACCGAACCGCATGCCCTCCACCGGCCCATGTCCTCCCTCATAGCCCTTGGCGTAGGTGCAGGAGAATGCCAGAAAACCGAGAAGCGCGACCGCGAAGCCGATGCTCTGCCCGACCGTACCTGGCCCGAGACCGGGACGACGGGGATACAGACCGTCGAGCATCGCCGAATGCACGAATGAGCCGACGACGAACGCCACCCAGGCTGCCAGCGCTGCCAGTGCCACTCTGGTGAAGTTCATCCCGTCACTCCCTACCCATGCTGACGTCATCACGGCCCACCGCCTCGGGCTTCAGCCGAGCCAGGCGACAACCTCGCGCCGTATGGCAAGATAGATCAGTATACCGGTCGCCGTCACAGGACGATCGGTCCTCGAGCAATGAACCCCGACGCCCTGATAGCCCTGCTCGAACAGGTGCAGGCCGGACAGCTGGCCGTGGAAGACGCCCAGCAGACGCTCGCGTCGGCCCTGCGTGCCAGGCCATACGAAGAGCTGGACTTCGCCAAGATCGACCACCATCGGGCAATCCGGCAGGGCTTTCCAGAGGTCGTCTTCGGCACCGGGAAGACGCCGGCGCAAATCGCCGAGATCGCCCGACGTATCGTCTCGTCAGAACAGCAGCTACTGGTCACCCGGGCAGAACCGGATGCATTCGCGGCTGTGCGCGCTGAGGTGCCGGCCGCCACCTACCACCCCTCGGCCCGCCTCATCACGCACGGACGACAGGACCAGCCCACCGGTCGCGGCCTGATCCTGGTCGTGACGGCTGGCACGTCTGACCAGCCGGTGGCGGAAGAGGCGGCCATCACTGCCGAGATGATGGGTAACCGGGTGGACCGACTCTACGACGTCGGAGTCGCCGGACTGCATCGACTCCTCTCGAACAGGGCTCGACTAGAAGCCGCTCAGGTCATCGTGGTTGTGGCCGGCATGGAAGGGGCGCTCCCCAGCGTGGTGGGCGGCCTCGTCTCGGTCCCGGTCATAGCAGTGCCCACTAGCGTCGGATATGGAGCAAGTTTCTCCGGGGTCGCGGCGCTGCTGACCATGCTGAACAGCTGTGCGACCGGAGTCGGTGTGGTCAACATCGACAACGGTTTCGGCGCCGGCGCGCTGGCGAGCCTCATCAACCACCCGGACCGCACGCCAGCTTGAGCGTCACGGCCCCGCCGTGCTAGTTTTGGGAGTTTCCGCGACCGGGGCACGGACCTCCGTCAGAGCACTCTTCAGCCCTTCGTGACCTGAGCCGAGGCGCCCGGGCCTTGGCGGCGGTGTCTCGCCATACCGTCGGTCAGGCGCCTGCCGGGCTAAGGATGCGTCAGTTTGCTGCTCATGCACACCGCCGCCCTGACCAGCCTCGAGTTCGACCGGATCGTAGAGGTGGTGACGAGCCTCGCCATCACCCCGCTGGGGCGGGAGTATCTCGAGCGGCTGACGCCGTCACAGGATCCCAGAACCGTCCAGCAAGCTCAGGCGCTGACCACCGAAACTGTGCGCTTCCTGGCCGGTGGCGGTAGTTGCCCGCTGGAAGCGACGGACCTGCTGAGCGAGACGATCGGCGTGCTCGCCATCGAAGACCAGATCCTTGAACCGGCTCAGCTGCACGCCCTCGCGGGCTTCCTGCGGTCTGTGAAGCGAGCCTGTGAGGCGGTAGCCGCAGCCGGCGACGACGTGCCTGGCCTGTCTAGGATCGTCTCAGGATGCCCGACCTGGCAGCGGGAATGTGCCGATGTGTACAAGAAGGTCGACGCTTCGGGCGAGGTGGTCGACGACGCCAGTCCGGATCTGCGTGCAGTTCGCAGTCGGCTCCAAAAGCAACGTAACCGGTTACGGGGAAACCTCGAGTCCTATCTCCGGGGACGAGACACGGCAAGATATCTCCAGGAGCAGTTCTTCACCGAGCGTAACGGGCGCCTGGTCCTGGTGCTCAAGAATGAGCACCGCACGGCCATTCCCGGCATCGTACACGGCACCTCCGCCAGCGGAGCGAGCCTGTATCTCGAACCGCTTAGCACAGTCGACGTCAACAACGAGATCGTCGCGCTTGAAGAGCAGGAGCAGAAGGAGATGCGGCGGATCCTGCTGGCGCTGGCCGGCAGCTTCCGGCGCCGCGGCACTGACCTGCATCACACCCTTCGGGTCGCAACCGACCTCGACACCAGCCAGGCCCGGGCCAGGTTCGCTGACTTGGTGGACGGGACCGAGCCACGACTGTCCAACGACAGCACGATGGAACTCCGCGAGGCGCGACATCCGCTGCTGATGGAGTCGGTGACCGCCCGACTGTCCGACGGGAGAGAACCGGCCGCGACCGCTCCGGTTCCGGTCGACATCCTACTGAAGCCACCCGTACGCGCCCTGATCGTGACCGGGCCAAACACCGGCGGAAAGACAGTGGCACTCAAGACCGCAGGACTTTTGGCCATGATGGCCCAGGCCGGGCTCCACATACCGGCCGCTGCCGGGTCGACGCTCCCGGTCTTCCGATCCGTCTTCGCCGACATCGGCGACGAACAGTCGATTGCGGCGAATTTGAGCACCTTCTCCGGTCACGTGACCAATATCGTCGACATGAACCGGCGACTCGGTCTACCCGCGCTGGTGCTGCTTGACGAGGTCGGCGCCGGCACCGACCCGGTCGAGGGCGCCGCGCTAGGCCGGGCCATCGTCGAGCACTTCCGGTCACGGGGCGCGCACGTGATCGCGACCACGCACGACGAGGCCCTGAAGTCCTATGGCGTCACCGAATCCGGCGTCACCTGCGCCGCGTTCGGGTTCGAGGACGAGACTTTCGCACCGACCTATCGGATGGAGTACGGATCGAGTGGCCGAAGCCTTGCCCTGGAAATCGCGGAGCGGCTGGGGCTGGACCCCACCGTGATCGCCGCCGCGCGCCAGCTGCGCACCAAGCGTGAGGCGCAACTGGCCGATCACCTGGCCCAGGTGGACGACGCGCGCCGGGCAGTCGAGGCTCAGCAGCGGAGGCTCGATGCTGAAGGCGACGACATCGAGCGCCGACTTCAATTGCTGGCCGATCGAGAACGCGCGCTCCAGGAACGGGAAGAAGCGGGTCGGCGGGAACTGCAACGATCGCTGGACATAGCGCTGAAAACAGCCCGGCAAGAGGTCGACGAGGTCGTGACCGAGCTGCGCGCGCGCGCCGCCACTCTCGAGCGGGAAGCCGCCGCGCGCGCTGAACGTCAGGCCCCCCCCCTGTCGACCGGGGACGCAGGCGGCCTCCGGGCCAAAGCGCGCGCCGGCCTAGAGGCAGTCGCAGACCGCGTGCCCGTGCCGCTACCGCCCGCCAGGGCCCCGAAGGCGCCACGCCGACCGACTGCGGTAGGACAGCATGTGACCGTCCCCACCCTCGGCGTGGTGGGGATCGTGCGGTCGCTGCAAGGTCAGGACGCCGAGGTGGAAGTACGCGGAAAGCGGCTCCGCGTGGCGATCGCGTCGCTCACCACGACCACGGCGCCGCCGTCTCGGCCCACGCCCACTAAAGTCGTGGTGCAGGTAGCGCCGCCCAGCGGGTCACTCGAGGAACTCAACCTGATCGGCTGCCGGGTGGAGGAGGCACTCTCCAGAGCGGAGAAACACCTTGACCAGGCGATGATGACCGAGCATCGCGTGGTGCGCTTCATCCACGGGCACGGCACCGGGCAGCTCCGGCGGGCCATCGCCGGCTTTCTTGGTGCCCACTCGCTGGTGGTCCGGGTATCCGAAGCCGACCCGAACGAAGGGGGCGCGGCGGTCACCGTCGCGGTACTGAAGGACTAGGCCCATGGGTCTGTTTCCTCAATCGTTCATCGACGACCTCAAGTCGCAGGCCGATATCGTCCAGGTGGTCCAGGACTATGTACCCCTGAAATCCGCCGGATCCAGCTATAAAGGTCTGTGCCCCTTCCACGGGGAGAAGACACCGTCGTTCCACGTACATCGCGACAAGGGATTCTTCCACTGCTTCGGGTGCGGCGTGGGCGGTGACGTGCTGAAGTTCGTCGAGCTTCAGGAGAAGCTCGGGTTTCAAGACGCGGTCCGGCACCTGGCTCAGCGCTTCGGCCTACAGGTGCCGGAGCCAGAGAACGAACAAGACGCGGCAGCGGAGGCGGAGCGCGAAGCACTCCTAACGGCACACGAGGCCGCCACCGAGTACTTCCAGCACCAGCTGGCCGCCCCCGGCGGTGCCGGCGCAAGGGAACATCTGGAGGGCCGGGACATCACGGAGGCCACCACCGGGCAGCTCCGCCTGGGATTCGCCCCGGCGACCAGAGACGGCCTGTTGACCCACTTGCGCGCCCGTGGCTATTCGGATGAGCTGCTGGTGAAAAGCGGGCTGGCTGCGTCCAAGGAAGGGCGGCCACTTATCGACCGATTCAGGAACCGGCTCGTAATACCAATCGCGCGGGACGGTGGCTCGGTCATCGCGTTCGGGGCACGGGCCCTGGGCGCCGAGCAGCTGCCGAAGTACCTGAACTCGCCAGAGACCGTTATCTACTCCAAGGCACGAACCCTCTACGGGCTGAACCTGTCCAAACGGGCAATCCGTTCGGCCGGCATCGCGGTACTGGTCGAGGGCTACTTCGACCTCGCCCAGGCACTGCAGGCCGACGTGCCACAGGTCGTAGCGACCTGCGGCACCGCGGTCAGCGAATCCCAGGTGAAGCTGCTGAAGCGGTTCACCTCCAAGGTAATCGTGAGTTTTGACCCTGACCCGGCCGGGGCGGGCGCATCGGCACGGTCCGGGGAACTGCTGCTGGCCGAAGGACTCCAGGTGAACGTGGCGGTGCTGGATGAGGGCGAAGATCCCGATACATGTATACGGAACAGGGGTGCTGAAGGTTACAAGGAAAAACTGCGCACTTCGAGGCCATATCTGGAATACTTACTGGATCGGGAAGCGGCCCAGCGCGACCTGACGCGCGGCGACCACCAACGGGAGTTCCTGACGAGAATGCTACAGGTGGCTGCGCGGATACCGGATGCGGCGAGCAGGGACTTGTTCGCAGACCGGCTCGCCCACAAGGCTCGAGTCCTCGAGGACGTCGTGCGCACCGAGATCCGGAAGGCTGCGGTGGCCCGCCGGACGACGTTGGGCGACACCGTGGGGCAGGTGGGGAAACGACGCCCCATCACGACCGCCGAAAAGGGGATTGTCTGGGCCCTCGTGCGTGAAACATCGTCGGCGATGGAGGCAATTCAGTCGCTCACCGACGAGGATTTAGCCGGTTTGACGACCGCACCGATACTGACGACCGCCCGGGCGCTGGCTGATTGGCCGTCGGAGTCCGTCCTAGAGACGCTCCGACAGCGTCTAAGTACACAAGAGGCAGCGTGGATCGAACGCTTGGGCCGGGAAGAACGTCCGGCAACCTCACTGGCATACTGTCTGGGCGCGCTGCGGCAGCGGGTGCTCGATAGACGCCTAGCCGCGATCAATGATGAGATCGCGCGCTGCCTGGAACAGAACGAGGTCACGGCCTCGACGACACTCGACGCGTTGATGAAGCAGAAGCACGCACTGGCGACCGAGCTGGAATCGCTCCGGTCGTGACCACGATGACGCCGATGGCCTAGGCCACCTGGCTCATCGAGGAGGAACACTATTGTCGCTCGAAGAAAAGTACGACGAAGTACGGCAGCTCATCCAGGTCGGCAAGGAGAAGGGCTATCTCCTTTATGACGAGGTGAACGAGCTCCTTCCCGCCGAGATCACCTCGTCGGACGAGCTCGATGAGCTGTTCACCACCCTCGGCAACAACGGCATCGAGGTTGTGGACTCGGAACAAAAGTACCGAGAGGACAAGCTCCTCGACCGTCGCAGTGAAGGATCAGACGACATCGAGCTCGATCTGACGCCCAGTGCGATCGACAAGACCAACGACCCAGTCCGGATGTATCTCCGGGAAATGGGCACGGTCCCGCTGCTGACCCGAGAAGGCGAGGTCGAGATTGCCAAGCGGATCGAACGAGGCAAGCTGGCGATCATCAAGTCCATCTCTCGGATGCCAAGCATTGCGCGCGTCGTTGTGCGAATGGGCGAGTCGCTCAAGAACGGCGAGCGCACGATCCGCGAGCTGGTGATCTTCTCCGATGACGAGGTCACCGACGACAAGATCAAACGCCGAGCCAAGGCCATCATGGCCGAGATCGAGGTTATCCGGAAAACCCGGCTCGACGTGATCCGGCGAGAGAAAAAAGTCGGCACGATCCCGAAGCGGGAAAAGAAGCGGTACCGGCGGAACTATCGCAACCTGCTCCGAGCGCGGGTCAAGCTATCCTGTCTGATCCGAGCCATCGAGTTCACCGAGCCGGTCAAGCGTCGGTTGATCGACGAGGTCAAGGAGGTGGCCGAGGGCATCCAGCGGATTCAGCGTGAGATCGAGTACCTCGACCGTCAGCTGAAGGCCAAAACCCGCCGAAAGGTCAAGGAAGAAGATAAGCGCAAGGTTACACGGCGTCAGCGTGAGCTCAGGACAGAGCTGCGCGGGCGGGCAGAGGCTCTAGAGCAGTCGATTCCCTCGTTGGACCACACGCTCTACACCATCCTCCGGGGCGAAATGCAGGCCGAGCTCGCCAAGAAAGAGCTGGTCGAAGCGAACCTGCGACTAGTCGTCTCAATCGCGAAGAAGTACACAAACCGCGGTCTCCAGTTCCTGGACCTGATCCAGGAGGGCAACATCGGCCTGATGAAGGC
>DEAA01000006.1:12874-69812 GCA_002346545.1 Acidobacteria bacterium UBA2994
GGCGGTGGACAAGTTCGAGTACCGGCGCGGCTACAAGTTCTCGACCTACGCGACCTGGTGGATCCGCCAGGCCATCACTCGAGCGATCGCCGACCAAGCGCGTACGATCCGGATTCCGGTCCACATGATCGAAACCATCAACAAGCTGATCCGTACCTCGCGAGCGCTAGTGCAGGAGCTGGGCCGCGAACCCACCTCCGAAGAAATCGCACAACGCATGGACATTCCAGTGGCCAAGGTCCGCAAGGTACTGAAGATCGCCCAGGAGCCAATCTCTCTCGAAACGCCGATTGGCGAAGAGGAAGATAGCCATCTTGGCGACTTCATCGAAGATCGCCAGGAGGTGTCGCCGTCAGACGCCGTAATCAACCTCAACCTCAAGGAGCAAACGGAGAACGTGCTTCGCACCCTGACGCCGCGGGAAGAAAAGGTGATCAAGATGCGGTTCGGCGTGGGTGACGGCAGCGAGCACACGCTGGAGGAAGTGGGACAAAACTTCGCAGTGACCCGCGAGCGCATCCGGCAGATAGAAGCCAAAGCGCTGCGAAAACTGAGACACCCGTCCCGAAGCCGCCGCCTACGCGCCTTCCTCGAAGGCACGTAGATCGGGAAATCGAGTAGCCCGGGCGGGTGTGAGCGACGAGCAACGCAGCCAGACGATGGATTCCTGGATCGCCGAGGGCGGCCCGTGGGCCCGGAGAGCGGCGACGAGGTTACGCTGGTTACCGAGGAGGCCGGCTGGCAAGGCGCGAGGAACGAACATACCGGAAGTGTGTGAACGACGAGCAACGCAGCCAGCCGGGATACATCGGCGGCCAGCGTAGCCTCGTCGCCGCTCTCCGGGCCCATAGCTCAGCGGTCAGAGCCACCGGCTCATAACCGGCAGGTCCCAGGTTCGAATCCTGGTGGGCCCACCATCAGCCCGAGTCGACGTAATGCAGAGAACGCCACAATCGCCACGGCCAACGAGGGCCGCGACACTCGCCCACCGGCGGTCCCAGCCCTCCGACCGGGCTGCATACGCGAGACTCTTTCTGCCCCGCCTTCGAGCGGGGCTTTTTTTTGCCTTGAAGGAGGTACGCCCAGATGCTGCCTGACCTTGACCAGTTGATCCAACTGCAACAGCTCGTTAACGCCGCAGCTGAAGCGCAGCGAGACGTCGACGCCATTCCCAGCCATATCGCCGCACTGGACGACCGGCTGAACTCCAGCCGAGAGGCTGTGGAAAGCGCGAAGCAAAAGCTCGACGAGGCCAAGCAACAACGACAGGCCGTGGAGAAAGAGTTGGCCGAGGTCCAATCTCGGCTGTCCCGATTCAAGGAACAACTGATGGCGGTAAAGACAAATAAGGAGTACACCGCCATGCAGCACGAGATCGCCACGGCCGAATCGGAAGTCCAGCGGCTCGAGGACGCGATCCTCGAACAGATGCTGGAAGCGGACGAGCTGACGGTCGGCGTGGACAACGCCAGCGCAACCTTAAAGAACGAGGAGGCGGAGATTGCCAACGAACGCGGCGAACTGGAGTCTGAACGCGGCACTCTGGAGGGTCAGCTAAAGAGCTCCGCAGAAGCCCAAGCCTCGCTCTCAGCGAGCATCAGCAACGCCGCTCGACGGCTGTTCGAGAAGATCGCAGACCAGCGCGGCGGCATCGCCGTGGTGGAAGCCAAAGACGGACATTGCTCTCTCTGCAACGTCCGGCTACGGCCTCAGATCTTCAATCAGATCCTGAAAAACGCCGACCTTATTCAATGCGATAGTTGCATGCGCCTGCTCTACCACGATCCTGGCGACAGTCCGGTCGGCGAGACCGCGGCGAGCTGAGTTACCGACAACTGCGGTTGTCACACTCGCTGCCCGCGTGATCATCTCCGGTGCTGTGGCGTCCGCATTCATCCGGACCTCTTCGACCTGAATCGTTTCCTCACCGGCACTTATCTTCGTAACCCAACCCTCCCGCGAACTGTCCAGCTGGTTATAGCCTTCACTCCCAGTGCCACGCCTGCCGGCACCAGGGGGACCGATGACCAAGCCAGACGAACCGCTCACGGTAGCTGGGATTCACGATCTGGGAAAGCCGCAGTGACCGCGGACCGAACGTGAGCCTACCGGAACGCTCCTATGTCGTGAATAGGAAGCAGCGTAACTTCAACCTGTATCGGCCCACCGGGAACGAACAGGCACAAGAGGCACTTCGGGAGATCCTGCGGGAGCTCTGCCGCGCCGAGATGCCGGCCGTGCCCGACCGCTGAGTACTGGCAGCACCGAGCCCTTAGTAGGCCCGGCGTCGCGTCTACTCCGCCCGCTGACGGAGGAACGCCGGTACATCCATGTCGTCGGTGCCGGTCGCTTCCCCTTCAAGCAAAATCTCGCCGGCGTGGTCCTCGTCGTCAGCCTCAACCAATTCGGGCAACGGCAGTTCGATCAACGGTTTGCGCGACACCGTGAACCGAGGGGAACCACTTTCAGGCACATCGTCCTGCTGCCACGAAGCGTACTGCTGTAGATCGACCGGGGTGTTGGCGCTAGCCCGCTCGACCGACGGAGCGGCACCCTCACGATCGAAGCCGGTGGCGATGACCGTGATCTTCACGTGCCCTTCCATCTTCTGGTCGATGACGGCGCCGAAGATGATGTTCGCATCCTCGTGTGCAGCCTCGTGGATGATCGACGTTGCCTCATTGACCTCGATCAGCGACAGGTCTGGTCCGCCCGTGACGTTGATGATGACGGCCCGCGCCCCGTCGACCGAGGCATCTTCGAGCAACGGACTCGAGATGGCCTGGGCCGCGGCATCGACCGCCCTGGAACCGCCTTCACCGACCCCGGTCCCCATAATCGCCAGCCCCATCCTTGACATGATAGTGGTCACGTCGGCGAAGTCGAGGTTGATCATCCCCGGCACGAGAATCAGGTCCGAGATCCCCTGGATTGCCTGCCGCAGCACGTCGTCGGCCACCTCGAACGCCTCGGACAACGTGGTGGTTCGATCGGTCGTCGCCAGCAGTCGCTCGTTCGGAATGGTGATGACCGTATCGACGCAGGACCGCAGTTCCTCCAGACCACGATCGGCCTGCACCTGTCGTCGTCGGCCCTCGAACCCGAACGGCTTGGTGACCACCGCTACGGTCAATGCGCCAAGCTCACCCGCCAAGTTGGCTATGACCGGAGCCGCGCCGGTTCCTGTACCGCCACCTAGTCCGGTGGTCACGAAGACCATGTCGGCACCATCGAGCGCCGAGATGATCTGCTCGGTGTCCTCGAGCGCAGCCTGCCGTCCAACGTCAGGGTCGGCGCCAGCTCCGAGCCCTTTGGTGAGCTTGGCTCCGAGTTGGAGACAGAGCGGCGCGGCGGCATGGCTCAGCGCCTGAGCGTCGGTATTGGCCACGATGTACTCAACCCCGTCGAGGCCGGTCTGCACCATGCGGTTGACGGCGTTGCTCCCTCCGCCGCCAACCCCAACGACCTTGATGCGGGCGCCCATCCGCGCGGTGTCCTCGATCGTTAGCCGCAGATCGGTCGACGCCTCCCGCTGGTTGGTCGTGTGGTCGTCTGCGGGCTCACCGAATGCCTGAAATTCCATCAGCTCCTCCCTGAGAATGCTCGCGCCGAAAACGTCCTAGAAAAACTCCTTAAACAAGCCCTTGAACCGTCCTGCCAAGCTACCAAGACCGGCGTGCGCCAGTCGCTCCTGCTCCTGCATCTGGTTGCGATGCGCGTACTTCACAAGGCCGACTCCGGTCGCGAACGATGGACTGTTCACGTGATCGGTCAGCCCACCGACATCCACCGGGCAGCCTCTCCGGATGGGCAGATCGAAGATCTGCTCAGCGATCTCGGCCATACCGTCGAGCAGAGCGCCGCCGCCGCACAAAACGATGCCTGAATGCAGCGACCGCTCGTAGCCCGCTCGGCGGATCTCGTCCCACAGGGCGTGGAAGACCTCCTCGGCCCTGGGCTGGAGAATCTCGGAAAGGATGCGTCGCGACATAACCCGAGGCGGCCGGCCTCCGACACTGGCCACGTCGATGGACTCGCTCTCGTCCACCAACGAACCCAGCGCGCATCCGCTCCGCCGCTTGGTCTTCTCCGCGTCCGGAATCGGCGTGCGCAGACCTACGGCGATGTCGCTGGTGAAGTGGTCGCCGCCCATGGTCACAACGCCGGTATGCCACAGACTGCCGCGCTCGAAGACCGCCAAGTCGGTGGTGCCGCCGCCGATGTCCACCAGAGCGACCCCAAGCTCACGTTCGTCCGCGGTCAGCACCGATTCGCTCGCGGCCAGCTGTTCGATCACGGTATCGACCACGGCGACCCCGGCACGGTTGACGCAGGCCACGATGTTCTGGGTGGACGAGGTGCTCCCGGTCACGACATGCACATTGACCTCTAGCCTGGTGCCGGTCATGCCAATCGGGGCGCCGATGCCGTCCTGGTCGTCCACCACAAAGTCTTGGGGCAGCACATGCAGAATCTCGCGGCCGGTCGGCAACGCTATCCCCTTCGCGGCATCGATGGCCCGCCGGACATCCTCGCGGGTGATCTCGCGATTGTTCCCGGCCACAGCGACCACGCCCCGACTGTTGAACGCCTTGAGGTGGGAGCCCGACAACCCCAGGTGCACGGAGTCGATCTCGACCCCGGCAGTCAACTCCGCTTCCTCGATCGCCTTCTTGATCGACTCGACCGCCGCCTCCAGGTTCACGACGACTCCGCGCCGGATCCCCTGGGCCTCGACGACCCCGATGCCGATGATGTCCAGTCCGCCGTCATCAAGTGCCTCGGCCACGATGGCCGCCATCTTCGACGTCCCGACGTCGAGGCCAACGAGATAGTGTTCCTTCCGTGCCACTTGCCCTCCGCTCTGGCTCGACTGCCCAGCTCCTATTGCGCTATTCCCGGCGCCTTGGCTAACCGGTTGAGCCCACGCCCGGTAACCGTAGAGGCACCCGCTGGTCCGACGACCACCTGCGGTTCGAATCGCAGATCCACATAGTCGATCTCGGCCACCTCGTCCCGTAAACGTGGGGCCAGTTCCGCATACGACCGAAGCCGCTCGAGAAAGCGTTCTCTTCCGAGGTAGAGCAGTGCCGGGTCGTCCTTGAGCAGCACCACGGCGTTGCGTGGGTCACTGACATCGATCTGCGACACAACCGACAGGACCTCAGGTCGATCCGATAGGGCCTCGAGCACTCGAACCACCAGACGCATCCGCTCCACCGGAATCCGCTCGCCTTCCGGTACCGCCACGAGTCCATCGACGATCGGGAGGTCCAGATCGGCGAACCGGGGACCGTAGCGATCGATCACAGTTCCGGAGCCATCGACCAGGAAGAGGTGTCGGTCAAATCGAGCCAGCGCCACGGGCCGACGCTCTCGCACGGACACCTCAATGGTGGCCGGCAGCACACGTCGCAACGTGCCCTCTTGGAGCCAGGAGGCGGAGGTAAGCTGACGACGTCGGGCATCGAGATCCAAGGTCAGGATGTTGCTGCCGACCAGCCCCGGCATCAGCGCGCGCACCTCCTCGTCGCTCAGCCGCCCGTTGCCCTCGACCACCACATCCGCCACCAAGAGATAAGGGGTAACCAGTAGGCGGTCGATTACCCGATAGGACCCGGCGGTCACCCCGGCCGCGACCAACCCCCCAACGACCAGCCGCATCCAGCGGCGGGTAGCCGCCCGGCCGCGCCGGATCGGATGACGGGACCGGCGGAACCGGTGGTCAGTCTTGGCGTGGACCTTCATGCTTCGTTCCCCGTCACGGGGCCCTGGGCCGCCTGGGAGCGGAGGCGATCAAGGATCAGGTCGCCCGCCTCGCCAATTGACCCCGCCCCCAGGGTCAGCACCAAATCGCCAGGACGAGCCAGTTCGGACGCGACGCGAGCGGCGTCGTCAACGGTGGGCGCCGGCTGGACGGGTCGGCGGCTGCGGGTCTCGATACGCGACGCCAGACGCTCGAGGCTGGCGTCTGCCTCAATCGGTTCGCCGGCCGCATACACGTCGGTCAGCACGATCAAATCAGCTTCGGACAACGCCTCACCAAACCGGTCGATGAACTGTCGTACACGGGAGTAACGGTGGGGCTGAAACAGCACCACCAACCGCTCGTGCGGTTGACGGCGAGCGGTCTCCAGCACAGCCGACACCTCGGTTGGGTGGTGGGCATAGTCATCGATGACCCGCACCTGCCCAACTTCACCCTTGAGCTGAAATCGACGCTCGACGCCTTCGAAACTCGAGAGCGCCGGCAGCAGCCGAGAGACCGGCAGACCGAGCGTCAGGCCCACAGCGAGCGCACCCAGCGCGTTGAGGAGATTGTGGCGACCAGGCACCCCGACCTCGAGGTGGAATGGTTCAGGGTGGATCTCGGCTGGACACCGGACCAGACAACGAGACCCGGTGGCCTCGAACCGAAGGTCGTCGCCCCTGATGTCGGCCTCGTTCGCGCTGAGACCGTAGCTCAACTGCGGAACCAGGAACCTCGACCGCAGTCGTCCGAGAACAGGATCGTCAGCGCACCATACCAGGGTGCCGTTGGGAGGTACCAGGTTCGCAAAGGACACGATCGTGTCCTGCAAGGTATCGAATGAACCGTACTGTTCGAGATGCTCCTCCTCCAGGTTGGTCAACACCGCAACCCTCGGGTTGAGCGCAAGCAGCGAGGGCTCACTCTCATCGGCTTCGACGACGAAATAGTCCCTCCGCCCGACGCGGGCGTTGCTGCCAAAAGCAGGTACGCGGGCGCCGACCACCACCGTCGGGTCGACGCCGCACTCGGCCAGCATCACCGCTACCATCGACGACGTGGTGCTCTTGCCATGAGTCCCTGTGACCGCAATGGCGGTGTATCCGCGGGTTAACGCGGCCAGCATCGTTCCCCGTCGGACGACGGCCACCCCACGGCGGCGCGCCGCCTCGACTTCAGGGTTCCGGTCAGGGATGGCGGCCGAGCACACCACCAGGTCGGCCTCATGGACCAGCTCGAACCGATGAGGTATGTCGACCGGGAAGCCGAGGCCACGCAGACGGGCAATGAGAGGCGACGGCCGCAGATCGGATCCGCTGACGTCATATCCCTGCCCGTGCATGACCTCCGCCAGTGCGCTCATCCCAATGCCACCGATGCCGACGAAATGCACCCGCCTTAGCGTCGTGCCCAGACCAGCCAGCGCACTCGCTTCCTCCCGATGGGCCTGCTCCTCCCCGGGTCCAGACTGCTCGCTCACAGCCCCAGCAACTGCTCTGCGCGGTCGACGATGCTTGCCGCGGCGCTGGGCCGGGCAAGTTTCCGCGAGGCGGATGCCATCGCCAGCCGACGCTCGTCGTCATGAACGAGGTCCAGCAATGTCTCAGCCAGTCGTGCACCATCGAGGTCCGTCTGGGGCACCACTAGGGCGGCACCCACCGTAGCCAGAGACTCGGCGTTGAGACGCTGGTGATCGTCGGCGGCTCCCGGGAACGGCACGAGCACGGCGGGCCTTCCCACCGCGGTGAGCTCGGCGAGCGATGTCGCTCCGGCTCGGCCCACCACCACGTCGGCGTCACGCATCAACTCGGCCATCTCCAAGAAAAACGGGGCGACGCGCGCCGTCAGCCCGCAGGCGGCATACCCCCGTTCGACCTCTGCGAAGTCCGCCGTCCCGGTCTGGTGCGTCACGGCGATCGCCGGCTGGGTGGCGGCCAGATGGGGCGCAGCCGCAAGCATCGCCATGTTGATCGCGTGCGCCCCCTGCGACCCGCCCAGCACCAGTAGCCTTCCGCCGGCCGCCTCCGGCCGAGGCGGCGCCGGCTCGAAGAACGTGTCCCTGACTGGATTCCCGGTCAACACGCCAATTCGGGGGAAGTGCACCAGCGCAGACTCGTGCGAGACCGCGGCTGCCGACACCACCCGCGCGAGGGTGCGGTTGGTGAAACCGGGCAGCGCGTTCTGTTCGAGCACCATCGTCGGGATACCCCGGGCCGCGGCCATGAGCAGGATCGCACCCGAGGAGTAGCCACCCAGCCCGATAACCAGACGCGGCCGCAGCGTCGAGATCACCCACCAACCGTCCCACGCGCTGAGGGGCAGCGTGAGCAGACCACGCAGCACCGCGAGGACGCTCTTGCCCTTCAAGCCCACGCTCCGAATCCGTTGATGCTCGAGCCCGATGCCAACCACCGCCTCCACCTCGTGGCCACGTCCGGTTCCCGCGAAGACGACACGTGCCTCGGGATATCGCCGCTTGAGTTCTTGCGCCGTGGCCACACCGGGATAAAGATGGCCCCCGGTACCGGCGCCGCAGAGCAAGACACAGGGAGCTGGAGTCACCATCTGTCGCCACCGCCCGATCCGCGCTCGTCACGTCGACCTCATCAGGGATTCGACGACGCATGCTGCGACACGTTCAGCAGAATGCCCATCCCGAGCAGACTGACCAACAACGAGGAGCCACCCGAACTGACGAACGGCAGTGGAATCCCCTTGGTCGGCATCAGCCCGAGGACCACGCTGATGTTCACGAAGGCCTGAAACGCCACCATCATGGTGAGGCCGAGCGCCAAAAACGACCCGAACGCATCAGGCGCTGCGGCGCTGATCCGGAGACCGCGCCAAACGATGACCCCGAAGCAGACCAGAACCGCGGACGCCCCGACGAGACCCGTCTCCTCGGCGATCACGGCATAGATGAAGTCAGTGTGCGGCGCCGGCAAGTAGAAGAGCTTCTGCACCCCACCCATCAGGCCCTGCCCGACGACACCGCCCGTGCCGACCGCAATCTGAGACTGGATGATCTGAAAGCCGTCACCGAGCGGATCCGCCCAGGGGTCGAGGAACGCCATCAAGCGGCGGCGACGGTAGTCGGCGCTGGCTAGGATGACGGCAAGCACCGGCGCCATCACCAGCGCGGTGCCGATGATGTAGCGATAGCGGAGTCCCGCCGCAAAGACCATCACCGACACGATCAGGAGCAACGTGAATGCAGTGCCGAAGTCGGGTTCCAGAACGATCAGCCCGCAGACGAGTGCCGTCACACCGGCGATCGGACCGAGCGCGTAACGCACCTCGTCGATCTTGTGCATCCGCTGCTCAAGCATCATGGCGGTGAAGATGATGACCACCACCTTTGCGAGCTCGGATGGTTGCACCCCGATGCCGCCGATCCCGAGCCACCGACGGGTGCCGTTGATGTCGGGACCGAAAAAGACCGCAACCAGGGCGACGAGCGACAGCCCGAGGCCCGACCAGATCACGAGCGGTTGGCGCAGGCTGCGGTAGTCGACGCGCATTGCCAGGCTCAGCAGACACACGCCAAGGGCGGCCCAGGTCACCTGCTTGAAGAGGAAGTAGTACGGGGGCTGTTCGAAACGATCGACGGCGAGTACGGCGGACGCACTGTAGACCATGACCACGCTCACGCAAAGGAGGAGCAACGTGGCCAGGAACAGCAGCTTGTCCGATTTCAGCTTTCGCGCCATACTCGCCGCCTGCGTTCGACAGTGGATCGGGCTTGTCGTTCCCCGAGGCCTAAAGCCTAGGGCCGTTCGATCCGACAAACCGTGCGTGAGCGGTCAACAGTCATCAGTCGAGCGTGAGGAATAGACACCGGCCTCGCAAACCGAGGCAGCCTGCGTTCCCAGCGGACGGCTCTAGACCGCCACTACCCGACTGATGACTGTTCACTGCTCACGCGTCGTCGCTCGCTCCTCCCGCAGGCGGTCCACCGCCTGCTTGAACACCCGTCCCCGCTCTGCATAGTCGGGGAACATATCCAGACTCGCGCAGGCCGGCGCCAGCAGCACCGTGCCCCCGGGCGGAGCGACACCATAGGCGGTCTGCACCGCCGCTGGGAGCGACTCTCGCTCCAGCACGCGCACCACCGTGCCGAAGGCATCCTTCAATTGCCGCCGCGCCTCACCTATCACCACCACGGCATCAGCGTGCCGGCCAAGCAGCACGGTTAACCGCCCCAGATCGCCGCCCTTGAAGCGCCCGCCCATGATCACGACCAGCGGCGCCTGACAGCTCTCGACGGCCCGGGCCGCGGCTTCCACGTTGGTTGCCTTCGAGTCGTTGACGAAGCGCACGCCGTCGACCTCTCCAACCGCTTCCAGGGCATGCTCGAGACCGTGGAACGCTTCGACGGCCGCCGTCATCTCTTCTCCTGACACGCCCAGCAGATTGGCCGCCGCACCGGCGGCAAGCACGTCGCTCAGCAGATGCCGACCGGACAGGCGAACCGCCGACAGTGGAATCAACGGGCGGTCGCCGCCCTTCGTGCGGTGCACGATCCGATCACCGGCCACCATCACACCAGCCTGCAGCGGCCGCTCGACCGCGTAGCACTCGCGCTGGGCCGCGCAGTTGCGGGTCAGCTCGAGGACGGCCGAATCATCAGCGTTGACGACGAGGCTGTCCTCGCCGGTCTGGTTGACACAGATCCGCGCCTTCGCGGCGGCGTAGACCGCGTGGTCGGCGTGCCGATCGAGGTGGTCGCTGTACAGGTTCAGGAACACTGCCACCGACGGCCGGAACGTGGTCGTGAGCTCGAGTTGGAAGCTGGACACTTCGACGACGTGGACAGCGTCTGGCGTGGACTGCTCGATCTGTGAGCTCAGCGCCGTGCCGACATTGCCGCCCACCAACACGATCCGCCCTCCGGCTTCGAGCATCCGTCCCAGCAGTACCGTCGTCGTAGACTTCCCCTTGGTCCCGGTAACCGCGACGATCCGGCCCTGCACCCAGCGAGACGCCAGCTCTATCTCGCTGATGATCGGTACGTCACCGGCTCGCGCAGCCGCCAGCACCGGTAAAGTCGGAGGCACACCAGGACTCAACACGACCAGGGCGGCATTGCGCAGCGTGTCGTCGCGATGCCCGCCCAGCTCTAACTCGACACCGGCATCCCTCAGCGCGGTCACCTCGGGTCCGACCTCGTCACGTGACTCGGTCAAGGTAACCCTCGCTCCGCGGTTCGCCAGTAACCGTGCCGCGGCGACTCCGCTCCGCGCCGCACCCACCACCACCACCGGCATGCCGTGCACTGAGAAGTTGGTCATCGCAGCTTCAACGTCGCCAGGCTGAAACAGGCGAACACTACGGCGGCGATGAGAAACCGTGTAATCACCTTCGGCTCGCTCCACCCCAGCAGCTCGCAGTGGTGGTGCAGTGGCGCCATGCGAAACACCCGCTGTCCGGTCAATTTGAAGGAGCCGACCTGGATGATCACCGAGGCCGCCTCGATGACGAACACCGCACCCACGACCGGTAACAGCAGCTCCTGCTTGATCAGGATGGCGACTGTACCCAAGGCTCCTCCCAGCGCGAGCGAACCCACATCGCCCATGAACATCTCGGCGGGATGCGAGTTGTACCAGAGAAAGCCCAAGCCGGCGCCGACCAGCGCGCCGCAGAAGACCGTCAGCTCGGCCGCCGGCGCGAAGTGAGTCAGCAGGAGGTAGTCTGCGAAGATCGCGTGGCCGGTCACGTAGGCCAGCGCCGTCAAGGCAGCGGCCGCGACCGTGAACACGCTAATGGCCAGCCCGTCCAGACCGTCGGTCAGGTTGACCGCGTTCGAGAAGAAGACCAGGCCGAACATCGCGAACGGCACATAAAGCCATCCGATGTCCGGCGTCAGTGTCTTCAAGAACGGAAAGAGCAGCTCGGTGCTGTAGAGCCCGTTGTCGGTCAGCCAGAGGAGCGCAATGCCGACGGCCATCGCCACGATCCCCTGGCCAATCACCTTGTAGAGGGGTCGAAGACCCGTGTGGTTCTTCCGCACCACTTTCAGGTAGTCATCGACGAACCCCACAGTCCCGAACGCCAGCGTCGCCAGCATGGCGATCCAGAGATGCAGGTTGGTGAGGTCGCCCCAGACCAGGGTGGGCACCGTGGCCGCGGTCAAGATCAAGACTCCGCCCATCGTCGGCGTCCCGGCCTTCGACTGGTGAGTCTCGGAAAGCTCGTCTCTGACAACCTGCCCGATCTGGAAGTCCCGAAGGGCTCGGATCAACCAGGGTCCCATGACGAGACTGATCACGAACGCGGTGAGTCCGGCCGCAGCGGTACGGAACGTGATGTACTGGATCACGTTCACTTGCGGATAAAGCAGGTAGTAGAGCATCAGGCGCACTCCGCCTCTAGACGGGCCACCACCTGCTCGGTCCGCACGCCGCGTGATCCCTTGACCAGAACCACATCGCCGTCTTCCAAGCGGTCGATCAACGCCGAGGCCGCGCCCTCACTGTCCTCGGAGTAGATCACGTCCCCCTGCGGCATCCCGGCCTCTACCGCTGCCACTGCCATGGCCTCCGCTGCTTCACCTCCCACGGTGAGCAGCAACCCCAATTCGTAAGCCGCGGCCACCCGTCCCGTGTCCCGATGCAGCGGCAACGCCCGCGAACCCAATTCCAGCATCTCTCCCAGCACTGCGATTCGGCGGCCCGGCCGAGAGTCGCCGGCGAACGCCGCCAGTGCGGTTCGAACGGCCAGAGGACTAGCGTTGTAGGTGTCGTCGACAACTACGACTCCCCGCCCGGGACGGAGGAGCCGGCCACGTCCTGGAGCTGCGGTCACGCTGGCGACACGCGCCGCCGCTTCCTCGGGAGACACGTCGAAACGGAGACCAACCGCGACGGCCGCGAGCACGTTGGCCAGATTCCCGCGACCCGGGAGCGAGCTCTGGAGCTGCGCTTCTCCGAGCGGCGTTCGGATAGTCGCCGCGGTGCCGTCGAGGCCGCGCTCATCAATATCGGCGGCCGTCACCTCCGCACCGGGACCGAACCCGAAGGTGGTCACCTTCGCCGGGCTCCGCCAGACACGGCTCATCACCCGCGCGTCGTCGGCATTCGCCACCACCTCGGTCTCAGCCGTCGCTCCCTCGAGAATCTCCGCCTTGGCATCCGCGATGGCGTCGACCGAAGGGAAAAACTCCGCATGCACCTCGGCAACGTTAGTCCAGACCCGCACATCCGGCTCAGCCAGCTCTACAAGTCGGCTGATCTCGCCTGCGGCGTTCATTCCGAGCTCAAGAACGGCCACCTCCGGACGGTCGGCCAGAGCGAGCAACGACAGCGGCAGACCGATGTGGTTGTTGAGATTACCTTTGGTTCGGAACACATCGAATCTCGACTCGAGCACCGCCGCGGTCAACTCCTTCGTCGTCGTCTTGCCAACGCTGCCGGTAATCGCTACCACTCTGGTGCCCGACCGTCGCCGATGGTAGCGCCCCAGTTTCTGAAGGGCCTGCAGCGTGTCATCGACGACGACGCCGGCCGACTCCCCCAATGCGTCGGCTCGCGCCACCACCGCCGCACAGGCGCCCTTCTCGTGCGCGGCCTGCACGAACTCGTGCCCGTCGAGCCGCTGTCCTTCGATCGCGATAAACAATTCTCCCGCTCGGATCGCACGCGAATCGATGGCGTAGCCCTCAATCCGAACCGTTCGGTTTCCAATCGCCTCGCCGCCGACCACCGCCGCGAGCTCGCCAAGCGTCAGAACCGAGCAGGGCCGCGTCGCGCCGGTTGTCTCCATATCGCAGACACCCCCGTCGTCAGGCGGACGCCGCTCCCCTTCGCCGCCGAGCCAGCGCGGCGGCTACGATCTTCCGGTCGTCGAACGGGCGGCGCTCGTCTCCAATCACTTGCTCGGTTTCGTGGCCCTTTCCGGCAACCACCACCATGTCGCCGGGCTCGGCCAGAGCGACTGCCCGTTCGATGGCGCGTCTCCGATCGACGATGGCTAGATGACTCACCTCCTCATCCGCTGACGACGACACCAACCCCCGCTCGACGTCGGCGATGATGGCGGCCGGATCCTCGGTACGGGGGTTATCCGACGTCACCACCACTAGGTCGCTCAGCCGGCCCGCCACCGCGCCCATCAGCGGCCGTTTGGCCGGGTCCCGGTCACCGCCACAGCCGAACACGGAGATGACCCGTCCAGAGCCCAGAGCCCGCGCCGTGGTCAACACCGCCCGAAGCGCATCGTCGGTATGCGCAAAGTCGACGAGCACCTGGATGTTGTCCGCTGGTCCCGACACCCGCTCCAACCGGCCCGGCACGTCCGCCACTAATCCGACTCCCCGTGAGATCGCGTCGAGGGGAAGATCAAGCGCGAGCGCGGTGCTGACCGCCGCCAGCACGTTGTAGACGTTCAACCGGCCCAGGAGCGACGTTGTGAGCTGCAATGGCCCGCGAGGGGTGTGGAGCTCGAGCGCCGTGCCTTCGAGACCGAGGTCCATCCGGGTCGGTCGGACGTCGGCAGCGTGATCGATGGCGTAGGTAACGGGACGCTCGGCGGTCTCGGCAAGCTGTCGTCCGTAGGGGTCGTCGACATTCACGACCGCTGGCGCGCCGCGAGGCAACATCTCGAACAACCGTCGCTTGGCACCGAAGTACCGCGACATGTCGCCGTGGTAGTCAAGGTGGTCTCGAGTCAGGTTAGAGAAAACGGCCGACTTGAACCGGATCTGGTCGACTCTCCGGAGAGCCAAAGCGTGCGACGACACCTCCATCACACACGCGCGCCGGTCATGATCGCGCATCTCGCGCAGCAGCGCCTGAATCTCGGGCGCCTCTGGGGTGGTACGAACGGCCGCCTCGCTCCGCCCCCCGGTCTCGTAGCGCACCGTACCGATCTGGCCGCACGGACATCCGGCCGCTTCGAAGATGGCAGCCAGGAGATAGGTCGTGGTGGTCTTGCCGTTGGTACCGGTCACTCCGACGAGCGCTAGTTCGTGGCTCGGATCGCCGGAAAAAGCTGCGGCCAGCTCCGCCAAGGCCGTCCGGCTGTCCGAGACCTCTATCCACGGCGCCTGAACGCCGACTGGCGCCGGTGACGACGCTACCACCAGCAACGCCCCCTGCGCCTCGGCATCGGCGGCAAACTCCGACCCGTCGAACCGCTCGCCCCGCAGTGCCACGAAGACCGCGCCCGGCCGCACCAGACGCGAGTCGTAGTCGACGGCGGTCACAGTGCGGGCTCCGAGCTCGGCCGTAGCCAGCAGCCCTTCGGGCGCCGACCTGACTCCCGACAGTCGAGGCAGCAGCTGGCGCAGCGTCACGGCGCGGACTCCATGGCTCGACGATCGAGCTCGAGATGGACGGTCTGGTGCGGAGTCATCGCGCCGCCAGGCTCCGGCATCTGAGTGGCCACGAACCCGTCCCCGCTAATCTCGACCGATAGCCCCAATTCGGTAGCAACCTCGACCGCCTGACGGGCGCCCAATCCGCGCAGGTCCGGCATCGTGCCCGGAGCGGCGCCGATGCCGGTCGTCCGGACGGCCGGCTGCAACCTGGCCGCGACCGGCAACGCAGTCACAGGAAGGAACAGCTCGTCGGCCAGAAGCACCGGAGCCGGAGCGTCGATGTTAGGCGGCACGCCCAGCTGACGGAGTGCCGCCTCGGCGATACGCTGGAACACCGGCGCGGCAACCGATCCGCCCCCTCGATTCACGTCGTCGACGACAACGAGGATGGTCAGCTCTGGGCGGGTCGAGGGTGTGAACCCGGCGAACGAGGCGATGTTCCGGCCCTGGTCCTGATAGCGCCCGTTGACCAGCTTCTCCGTTGTCCCCGTCTTGCCCGCGGCGGTATAGCCCGCGAGCTGCGCCGACTGAGCTGTGCCTCTGGTGACCACGTCCTCAAGCATCCGCGTCATGGTCAGTGCCGTGTTCTTCGACATGACCCGGCGGACAACCCGTCGCGGCGCCTCCACACGCTCACCCTCATTGAGAACCGCACGAACCAGACGCGGGGCGACGAGCTCACCACCATTGGCGACCGCGCTCATCGCGGCCGCCATCTGGAGCGGTGTAACCGAGATGCTGTAGCCCATCGAGACCGAGGCCAGATCGCTCTCGGTCAGGCGGGCCGGGTTATACACGATGCCGCGGCTCTCGCCGGGGAAATCAGACGACGCGCGCTCGCCGAACCCGAAACGACGCACGTAGCGGCCCATCCGCTCCGCACCGAGCCGCTGGCTCAGCTTGCTGGCGCCGACATTACTCGAGCGCACGAGCACGTCGGTGAACGACAGCACCCCGTAGTTACGGAGATCGGAGATAGTGCGTGAACCGAAGCGGATCGAGCCAGGATTGGTATCGAACAGCTCCGCCGGATGGGACAACCCCTCTTCGAGGGCGGCCGAGGCGGTGATCACCTTAAAGATCGAGCCGGGCTCATAAACCGCCTGGGTCGCCCGATTTCGACGCTCGTCCTCACTCGTCGAGCCGAAGACGTTGGGGTTGAAGGTCGGCTCGTTGGCCAGGGCCAGTATCTCGCCGGTGAATGGGTTCATCACCACGACACTTCCACCGACCGCACCGTGCTCGCGCACCGCGATCCGGAGCTCTCGCTCGGTAATGTGCTGTATGTACTTGTCGATAGTTAGTTCCAGCGAGACACCGGCCATCGGCGGCCGCTCGACCCGGCTGAACGCCCGACCGTGAGCATCCGTCTGGACGAGCACACGCCCCTCGCGCCCGCTGATTTCCTGGTCGTAGAGCTGCTCGAGACCATGAAGACCCTTGTTGTCGAAGCCGACGAACCCAAGCAGGTGGGCCGCGAGCTCGGAGTTCGGGTAGAAGCGACGGTTCTCCTTTATCAATCCGATCCCAGGCACGTCCAGGCCCCGGACCCGCTGTGCCGCTTCGACCGAGACGTGGCGCTGGACATACGCGAACAACCCATCGCCGGAAAGCCGGCTCTCGACGGTGTTCCACCGCTGCTCACTGCACTCCAGGATTTCGCAGACCGCGGCGGTGGTCCCGATCGGGTCCACGACCTCATTGGGCACGGCCACGACCGAGTCCGCCTCGACGCTGTAGGCGAGCAGCCGACCCTCGCGATCGAGGATCTCGCCCCGCTTCGGAATCGTCTTCACTGACCGCGACTGCTGGCGCTCGGCCTGCTCCACGAGTGCGTCGTAGCGGAAGACCTGGAGATGCACCAACCGCGCCTCCATGGCGACACCCCAGAGCGCCATTACCGAGGCCATCACGAGGACGCGTCCCCGAACCGTCCGCCGCCATCGGTCGTTCGCAGGGTGGTTCACGGCCATGTCGAGTCCGATCTACGTACCGGGACTGCCTCAGGCTCCTGGCGTTCGGCAAGGACCGACGGTGCGGGCGGGTCAACCGGAGTAACACGCTCGATCACCAGAGCCGAGGGACCCGGTGGCACCATGCTCAACTCCTCGGTCGCGATCCGCTCGACACGCCGCGGTGAGCGCAGCGTCTCGACCTCCAGGCGTAGGTGCCGGTTGATCTCGATCTGCTCGGCGCGCTCCTGCTCCATCTGCTCGATCTCATAGCCATGACGGAGCAGCTCAAAGTGCTGCCACGCTGAGAACAGCAGCACGGCGACCAGACACACCCCAATGGCAGCCGAGCGCCACAGCTCGCGCTGCCTGGTCCGATCGATCTCCCGCACGATCGGACTGTTCGTGATCTCACGCTTGATGTCGTATTCGAAGTCGAGACGGCTCATGTCATCCGCTCCAGAGCCCGAAGCTTCGCCGAGCGCGCCCTGGGGTTACGTTGGACCTCATCGGCGTCGGGACGCAGAGGGCGACGAGTCAACACGCGGACCGCCGGGTCGCCGCCGCCTTCGAGCTCCCGCAGCGTGTACTTCACGATCCGATCCTCAAGCGAGTGGAAGCTGATAATGGCCAGCCTGGCACCGGCCCGGAGCCTGTTCGCGACCGCACGCAGAAAGCGTTCTAGCCCATCGAGTTCGTCGTTCACCCAGATCCGCAACGCCTGGAAGGTCCGGGTGGCCGGATCAATACGCCGGTAACCTCGCTGGCGGATAGCCCGACGGACGGCCGTCGCCAACTCGGTAGTCGTGGACAACACCTCGGCGTCCCGCGCCGCGATGATCGATCTCGCGATCCTCCGGGAGTGACGCTCTTCGCCGTACTCGTAGATCACGTCAGCTAGTGCGTCAGCATCGATGTCGGCCAGCCGTTCGGCCAGCGTCGGTCCCTGGCTGCGGTCCATCCGCATGTCGAGCGGGTCCTCGCGGCGGAAACTGAAACCTCGTCCCTCGCTCTCGAGCTGGATCGTGGAGTGACCAAAGTCGGCCACTGCCCCGTCGACAAAGTCGAGTCCACGGTCGTCCAGCACCGACTCGAAGCTCCGGTAATCGGCATGCACGAGTTGCGCTCGGCCGGCCCAAGGCGCCAGACGCTTGCGAGCGAGCGCCAGCACCTCCGGGTCGCGGTCCAAACCCAGCACCTTTGTCGCGCCGGCCTCGAGCAGCGCCTGCGTGTGTCCCCCCGACCCGACGGTGCAGTCGACGACAAGGCCGCGACCCTCGGGAGCCAGGAGTTGGGTAACCTCCGACCGCAGGACCGGCTCGTGTAGAATCATCGCGTTCAGATGCCAAAGTTCGACAGCGCTTGCGAGTCGTCGTCGGTAAAGGGATCGTTCTCGAGCCGCTTCGCGAACCGCTCGTGATTCCACACGTCGAGATGGTCGTATTGACCGAATACGTCGACCTCTCCCACCATCGCTGCAGCTTCACGCAGCCTGAGATGAATCGACACACGCCCTTGCTTGTCGAACTCCGAGGGCTGGCCGAAGTAGTTGACCCTGTCGAAAAATTTGCTGCGCGCTGGCAGTGTGGAAGGGACCTGGGCGAGCTTTCGCTCTATCTCTACCCAGACGGGCATCGGGTAGATTCGGACCAGGTCACCAGTCAGGCTGGTAACGAAGAGCTGTGTGCCGAAGCGGTCCTCAATTGTCGTCCTGAACAGGGTCGGAATCTTGAGTCGGCCCTTGTCGTCGATCTTGGCCGAGAGATTTCCCCGTAGCACCCTATTTACTCCACTCTAGTCCAATAAAATCCCTAGCGATAGTAGAAGGCGGTCGGCTCGGTGTCAACAGATAAAAACTTTCTGTTCAATAATTTACGTCTAATTTTCGTCCCCATGCTTCGCAAACTGGCGCGACGGATGGTCTCAGTGCCTTTCCGCCCATCGCGACGCACCAGCTCCACCTTGGTCCACTGACGATGCTAAAGGCAGGACTGATCGGGCTTCCCTCCACCGGCAAGAGCACCCTCTTTCGCCTGCTGACGAGTTCTGGCGAATCGGCTACCGGAAGCGGACGGCAGAAAGCTCAGATGGGCGTGGCGCGGGTACCAGACACTCGGCTCGACCGCCTGACAGCACTCTTCGAACCAAAGAAGCACGTGCCGGCGACCCTCGAGGTCACCGAGCTCACCGGGCACGGAGGCGCTTCGGCTCTCGTCGACGTCTCAGGGTTCCGCGACGCGCACGCACTGCTACACCTGCTTCGAATGTTCACCGATGACCGCGTGCCGCACGCGTCCGGAAGCGTCGATCCGCTCAGCGATATCCGGGCGATGGAAGACGAGCTCATTTTGGCCGACCTCGCGGTCGCCGAGCGGCGACTGGAGAGGATCCAGCAGGACCGCAAGAAGGGAAAGAGCCGGGAACTGGACGAAGAACAGCGGGTCATCGAAACGTGCCGGTCCGCGCTCGAGGAGGGGCAAGCGCTCCGCAACCTGTCGTTGGAAGGAGACGACACCAAGCGCCTGCGCGGCTTCAGCTTCCTCTCGGCAAAACCTCAGCTGATCGTACTGAACCTCGACGAGGCGGACGTCAGCGATTCGGCCGGCGCCGTGGAGCGAGCTGGACTATCCGGCGCCCTGAGCGGCAGCGGCACCGAAGCCGTTCCGCTCTGCGCGAAAATCGAGCTCGAGATCGCGGAGCTGCCACCCGAAGATCGAGCCGCCTTTCTCGCCGACCTTGGACTCTCGGACTCTGGCCTCGACCGAGTCATCCGGGCAAGCTATCATCTACTCGGGTATCGTTCGTTCTTCACCGTCGGCAAAGACGAGTGCCGCGCGTGGTCGATCCCGGCGGGCACCTCGGCCCAAGAGGCCGCGGGTGAGATCCACAGCGACTTGGCACGAGGCTTCATCCGCGCCGAGGTCGTGCCCTGCGACGCGCTCATTGCCCGCGACGGCTCGCATGCAGCCTGTCGAGAGCACGGCGAGGTCAGACTCGAGGGCAAGGAGTACGTCGTCGCCGACGGCGACGTTATTAACTTTCGCTTCGCGACATGAGAACGCTTATTACCGGTGGCGCCGGATTCATCGGCTCGCATCTAGCACACGCCCTGCTCGAGGCCGGCCATGAGGTTTTCGTTCTCGACAACCTCTCGACCGGCTCAATCGACAACATCGAACCCCTGAAGTCGCACCCTGGCTTCGACTATGCCATCGACACGATCACCAACGAGCCGGTGCTGGCCGAGCACATCGACCGGAGCGATGTGGTCTTCCACCTCGCGGCTGCCGTGGGTGTCCAGCTGATCGTCGAAGCACCAGTCCACACCATCGAGACTAACGTAAACGGCACCGAAGCGGTGTTACGTCACGCGGTGAAAAAACGAAAGCTCGTGGTCATCGCCTCGACCTCGGAGGTCTACGGTAAGAGCACGGCCATTCCGTTCCACGAGGACACCGAGTTGGTGCTGGGTTCGACCCGGCAGCATCGCTGGGCGTATGCCTGCTCGAAGGCGATCGACGAGTTCCTGGCGCTGGCGTACTGGAAGGAGCGACAGCTGCCGGTGATCATCGTGCGGCTCTTCAACACCGTCGGGCCTCGTCAAACGGGGCGCTACGGGATGGTGATCCCGAACTTCGTCCAGCAAGCGCTAGCCCATGAACCGATCACTGTGTTCGGGACCGGCACCCAATCACGCAGCTTCGGGTATGTCGGCGACGTGGTGCGCGGCATCCTCGCCCTGGTCGATGAACCAAAGGCGGTGGGCGAGGTCTTCAACCTGGGCAACGACGGGGAGATCTCGATTCGAGATCTCGCCAGCTTGGTCAAGACCATGGCGGCCAGTCGCTCCGACATTGTCAACGTGCCCTACGAGGAAGCCTACGAAAGCGGCTTTGAAGACATGCCCCGGCGGGTACCCGACCTGTCGAAGGCCAGAGCACTGGTTGGCTACGCGCCACAGGTCCAGCTGCAGGAGATCCTTAAAAGGGTGATCGAACACCACCGGACCGGCGACCCCGAACGCTGGCGGACCTGAGCCTAGAGTGCGTTGCGAGGCACGGCAAGGCTTTGAAACGGGCTCTTGACGTCGACTACCCTTTAGTCTGGCACCGACGTATATTGGGCCCAGAGATGTTCGGACGCAGCCCTTGCCGTGCCGCCAGCGCTCTGCTGGCCCTCGTGGCCAGTGTGGCCCCCGTTCTGGCCAACGAGCTGGAGCTGACTATGGGCGGGGGCGCGTCACGATCCTGGCTCAGGACACGTCGCTGAAGGCGATTCTGGCGGAATGGGACCGCGTCGGGAATACGGTAGTAATCGATGCCGACAAGCTTGCCGACGAGCGCATCAGTCTCGAGCTGGTGGACGTGCCGGAGGCGGCAGCGCTCCCGACGCTCCTTCGCACGGCGGCTGGCTATATGGCAGCACCGCGAGCCGCAGCCAGCGGGGGTGCGTCCCGCTTCGATCGCATCTTAATCATGGCCACGAGCAAGCCGGCCGCGCCAGCGAATCCGCCCGCCACGACGGCGCGCCGGGCGCCGAGCCCAGCTCCTCTGAGCGCCGGAGGACAACGCCTGGAAGTAGTGCCGAATGCGCCACGTGGCCGGACATCTTTCACCGTCAGCGCTGCCCAGCAGGAACAGCTCGACCAGCTGCAGGCTCTGCTGCAACAAAGCGGTGATGAGGAAGAAAACGAGCCGGATGGAAAGGACGAGCCAGTGTTCGGCAACCTGCCGAGCTCCCTACCCGGGCAGATGATGTCCACCGACGACGGCAGCACTCCAGAGAGCGTGCCCAAGGGGACCTTTGGCTCGACGCCGTCCGCCCAGACGGCCGTACTGATACCGTTCCCCGGACGCTAGTCCGGACCCGCGTGTTGGCTCGGGTGCTCCGTTCCATACAGGCCGACCGTAGGTTCAGGGATGTCATGTCCCTCGAGGCGAAGCAGCGCCCCCTTCGTGTCCAAACCGCCTGTAAAACCCCCAAGCAGGCCACCGCTGGCAAGCACCCGATGACAGGGAATGACGATCGGCACGGGATTGCGCCCAAGTGCCCCGCCGACCGCGCGACTTGCACCCGGTGAACCTAGTGAGCGGGCGAGCGTACCGTAGCTCGACACGCGACCGAACGCGATCCCGTCTACCGCCCGCAGCACCTTCTCGGTGAACGGCGTAACCTGACGCAGGTCGATCGGAAGCTGGAATCGGGTTAGGCGGCCGGCAAAGTAGGCTTCGAGCTGGTCCGTCGCTTCGGACACACTCTCATCATCACGCCACACCTCGGCCGACCACTTTTGCAGCCACCCCCGGTAGGTTTCGTCGGACGTCTGACGGAAGGACACGTCACACAACCCCTCGTCGGTCGCTCCCACGAAGATCCGCCCCACCGGCGAGGCGATTGATCCGAACCTCACTACCGAATGACCGGCCCAATCGAACGCCGCCTTGCGACGTTGCCGCACGGCGCGTAGCTGCTGCGAGCTGGTTTCATACGGAGCGTCCAGCCCCCTCAGCCCTCGCGCCGGTTCCCAGTGCCGTGCGCACGAGTCGCAGGTCTCGGCGTGGCGGGTAAGCACATCCGTCGACTCAGGACGGTGGTCGCCAGCCAACCACGCGTTCAGCTCTCGCGCGAACCGTTTGCAGTTCATTAGTGTTTCCTCCGGGCACAATCCGCAACCGCACCCTGTTCGTCGAGCTCACGCCGCAGTCATCGCGCCGCCTGATAGACGCTTACCCGCGCTGCCGCGGTCGTACAGTCGAGCGTCTCCCCGAGTTCGGCACCACGGTGGCCTGGAGCCAGCGTTCCACGAACGCCGCCCGTTGCTTCGGAGGCAACTGAGCGACCGCTTCTCACAAGACGGTCGCCATGGTGTCGAACTCGAGAGACTCTGATGTGGCCGGCGTCGAACTGGCATGCTCTTCTTCCAGATCGGTCTCGGGTTGACGGCGTGCGGCACGACGGTGATTCAAGAACAGATTCGTGGCAATGCGATACAGCCAAGCGCGGCGATTCGCGGTGGCGGGCAGCTAGTCCACCTGACGGAATGCCCGCAGGAAGGTCTCCTAGAACAGATCTTCCCCGAGGATGACATCTCCCGTCAGTCGCGCGAAATAGCCGAGTTGCGCCCCCTAATAGCGGTCAATGAGCTCGCCGCAATCGACCGCTGTATCCCAATATCGCACCCTGAATCCAGAACCGACTAATGAAGCTGTTCTTACCCCATAACCCCAACGAAAGTCCGCTGCGAGAAACGAGTTGGGGAAAGCCCTCCGCGTCGGTATGGTACGCTGGCCACGGCCGGACCACGCCCGGTCCCAACCCACGACACTGAACGATGACACGCTCCGAGCCGGCCGCGCCGGCCCCGGCGTCCTCCCCAACCGAACCGTCCTCCGGTAACGACAACTCGGGCCTGACGGGGTCGGCCACCGTCGTTGGCGCCGCCACCATGACCAGTCGAGCTCTGGGGCTCGTGCGCGACCAAGCGCTGGCGTTCTACTTCGGTGCTGGCGATGCGATGGACGCATTCTATGTCGCGTTCCGCGTGCCGAACCTCATGCGGGACCTGTTCGCCGAAGGCGCGATGAGTGCGGCGTTCGTACCCACCTTCACCCGTCGTCTGACCCACGACGGACGAGAGGCGGCTTGGCGGCTCGGCACCCAGCTGATCAACGCCTTGGTCGTGGTCACCGGCGTGCTCGTGGCGGCTGGCATCCTCTTCGCCGAACCTATCACCCGCACAATCGCGGGCGACTTTGCCGCCGTACCGGGCAAGCTCGAGCTGACCACGCAAATGACCAGGCTGATGCTGCCCTTCTTGACCCTGGTGGCCATCGCGGCCGCCTGCATGGGCATGCTCAATTCGCTCCGCCGGTTCTTCACCCCGGCGCTGTCGCCCGCGATGTTCAACGTCAGCCTGATCGTCTGCGCGGTGGCATTGGTCCCGCTGATGCCGAGCATCGGCCTGGATCCGATCATGGCGATCGCCTTGGGCGTCGTTGTGGGCGGCCTAGGTCAGATCGGGGCACAGTACTGGGCACTCCGGCGCGAGGGATTCCGCTATCGGCTCCTCCTGGATCCGCGGGACCAGGGGTTACGCGAAGTGCTGAGCCTAATGGGTCCAGGAACCATCGCGGGCGCAGCACTGCAGATCAATCTCCTCGTCACCACCATCCTCGCCACGAGCCAGGGCACGAGCGCGGTGTCGTGGCTCACCTACTCGTTCCGCCTGATGTACCTTCCGATCGGCATCTTCGGAGTCTCGATCGCCACCGCGGCACTCCCGGTCCTCTCCCGACACGCGGCGCTCGACGAGCTGGCCGGCGTTCGCAGTACCGTCTCCGAGGCTCTACGGCTCATGCTGATGTTGATGATTCCCGCCACGGTGGGCCTGATGCTGCTAGCCGAGCCGATCGTCCGCCTCATCTTTGAGCGCGGCCTGTTCACAGCCACTGACACCAGGGGCACGGCGCTGGCGCTGGCGTGCTACGCGCCAGGCATCATCGGGTACTCGGCCGTCAGATTGGCGGTGCCGAGCTTTTATGCACTGGGCACCAGCTTCACCCCCGCGCTCGTGAGCATCGGCACCATAGTGCTCAATATCGCTCTGAATCTCGTCCTCGTCGATGCGGTCGGCTACCAAGGTTTAGCCATGGGCAACGCCATTGCGGCGCTGTCAAATGCCGGGATACTGCTGTTCTTGCTAAGGATTCGATTAGGGGGGCTCGACGACAGACTGGTACTCGATAGCCTGGCCCGGATCGCAGTCGCCACCGCAATCATGGGAGCGGCGGTGTGGGCCACCGCGCGTCGATTCGAGACACTCTGGCCAGAACCTGGCCTGATGGAGCAACTGGTGGCCGTCAGTTCAGGAATCGGCATCGGCCTCGCCACCCTGGCACTGGCGGCACGCCTACTCCGGCTGCGCGAGTTCGAGCAGGTCATGGCGCAACTGGGACGACGGTTCCGCAGACGACCAATCCGCACCTGATTTGGCGTGGTACGATCGAACGATACGCCGAGCCGGACCCCATGGCACGCTACGCCCCCTCCTCGATGCAATTCTCATTCGGTCCCGGCACCGTCACGCCGATGGTGAAGACCCTGATCTGGGCCAACGTCGGCGCCTTCGTGGCAAGCGAACTGATCTCACCGCTGGGCGCTCTCCTATTCGATCTCTTCGGGCTCCGCCCTCAGGCCGTGCTAACGGGCTTACGGGTGTGGCAACCGTTCACCTATCTGTTCCTACACGGCGGATTCACCCACATCCTGTTCAACATGCTCGCGCTGTGGATGTTCGGTACCGAGCTCGAGCGGTTGTGGGGGTCGAAGTTCTTTCTTCGCTACTACTTCGTCACCGGAGTGGGAGCCGGGATCACAATGATCATCGCGTCGTTCGTGCCCTCGGCCTTCGGCGATGGCATGTACGTCTCCACGACGATTGGCGCGTCCGGCGCGGTGTACGGATTGCTACTCGCCTTCGCTCTGTATTACCCCGAGCGGCCGCTGTTCATGTTCCCGTTCCCGATTCCGATTCCGGCGAAGTATTTCGTCATGATCATCGGTGCGTTCGTCTTCTTCTCCTCGTTCAACGACACGGCCGGCGGCATCGCCCACATGGCCCACCTGGGCGGCCTGGCCGTAGGCTACTTCTACCTCAAGCGGGGTGGCGGAGCCGGCCTCTCTCAGATGGGTCGATTCGGCGTGATGGCCGAAATCAAGTACCGGTACCTCAAGTGGAAGATGGGGCGGCTCCGGAAGAAATTCCAGATCCATCCAGGTCGGGACGACTGGGACAGTCGCGTGCACTAGCTAGCGCCGTCAGTTCCGCTCTACCGAACTTTTCAGCAATCCTGCGACACGAGTCCGGACAGCCTACTCGCCGCCTGGCAGCCAATCGGCACGGGTCGGGCTAAAGACATCCAACTCGAAGGTGTCGGCCAATGCCTCGATCTGGTGCGGCACACCCGACGGAATACGGACCACCTCCCCATCTCGCACCAGCACCTCAGTGTCGTCGATCCGCACCTTGAGCACACCATCAAGTACGTAGGTCATCTGCTCGCTCTCGTGGGTGTGGAGAGGCACCAGCGCCCCACGCTTCAGATAAACCTGGGCAAGCGTCTGGCGGTCACCGGATACCACTTTTCTCGAGATGAGCTCTGTGACCTTGTCGAGCTCAAGCTCGTCCCATCCGGTCACAGCCACGCGTGGTCCACCCCAAGACACTTAGCTTATTATCTTACTATCTATCAATAACTTACACTACACAATGGACGTCAGCCAGCTGGCTCCATGCGATGCTATAATCTACAGGTCATGTGGGCTCGCGGTCGGATTCTCGGAGCACACCCAGCTCGCAGGACTCCGCCATCATGAAAGGTTCGACGGTCTCCCAGGACGCTAATAGTGCGTCCAGCTCGCCGGCGTACGAAGGCCTCTCCCGCGACGACCTGATGCGGTTCTACCGCACGATGTTGCTGTCGAGACGGCTCGACGACAAAGAGATCCAGCTGAAGAACCAGAGCCGCAGCTACTTCCAGATCAGTGCGGCCGGACACGAAGCCATTCAGACCGCGGTGGGGATGCATATGCGTCCCGGACAAGATTGGTTCTTCCCGTACTACCGGGACCGCGCACTCTGCCTCGCGCTCGGCTACAGCTCCTACGATATGCTGCTTGGGGCGGTCGGAGCCGCCGATGACCCCAGTTCTGGCGGACGTCAGATGCCGGCTCACTGGAGCCGCCCCGACCTCAATCTGGTGTCGCCATCGAGCGCAGTGGCCACCCAGTGCCTTCATGGCATCGGTGCGGCCGAAGCGTGTCAGTACTACGTGCAGTTCCCCGAACTGGGTCACTGCGGCAACGATGATGTGGTGTTGGTCTCGCTCGGAGACGGGGGAACCAGCGAAGGCGAGTTCTGGGAGTCCCTCAACACTGCATGTACCCGCCGTCTGCCCGTGCTCTACCTAGTGCAGGACAACGGCTACGCCATCTCGGTCCCGGTCGAGATTCAGACCCCGGGCGGTGACATCACCCGCCTGGTTTCGTCATTCCCTGGTCTGGAAGTGATTTCCGTCGACGGAACCGATCTCGTCGCTAGCTATGGTGCAGTCAGTCGCGCGCTGGAGTACGCGCGTAGCGGTCGAGGCCCCGTCTTACTCAAGGCAAGCGTCGTACGGCTCTACTCCCACTCGATGTCCGACGACGAGCGGCAATACAGGAGCGAGGCGGAGCAGAAAGCAGACGAAGCGCGAGACCCGCTGCGCCAGTGCCGCGCCTTCCTGTTCGAAGAGAATCTGGCCGATGAGTCGACGCTCGCAGAGCTCGCCAATGAAGTAGACGCCGAAGTGCAGGAAGCCGCGGATCGTGCGCTAGCCGCGGCGACGCCCGAGCCATCGACCGCGCTCCGCTACCTCTACTCTCCCAGTGTGGATCCGACAAGCGCACAGTTCGACGTCGCCGGGGAACCTGCCGGCGATCCGATCACAATGGTCACGGCCATCAACCGAACACTTCACGACGAGATGGAACACAATCCCCGAATTCTGACGTTCGGGGAAGATATCGCGGACTGCAGTCGGGCCGAGGCACTCACCAGCGTGCCGGGCAAGGGCGGCGTCTTCAAGGCGACCCTCGGGCTACAGCGCACCTACGGGCGAGAACGGGTTTTCAATTCTCCTCTCGCCGAAGCGAACATCGTGGGTCGAGCGATCGGCATGGCCGTCCGCGGGCTCAAGCCTGTGGTCGAGATTCAGTTCTTCGACTACATCTGGCCGGCAATGATGCAGATTCGTGACGAGTTGACGATGTTGCGGTATCGCTCGAACAACGCGTTCAGCTGTCCGTTGGTCATCCGAGCCCCGATTGGCGGATACCTTCGGGGAGGCTCGCTCTACCATAGCCAGTCGGGAGAGAGCATCTTTGCCCATTGCCCCGGCCTGCGGATCGTCTATCCCTCGAACGCATCCGACGCGGCCGGACTGCTCCGAACCTCGCTGCGTTGTGATGATCCGGTGCTCTTTCTCGAGCACAAGCATCTCTATCGCCAGACCTACAACAGGGGGCTCTACGCCGGCGCTGACCATCGAATTCCGTTCGGACAAGCGCAGGTGCAGCGGAACGGTACCGATGTCGCCGTCATCACCTGGGGCGCGCTCGTCCAACGCACCCTCCTCGCCGCAGAGCGCGCCGCCCAGCGAGGCGTCAGCGTGAAGGTCATCGACCTGCGTACCATCGCCCCGTACGACTGGGACGCCATTAGATGCGCGGTCACTGAGACCAGCCGGGTGGTGGTCGCTCACGAGGACCAGCTCACGTGTGGGTTTGGGGCCGAGATCGCGGCCAGAATCGCTGATGAGCTTTTCGAGCATCTGGATGCGCCCGTCAAACGCGTCGGCGCCCTCGACTGCCCCGTGGCCTATCATCCCGACCTTGAGGCCGCCATCCTTCCTCAGACCGATGACGTGCTGCGAGTCATCAACGAGGTCAGTGAGTACTGATCAATCGCGATGAAGCCGTGGCTTCTCCCGGCGCTAGCCGGGCTCGCCGGCCTGGCCGTCACCCTACACGCGGCAGAGGTCGAGCGTCTGCGCGCGACCGGTGGGCTACCGGCCGAACACGTCGGCCTCTTTCGTGAGCCGGCGGCATTCGAACGGCTTCCCGATGGCGATTTCGTCGTCTTCGACCGGGCGGGCCACACGGTCTACCGGGTGCCCGCCAACGGCGAAGCGCCGGCGCCGCTAGTCAACATCGGGCCGGAGTCTGGCCACATCATCGGACCGAGCGGATTCGCGCAGGCCGAGTCCCAGCTGATCGTAGCTGACGGTCCGGGCGGCCGCGAACGTGTCCAGATGTTCGGGGCCAACGGCACCCGCCTGAACGGATTCACTCTCCCAGGCATCGCGCCGCCACGGATCACGTTTGGCACGCTGACCCTGAGCGGGGTGAGCTCAATCGACTGGACGGGTCGGACGCTGCTGATGAGCCGTCCCGAATTGGGTGGGCTCATTGCCGAGCTGAGCCCGGGGGGACGCCCAATCCGGACAATGGGCCGATTCAGGCCAACCGGTCACGAAGACGACCCGGACCTGCACCTCTCGTTAAACAGCGGGCTCCCGCTCGCTGACCCCACCGGCGGCTACTATTTCGTCTTTCATGCCGGTGTGCCGATGTTCCGGAAGTACGACGACAACGGACAGCTGCTCTTCGAACGACACATCGAGGGTCCCGAGCTCGACGCCACCATCCAGAATCTCCCAACCGACTGGCCTGAGCGGACCGGGGCAATCGGCCTCGCCCTGCCAGTAGTGCTGCCCACGGTTCGTACCGCCGCAGTCGACCCCGAGGGCCGACTATGGGTCTCACTGGTCGTGCCGTATACCTACGTTTACGATCAGGGTGGAAACAAGGTGCGCACGGTCCGATTCGAAGCCGCCGGCGTCGTGACACCGAATAGCTTCTTCTTCGACGGAGGACACCATCTCCTCGTCACACCAGGCTGCTACATCTTCACCATCTGACTCGGGTTGATGGTGTCCTTCAACTTGAAGATGGGCACTCTCTCAGAGCACGTGAACACTCGCCCGCGTCGCATGGCCATAAAGGACCACAGCGATCGTCTGCGCAACCACCGCAGGTCGAAACCGTCCCCCCTCCGGGGGAGGGCAACAGGAAGACGGTCTCCAACAAGCTCATCTCCCGGACCAGCCCCAGCATCCACTGCTCCGAAGCCGGTCTGGCGAGGACGCCGGCGAACGCCGGATTGCCGCCGAATCGCTCGCTCGTGAACGTATCCACCTGAGTGATGACCTGTCCCACCTCGACACTCCAGACCCAAATCGAGCAGCCAATTCGCCACTCGTGGCACGGTTGCCTTGGCCCACTTCAGACTGCTATGATCATGTGTTTCCCGAGGGCGGGAAACAGCGCCCGTATCAACTCGGGCGCGTATGGCATGCCCGATCCAAGCGAACATTTTCTCGAAAGATCCTTCGGGGCTTTGCAGGAGAATGTCCGCCGCGCTGGACCGGCCGCGACGGCCGGCTACACCTTGATTGCCGCGATCCTGCTACTGGGAGGCGCAGGATACATGGTCGATCGATGGGTCGGCACGGCATCGCCTTGGTTTCTACTCGCCGGCATGCTGGTGGGTCTCGTGGTCGGCTTCTACGAGCTGGCCAAGACGGTGTGGAAACCGTGAAGCTATCGGCGATGTTGGTGGTTGGATGCGTCGCGACTTGGGGGTTGTTCACGGCGTTTCTGATGCCGGAGGCAGCGACGGCCACGTTCCTGGGCATGTTGGCACCGCTTGTGGTGGGCGTGGGCACGGTGTTGCTGGTCGAACACACCGCTCGGACCGACCTCGAGCGGCTAACCGCCAGCTTGGCGGTGGCCTTCTTCGCGAAGGTCCTGTTCTACGGCGGTTATGTCGGAGTCGTCGTCGGGTTGCTGAAGGTGGAGCCTATACCGTTCGTCGCCAGCTTTACCGCGTATTTCGTCGTGCTCCAGTTCACCGAGGCCCTCTGCTTCAAGACCATATTCACCGGGACCGGCCAAAGCGCCGCTTCCCATTAGCCCACACCGTTATCACTGCTCGTTCACCGTCACAACGACCATGAGCGCCGCACAACACGCTGAAACTGCGCAGCACGCTGGCGACCACACCGAAAACGCCACCCACGGGGCGGAGGAAGGATTCGATGCTGGCACAGTCATCATCGAACACGTTTCGAACAGCTCGCACGACCACCCCGTCCTTCACTTACCCCACATCGAAATCGCAGGCATAGATTTCTCCATCACCAAGCACGTAATGATGATGTGGCTGGTGGCGGGATTCCTCTTCCTGATCATCACCATGACGACCCGGCGGTTTCTGGCTCAGGAACGCCCCATCCCGACCGGGCTGATGACGGGACTCGAGTGGCTGGTGCAGAGCATCCGCGACTCGATCGTGTTGCCCAACGTGGGTGCCAAGTGGGTCAACACCTGGACCCCCGTGATCTTGACGCTGTTCCTATTCATCCTGATGTGTAACGCCGTCGGGCTGATTCCGATCTTCGAGGTTTTCGGACTGGTGGACCGCTACGTACTCGGAAACGGGTATTCGGCGGACTCGATGATCAACAGCGTGCTACACGGCGGCACGACCGCCACGGCGAACTACAACGTCACTGCCGCGCTGGCGACCATCACGTTCTTCTCGATCATGATCGCCGGCACGATGGCTCACGGGTTCATTCATCACTGGAAGAACCTGGTGCCGCCTGGACTGGCCTGGCCTGTCTATATCCTGCTGATTCCCATTGAGTTCATGGGTCTGTTCGTGAAGCCCTTCGCCTTGACGATGCGTCTCGCCGCCAACATGACCGGCGGCCACATCGCCATCCTCTCGATCCTGTCCCTGGTGTTCATCTTCACCCAGGTGTTCGAGAGCGCTGCATTGGGCGTGGGAGTCGGATTCACGGTCGCCGTACCGCTCGCCGTCGGCATCTCCGCGCTGGAGATCATCGTCGTGATGGTGCAGGCGTATGTGTTCACACTTCTGACTTCGGTGTTCATCGGCATGGCCATCAACGTGCATCACTAGACGGCCTCAATCTTCGCAATCGACTCACTCATACGGAGGACAACACTCACATGGAGCTCATTTACATCGTCGGCGTTGCGATCGGCCTGGGGATGGTCGTCATCGGTGCGGCCTACGGCATCGGGACCTTCACGGCCGCCGCGGCCCAGAGCATCGCCCGCCAGCCGTCGGCTGCCGCGCAGATCACCGGCGCAGTAAACCTGCCGCTGTTCCTGCTCGAAGGAGTGGCTATTCTGGCCGAGGTGTTCATCTTCATCGTGGTCCTAATGCGGTAGCTTGACGCGGACACCCGCATCAAGCGAGGTAGCGTTCCATGGATAATCCACTGGTCCAACCCGATCCAGGGCTCTTCTTCTGGACCATCCTGACGTTTCTGACCCTGGTCTTCCTGCTCAAGAAGTTTGCTTGGGGCCCCTTGCTCAAGGCGCTCGAAGAGCGGCAGGAGACGATTCGCACGGCGCTCGATGACGCGGAGCAAGCCAAGCAGGAACTGACACGCCTGCAGAACGAGTCGGCGCAGATCATCGCCGAAGCCAGAGCCGAGGCTCAGTCGATCGTGACCAAGAGCCGAGCCGAGGCCGAACGGGTGCGCGAGGATCTGAAGGAAAAGGCGAAGAACGAAGCTGACGCGATACTGAAGAACGCGGAGCGCCAGATCCATCTCGAAACGGATCGCGCCGTGCAACAGATCCGTCAAGAGGTGGTCGAGCTGTCGCTGAACGTCGCGTCCAAGCTGATCCGGAAGAACCTGACCCAGGAAGATAACGACGCTCTGATTCAGGAGTCGCTGAGTCAGATCGAGTCGTCCCGGCACTGAATATTGCGATGGGGCTTCGCCCCAAACCCCACGCCGGGCATGTGGGGCCCCATCGCATAGCCGCCTTGCGGGGCAGCGCCCAGCCAGCGCCAGCAGACGCAACGTTGGCTCAAGTCAAACCTCGGTCCGTAGGTTTGGCCGTGCGCTCTAGACAGGCTCGGTATTCACCAGACTGCTGGTGGTGCGAGCTGTCGTGATCGGGCAACCTACCTTCCCCACTTGACCGCCACGGATTTGACAGCCCAGGAACGGGACATGATTTCGACAAGGGCCACTCAATCCGAGCAGCGTCACGTGTCGTGGTCTGCTCGCCTCACTGCTGTCCCGTGTGTGTACGTGAGTAATGGACTTGCCCAGGGGACATTCCCAGCGATCCCCTTCGCCGTCCCCGCGTCCGGCGCTGCGCAAGCTAGCAGGCCACGCCTTTCCGGGGTCTCCATCCCATTCGATACGTCGATCTGGGTACCGCCGTTTCGCGTTTCGGGTAGTGCGCTGACGCCCACAGGGGCCTGAAGCCCGTAGAGAGAAGCCTGTAACTCAGGATACCCGAGCGAGCGTTATCGCAGTGTGATCGAGGCGATCCCGTCGAGGCTGCGCGCCGCAGCTTCGGCGTGCTCAAACAGGAACTGGGGATAGACCCCGAAGACGACGGTGCCAAACAGTGCAACGCCCAGGGCGACCGACATGGCGGGGCCGATGGTGAGCGGCGAGCCGACGCCCTCTTCTTCGTTGATCCACATGAAGACCACGACGCGAAGGTAGTAGTAAAGGGACACAGCACTGTTGGCCACAGCGATAACCGCCAGCCAAATGAAGCCGGCGTCGATCGTCGCGCCGAACAACCAGACCTTCCCCATGAAGCCTGCCGTGGGCGGAATACCACCCAGCGAGAGCATGAAGAACAGCATGGCGAACGCCACGATCGGACTGCGCTTCGAGAGACCGTTCAGATCCTTCAGCTCCTCGCCGATGATGTCGCTACGACGCATCATCGTGATCACCGCGAACGCGCCGAGCTGCATGAACACGTAGACGCCCAGGTAGACGAGCATCGCCGCCACACCTCGCTCGGTACCAACCACCACGCCCATCAGGAGATACCCCGCATGGGCAATCGACGAGTAGGCGAGCATCCGCTTGAGGTTGCTCTGCGTCAACGCCGCGATATTGCCGACCGTCATGGTCACCACCGCGAGCGCGTAGAAGAGCATCGTCCACTCGGCGCCGACGGCAGGCAGACCCTCGATGAAGATCCGGATCAGCATGGCGAACGACGCCGCCTTGGACCCGACCGACAGATACGCCGTGACGGGAGTGGGCGCGCCTTCATAAACGTCAGGGGCCCACATGTGGAACGGCACCGCGGCGATCTTGAAGCCCATGCCGGCGCCCACAAGCACGACGCCGAGGATGACCACCAGGCTTGGAGACGCCCCACCCAGTGCAGCGGCGATGCCGGACAGATGCGTGGTACCAGTCGCCCCGTAGAGCAGAGACATGCCATAAAGCAGCACACCTAGCGAGAACGCACCGAGAAGAAAGTACTTGACCGCCGCTTCATTCGAACGCGGATTCGGCTTCAGGAAACCGGCCAGGATGTAGAACGACACGGCCATCGTTTCCAGACCGATGAACAGGGTGATGAGGTCGAGCCCACTCGACATAAACATCATGCCTAGCGCAGCACAGAGAATCAGGAAGTAGTACTCTCCCGCCTGGATCCCTTCCGTCTTCAGGTAGGGAGACGACATCAATAGGGTCAGTGCCGCCGACAGCAACACGACCACCTTAAAGAACGCCGCGAACCCATCTATGGCGAGCAACCCCCGAGATGCCGTGACGTCAAGCCCCGCAAACGAAACCACCACCGCCAGAGTGGCTCCTACAGTCGCCAGAGCCGCCACGAGCAGTAACCCATCCTGCTTCGGTGTCAGCACGGACAGCATCAGAACGAGCAACGCCCCGCCTGTGAGCAGCAGCTCTGGCAGGATGTAGTAAAAATCAGCAGCAGAGAAACCAGCTGGCATCTATCGTGAGCCCCCGCGCACCGGTAACCGCACGAGCCGGTCGAAACCATCACCTGTGGTCTCACCGTCAATCTGCGCCAGCAGATCCCCCCCCCCTGGCTCTGCCTCGTCCTCGTCGGCAGCGCCGGCGTTGAGCGGCGCATAGGTGCTGTTCACCCGAGCCATTACCCGATCCACCGAGGTATCGAGGCGGTCGATGAACGGCTTGGGATACAGACCGATCCAGACGGCGAGAATCAGCAGCGGCGTAAAGGTCGCGAACTCGCGTAGGCTGAGGTCGGCGAGTCCCTCGTTCTTAGGGTTGTTAACCGTGCCGAACATGGTGCGCTGATACAGCCACAGCATGTAGGCGGCACCCAGCACGATTCCGGTAGCAGCGAAGGCGGCCCAGACCTTGTTGACCACGAAGATGCCCTGCAGGATCAGGATCTCACCGATGAACCCGTTCAGCGTCGGGAGGCCGATCGACGACATGGTCATCACGAGAAACACGGCTGCATAAGCCGGCATTATCTTCGAGAGCCCACCGTACTCGGAGATCTCACGGGTGTGCCGCCGCTCGTAGACGACACCCACCAAGAGGAAGAGCCCGCCGGTGGAGATACCGTGGTTGATCTGCTGGACGATGCTCCCGGTGATGCCGACCGGCGTGAGCGCGAACATGCCGAGCATGACCATGCCCATATGGCTGACTGACGAATAAGCGACCAACCGCTTCCAGTCGCGCTGCGCCATCGCCACCAGCGCCCCGTAGATGATCCCGATGATCGACAACCACACCACCCAGGGCACGAAGGCCTGGGTCGCCTCGGGCAGGATCGGCAACGAGAAACGGATGAAGCCGTAGGTCCCCATCTTCAGGAGCACGGCAGCCAGGATGACCGACCCTGCGGTCGGGGCGTCGGTGTGCGCGTCTGGCAGCCAGGTGTGGAACGGGAACATCGGCACCTTGACCGCAAAGCCGAGGAAAAATGCTAAGAAAACCCACCACTGGAGGTCGAACGGCATGTTCAACTCGTGGAACCGGGTGATATCGAACGTGTAAACCCCGGTGACCTCGTGGTGGTAGAAATAGACCGCGAGGATGCCGAGCAGCATGATGACGCTGCCCACAAGCGTGAACAGAAAGAACTTGATAGCCGAGTAGAGCCGGTTGGTGCTTCCCCAGATACCGATGAGGAAGTACATCGGCACCAGCATGACCTCCCAAAACACGAAGAACAGCAGGAAGTCGAGAGAAACGAACGCGCCGATCATGCCAGTCTGGAGCAGCAGCAGGAAAATGTAGTACTCCTTGACCCGCTCGGTGATAGCCGTCCAGGACGACAGGATGGCGATCGACCCCATCAAGGTCGCCAGTAGGATCAGCAGCGCACTGAACCCGTCGACGCCGATGAAGTACTCCGCGCCGATCGACGGGATCCAGGACAACCGCTCGACAAACTGCCAATCGCTGGTCGACTGGTCCAGCCAGAACCAGAGCGGCAACGACACCAGAAAGCCAAGCACGGCGAACCCGTTCGCGATCCACCGGATGGTGTTCTCGCTGTGCTTGCTCACGAACAGCAGCAGCACAGCACCCACCAGCGGCGTGAACATGATCAGCGACAACAACGGAAACTCTGCGGTATTGCTCATGAGGCTTCTGACTCTTGTCTTCGGTTACCCGACATACCGCGCGACAACATACACGGTCACGAATACGAACACTCCGAACAGGGTCGCAACAGCATAGTTCTGAATCAATCCGGTCTGACCGCGGCGGAACACATAGCTACCCTCGGCGAAGATCCATCCAACCAGGTTGACGAGTCCGTCGACGATGTACTTGTCAAGGACGTGCGACACCCAAGCCGCGGCCCTGGTCAGCCAGCCAGCACCGTTAACGGCGCCGTCGACCACACCCTTGTCGAACGTCCACAGCCCACGTCCGCTGGCCATGGTGCCTTTCACCGCCGTCGCGTCGTAGAGTTCGTCGACGTAGTACTTGTTGGTGAGCACCCGGTGCGCACCCGCCCAATTCGTCTTCCACTGCGCCGCCCGCTCCGGCCGACGCACGTAGTTGACATACGCCAGTCCGATCCCGCACGCCGCCACGAGCACCGAGAAGGCCATCAACGCCCACTCGACGGCGTGAGAGAGATGGAGCCCGGCATGCTCATCGCCATGCCCGGCCAACCCGGCGGTGAAGCTCGGCTCGAGGAAATGGTGGATCGCATTCCCCACGCCGATGAAGTCCCCAATCGCCGCCGGAATGCCGACGAAACCGGCTACGATCGCGCCCACCGCCAGTACCCACAAGGGTGTCGTCATCAATCGGGGCGACTCGTGCGGGCCATGCCAGGCGTGGCCATGGTTGTCGTCATGTCCGTGGTCACCGTGGCTGTCGTCGGCCTTCTCCCACGAGGGACCCCGATACTCGCCGAAGAACGTCATAAAGATCAGCCGGAACATGTAGAACGCGGTCATGCCCGCGGTGATCACGGCCAATCCCCAGAGCACCTTGTTCTCCTGGAAGGTGTAAGCAAGGATCTCGTCCTTGCTAAAGAAGCCTGAGAACGGCGGTATCCCGGCGATGGCAATCGAGCCGACAAACATCGTGATGAACGTCACCGGCATGTAGCGGCGCATGTTGCCCATCTTCTGCATGTCCTGCTCGTCATTCATCGCGTGGATGACTGAGCCGCTCCCTAGGAAGAGCAGCGCCTTGAAGAAGGCGTGCGTCATCAGGTGGAACGCGGCGGCGGAGAACGCGCCGACCCCGGTGGCCAGAAACATGTAGCCAAGCTGCGAGACGGTCGAGTAGGCCAGCACCTTCTTGATATCGGTCTGGACCAGGCCGATGGTCGCGGCAACCAATGCGGTCACCGCCCCGACCACGGCCACGATGAACATGACATTCGGCGCATGCTCGAACAGGACGGCGTTGCGGGCCACCATGTAGACACCGGCGGTGACCATGGTGGCAGCATGAATGAGCGCCGACACCGGGGTCGGGCCCTCCATCGCATCAGGGAGCCAGACGTAGAGCGGAATCTGCGCGCTCTTGCCGGTCGCACCGACGAAGAGCAGCAGACAGATGAGCGAGATGACCCCGAAACCGCCCGCTTCGACCGGCATGTGCGCAGCCGCCTCGGCCACCTCGCGGAAGTCGAGGGTGCCGAAGGTGAAGAACACCAGAAACACGCCCAGCACGAAGCCGAAGTCGCCGATCCGGTTGACGATGAACGCTTTCTTCCCAGCGTCGGCCGCGCTCTTCTTGTGGTACCAAAACCCGATCAGCAGATAGGAACACAGCCCCACCCCTTCCCAGCCAACGAACATAACCAGGAAACTGCTGCCCAGCACAAGCATCAGCATGAAGAAGCAGAACAGATTCAGGTAGGTAAAGAACCGGACATAGCCACCGCGCGGCTCGTGGTCCATGTAGGACGACGAGTAGAGGTGGATCAGGAACCCGATGCCGGTGACGATGAGGATCATCATCCCAGACAGCGGATCGAGCCGGAACGCCCAGGGGACCTCGAACTGTCCCACCCCGGAGACGGTCTCGAGCGGAATCGGCGGAATCCAGTTCGCGATGGTGACGATATGCTCGCGGTGCTCGGCACCGAGCAACTGCGCAAACGCGAAGAGCGACAGCAACAGAGAGCCGCCCATGGCCGCGCAGGCGATACCGGCGGCCACCGGCTTGCTGAAATACCGGATACCCAGCAGGCCGTTGACAGCCGCGCCGAGGCCGGGGAGCAGAGGAATGAGCCAGATCAGATCCATCGTTTGGCTACCAGCGCATCACGTTCATCTCGTCGATGTTCACCGTCTCTTTGTTACGGTAGAACGCGAGCAAAATCCCCAGGCCTACCGCGGCTTCCGCCGCGGCCACCGCAATGACGAACACCACGAACACCTGCCCGATGAGATTCTGCAGCTGCTGGGCATAAGCGACAAGGTTGATGTTGACGGCGTTGAGCATCAGCTCGATCGCCATGAACACGATGATGATGTTGCGACGCACGAGCACGCCGATCACGCCGATACTGAACAGCGCGGCCGACAGGATCGTGTAATGCGCCGGTGTAATCTCCAGCATTACAGTTCTCGTCTCGCCAGGATGATGGCACCCACCATGGCCACCAGCAGCAGCACGGACGCCACTTCGAACGGAATCAGATAATCGGTATAGAGCAGCCAGCCGAGCTGCTCGACGTTGCCCTGCACCGGAAACGCCGGGGACGGCGCCGTCACCGAGGACGGCTCACGGCTGTAGCTGTAGACAACGATGGCGGCCAGCTCGACCAGCATGGCACCGGAGAGTCCCAGCCCGATCTTGGCCAAGCGTCGTGGATCCTGGTGTTCCTCCGGCTGACGCTTGAGGTTCACAAGCATGACCACGAACAGATACAGCACAACGATGCCGCCGGCGTAGACCAAAATCTGGATAACGGCCAGAAACTCCGCCCGCAGCACCACGTAGAGCACCGCGACACAGAGAAAGTTCAGCACCAGGAAAACCACGCTGTGCACGGTCCTGGGCGTCGTGATCACCGCGACGCCCAGCCCAAGGATCAGAATCGACAGCGTGTAGAAGGCGATAGCTTCGGCCATGACTCAGTCGTGCCTAATGTCCTAGACGAGCACCTTGACGATCCCGGTCACCACGATGTTGGCGAGGGCAATCGGAATCAGCAGCTTCCAGCCAATCCGCATCAACTGGTCGTATCGATAGCGCGGCAACGTGGCCCGAATCCACATGAACAGATACAAAAACAGGAAGATCTTGCTGAAGAGCCAGATCCAGCCCGGGATGAGATCCAAGAACGCCAGCGCCTCGACGTTCGGGAAGGGACGCAGCCAGCCGCCAAAGAACAGAATGGCGGTAACGGCCGAGATCACGATGATGTTCGCGTACTCGGCCAGGAAGAACAGCGAGAACCGCATACCGCTGTACTCGGTATGGAAGCCGCCGGTCAGCTCGGTCTCGGCTTCCGGCAGGTCGAACGGCACCCGGTTCGTTTCGGCCAAGCCGCCAATCAGGACCAGAACAAACGCCACCGGCTGCACGAAGCCGTACCAAACCCCGTCGGTGAGCTGGGCCTCGACGATCCCGACCATGCTGAGCGTGCCGGCGGTGAGGATCAGACTGACCAGCGTCATCGTCACCGCGATCTCATAGCTAATGAGCTGGGCCGATGCTCGCAGACTCGCCAGCAGCGGATACTTACTGTTGGAAGCCCATCCGGCCAGGATGATCCCGTACACGCCGATCGAGGTAACCGAAAGGAAAAACAGCAACCCGACGTTGATGTCGGCGACATAGAAGAGCTCGTCTCCCCCGAAGGGCACGACCGCGAACGCCACCAGCGCCGGCACGAGTGACAGGATCGGAGCCAGGCTGAACAACATCTTGTCCGCCTTGACTGGGGTGATGTCCTCTTTGAGGATGAGCTTGATCGGATCGACGATCGCCTGCAGTACCCCGTAGGGCCCCACCCGCATCGGTCCCAGTCTCGACTGAGCCCAGGCGATGACCTTGCGCTCCATCAGAACCATGAAGGTGACCGAGATCAGTATTGCGTTGAGCAACACGACGATCTTGAGCAACGGGATGATGAAGGTGTCGAGCATCGCAGTCAGGGGTCCACATACGTCAGCGGTCAACTTCGCCCAGCACGATATCGATGGTACCGATGAGGCAGACGACGTCCGCGACCAGGTGACCGACGATCAAGGGCTTCAGCCCCTGTAAGTTGCAGAATGACGGGGGACGGACTCGGAAACGATACGGGTTCGTCGCACGACCGTCACTGACGATGAAGTAGCCGAGCTCGCCCTTGGGTGATTCGATAGCGTGGTAGGTCTCGCCGGCCTTGGGCTTGAGGAGCCGGGGCACCTTCCCCATGATCGGCCCCTCCGGCAGACCGTCCAGCGCCTGGCGAATGATACGGATCGACTGCCGGAACTCCTCGAGCCGGATCAGATACCGGTCATAGGTGTCGCCACGAGTGCCGAGGGGTATTTCGAAATCGAACTCGTCGTAGGCAGCGTACGGCTCGTCCTTTCGCACATCCCGGTAGACGCCGGAGCCGCGCAACGGGGGGCCGCAGAGGCCGAGTCCGATCGCGTCTCTGGCAGAAATCACACCGACACCCCGGGTCCGCTCTAGCCAGATCCGGTTATTGGTCAGGAGCTCCTCGTACTCAGGGAGCTTCCCTTCCATCACGTCACAGAACTCGCGTACCTTGCGGTCCCAACCGCTGGGGATGTCCAGTGGGAGCCCGCCAATCCGCATCGAGTTGTAGGTAAGCCTCGCGCCGCAGTATTCCTCAAAGAGATCGAGGACGAGCTCTCGCTCCCGGAACGCATAGAGCAAGACCGTCATGGCGCCGATGTCCATGGCGTGCGTGCCGAGCCATAGACAGTGACTGCCGATCCGCTGAAGTTCGGCCAGGATCGTTCGGATATAGCGCGCCCGCCGTGGCACCTCGACCTCGAGCAGCTTCTCGACCGTCTCGCAGTAGCCTAGGTTATTGGTGGCGGCCGCCACATAGTCCATCCGGTCGGTCAGCAGGATGATCTGCGTCCAGTCCCGGTTCTCGCTGAGCTTCTCGATCCCGCGGTGGACATAGCCCATCACGGTGTCGCAGTCGACGACCCGTTCACCATCGAGCTTCAGCACCAGTCGCAGCACCCCGTGGGTGCTAGGGTGCTGCGGCCCCATATTGATGACCAGCTCGTCAGTATCAAAGATAGGTGCCGATTGGGTTGCCATAGATCTTGCCGCTCTGGTATTACTCGATCTCCGCCTCATCCTGGAGGTTTCGTAAACGCAGCCACTCCATCGGACTCTCCAGCAGCAACTCACCTGGCCCCTCGAGCGGGTAGTCCTTCCGCTGCGGGTGCCCTTGCCATCCATCGGGCATTAGGATCCGACGCAGGTCGGGATGCCCGAAGAACTTAACTCCAAACATGTCCCAGACCTCGCGCTCTAGCCAGTTGGTGGCAGGCCACAGCCCGGTGACCGATGGCACCGGGTCGTCTTCGCCCGCACGGACCTTGATCCGCACCCGATGGCGGCGGCGCGTGGAATAAAGACAGTAGATGACGTCGAAACGTTTCTCTCTTGGAGGCCAGTCGCTCGCAGTCAAATCGCTGCAGTAGTCGAACGAAGCCTCGTCGTCATCACGCAGATGCGTGGCGATGTCGAGCAGGGCCTCGGACCTCACGATGACCGTCCAATCGCCTACCCAGTAGCTCAGCTGCTCTACTGCATCCGGATACGCCTGCTGCAGCGCGGACAGAAACGCGGGGGGCTCCAGATCGTCCGGAGGCAGCGGATCCTCCGGCCCCTTGGGAGGCTCGGGAGGAGCCTTGGGCTTGGGCGCCGGCTTCTTGGCGGCAGCCTCGGGCTTCGCCGCCGCGTCAGACTTGGCCGCAGGCTGAGGTGTCGCTGGCGTGTCGGCCGCCGCGTCCGGCTTGGCCGGACCCTCGGGCGCCGATCCGGCGAGCTTTGGATCGTCTGTCATCGTAAGAGCTCAGCGGTTAAACCCACTCCAACGCACCCTTGCGCCAGGCATACACGTAGCCCAGCACCAGGATGAAGATGAAGACCAGCATCTCGATCAAACCGAACAGCGCCAACTCGTCCATGATGACCGCCCACGGAAACATGAAGACGGTCTCCACGTCAAAAATCACGAAGAGCATCGCGATGAGGTAATAGCGGACGCTGTACCTATCGCGAGCGTCGGTCTCTGGCTCGATCCCGCACTCGTACGGCTCGAGCTTGACCTTGTTGTACTTGGACGACGAGACCAGAGCGGAAACGATCAGCGTAAAGAGCGCGAATCCAGTCGCAACCAGCACGAAGAGCAGAATGGGAACGTAGGCTTCGATACTATCCATTTAGCGTCCCTAGCCTAGCCTCTCTCCAGACTCCGCGCCGAACTCGAACCGGCACAGAATTCCCTCGACGTCCACGCGCCTCGATGCAGCCGGAAAACCTCGATGCGGCAGGGTTGGTCGTCGCTGGTCGCTCGACTTTGCAGGCCTGAAAACCGGGCTTTTTATAGCACGCGCCCAGAGGGGTGTCAAGGAATCGGGCGTCTGGATGAAACTCCCGAAGGACACGAAAAAAACCCTATATTTTGGGCCGGAAACCAAGCCTAGTGGAAGCCCGACAAACCCCAATTATCGATATACTTGAAGGGTTCCGTTCTCCCGAACGACGATGGGCGCTCGGGTCGAGCACCGCCGGCGTCGACACCGGCGAACACGAGTCGAAACTGGCGTCCAGATGGAGACTGACGCGATGGGTAGAGGCAAGATGTCACCCGGACACCGGCGCAGGCTCGTTGGTGGCCTCCTATCATTGGCGGCCGTCGCTGTATTCTCAGCACCGGTTGCCTCCCAGGACGGCGAGCGCACGGTCTGGGTCAGCGTCCTCGACAAAGACGGCGTGCCGGTCGACGGCCTGGGTCCAGGAGACTTTGTCGTAGAGGAAGACGGCGAGGCCCGTGAGGTCCTGAGGGTCGGCCCCGCAAGCACAGCGATGCAAGTGGCGGTGCTTGTCGACACGAGCTCTGCAGCCCAGTCCGTGATTCCGGATATCCGTGGCGGTCTGGCTTCGCTGGTTGCGGAGTTGCACCAGGATCATGAGATCGCGCTGGTCGCCTTCGGTCAACGCCCCCAGATCCTGGTCGAATCCACTCGTCAGCTCGAGCGTCTTGAGAATGGAATCGGGCGAATCTTCGCATTCCCGAGCTCGGCCGCCTACCTGCTCGACGCGCTAGTGGAAACGGCGCGCGGTTTCGAGCGGCGCGAGTCCTCACGCCCCGTCATCGTCGTAGTAGCGACCGACGGCATCGACTACAGCAACCGCGACGCACGGCAGACCCTAGACGCGCTCGGCGAGGCCGGGGTGGCGACTCACGTGCTGCTCCTGCGGGACAATGCGAACCTGGGCCTCAGAAACGAGCCGGCGTTGGCCGACACGCTGCGAGAGCGGGACATGGCGCTCTCTCAGGGACCAGACCGCACCGGAGGACGACGACGTGACCTGCTCATGGGGCGTGCGTTCACCAGCGCCCTGCGGGAGCTCGCGGTCATGCTGAGCTCACAGTACGAGGTGGTCTACAGCCGGCCGGCGCGGCTAATCCCACCCGACGAGATCACCGTGCGGATGCGTCAGGACGAGCTAACGGCGTACGGGGCACCGGCGAAGCACACGGGAGACTAGCTATGAGACGCCATGTCGGCGCGGCCTTGGCTGCCGTCACTCTCGCGGTCGCGACCGCGATCGCACAGCAACCCCCGGACCAGCCGGCGTTCCGTTCCGGTGTTGATCTCGTTTCGCTGAACGTCACGGTGACCGATGGCGAAAGCCGCTATGTCACCGACCTGACTCCTGAAGACTTCGAACTCTTCGAGGATGGGGCAGCTCAGGAGATCTCCTTCTTCACTCCAACCCAGCTGCCGATCGCTCTGGCCCTCTTGATGGACGCCAGCCAGAGCATGACGGAGAAGATGCCGACGGCGCACGAGGCCGCCGTCGGCTTTGCCGAGCGTCTACGGCCAGAAGATCTCGGGAGCATTATCAAATTCGACAGCCGGGTGGAGATCCTGCAGGGGTTCACCGGGTCGATTGACGAGCTCATCACCGCGATTCGACGCACCACGCCGGGCGGCTCGACGTCGCTCTACAACGCCATCTACATCTCGCTGAAAGAGCTGGGCAAGATCGAGGCAACCTCGAGCGAGGAGATCCGACGGCAGGCGATCGTGGTCCTCTCCGATGGCGACGACACCTCCAGCCTGATCGACTTCGACGAAGTGCTGGAGCTGGCCAAGCGCTCGAACACTGTCATCTACGCAATCGGCCTGCGTTCCGGAGATGGTCGGAACCGCCGCGGATTCCGTGAAGCCGATTTCGTGTTGCGCCAGCTGGCCCAGGAAACAGGCGGACGGGCGTTCTTTCCCGAGCAGCTAGAGGACCTACCGGACATTTACCAGCGCATCTCTGACGAGCTATCCAGCCAGTATTCCCTTGGCTACATCTCGAAGAACCCGATGCAGGACGGCAAGTATCGACGGATCGTCGTGCGGGTAGACCGAGAGAACGTCGCCGCACGCACTCGACAGGGGTACTACGCACCGAGCCTGAACTAGAATCGCCGCGATTAGCGGTACCACCGGACATCCCATGACCATACTGCTGCTCTCGCTCTACGTAGCCGCCGGCGTTACCTACGGCATGCACTTCGCGCGTCGCGATGCCGGGGCTGGACGACTGGCCTCCGCCACCTTGGCCGCGGCCGCGCTGATGCACACCTTCGTTATCGGTATGCGCACGGTCGAGGTAGGGCATCTACCATTCGTGGGCGCCCCTGCCGCTATCTCCGCCTTCGTCTGGCTGCTGGCGGTCGCCTATCTCTACACCGAGGTGACGACCGACGAGCGTGCCATGGGGGTCTTCATTGTGCCGTTGCTCGTGATCCTGCAGACCGTCTCTACGCTCAGCGATCGGGTCATCGAACCGCCCCCCGTTCTGGACAGCCCTTGGTTCGCCGTCCACGTTTCGTCCTTACTGTTCGCCTACGCGGCCTTCGCCCTGGCGTGCGTCATCGGAATCACGTATGTCCTGCTCTTCCGGGAGCTGAAGTCGAAACAGCTCGGTTTCTTTGCGGCGCGGCTGCCGTCTCTGCAGGTACTCGACACGATGAACGGCCGCGCGGTCGGCGTAGGCTGGCTGTTTCTCACCGCAGGCCTAGCGGTTGGCGGGGTCTGGTTGTTCCAACTTCAGCCGGAGACCGCGGACCCACGAGTGGCGGCGATGACACTGCTCGACCCGAAGATCTCGGTCGTGCTCCTCAGCTGGACGGTGTACTCGTTCGAACTGTACGCGCGACGCGTCATCGGCTGGAGCGGTCGACGTGCCGCCTGGCTGTCGGCCCTCGGCTTCTCGATCGTGCTACTCAATCTAGTGCCGGTCGGATATTTCCTGACCAAGAGTCATAACTTCTAGGAAAGGATGCTGCTCCCGGCTTTCGGATTTGGGATCTAGCGACCCACTCGTCGTCCGCTGAGGCGACGCCCGAGAACGCATGGAACTGCTGCTGCTTGGCGTGAGTCATCACACGGCGCCGGTCGACCTGCGCGAGCGGGTGGACTTCTCGAGACGGGGCGTGACCACCGCGCTCGGCGAACTCTCGGTCCGCCCAACTCTCGCCGAGGCAGTCGTGTTGACCACGTGCAATCGGGCCGAGCTCTACGTGACGTGCGAAGATCCGGTGGCGACGGTTCGGGACCTGGCGGTGTTCATGAGCCGGTTCCACGACGTGCCGAAAACCGAGTTGGCGCCGCACTTGTATACCCACACCGGTCCGGACGTCGTTCGTCATCTCTTCAGGGTCGCCTCTGGCCTCGACTCTCTGGTGGTCGGTGAACCCCAGATCTTCGGCCAGGTCAAAGACGCCTACGCGACGGCGAGCGAAGAGCGCACGACGGGGGCGCTGTTGAACAAGCTGTTCACCTCGGCCTTCGGTGTGGGCAAGCGGGTGCGCGCCGACACCGGGCTGGGCGAGGGCGCGGTCTCGGTCAGTTACGCGGCCATCACCCTGGCCCGGAAGATCTTCGGGAGTCTTGAGCAAAGGGACGTCTTGGTGGTCGGTGCCGGCGAGATGGCGGAGCTGACCGCCACCCACCTTCGCTCGCAGGCTGTGCGGTCGATCGCCGTCACGAGCAGGACCCGGACCCGCGCCGAGGCGCTGGCGCAGAAAGTGGACGGCCACGCCGTGACGTGGTCTGAACTTCCGGCACAACTACTGACCGCTGACATCATGGTGACCGCGACCGGAGCACAGACACCGGTCATCAACCGCACCCAGGTAGACGAAGCGATGCGTGCGCGGCGCAATCGCCCGCTCTTCATCATCGATATCGGCCTACCCCGCGACGTCGATCCCGCTGCGAGCGATCTGGAACAAGTCTTTCTCTACAACATCGACGACCTCCGTACCCTGGTTGACGAGAACCTGGCTCGGCGACGCGATCAGATGTCCCAAGCAGAGTCGATGGTGTCGGACGAGGTCGAGTCCTTCCAGACGTGGCTCCGGGCTCGAGGCTCGATCCCAACGCTGGTGGCGCTCCGACGACATTTCGAAGATCTTCGCCAGTCCGAGCTGAACCGACTTGAACCTAAGCTCAACGGCCTGTCTCCGGAGGCACGGTCCAGGGTCGACGAGATCACACGACTCCTGGTCCAAAAGCTCCTGATCTCCCCCACCGAACGGCTGAAGAACGCGGGTGACGAACAAACCGCGGCGCAATACTCGGAGGTAGTCACCCAGCTGTTCGGCCTGGCCGAGCCGCTCGCCGGCGAGACGACGTCAACCGATGAGCACACCTCGCCGCCGCCCAAGACCAAGACACCGGTGACGTCGTGACGCGCTTGACCTTAGGCACTCGGGGCAGTGCGCTGGCGCTGTGGCAGGCGCGCACCGTGGCGGCGGCCCTTGAGTGCGACGGACAGTGCCGCTGCGAGTTGCAGGTCATCAAGACTACGGGCGACAGACTGGCCGAGGTGAACCTCTCGAAAATCGGAGGGAAGCAGGTCTTCGTCAAGGAAATCGAGCATGCCCTCGCCGAGGGCGAAATCGACCTGGCGGTGCACAGCGCCAAGGACATGCCGGCCGAGCTGCCCGAGGGTCTCACCGTTGCCGGCGTCCTCCCTCGCGAAGATCCGCGCGACGCCGTAGTGCTGCCGGCCGACCGCACCGACCTTCCGCCCCTGGATCGGTCCGGAGCCACCCCGATCAACGTAGGCAGCGGGAGCATCCGGCGGGTCGCCCAGCTCTCTCGGGCCTGGCCCGCCGCCGTCTTCTCGCTGATTCGCGGAAACATCGACACCCGACTACGCAAGCTGGACGACGGCGACTACGATCTGGTGATTCTCGCCGCGGCCGGGCTCCGGCGACTAGGGCACGGCGACAGAATCGCCACAACGCTCGAACCAGCGCTCTGTCTTCCGGCTCCCGGGCAGGGAATCGTCGCGATCGAAACCCGGGAGGGCGATGTCGACACCATGAATCGCATCTCGGCAGTCAGTGATCCGCTCGCCTCGGCCGCGCTGGAGGCCGAGCGGAAGGTGCTCATCGATCTCGGTGGAGGCTGCCAGGTCCCGATCGGCGCACTCGCAACCATCGTAGACGACCAACTGACGCTCCAAGCACTGGTGGCCTCACCAGATGGCAGCGAGCTGCTGCGGCGCGAAGGTAGGGGAAATATCGCCGATGCGGCGACGATCGGAGCGAGCGTCGCCTCCGGGCTACTTGAGGATGGCGCCGGCCCTATCCTGGCGCCGGCTACGACCGGAAGCTCGGGAGCAGCGGATGCTTGAGCCCCGGGTCTATTTGATTGGCGCCGGTCCGGGCGATCCGGAACTAATCACTATCAAGGGCCATCGAATCCTCACCGAGGCGGACGTGATCGTCTTCGACCACCTCGTCCATCGGCGGATGCTGTCCCAGGTACGGGATGACGCCGAGACCATCGATGTCGGTCCGGCCGCGCCGCAATCGCTCGAACAGAATGCGATCAGTCTTCTCCTCGCCGAGAAGGTGCGTGAGGGAAAAGCGGTCGCACGATTGAAGTGGGGAGACCCGTTCGTGTTCGACAGCGGCGGAGAAGAGGCGCTCTTTCTCCACGAGCAGGGGATTTCGTATGAAGTCGTCCCGGGCATCCCTTCGACGATCGGGAGTCCGGCCTACGCCGGTATTCCGGTCACGTATCCCGAGGCCGGCGACACGCTCACACTGTTGCGAGGAGACGCGGGAGAAACGAGTCGACCGGCCAAGGTCGCCTGGAGCCGCCTTGCCCGGATCCGAGGTTCCATCGTGACCCACGGCACCGGCCCGCAGCTAGGCGCTATGCTCAAGGCGCTACAACGGCACGGTCGCTCGCCGGCCGAACCCGCGGCGCTGATCTATCGTGGCACGTTGCCGGAGCAACGAACCATCGAGGGCACCATCGCCCAGCTGGAACGTCTGGTCAAACGCCGCGAGCACCGCGAGCCGGCGGTGCTCGTCATTGGCCGGGTGACCGCGCTGCGGGAACACCTCCGTTGGCACGACACCCGCCCGCTCTCTGGCAAGCGGATCGTGGTGACGCGAGCGCGGACCCAGGCCCGGGACCTCGTTTCGCGTCTCGCCAACCTTGGCGCCGATCCGATCGAGGCACCAACGATCACCTTCACGACGCCTGACGACCCTGAGCCACTGGCGTCGGCCTGTCGTGACATTGCAGCGTTCGACTGGGTCGTGTTCACCAGCGCGAACGCCGTGGAACGTTTCATTCAGCAGCTACTTCGCGAACCAGGAGACATCCGTGAACTACATGGCGTCAAACTCTGTGCGGTCGGTCCGGCCACAGCCGAGGCGATCAACCGCCACGGCCTGCGCACCGACCTCGTGCCGGAACGCTACCGGGCCGATGCGGTGGCCACCGCGTTGACTGGTCTCGAGAACCTAACCGACGTCCGCATGTTGCTGCCTCGCGCCGATCTGGCACGAGATCTCCTGCCGACCCGCCTCCGCGAGGCCGGCGCCAACGTCACGTCCGTCACTGCTTACAAGACGTCACCAATCGACTTCGACCGCGACGGCGCACCGGACATCTACCAGATGCTGCTCGAGCGCCGTATCGACATCGTCACCTTCGCCAGCGGCTCGAGCGTCACGAACTTCGTCGCGGCGCTAGGCGACGACCAAGCGCGGGATCTGATGCAGGGGGTCGACATCGCATGCATCGGCCCCGTGACAGCCGACGTAGCGGCCGGGTTCGGGTTGGACGTAACGATCATGCCGGAGCAATACACCACAGCGGCCATGGTAAACGCCATCGTGGCCCACATTGGACGCGCCGCCTCGAGAGATCAAGTATGACGAAGACAGTCACCGCTCCGCTTCCCCGTGCGACAACCAAGGGCAAGACCCACGACCTCGGGCTCCTGGCGCGACCGCGTCGTCTCAGGGGCACGGATGGTATCCGCGACCTGGTACGAGAACACCGCCTCGCTCCAGCACGTCTGGTGTATCCGCTATTTATCTGTGAAGGCACCAGCATCCGGCGCGAGGTCAGTTCGATGCCAGGCGTCTACCAACTGTCGGTTGATGAAGCAGTGCGAGAAACTGCAGCCGCTCGGAACGACGGCGTGCAGTCAGTGCTGCTCTTCGGGTTGCCGGCCGACAAGGACGGAACCGGATCGGTAGCCGCAGACCCGGAAGCACCGGTGCAGCGGGCCATCCGTGCCATACGGGCAGAACAGCCTGACGTCACGGTGATCACCGACGTCTGTCTGTGTGAGTACACGGACCATGGTCACTGCGGCATCCTCGACGGCGAACATATCCTCAACGACGTCACGGTGGAGCACCTGGTGGCGGCGGCCGTGTCTCATGCGGAGGCGGGTGCCCACATCGTTGCCCCCTCGGACATGATGGATGGACGGGTCGGAGCGATCAGGCGGGCGCTCGATGCCGGCGGCCACCAGGATGTGGTCATCATGTCGTATGCGGCGAAGTACTGCTCGGCCTTCTACGGGCCGTTCCGTGACGCCGCCGACTCGGCACCGGCGTTTGGAGACCGCCGCACCCACCAGATGGATCCGGCGAACGTGGAGGAAGCCCTCCGCGAAGTCACCCTCGACCTGGAGGAGGGTGCTGACATCGTTATGGTCAAGCCGGCTCTCCCCTACCTCGATGTCATCGGGCGGGTGAAGCGGCAGTTCCGGCGCCCGACTGCGGCGTATCAGGTGAGCGGTGAGTACGCCATGGTGAAGGCGGCGAGCCGGCTCGGGTGGCTTGATGAGGAACGCATCATGATGGAGAGCCTGACTTCCATCGGCCGAGCCGGAGCCGACATCATCATCACCTACTTCGCACGAGACGCGGCCCGACGGCTCCGGGGACTCTGATAACGCCAGACGACCGAGCATAGAAGCATGCGATTGCTGGTTACCGGTGGCGCTGGATTCATCGGCTCCTACGTCGCTGAGCGGGCAACCGCGGCCGGGCACGAGGTGCGCATCCTCGACAACCTCGATCCCCAGGTACACCCGGATCCGTCCCAGGTCTCCCTGCCTCCCAAGGCGGAGTTCGTGCGGGGTGATGTCCGCGACCGGGAGACGTGCCAGCGAGCGCTCGACGACATCGACACAATCGTACACTGCGCCAGCGCCGTCGGTGTCGCGCAATCGATGTACCGGGTAGAGCACTACGTCGATATCAACGTGCGGGGTACCGCCTGCTTGCTGGAAGAGGTCGTAGCCCGACGCGACGCGATAGCGAAGGTGGTCGCTCTGACCTCTATGACCCAGTATGGCGAGGGACTCTACGCCCGACCGTCAGACGGCCGCACCTTGCGGGTCGGAATCCGCACCGAAGCTGACATTCGCGAGGCGGGATGGGAGCCGGTCTGTCCAGACACCGGCGAACCGCTCGTAGCGTACCCCACACCGGAATCGGCTGGACTGCAGGGCCGCAGCGTCTACGCGCAGAGCAAGCGCGCGCAGGAAGATCTGGTGCTGACGCTCGGAGCCAGCTACAACCTGCCGGTCGTCTGCCTCCGACTGTTCAACGTCTACGGTCCCAAACAGTCGCTACAGAACCCATATACAGGCGTACTCGCGATTTTCCTGAGCCGTCTTCTGGCCGGGCAACGGCCGCTGATCTACGAAGATGGTGGCCAGACGCGCGACTTCGTATCGGTCCACGACGTCGTGCGGGTCATCTTCAGTGTCATAGGGTCGACGGTGGCCGATGGATTGGTCCTCAACGTCGGCAGCGGCACGCCCCGAACGGTGTCCGAGATCGCGGCGACGCTGGCCCGCTTGATTGAACGGGAAGATCTGGCTCCGGACATCACGCGGCGATTCCGTCAAGGTGACGTCCGGCACTGCCTGGCCGACATCGCGCTGGCTCGCCGCTTCCTCGACTTCGAACCAGCCACCGCTTGGGAGGACGGTCTGTCCGAAATGGTAGCCTGGGCGCGCTCAGCGCCGTCTGATGACCGGACCGCCGATGCCGACCAAGAGCTGCGCGAACACCAATTGGTCACTGAAACGCCTATCGCCACTGAGGAGCACCGGTGAAACGAGCCCTGGTCACCGGAAGCAGCGGGCTCGTCGGCTCTGCGGCGGTCGCTCACTTCGACCGGCTCGGCTGGCGGGTACACGGTATCGACAACAACCTACGGCGAGATTTCTTCGGGCCCGATGGAGACACGGCGCGGAACTTGGAGCGCCTCCGTCGAGACACCAGGCAGTTCGAACACCTCTCTCTCGATGTGCGCGACCGTGAGGCCATCAGCGCCATCGTGGAGCGCGTGCGTCCGGACCTGGTCGTTCATTGCGCAGCTCAGCCGTCCCATGACCTGGCACGCGCCCGAGTGTTCGACGATTTCGACATCAACGCCGTCGGCACTCTCAATCTCCTGGAGGCGGTGCGCCAGAGCTGCCGGGAAACGCCGTTCGTGTTCATGAGCACAAACAAGGTCTACGGGGATGCCCCCAACGAGAAGCCGTTCAGGGAGACCGCCACGAGATTCGACTTCGCGAGAAGAGAAGATCGTCACGGCATCGACGAGAGCTGCCAGGTCGACCGCTGTCTCCATAGCATGTTCGGGGTGTCGAAGCTGGCTGCCGACGTGCTCGTGCAGGAGTACGGACGCTACTTCGACATCCCGACCGTCTGCTTCCGTGCGGGCTGCCTAACTGGCAGCGCTCATGCTGGCGCCGAGCTACACGGCTTCCTGGCCTACCTCGCCAGAGCGATCCTGGAGGGTCGCCAGTATCGGATCTACGGCTACGGCGGAAAGCAGGTGCGCGATAACCTGCACGCTGACGATGTGTGCCTGGCGTTCGAGGCGTTCGCGGCGGCACCGCGGGTCGGGGCGGTCTACAACATGGGCGGGGGACGTGAGAACAGCATTTCCGTCTTGGAAGCGATCACGAGACTGGAAGAGCTCACGGGCCGTCGGCTCCACACCACCCAGGTGGATGAGCCACGACGCGGTGACCACATCTGCTATATCAGCGATCTGCGTCGGTTTAAGGCGGACTACCCAGTGTGGACCCCCACGCGTGACCTCGACGACATTCTCAAAGAACTGGTCGCCCGCCCATGAGCGCACCCCCTCGGGTCAACGTGACGGAACCGGCGTCGCGAGCGGTGCAGCTCTCGGTCGTGATTCCGGCTCGTGACGAATCGGAAAACATCGGCGAAACCCTCGACGAGCTGACGTCGCGTCTAGATCGGGAACCGTTGTCCTACGAGCTGATCGTGGTCGACGATGGAAGCCGGGACGACACCGCCGACGTCGTTAGGCGACGGCAGCATGGCTCGATCCGACTGGTCGTTAACAACGGCCCGCACGGGTTCGGCCGGGCGGTCCGACTAGGGCTGGAGTCGTTTTCGGGCCAAGCGGTCGCGATCGTGATGGCCGACGGATCCGATGACCCGGACGACCTGGTCCGCTACTACGAGGTGCTGCGCGACCGCGCCGAGTGCGCGTTCGGCTCCCGGTTCGTTCCCGGCAGTCGAGTCCAGGGCTACCCACGGCTCAAACTCTTGTTGAACCGAGCCGCGAACCTGTTCATCAGAGTACTCTTCCGCCTGCCGTACAACGACACAACGAACGCATTCAAGGCCTACCGCGCCAGCGTGATCGAGGGATGCCGGCCGTTTCTCTCTCCGCACTACAACCTAACGGTCGAACTCCCGCTGAAGGCGGTCGTCCGCGGCTATTCGTTCGAGGTGATTCCAATCGGGTGGCGCGAGCGTCGGCAGGGGCAATCCGGGCTGCACCTGCGTGAGATGGGCAGCCGGTATCTGTTCATCGTGCTATACCTCTGGCTGGAGAAGATGCTCACGCGTGGCGACTATCGGCGGCCGGCCGGAGAAACGTTCGAGCGATGGGACGGTCCGGACGAAACCAGTCCGCCGAGGAACCTCGACGGCGTGACGTAGCGGGTGTGAAACCGCGCCCAGTCCTCTTGGTGCCGCTGAAACACCGGGTCGGCTTCAAGGGTGGTCGGCGCGCGAGTATAGGTGGCATCGTCATGCGACGGGAGGGGCAGCACGGTCTCTGAGAAGCCAGTGTTGAAATCGCCATCCTTGACCCAGCCATCACCGATCAGCACGAAATCGCGCCGCCAGCCATCCGGCGTTTCGGGGGGAGCCGGAAACCGGAGCGAAAGCTCGTCACCCGCGTTCATGATCACGTAGCGGTCATCCACATCGTTGAGCAGCGGACGCACGTCGCCGAAACGAGTGTGGTACCCGACAAGGTCACGCCATCGGGGCACGGTGTTGGCGAGCTCATCGTAGCGGGGAACCTCCGGGCCGCGCGGCCCCACATCGTGAGTGCGTGAGAATCCGCGGTAGCCAAGGTCCGCCACGCTCGGTGCCAACCGCTCGGTGCGGAGCGGCAGCTCGAGCGCGTCGGTCACCCCGATCCAGTCCCAGTAGATTTCGAGATTCGTCCTGAGCCGGAGCCGCTGGCGGTTGCCGTGCCAGGGCACCGTCGTCAGATCGATCACCAAGGTCTTGTTCTTGCCCGACGGGAACCCGAGGTCGGGGTGCACGGTCGTCCAGGCTCCCGAGGCGGTCTGCGCCTCGAGCGCCACCCCGCGTGGCGCGTCGTGGGAGCCCTGGGCCAGAGCCACGTTGATGCTGCTGTCGGTCGGATACACCCAACCGTACGCCAGCAGGACGCTCGGCGGCGAGGCTTCGTCCGGCACATCCAGCTCGACTTCGAGATAGTGGTCTCGAGTCACCCCCTGATACGCCCCGCGTCCGAAACTCGATACGTAGCGTCCATCGCGAAACGCGACGACCTCGGTCATCTCCTCCCCAAGGTCGTCCCAGGCTGCGACTAAGGGACGCGGCGCAAGGGTCGAGTGCAGCGCCAGCGTCGGCGGCTCATTCGCAGCGAACCGCTCGTCCACGAAGATCTCCGTGGAGACCGGGTGGTCCACCACCATCAAGGACACATGGTCAAAGAAGTGCGTTTCCCAGAGCTCTGCGGTGATGCTGATCTCGTAAACGCCGTCAATCGGTTTCAACTGGTCTCCCCGAATCCGGATCCAGTCCTCGGTCTGGGTCACGCCAGCCGTATCCTGCGCGTTGATCCGAAGACCCAGTGGTGAACGCCAGAGGAAGTCGGTCACGAATCGCATCGCCTCGCCGTCGTGGGCGAAGACCCAGGGACATGAACCCTTGAGACGCTGTTCGGCTTCCACCGTCTGGTCTACCGAGGCAGGAAACTCCGCTTGCACGACGCCGTTCGGCCAAGCGATACGCACGACGTCGACCGCCTCGGGTACACCCAGTCCAAAGTGCGTGAGACCGTGCTTGATCGGCTGCTTCTGGGTCAGGAGACCGGCCCTGACCTCGATCTCGCCCCCCACGCCGAAGGAGTTGATCCGCTGGTCCCCGGCCGCCTCGAGCGCCCGGGCCCGAACGACCTGCCAGTGGTAGTCGGCGTCACCTTCCCCGAGCAGCCGAACCGCGTCTCCGTCCTCCAGGCCGACCAGGTCGAGGCGACCATCACCGTCGAGATCCGCGACCGCGTGGACATCGACGCGGCCCTCGATCTCGAGGTGCCGGTAACCTCCGGGATCACGCTGCCAGAGGTCGGTCCCCAAGGGGCCGCTCGCCAGCATGTCACTGGCTCCATTGTTGTCGAAGTCGGCGACCAGCAACCTGACCTCACCCGGTTCAACGTCGCCCACCCGCGTCCACTCGGCCACCTCGGTCGCGGTCCAGGCATCGTCGCGATGGGACACCCGCCAGAGACCGCCGTCGCGGTCGATCACGCCAACATCAAGCTGACCATCGCCGTCCAGCTCGCCGGCGACAAGGGTCACCAAATCAGGAAGGCTCGGCGACTCCCAGCGTCGGAACTGTCCAGCTTGCTGATTCTCGTACAACACCAATTGCCCAGCCTGGCCGATCAGCGCCGCGTCCGGATCGCCATCCATGTCGAAGTCGGACCAGGCGAAGGCGCGCAGAGCTTCGATGTCCTGAAAGAGCGACAACGACGTCCAGCTTCCGTCGGCATTGTTCTGAAGCGCGATCGGGGGACCTGTCACAGAAGCGACCACCAGGTCGAGGTCGCCATCCATCTCGAGATCGGCCGCCCACACACCGAAGGCGGGCTGGGCGATCTCCGCGGGCTCCAGCGGCGTCTGGTCGGCGAACTCGCCGCCTTCCTCCTGCACCAGCAGACGCAGCCCGCCAGGACCCGCGAGCGCGAGATCCGCGCGAAAGTCATTCGACCAGTCGGCCGCCAGTAATCCGGCGGCGGACGAAGGCCCGGTCGAGGGCGGAAAGCTGGCGAACGGTGGGACGCCTGCGAGCCCGAGGGCGTCGTCGGTACTTACGATCACCTGTGAACGGGCGTCATGCGCAACAGTCAACGCGACCGCGGACGATTCGGCTAAAGACAACGACTCGGGCTGGAAGCGGAGCGTGCCGTCGGTCGGCGAAGCACCAGAAGGCGGCGGCGGCAGGCGGCGAAAACGCCAGAAGGGAGAAGCGACCAATTCTGGATCGACGGCTACCTCCGCCAATCCGTCCTGATAGGAGCCGAGTCTCAACAGCACGTTACGCAGCAGTGCGGTGGCAGTGATGGCCTCGTCAAACACCGCCTCCTCCACCGCACCCTCGAGCCGTTCGAGCTGGGCGCCGGCCGGGGCAGGCCATCCACCAGCGCCATCACGCAGACGCGTCGCCGAACGGGCGAGGGCCTCGCTATCACCGCGCTCAGCCGCCAGCCGGGCATGCTCCACCAGTACGGGAAGGTTATCTGGACTGCGTTCCAGGATGGCATCCAACTGCTCCTCCGCCTCGCGCACCGCCGCGTCATCACCCTGCTGGCGGAGCTCCTGCGCCAGCGCGTAGCGGGCAAACAGGAGATCTGGGTCATGCTCGATTGCATCGCGAAACTCCTGCGCAGCGTCGTCGAACCGGCCTCCAAAGCGCGCCGCCAATCCAGCCAGTAACGCCATGTCCCCGCTGGCAGGGTCCAGCTCTCTGGCGCGTCCGAGCCAGTCAAGTGCTTCGGTCTCTTCTCCCAGCCGGAGATGCGCGACAACCAGATTCGCGAGGATGGCCGGCTCGGTCGGGCTAAGTGCCGCCGCGGTTTCGAACTGGGACACCGCGTCGACGAGCAGGCCCACCTCGAGCGAGGCAAGGCCAAGGTGAAACTGACGGGCCGTCTCGCGGTAGTCCTCATCGACCGACACGCTCCAGGAGCCGGAACGGTCGCTACAACCGGCGCTCAGGAGCAGTGCGCAGGCAATGGCCACCCTCAGGGTGGTCGTACGGTGTGAATTCGGAAGGACACCCATCAACAGTAACGACGGCCACGATACCTCGCTGCCCACCGCTGTTTCAATCAAGCCGTACAAAGAAACGCCGGTGGGAGCAAGC
>DEAA01000027.1:0-131060 GCA_002346545.1 Acidobacteria bacterium UBA2994
CTCGTCCGGGACGGCGAGCTGAACCAGCGAGTTGGTGAGCGAGAAGACCATTAGCAGCGCTGCGCCACCAAGGAAGAGCAGCACATCGCTAAGCAGCGACGTGGGGGTGAGCGCGAAGGCGGCCACCAATCCTCCGAATACGATCTGAGCTAGGAGCAAGGTGCGGCCCATATGGGCGAACGAGCCCAGCCAGGCCACGATCAGCGCACCGGCCACCGCCCCGCCCCCCAGTGTGGTCATCATTCGGCTGAGGTGCGCCGCATCGGTGGCAAACACTGGGAGGAAGGCGCGGATGGGGAGCGCGAGCGAGGTGGTGGCGAAGGCCAGCGCTGTGAGCGACAGCAACGCGCCGCCGTGTCTCACATATGAGAGGCCGCCTTCCAATTCGGCCAGGATGTGTTTGCGTGGTCCCGGGGTTGGCCGGGGCACCTCCATCGAATGCAACACCACGATCACGACCAGGAACGACAGTCCGTTCAGCCCGAAGCAGGCCGCCATGCCGAGTGATACCAGAACGATGCCGCCGATAGCGGGGCCAATCGCCTGAGCCAGATTGAACTGGATGGAGTTGAGCGCGACCGCGTTGGATAGATGCCGCCGCGGGACCAGGGATGGCACGAGCGATTGGAAGGCCGGTCCCCCGAAGGCTTGGGCTAGGCCGGCGATGAACGACAACACGAGGATGTAGTGCACCCGGGTGACGTCGAAGAACACCATCGCGGTCAAGGTCAGGGCGCACAGCATCTGCACGGCCTGCGAACCCATCAGCAGATGCCGGCGGTCGTGCCGGTCGGCGATCACTCCGCCGATCAGCGTGAAGAGCAACAGGGGCAGCTCGGCGAGGAAGGTGTTGAGCCCGAGGATGAAGGCCGAGCCCGTGAGACTCAGAATCAGCCACTGCTGGGCGAAGCGCTGAATCCAGGTGCCTGCCGCGGAGGTGAACGCCGCCAGCCACAGGTTGCGGAACTTGGCGAAGGTGAACGCCACCAGGACGCCGGATGGCTCCTGCGTCGGTGGCGTCGAAGGGGCGGCGGACGGGAGAGGATCGGAAGAGGAAGGGATTACCGATTCGGCCACTGAATGTAGAGCCCTTCACCTAGAAAGATGATGCTTGTCCAGATGCCTTTGGAGAGACGGAAGAAGAGGATCGGTCCCATGGCCGAGACCGGGAATCCGACCCGAAGGAGCAGCGAGAGCGACAGCGGCACGAAGAGCCCCGCGATCAGGCATCCGAGCAGGCCAAACAATACCGAGAGACCGAGATTGACATAGACGGCGCCAAACCACTGGCCCGGTTCACGTTCGAAGCGCTCGCCGCAGGCATGGCAATGGTCGTGGGTTCGGAGCCACGTTTTGAACAGATGGCCGTATCCGCAGCAGGGACAGCGCAGCGACACGCCGCGGCGCAGGATATCGATGATTTCGAAGAGCACGGGATCCGCCCGCGCCATGGTAACAGCGATTACCATTTTTCTTGATTCCAACAGAGAGAGGAGGTTACGATGATAGCGAACAAAAGGCGAAACAATGACTGCAGCCTCCGTTGCTCGACTCGAATCGCTGTTGCGAGAGCGAAAGCTCGACCGCACTACCTCTCACTCATTTGACCCAAAGACGTCGGATCTGGCCGGAACAGGTCTGGCCGCGCTGGACGAGCTGCTCGGCGGTGGCTTCCCTCGTGGACATCTGTCGGAGATAGTCGGCGCCGGGTCTTCGGGCCGCACCGGGGTGTTGACCACCGTGTGCGGAGCCGCGATGGCCCGTGGAGAGCTGCTGGCGCTGGTCGACGCCTGCGATCGGTTCGACCCGGTGTCGGCCGCGGCCGCGGGTCTGGACCTGTCGAGCTTGCTCTGGATTCGCGGTCGTGAGCGTACGCGGGATTTGGCCCAGACAGTGAAGCAGGCAATCAAGGCGATGAATCTGGTGCTGGACGCGGGAGGATTCGGCGTTGTCGCGTTGGATCTCTCCGATGTGCCCATACGGGTGCTGCGGCAGTTGCCGATGACGACCTGGCTCAGGTTGTCGCGGGTGCTCGAGCATAGTCGCACGGTAGGTCTCGTGCTAGCGCCAGAGCCGGTGGCTCGGAGTTCGGAAGGGCAGACGGTTGTGCTCGATGGGAACGTCGAAGCGGGTTGGGCCGGCGACCACGATCGCGGCCGAGTCTTCGAGGGACTGGAATCGCGCGCGCAGGTCATTCGCATTCGCCGCCCGGTGGACGCGTTTGTCACCTTACGGTCCACCTATCCCACACCGGAGGAGCAGTGATGTTTGCCTGTCTCTACGCGCCTCAGCGCGGGTTGGCGTTTCGCTCCGGCGATGGGGTGCCTCGTCCCGCCCGAGTCACCGACCGGCTCGTGCGTCTGGCTCGGGAGTATTCGCCTCGTATTGAAGTGCATGGTGACAACCTAGTGGTGCTTGACACCGCGGGGCTGACCACGATGTTCGGTGACGACCGAGAGCTGGGGGAGAGCCTGCGACGTTCGGCCGCCGAGGCCCGCCTGTATGTGCGGATTGCGATCGCTTCGACCCGCACTGCTGGCCAGTTAGTCGTGCAGGAACGGAGTGGGTTGACGGTGATAGCGCCCGGTGAAGAGGCGAAGACGCTGGCCCCGCTGTCGCTTGATACCTTGAAAGCGCTGGATCGCGAACAGGCCCAGGAATCGTCGACCCGGACACGACAGGGGACGAGCGCGGCCAGCGCGCCGCCTGCTGTTTCGGCCTTCGCCCTGCTGTCGATCGTAAGGCGCTGGGGGCTCCGTACGCTGGGAGACTTGGCGCGGCTCCCGGCTCCCGAGCTGTTCGAGCGGTTGGGGGCGGGCGGGTTGGCCTTGCAGCGGTTTGCCCAGGGTGAAGACGAAGCGCCGTTGGTACCCGCGTCGGCCGAGGAGTGGTTCGAGTCGTCACTGGCGATCGAGTGGCCGGTTGAAGGGCTCGAGCCGTTGTCGTTTGTCCTGGGGCGAGTGCTCGATCCGCTCTGCACCAGACTCGAGCGGGCGGGTGTGGGTGCCGCCGTGCTACACGTGCACCTAAAGCTGGTGACCAAGGAGCTGTATACCCGGACGCTCCAGCTGCCCATGTCGATCAAGGATCCGAAGGTCTTACGCACGCTGATCTTGCTCGATCTCGAGTCACACCCGCCGGCAGCCGGCATCGACCAGGTGACGGTTCGTGTGGATCAGGTGCCGGCGCGCACCCAGCAGTTCTCGCTGCTCGAACAGGTGCAGCCATCGCCGGAAAAGATGTCGGTGTTGATGGCGCGGTTGACGGCGCTGGTCGGCGAAGAGCGCTGTGGTTCTCCGGGCGTGCTCGATTCCCATGGGGCCGACCGCGTCGAGATGCGGGCGTTCGCTCCGGCCGATTCATCGTCGAATCCGTTACGAGCCCGGTCCCAGCCTCGGTCCGCTTCCTGGAAAACGAAGCGGACAAAGAGCGACACCGTCCGCGAAACCGCGATCGAGGGTGATTGGCGTCGGCTTGGCGCGTGTCCGGGCGCTTCGCCGTTACGGCCAATGTTGCGTCGCTATCGCGCGCCGGTCGCCGCCAGGGTCACGGTGGAGCACGGGCGTCCGGTGCGCGTCACCGCTCCCCGTGTGATTGGCGGCGCCGTACGGCAAGCTGCTGGTCCCTGGCGCGAGTCGGGCGAGTGGTGGCAGGACGCCGACCACGAACCGTCTGCCGATTCCGCCCCTACGACCCCCGGAGCCTGGGACCGCGACGAGTGGGATGTGTCACTGGCCGACGGCGGCGTATATCGCATCTTCCTCGATCGCCAGACCGACCGCTGGTTCGTCGACGCGATGGTGGATTAGACGTCGTCGTCCGTTATGTTCGTCGAGCTCCATGCGGCGTCCGCCTTTTCCTTCCTTGATGGAGCGTCGCTCCCCGAGGCGTTGGTCGCCCGGGCGGCCGCGCTGGACTATCCAGCGCTGGCCTTACTCGATCGCGATGGAGTCTATGGGGCGCCTCGGTTTTACAAGGCCGCCCAGGCGGCAGGGATTAAGCCGATTGTCGGATGCGAACTGACCATCTCGAAAGGATGGGACGGCGCACATGGCGCGGAGCGCGACGCGCCCGCGCTGGCCGGGTGCTGGCGGTTGCCCGTACTGGTGGAAACTCAGCAGGGTTATCGCAATTTGTGCCGACTGCTGACCAGGCGGAAGCTTGAGGTGCCCAAGGGCGAAGCGGCGCTCACCCTCGAGGATTTGGAGGAGCACGCACAAGGGCTGGTTGTGCTAGCGGGGCGGGCGGCTCTGATGGGGCACCGCTACGGTGTCGGTGGGTTGCTCGACCGATTACTGGGGATCTTCGGTCGGTCCCAGGTGTTTGTCGAACTGCAGCGACATCTGACTCGAGACGAAGCTGTCGATAACCAGGCGTTGCTTGCGCTGGCTGATGCCTACCGGGTGCCGTTGGTCGCCACAAATGGGGTGCGGTTCGCCGCACCGGAAGACCGTCCCCTCTACGACGTCCTGAGCTGTCTTCGGCACAAGACCACGCTCGCTCAGGCGGGTCGTCGACTGGGCCGGAATGCTGAGCGGTATCTCAAGTCGCCCGCAGCGATGCGTCGTCTGTTTCGGGACCAGCCCAAAGCTCTCACCACGGTCGGGGAGCTCGCTGAACGGCTGAGCTACACCATGGCCGATCTCGGCTACCGCTTTCCCACCTATCCGGTGCCGACTGGCGACACGATGATTGCGTTCCTTCGCGCGATTACGGAGGTTGGTGCGCGTGAACGGTATCGGCCGTATCACGAGCGCGCTCGCCGCCAGATTGCGCGCGAGCTCGACCTGATCGAGAAGCTCGAGCTGGCCGGGTATTTCCTCATCGTTTGGGACCTCGTCAACTTCTGCCGGCAGCAGGATATTTTGGTGCAAGGGCGAGGGTCGGCCGCCAACAGCGCCGTTTGCTACAGCCTGGGGATCACGGCGGTCGATCCGGTGGGGATGGACCTGCTCTTCGAACGTTTCCTGTCCGAGGAGCGTGGCGAGTGGCCGGACATCGATCTGGATCTACCGAGTGGCGATCGCCGGGAACAGGTCATCCAGTACGTCTACGAGCGGTATGGCCAGCTGGGAGTGGGTATGACCGCCAACGTCATCACCTACCAGGGGCGGAGCGCGGCGCGGGACGTGGGGAAGACATTGTCGATCGATTCAGGCCAGATCGATCGGCTGGCCAAGGTCATGAATAACTTCGAATGGACCGACCCGGACGACTCGTTGAGCCGTCAGCTGGCCGATGTGGGGAGCGAGTTCGAAGACCCGCGGATCCAACGGTTCGGGATGCTGTGGCGGCGGATCCAGGACCTGCCTCGTCATTTGGGGCAGCACTCGGGAGGCATGGTCATCTGCCAGGGACGGCTCGACGAAGTGGTGCCGCTCGAGCCCGCCACCATGCCTGGGCGGGTCGTGGTGCAGTGGGATAAAGACGATTGCGCCGACATGGGTATCGTGAAGGTCGATCTTCTCGGTCTGGGCATGATGGCTGCGTTGCAGGAGGCCTTCGCGCTCATCAACCGAGATCGGGGTGGGCCGGATCGCTCGGGAGCGATCGATCTGGCCCGGTTGCCTCCCGACGATCCGGCCGTCTACGAGATGCTGCAGCAGGCCGATACCATCGGGGTGTTCCAGGTCGAATCTCGCGCGCAGATAGCTACGCTTCCGCGTCTAAAGCCGAAGTGCTTCTACGACATCGTGGTGGAAGTGGCCATTATCCGGCCTGGTCCCATCGTGGGACATATGGTGCATCCCTATATGAAGCGCCGGTCTGGTCGAGAGCCGGTCGAGTACCCCCATCCCTCGCTCGAGCCGATCCTGCGCCGGACGCTGGGCGTGCCACTGTTCCAGGAACAGCTGTTACGCGTGGCGATGGTGGCGGCCGGGTTCTCGGGCGGGCAGGCGGAGGAATTGCGGCGGGCGTTCGGGTTCAAGCGTTCGGAACGTCGGATGACCGAGATCGAAGTGTCGTTGCGTGAGGGAATGGCGACACGCGGGATCACGGGTGCGCCGGCCGATGAGATCGTGCGCGCGATCACCTCGTTTGCGCTCTATGGTTTTCCCGAGTCGCATGCCGCGAGTTTCGCGCTGTTGGTCTATGCCAGCGTCTATCTCAAGGCGCATTACCCGGCGGCCTTCTACACGGCACTGCTCAACAACCAGCCGATGGGGTTCTACCATCCCGCCACCCTGGTGAAGGATGCCCAGCGCCGCGGGGTCCGGTTTGCTCGCATCGATGTTCAGCATTCGGACTGGGACTGCACCGTGGAGCAGGATGGCGCAATTCGCCTTGGATTGCGCTATGTGACCGGCTTGCGGGCTGAACAGGGGAAGGCAATGGCGGCGGTCGGGACCGACCGTCGTCGCCACGCGAGCGATGCCATCACGCTGGCGTGTCCCAAGTGCGGGTGCGACGACCCGTTGATGGTCGAGGTGGTGGATCAGGACACCGCCCGCGCGAGGGGGTTCTGCAGCCTCTGTGCGGCCGACTGGCTGCCTGAGTTGCCACGGACCGAAAGAGTGCGGTTCAGTTCTATCGAAGATCTGGTCGAACGCACGGGGGTTCGACGAGACGAGTTGGCCACGTTGGCCGAGATTGGTGCGCTCAACGCGTTCGGATACGACCGGCGGACGGCATTGTGGCAGGTCGAGCGAGCGGTGCGGGACCCTGGCGAGTTGTTTAAAGAGAAGCGGGATCGCCCGCCAAAGCGCGCCTCGCATTCTACGGCGCGGGAAGGCGCGCCGTTGCCAAAGATGTCGCCGGAAGAGCGGGTGGTGGCCGACTATGCGGGTACCGGGGTGACCATCGGCCCCCATCCAGTTGCCTTCAGACGACAGGAGCTGGCCTTGCGAGGCGTGCTGCGGGCGATTGATTTGCCCCAGGGGCGGCATGGACGTCGGGTAAGGGTGGCAGGTAACGTTATTACGCGCCAGCGCCCGGGGACGGCCAAAGGCTTTGTGTTTCTGACCTTGGAGGATGAGACGGGAGTGGCGAACATTATCGTCAAACCCGATGTCTTTGCCACCGAGCAGGTGACGATCCTCCAGCGGCCGTTTCTGCTGGTAGAGGGAGTGCTTCAGCTGCAGAATGGCGTTGCTTCAGTGCGCGCCGAGCGTTTCCACGACTTCACGCACACTAAAGCGACGCCTGATTCCCGCGACTTCTATTAGTTGACCGGGCGGCGTGGAGCACTAGTGCCTGAATGGCGCCGCGGCGGCAAGCGGGGCATTGAGGAAGTGGATGAACGGCGCGATAGTGGTGAAGCGCCGAACCAGCATGTCGTAGAACCGGGGACTGAGCGCCTTTTCCGCATCGAGCTGGTCGCCGATCAAGTACTGCTTTAGCCGTAGATAGTCCGCCGCCTTGTGGTCCTTGGGAAACCCGCGGGGTACCCGCTGCAATCGTTCGCCGCGTACGCCACCCAGGCGCTTGACGGCCGGTGACTCGGCTAGGCTGCCGAACCGTTGCAGGTTGGCGACGATGTGCTCCCGGATCCGGTGAAGTTGCGGCGTCTGTGGAGCGTAGAGCCCACCACCAATCCAGAGCTCGGTCGGGCTTAGGTGGAAATACAGACCGGCGCTCTCGTTCTTGAGTAGACGTTGGTGCGAGAAGGCGGCCGAGACGTGGGTCTTGTAGGGCGTCTTGTCCGGAGAGAACCGGGTGTCGCGGTAGATGCGATACATCGATCGGGGCGAAGCGACCAAATCCGGCGCAATTTGTGGAAAGTCGGTGGCGAGCCGCTTGATGATGGCCAGCATCGGTGCTTTCACGTGGGCTTCGTAGTTCGCCTTGTGTGCGTTGAACCAGTCGCGCTCGTTGTGGCGCTTGAGCGCCCGTAGAAACTTTAGGGTGTCTTTCGTGAAACCGACGGACGTGGTGGGCATCGGTCGAGTATACGTGTCAGCCGATCCAGCGAACTCGGGGCGCGTCGTTCCAGTCGAATTCGTCAAGTCGGTTCGGTCCCAGGCGCTCGACGAGCTCGAGGAGACGTGTGGCTGAAGCCAAGAGGTCGTCCACGTCGACGCCCTGACAGCTCGGGGCGAATGGACGCAGGTAGCCGGACCCGCGGGTGAGCATGTACACGGCGCCGTGATGGTTACGACGCTGGATGTGATACATCGCCACCCCGATCTGCAGGATGCCCTGATAGAGACGTCGTAGTGGGCGCTGCTCCTCCCGCCACAGGTCTTCCAGTGTTTCGTGCTGTTCGAAGAACTCACCGCGGTTGAATTGTTCGACCCCTTCGCGAAGCAGCGCCGGGGTTGGTTCCTCGCAGGGGCTGGTCACGGGCGAGATTATACGGTCCGGCAGGCCGTCATGGCGGCTGGTATGATGCAGCGGCTTTAGTGAAGCGACGGGTCGCGATGACGACGACCATACACGACAGGACGGTGGCGGCGTGGGTGAGATCTATCTCCCGAAAATCAAGCGGAAACGGTCAAAGCTCCACGGGTGGGGCGTGTTCGCCGAGGAAGGTCTCAACAAAAACAAACGGATCATCAGATACGAGGGCGAGAAGATTTCGTCGAAGGAAAGCGAGGACCGCGAGGACCGGTATCTTCGACGAGGAGAGATCTGGTGTTTTCGTATCAACACCCACTGGGTGATCGACGCCAACGTGAGGGGCAACGTGGCGCGGTTCATCAATCACTCGTGTACGCCGAACTGTTACGCCAATATCATTGGTGGCGTCATCTGGATCATTGCCGGCAAGCGGATCGAGGAGGGTGAAGAGTTGGCCTACGACTATCACACCGATGGTGACAAGGAGATTCCCTGTCGATGTCGTCCTGGCTGTCAGACTTGGCTCTAGCGCGCTGGTGAGGCCGTGCATCTTATCTATCTCCACGGGTTTGCATCGTCGCCTAAGTCTTCGAAGGCGGTGTTTCTGCGGGAGCGGCTGGCGGCGATCGGTGTGCGCCTGCATTGTCCGGACTTGAACCAGCCAGAGTTCGCGACGATGACCACCACGCGGATGATCGAGCAGGTCGAATCGTTGATGGATAAACTGACCCCGGGCCCAGTCGCGCTGCTGGGATCCAGTCTGGGGGCGTTCGTGGCCGCACACGTGGCCGAGCGCAATCGGGAACGCCAGGCGTCTGGCGCCGAGGTCCGAACGCCGGTCGAGCGCTTGGTAATGCTTGCCCCCGCGCTCGATTTTGGTCGACGTGGAATGACGGGCCTGAGCGTGGCCGAACTCGAGGCCTGGCGTGAGGGTGGTGTGCTGGAGATCGAGCACTACGGTACCGGGGAGCGCGTTGAGCTTTGCTATGACCTGTACGCTGACGCGCAGCGGTATGATAGCTTCGCCATCGAGACTATGGTCCCGACGCTGATCCTGCAGGGGAGTCGAGACGACATCGTCGATCCTGCCATGGTGCAGCGATTCGCGGCCGGTCGGTCGCGGGTCGACCTCGTCCTGCTCGCCGACGACCATCAACTCAAGACCGATTTGGACCGGCTCTGGGTCGAAGTCACCACGTTCCTCGGGCTGCCCGCGGCCTCGAGCTAGTGTCCATGCCTGAGACCGCGTTGTCGGTCGTTATTCCCGTCTATCGAGACGCCGAACCACTGGGTCGGCTGCTTGCGACCCTGCGGCCTGCTCCAGAACGCCAGCTCATCGTGGCTAATGGTGCCCAGGACGACATCGAGATCGAACCGTTGCGTCGGGCCCGGCCTGACGTGGTGTGGGTCGATGGCGTTCGGGGTCGGGGGGCGCAGATGAACGCCGGAGCGGCCCGGGCAGTCGGCCGTTGGTTGTTGTTCCTTCATGCCGACGCGCTGCTGTCCGAGGGATGGGCCGGCGCGTTCGCCGAGGCCGAAGCGCGCGGTGCGAGCGCCGGGTGCTACCGGCTGGCCATCGATGCCCAGGGGTGGCAACCGCGTCTCATTGAGTGGGGCGTTCGACTCCGGGTGCGGTGGCTCGGCGTGGCCTACGGCGACCAGGGGCTCTTCGTCAAGCGGGAACGATTCGAGGTACTGGGAGGCTACCAGGAGCAGCCGCTGATGGAGGACGCCGATCTCGTGCGTCGTCTACGACGGACCGGCCGGTTCCATCGCGCCAGGTTACCGATTACCGTCTCTGCCCGCCGGTGGCAGCGTGATGGCTGGTGGCGACGGACCGGGGGCAACCTCTCGATCCTGGTGAGGCACCTCGCAGGACAGTCCCCCCAGAGCCTGGCGGCGTCTTATCCGGTATGGAGTGACGGGGGACGCCGTTGCCCACCCCTCGGGTGCCAGATTACCGAGGGAGACCGAGGCCCGGACCACCGGAGTCCCGTTGACAACCCAAGCGGCTGGAGGCGACGATGAGCGGGAACTAGTGTGTACTGGCCCACGTCGTGAACCGGTAACCGCGCGGAGAGACAAATGCTGATCAGGCAGGCACCGGACATCCGTTCATCCGAGATTACCCCCGAGCACCTCTACCGAAACCGTCGGCAGTTCATCAAGGCGACCTCGGGTGCGGCGCTTGGCGCCGTGTCCGGCGCGTCGATTCTTGGCCAGTATGACGGGACGGTGTCTGCCCAGCAGGACATTCCGGACCTGGTGAAGTCTCCGTTCAGCACGGACGAGGAACTCAATTCGTTCGAGGACATCACGACCTACAACAATTTCTACGAGTTTGGCCTCGACAAGGGCGACCCGGCCCGTTACGCACACGAGATGTCGATCGACCCCTGGTCGGTGCGGGTCGAGGGCGAGATGAACCGGCCGGCTGGAGACGTGCCCATTGAGGACCTTCTCGGCCCCCATACGCTTGAGGAGCGGATTTACAGGCTCCGCTGCGTCGAGGCGTGGTCTATGGTCGTGCCCTGGGTCGGGTTCCCGCTCGGAGACCTTATCAAGCGGTTCGAGCCGACCTCGAAGGCTAAGTACGTCCGGTTCGAGACCCTCTATCGGCCCGATGAGATGCGGGGGCAGCGTGGTCCGTCCCTCGAGTGGCCCTACGTCGAGGGGTTGCGGATGGACGAAGCGATGCATCCGCTCACCATCCTGGCGGTAGGTGTCTACGGCAAGACGTTGCTGAACCAGCAAGGCGCTCCGCTGCGGCTCGTGGTGCCCTGGAAGTATGGGTTCAAGAGTATCAAGTCGATCGTTAAGATCCAGTTTGTGGAGGACCAGCCTCGCAATTCCTGGAACGTGGCTATCCCGAACGAGTACGGGTTCTACTCGAACGTCAATTCCGAGGTGGATCACCCCCGGTGGAGCCAGGCGAGTGAGCGTCGGATTGGCAGCTTCTTCCGGATGCGGACCCAGATGTTTAACGGGTACGCCGATCAGGTTGCTAGCCTCTACGAGGGGATGGACCTCGCCGAGAACTACTGACTTATGGCGGTCAGCCGCGCGAAGTTGTGGGTATTCACCGCGGCCCTGGCCCCTCTGGGTCTGCTACTCTGGGCCGCCGCGACGGGGGGTCTGACCGCTAACCCGATCGAGGACATCACGCACCGAACGGGGGACTGGGCACTCCGGTTCCTGCTGTTGGCGCTGGCGGTCACGCCCATCCGGAAATTCACGGGCTGGGGCTGGGTGGCCGATTACCGGCGCATGCTGGGCCTGTTCGCCTTCTTCTACGCCACCCTGCACTTCAGCACCTATCTGGTGCTCGATTTCTTCTTCGATTTCACCCTCATTTTCGATGACATCGTCGAACGCCGGTATGTGACCGCCGGTTTCGCCGGGTTCGTCATGTTGGTCCCACTGGCGATCACGTCGACCCGAGGGATGATCCGCCGTCTCGGAGGCGCACGCTGGCGCCAGTTGCATCGCTTGGCCTATCTCGCCGCCATCGCCGGGGTCGTGCACTATCTTTGGCTGGTGAAGATCGACATCCGTCCGCCGCTGGTCTATGCGGTGGTCCTCGCTGTATTACTGGGCAGCCGGATCTGGTTCAACTACGCCAGGAGGCCCGCGCGACGTGAGGTGGCGACTCCCCGGGTCGGCGCCGACGTCGGCTGAAACTTTCTGTTGGCGCCGCGCGTCCAAGAAGCGTCCTATGGCTACTCATATTGAAGACCAGACGATTCTGTGTGCCCCGGCCTACTCTGTCCACCCGGTCGATGGAGGCGTGGTGGCACTTGATCCGGCCAGCCCCCACTGGATCGGTACCGACGAACGTGGTCTTCGGTTGCTTGGCCGGTTCGACGGCCGCACGCCATTTGCGCAGGTCGTGCGTGACTATGCCAGTGAGAGCGGTCTCGACGTCATGCGCTCCTGGCTGCACGTCGAGACGTTCGCGCATGACGGTCTCCGCCACGGGTTTCTCTCGACCAACGGCGCCGCGCCGGCCCCCTATCTCGGTCGGTCGGCGTATCTCGACACCGAGCGGTTATCCGAGCTTTGGGTTCAGGTCAACGACTTCTGCAATCTCAGCTGCGCGCATTGTCTGGTGTCGTCCGGACCGCAGCGGGAACAGGGCCTGTCGACCGAGCGGATCACGGACGCCATCGATCAGGCGGTGGCGCTCGGGGCATCGCGGCTGTTCTTCACTGGCGGAGAGCCACTGGCTCGACCAGACATTCTCGAGCTGATCGACCATGTCGTGCGCACGCTTCGGAGGGAGCTGGTAGTGCTGACCAACGGCACGGTCTTCAAGGGCGAACGGTTTGACCGACTTGTAGCGCTAAGTCTGGAGGCCGAGGCGGCAGCCGCCGAGGCAATCGACCCCTCTGCATCCACGCCCCGACTGCGGGTGCAGATCAGCCTCGACGGACCGACGGCGGAGACCAACGATCCGATCCGTGGTGAGGGTACGTTCCAGCGCATCCTCGACGGCATCGACACCGCGGTGGCCGCCGGTTTGCGACCGACGCTGACCGCGACCATCCTGCGCCACAATCTCGACGTATTAGACCGGTTGGTGCGTCTGGCCCATGCGCACGGAGTGCGGAACCTGCACCTGCTCTGGCCCCACCGTCGCGGTCGGGTGCTCGAAGGGGTGTTCGCTGACCTACCCTCGGCTGACGAAATCCTGGCTGCGGTGCGGAAGGCGGGAGTGGTAGCCGACGAACTGGGTGTGTCGATCGATAACATCGAAGAGTTTCGTCTCCGGTTCGATGGCCGTCCTGGGGTCAAGAACGATCTGGCAGGGGCTGGCTGGAACAGCCTGTGTCTCTACACCGACGGCCGGCTCTATCCCTCCGCGTCGATGGCTGGTGTCGAGGACCTGGCCTGCGGTGATCTTGCAGAGGCCTCACTGGCCGACATCTGGCGTGAGAGCCAGGTGTTCCGCGACCTTCGGGACGCCACGGTCGAACGCAAACCGCAGTGTCGTTCCTGCGGGCTCAGGTATCTGTGTGGCGGTGGCGATGTCGAACATGGCTACTGGGGGGCCGCGGCCGAGGGCGCGACCAGACGCGCGGCGTTCGTTGCCCACGATCCCTACTGTGACCTTTACAAGGGGCTGGCCGACGACACCTTGCGCGACTTGATCCGTGAGGGCCGGAGAGCACTGCAGCCGCGTTCCGGCTACGACCGTCCGGTGGTGCTTCGGGGGATGGGCCAGCAGACCCTGCACGAGGAGGACATCATCGTGCGGACGACACACTCGGCGTGCGTTCTGTCCGAAGAGGTACTCGACAAGTCACGCTACACCGTGCGCGAGTTCTACGGCAATGCGGCGGAGAAGCCGCAGGAGGAGTTGTGCTGCCCCGTGCAGCCGTCGGCTGGGGACTTGGCGCACATACCGTCAGAGGTGGTCGAGCGCTTCTACGGGTGCGGTAGCCCGGTTGCCGCGGCCGCGTTGGTGCCTGGTGAATCGATGGTTGACCTCGGGTCAGGGGCCGGCATTGATTGCTTCATTGCGGCGAAGAAGGTGGGCGCCGAGGGACGGATCTACGGGGTCGATATGACCGACCAGATGCTCTCGGTGGCCCGGGAGTGCCAGCCCAAGGTGGCAGCGGCGCTGGGGTATGACGCCGTCGAGTTCCGCCAGGGATTCCTCGAAGAGATTCCGGTTGGCGATGGCGCTGTGGATGTCGTGACGTCCAACTGCGTCATCAATCTCTCGCCGGACAAGCCGCGGGTGTTTCGTGAGATCTGGCGAGTGCTCAAAGACCACGGACGGTTCGTGGTAGCCGATATCGTGTCCGAGGAGGAGGTGTCGCCCAAGATGCGCGCCGATGGGCAGCTATGGGGTGAATGCATTTCCGGCGCCCTCACTGAGGAGGCTTTCCTGACCGGCGTGGAGAAGGCCGGGTTTTATGGGTTGTCGGTGCTCAAGAAGAATTTCTGGCGGGAGGTCGAGGGCTGCAAGTTCTATTCGGTGACCGTCCGTGGCTACAAGTTCGAGAAGAAGGCCGGTTGCCGGTTCATCGGCCAGTACGCTATCTATCTCGGTCCGCAGAAGGGGGTCATCGACGAGGAAGGCCACCTCTTTCCTAGGGGGGAAGCGGTCGAGGTGTGCACCGATACAGCAGCGAAACTGTCTCAGGCACCATACGCCGGGTCGTTTTCGATCGTGGATGGTCCGAACGGCCTAAAGGACGTGAGGGCCGACCCTGATGCCGGCTGTTGCGATCCCGACTCGGACTGTTGCTAGAAGATGCCGCGCTCCTGCTTGTCGCGATGGCCGGTCAGCGTGAAGCGCGGTTCTGGGTCCTCGCGGGCCGACAGCTGAGCTGCGACGTAGTCACCGACTGCTGGGCCATGCTTGAAGCCGTGGCCCGAGCCGGCCCCGACCAGCCAGACGTTCTCGTGGCGCGGGTGGCGGTCGATCAGAAAGTCCCCGTTCCAGCTGTTCGCATACTGGCAGACCCGGGCTTCGAGCAGCGGGGCGTGCGCGAGAGAGGGCACCCGTTTGCCTAGGATCATGCGCGCCACCTGCAAGGCGCCGTCCGAAACGATCCGTTCGCCCGTGTCCGGGTCGAATGGCGGACCGTGGTGGTCGAGACCGATCTTGAAGCCGCGACCCTCGATGTCCGGTACGCCGTAGACGCCGCCGACGAAATCGGCCCAGGCCGGCATTTCCGGCGGAAGATAGCGTCGGTCTCCAGGTTCGGCGCCGAAGAAGAACACTTCCTGCCGGGTCGGGTGGATCCGGCTACCCAGGACGTCGGGAAACAGCTTCGGTAGCCAGGGGCCGCAGGCGAAGACGAACGTGCCGGCTGACAACCGCTCTCCGTCGCAAGTGACGATGCTGTCGATCGGACCGTCTTCCTGCGGAGGGAGAACCGAGGCGATCCGGTAGTCGACGCTCTGCTTGACCGCCTGTCGCACCACCATCTGAACGGCTCGCCTGGCCATGATGGTGCCGGCGTTAGGCTCGAAGATACCCCGACTGATCGGACCGAAGCTGAACTGCGGGAAGCGTTCTTCGAGCCCGTCGCGGTCGAGCACTTCAAACGGTACATGCAGTCGGCCTAGGACATCGATGGTCTCGTCGGTCGTCGGGTCTTCGCTGCGTGCCATCCACAGGACGCCTGTGCGTGTGAAGAGCTCTTGTTTCCAGTCGCGGAAGAGCTCGTGCCAGGCGTGAAAGGAACGCTGGGCCCAGCGTGAATAGATGGCGTCGGCGCCGTAACCAATCCTGATGACGCGAGTTGCCCCGCTGGAGCTAGATCGGGTGTTGCCGGTGCCAAAGGCATCGAGCAGGGTGACCGAGCGGCCAGTGCGGCGCAGTTGCAGCGCGGTCCAGGCACCGAACACGCCGGCACCGATCACGATGACTTCATTCGAACGGGGCATACTGAGCACTCGGATACATGACGCCCGCCCGGGTCAGCTCTGCGGCGGGCTCGCTGTGGTTCGCCTCGTCGTGGTGGGCGGCGAGCAAAGGCGAGGGTAGAGTAGCACCGATGACAGTTCGTTGCGTCGAGGTCTATCCAGATGCGGTGCATCTCCAGGGTTTCCTCTCGCTGGAAGCGCAGCGGCGGCTTGCCGAGCAGTGTCATGTGATTGGCACGGGACCGGTCGGGTGGTATGTCCCGACCGTCCGCGGGCGCGGGAAGATGCGGGTCGAGATGGTCTGTCTCGGCTACCACTGGAATGCGCGGACCTATCGCTACCAGGCAACGCGTGACGACCATGATGGCCGGCCCGTCCCTGCCTTGCCGGCGGATCTTTCGGAACTGGCCCGTGAGATGGCGGTAGCCGCGGGGACGGCGGTCGAGCCGGACGTGTGCATCCTCAACTACTACGGTCCGGCCGGGAAGATGGGGCTGCACCAAGATAAGGATGAGCGACCGGAAACACTCGAGGCCGGTCTGCCCATCGTCTCGGTGTCGCTCGGTGACACGGCGAAGTTCATCATAGGTGGATTCACCCGAGCGGAGCCAAAGACCATGGTGCCGCTCGCGTCGGGGGACGGGTTCGTTTTCGGAGGGCGAAGCCGGCTCCGCTACCATGGGGTCGCGGCTATCTTGCCTGGTACGGGACCGGCGACACTGGGGTTAGAGGGCCGCTATAATCTCACGTTCCGGCAGGGGGCGGCGTCCCAATAGCGGTCGATCTGCCCTGATCGGCGGCGATTTGGTTGCTCTTGAATGCCCAATCGTCCCGCTGCACGCCCGTTCGCACGGCAGAAAAGCCATTTCGCCGATTTTTCCGCGAGCTTGAGGGAATCCTGACTATCTTATGGGGGATAAAAGAGTTCGATCGAAGGCAGCAGCGTCGGACCGGTTCCGAACTGGGAGCAGAGAATGCATAAGCCTATTAAGTATGTGGAGAAGGGCGCCACGATCGTCGCAGACGCCGGTTTTCGGGTGTTTGATTTTTTTAATCAATTCAGTCAAAACCCGTCGTTTACTCCGGCCTGGGCCGACAAGCCGCTGCTCAAGACTAAGGAGAAGGTGAAGCCGCCCCTAGGTTGGCCGCGCGAGACCGACTCGCTCTGCCCGGTCTGTGTGCGTGAGGCGCGCCAGTCGATTGTCGACGGCAAGGTCGATTACCGGATCCTGCAGACGGAGAAGGTCGGCGAGATCAAGGCCACCATCATCGAGCGCGACGGCAAGATCATGATGGTCAAGGATTGTCCAGAGCATGGCCGCTTCGAGGACGTGATGGCCATCGATACTGAGTTCTTCAAGCATCTCGAAGATTCGTTTCCCGGCTCCGACATGCGGGCCCACAACGACGAGAAGCTACACAACCACGGCAGCAGCACCATCAAGTACGGTCGCGGGTCGGTGTTGACGATCGACCTCACTAACCGCTGCAACATGATGTGCGACCCGTGCTTCATGGATGCGAACCAGGTGGGGTTCGTGCATGAACTCGGCTGGGACGACATCAAGACGCTGCTCGATAACGCCATCTCCATCAAGCCGAAGCGGCAAATGTCGGTGCAGTTCTCCGGTGGCGAGCCGAGCATCTCGCCCTACTTCCTGGACGCCATCCGCTATGCCCGGAAGGTCGGCTACAACAGCGTCCAGGCGGCCACCAACGGCATCGAGTTCGCCAAGAGCCCTGACTTCGCGCGGGCAGCGGCAGACGCCGGGTTGCGTTACGCGTATCTGCAGTTCGACGGCGTCGGCAACGCCGCCAACTCACACCGCCTGGTTGGTAACCTGTTCGATGTCAAGCTGCGGGCGATTGAGAACCTGCACAACGCCGGTGTCGATATCGTTCCGGTCATCACTATCATCAACGGGATCAACAACGAGCAGGTCGGCCGGGTGGTGCAGTTCGCGCTCGACAATCCCAAGAAGATCAACTTCCTGTCGTTCCAGCCGGTGTCGTTCACAGGCCGTGACGAGGAGATCACCGACGACCGCCGGCACGCCCAGCGCTACACACTGTCGCACTTGGCGCACGACGTGAAGGATCAAACTGGTATCGGCGAGCCGGTGCGTGACTGGTTTCCGATCTCATTCATGGGCACCTTCACCGACTCGGCCGACTACATGCATGGGCCCCAGGCCGACTGGGGTCAGCTCAACTGTGGCTGCCATCCAAACTGCGGCATCGGCATGGCGGTCATGATCGACAAGGACACCAAGGAGTCGGTCCCGGTGACCGCGTTCCTGAAGGCCGAACGATTGGCCAAGGACCTTGGCCGAGTTAGTGACGGCGGACGGAGCCGCAAGCTGGCGACCGTGGGTATGGCCCTGGCGTTGGTGCGGAACTACGACCCGTTCAAGTCGCCGACCCATTTCAAACTGCTGGACCTGGTGCAGAAGTTCGACAAGACTTTCGGGGCGTCGGGCAAGGATTACGGCAAGGTGACGGGCGACCGGACCCAGGCAGATATCAAGAAGCGGCGCGCCGACCGATGGAACTTCCTGTTCATCGCCGGCATGTGGTTCCAGGACCTGTTCAATTACGACTTCCGGCGTACTGAGCGCTGTATCATCCCCTACGCTACCCAGGAAGGGGAGATTTCGTTCTGTGCCTACAACACCGGGATCGGGTGGCGGAACATCATCGAGAAGATGCACATGACCGCCACGCTGACCAAGTGGTATGACGAGCACGGTCGGCACGAGATCTTCGCCGGTGGCAAGGACGTCAATATGGAGAGCAAGGAGCACAACCTAGTGCTCGACCCCGAGGCGGTGGCGGCCGGCCTCCAGACCGATCTCGACGAGCAAGGCATCGCCAAGAATGCCCGGCAGGAGAAGCTTGAGGCTCGAGCCAAGGAGAAGGCTGAGAACGAGCGTATGGCCAAGATGTATCGCGAACACATCCTGAAGGAGCCGCAGTCCGAGGGCAGCGGCGTGATCCAGATCCAGGGTCTCGGCGGTAAGGAGAAGGACAGCGAGACTGTTGACGTAGGGTAAGGCGGAGAATTGGGGTTTTAGGTGCGAAGGGCCGCACGGTTTCGACCGTGCGGCCCTTCGCACGTACGGCTCAGAATCAAAGCTCAAAGGCTTCAGTCTTTCGTGGCCTTTGGCACGACAAGTGCGTCCAAAGCCGCGAGCCCCTCGCCGTTAGGGCGTACCACTACGGGATTTAACTCGGCGCTCTCGAGGGTGTCGCCATGGGCGGCGGCGAAACGCGAAAGGGCGGCGAGCGCCTTCGCGAGGGCCGGGATGTCGCAGGGTGGACGGCCGCGCACGCCGGCCAGGAGCGGCGCGCCACGAAGTTCGGCGATCATGCGCTCAGCTTCGACCTCGTCAATCGGCGCCACCCGGAAGGTTACGTCCTTAATTACCTCGACGAAGATGCCGCCCAGGCCGAACATGATTACTGGTCCGAAGGTCGGGTCATGCTGCACGCCGAGAATCGCCTCCACGCCTCCGTCGACCATGGGCGAGACGAGCATGCCGTCGATCTGTGCCTCTGGACATGTCAAACGTACCCGTCCGGTGATGCTGGCAAACGCCCGCCTGGCGCCTGCGGCGTTAGCTATTCCCAGTTCGATGCCGCCCACCTCGGTCTTGTGCGCGATCTGCGGTGAGACGATCTTGAGCGCCACCGGGTAGCCGAAGGAGTCGGCTGCGTCGACGGTCTCGTCGGCAGTGGCACAGAGCCTGGCCGGTGCCAAGGGGAGACCGGCCTGCTCCAGGAGTGTTCTGGCGTTGGCTTCGGAGATCGGCGCTTCTGGAAGCGAAGCGCCAGACGCTGTGGCGTTCGTCGTCGGCATTGGACGTTCGAGCGCCTCGTGAAACTGCGCAAGCGCCGCGACTACACGCACCGCTCGCGACGGGTCCTCGAAGACCGGATAGCCCGCTTCCTCGTACCGCTTGACGAGTTCGGGCGGTCCGACGATCGACAGCACCATAAAGGTGTCGGGAGCCCGCTTCCTTGCCGCCTCGAGCGTCTGGGCGATCGGTTCAGCCATTGCCTGGGCGGCCGCCACGAAAGTGAAGAAACCAACAATGGAGTCATAGATCCCCTCGTCCTGCATGGTCTCGATGTTGGTTCGCACCAGGCTCAGGTCATTGAATGCCTGCGCCGTGATATCCACCGGATTTCGTGGCGAGGCGAACGGCAGAATCTCCTTGAGCCGAGACTGGGCGGCTTCGCTCATCGGCGTCACTTCCAGCCCTCGTTCGATGGCTTCGTCGGCCATCTGGACCCCGACGCCCCCGGACACGGACATCAGGCCGACGCGGCGGCTCGCCGGGAGGATACCGAAGCTGGCCGCGTAGGCGATGTCGAGCATTTCCTCGGTGTCCCTGGCGCGATGCACACCGTATTGTCGGAAGACACCGTCGTAGACCGCGTCGGCCCCAGCCAGCGAGGCGGTGTGCGATTGTGCCGCCAGGGCGCCGACCTTGGTCTTGCCCACCTTCTGGAAGATCACGGGCACGCGTTGTTCGTGCGCCGTCCTGAGTGAGGTAAAGAGACGCTCGCGGTCCCGCACCCCTTCCGCGTAGGCGACGATGACCGAGACCTCCGGTTGCATCGCCAACCACCCGATGGTCTCGGCTACGTCGACATCGCACTCGTTTCCAGTGGTCACCATGTAGCGGATGCCGATGCCCCGGAGCGTGGCGAGTAGCGACAGGTGGCTCCCGTAGGCGCCGCTCTGGGTGACCAGGGCGACCCGACCCGGCTCCGGCCGGCCGGCTTCGAAAGTGGAGGTGAAGGTACCAAAAAAGTGCTCGGCCGGGTTGTAGACCCCCAGGCAGTTCGGTCCGACGATACGCATGCCCGACGAACGTGCCAGCGCAGTGAGGTTGTCCTGGGCCGCCTTGCCGCCTGCATTCATCTCGGCAAATCCGGCACTGAATACGATCGCCGCCTTGACTCCAGCCGCGGCGCATTGCTCGGCGGTATGGACTACGGCGGGCCCGGGGACCGCGATGATGGCGGCGTCAATCGGTTCGGGAACGTCGCTGATAGTTGGGAAGGCAGGAAGTCCTTGCACCGTGGTCCGCTTGGGGTTGACTGGAAAGATCGGCCCCACGAAACCAGCCTCGCGGGTGTAAGCGAGTGGTCGTCCGCCGATCCGGGTGGCGTCGTCCGAGGCGCCGATGATGGCGATTGAGCGGGGGTTGAGAAGCGGCGTCAGGGTGTCGGCCGTAGCGGTCGTGGGCGTCATGGTCTCGTCGTCGTCCGGGGTCGCAGCTCGCCATTGTAGCGGCGATAGCATCGACCAGACAGGTCTTTGCCGACGGGACGAGACGCTCGCACAGTGGGAGCCTTAGCCGCCGCGAGTGTGCATTTCGAGATGGGGCTGGTTTTGGAGAGTCTCGACCGGGATCAGGGATGATCGGTTCTCGGAGGCCAGGCGGTCTTCGGCGCCTCGGTCGGTGCGGGTTTGCCAGATCCTGGTGATAAGGTCTCGCAGTTTATCTGGTCCGACACCGTCCCGGAGCGGTCCCCGTAAATCGGTACCGTCCTGCGCATACAGGCAGCGATACCACATGCCGTCGGCCGTCAGCCGGCTCCGATCACACAGGCGGCAGAACGGCTCGGTTGTCGACGAGATGATGCCGAAGGTCGTGCCGTCAGGCAGTGTGAAGCGGTCGGCCGGCGCCGAGGTCGACTCGGCGACTGGTGTGATCGGTCCGTAGTGTTCGCCCAACCGGTGCAGCATCTCCCGACGGGGCACCACGTCGGCGATCGACCACCGCGTCGCACCTCCCACGTCCATGTACTCAATGAACCGCACCTCGGCGCCCACACCGCGCCCGTGCTCGATCAGGGCCACAAGCTCGTCGTCGTTGACACCTCGGATGACCACGGTGTCGATCTTCAGACTATCGAAGCCGGCGCCAGCCGCCCGCGCTAGGCCGGCGAGCACCGCGTCAAGGTTGCGGAAGCGGGTGAGCCGCTCGAACCGATCGGGGTTTAACGAGTCGAGGCTGACGGTGAGTCTCGGGAGTCCGGCGGCCCGGAGCGCGTCCACCTGGTCACCGAGTAGGATGCCGTTGGTAGTGAGCGCCAGGTCCGCAAGCACCGGCTTCTGGGTAAGCAGCGCAATCAGGTCGGGCAGGTCCTTGCGGAGGAGCGGCTCACCACCCGTGATCCGGACGCGGTCTGTGCCCACCGATGCGAAGATGTCCACCAGGCTTGAGATTTCCTCGAAGCTGAGTAGGTCCTTTCGGGGTAGCCAGACGTAGTCTTGTTCCGGCATGCAGTATTGACACCGGAGGTTGCAGCGGTCGGTCACCGATACGCGCAAACTGGTCAGGGGCCGTCCGCGGCGATCCAGGACGCTCATGGCTTCATTATGCCACCGGCGCTTGTCGTGGCGCTCGGTGCTAACAGGGACAAATGTCCTTTCACGTATAATTTCCGGTTGATGTTACGGTCTCACCCTGCCGGGACGCCCCGGGTCGCCGAGTCGGCCTTCGTGGACGAGAGCGCCCAGGTCATCGGAGACGTCGAGATCGGCGCAGAGAGTAGTGTCTGGATGAATGTTGTCCTGCGGGGCGACGTACACTGGATCAAGATTGGCGCCCGTACCAACATCCAGGACGGGTGCGTGCTGCACGGGATGAAGAACCTTCATTTCACCAAGCTCGGAGACGACGTAACGGTGGGGCATGGGGCGATTCTGCATGGCTGCCGGATCGAGGACCGCTGCCTGATCGGCATGGGCGCCATCGTGCTGAACGGCGCCGTGGTTGGCAGTGGCTCGATCATCGCGGCTGGCACGCTCGTGGCCGAGGGTACCGAGATCCCGCCCCGGTCGCTGGTCATGGGTAGTCCCGGCAAGGTGCGTCGTCAGACGACCAACGAGGAAGACGCGTCCATTCTTCGCTACGCCGAAAACTACATCGGCTACAAGCGTGACATACAGGTCTAGGCTCCGTCGCGCGGGTCACCGCCGGCGATACCAGTCGGCGCTCGGCTTGGTCGCGGGCGAGCGGGTCGGCTACGAGGACACATTTCGGTGATTACGGCAATTAAAGGCACGCAGGACATCCTTCCCGCCGACGTGGGCCGGTGGCAGCGGGTCGAGCGCGTGGCGCGGTCGGTTTGCGAGCGCTACGGTTACGCAGAGATCCGTACCCCTGTGATCGAGCGGGAGGAGTTGTTCGCTAAAGGGACGGGGGAGACCACCGATATCGTCCAGAAAGAGATGTACGCCTTCACCGACAAGGGCGGCGAGAGGGTCACTCTGCGGCCGGAAGCAACTCCAAGTATGGTGCGTGCCTTTGTGCAGCACGCGCTCGAGCAGGAGCTGCCGTTTGCCAAGCTCTACAGCCTGGGGCCGATGTTCCGCTATGAACGACCGCAGAAGGGGCGCTACCGGCAGTTCCACCAGTTGGACGTCGAAGCGTTCGGTGTAACCGACCCCGCCCTCGACGGCGAAGTGATCGAGATGGCGGCCACGTTCGTGGCCGAGCTCGGTATCGAGGCGGTCGAGCTGGTCATTAATTCGGTCGGCTGCGCCGAGTGCCGTCCCGGCTTCAGCGCTGCGCTCCTCGAAGCGCTCGGCGAGCAGGTCGACTCGTTGTGCGGAGACTGTCGACGGCGCGCCAAGACGAACCCGCTCCGGATCTTCGACTGCAAGGTCCCGGCGGACCAGCCGATCATCGAGGCGCTCCCGCGGACAGAGGACTATCTCTGCGAGCCGTGCCGGACTCACTTCGACGCGGTCAAACAACACTTGGATGCATACGGGCTTCTCTACCGAGTGTCACACCGACTGGTCCGTGGGCTCGACTACTACACCCGCACGACCTTCGAGGTACTCGGCTCGGCACTAGGTACACAGAACGCCATGCTGGGGGGTGGTCGCTACGACCAGCTCGTGAAGCAGCTCGGCGGACCGGACCGGCCGGGGATTGGGTTCGCGGCTGGGCTCGAGCGCCTTGCTTTGGCGCTGCCCGGTGAGGCCGCCGGGACGGCGCCGGTGGATGCCTTCGTGGTGGCGTTCGGGAATGCGTCGTGGCCGGCAGCCCGACTTCTGGCTCGAGACCTCCGTCATGCCGGGCTCCGGGTGCTTATCGACTACGAAGACCGGTCATCGAAGTCGCAGATGAAGCGTGCGAATCGGAGTGGGGCGCGGCGGGTGCTCCTGCTGGGTGAGGACGAACTCGCCAACAATCAGGTCACCGTCAAGGAGATGGAGACCGGACAGCAACAGACGGTGGCACGTGACCAGGTAACCGCGACGCTGCTGCAGGTGGCACGAACGGATTGAGACACGTGGCTGAACCACAACGACAACGAACACACACATGCGGCGCCCTTCGGGCCGTGGACATGGGGTCAGAGGCGACTCTCATGGGCTGGGTCCATCGAGTACGCGATCTCGGTTCGCTTATTTTCGTGGATGTTCGCGACCGCTACGGGGTGACCCAATTGGTGGCGCGCGACGACGAAGAGATGCTGGCGAGGGTGAAACGGTTGCGCCCCGAGGATGTCATCGCGGTCAGCGGTCCGATCGAGCGTCGGTCCGAGGACACCTACAATCCGAAGATCGACACCGGCGAGGTCGAGTTGGCGATTCGTGAATTGACAGTGCTGAACCAGTCGAAGCGGCCGCCGTTCCAGATTGCCGAAGAGACGCCAGTTTCCGAGGATATCCGACTGACCTACCGCTACCTGGATCTGCGTCGAGAGCGGATGCAGCGCAACATCAAGCTGAGGCATCGGGTGCTGATGGCGGTACGCCAGTCGCTCGATGCGGATGGATTTCTCGACATCGAGACCCCGGTACTCGCCAAGTCGACGCCCGAGGGCGCTCGCGACTATCTCGTGCCGAGTCGCGTGCACTCTGGCGAGTTTTTCGCCCTCCCGCAGTCGCCTCAGATCTTCAAGCAGTTGCTGATGATTTCCGGGATGGACCGCTACTTCCAGATCGCGCGTTGTTTTCGCGACGAGGACCTGCGTGCCGACCGTCAACCTGAGTTTACCCAGATCGACCTCGAGATATCGTTCGCCACCCAGGACCTAGTGTTCGGCGTTGTTGAGCGACTCATGCAGGCGATCTTTGCCGCTAACGGCGAGACGGTCGAGACGCCGTTTCCCCGCATGCCGTATGCCGAGGCGATGGCCAGGTACGGCTCGGACAAGCCCGATCTTCGCTTCGAAATGCCGATCGCAGACGTATCGGCGGTGTTTGCCGACTCGCAGTTCCGGGTGTTCCGCGAGCTCGTGGCGGGCGGCGGTGTAGTCCGGGCTCTCGTGGTGCCAGCCGCGGGCGGCTACTCCCGGAGCCAGGTCGACAAGCTGGTTGATGAGGCAATCGAGCTTGGTGCGCAGGGAATGGTGTGGGCGCGTCGTGGGCAGGACGGAGAGGTGCAGAGCTCGATCCTCAAGGCGGCAGGGCCCGACGACCTCAATACGCTGCTCGATGCTGTACAGGCCGGGGCGGACGATCTCGTTCTGGTAGCGGCCGGCGTGTCTGACGAGGCGTCGGGGTTGCTCGGTCAGTTCCGTCTGCGTCTCGCCAAGCGCGAGGGGCTTATTGATGAGTCACGGCGCGCGCTGACCTGGATCGTCGATTTCCCGATGTTCGAGTGGAGCGATACCGAAGGTCGTTTCATGTCGATGCATCACCCGTTCACCTCGCCTCGCGATGAAGATCGGGAGCGGTTGAGTTCCGATCTCGGCGGGGTGAAGGCGAAGGCGTACGACTTGGTGTTGAACGGGAGCGAGATCGGCGGTGGGAGCATCCGGATCCACGACCAGAGGCTCCAGCAGCAGATCTTCAGTTTACTGGGGATCAGCGACGAGGAGGCGCGGTCGCGCTTCGGCTTCTTCCTTGACGCTCTGGAGTACGGCACGCCGCCCCACGGCGGCATCGCCCTGGGTGTCGACCGCATCATCGCTTTGTTGGCCGGGGAAGCCTCAATCAGGGACGTGATGGCGTTCCCGAAGACCGCGGCGGCCGTCGATCTGATGAGCGGCGCTCCGTCGACCGTCAGTTCGCATCAGCTGCGTGATCTTCATCTGAAGACGCAAGGCTGAGGGACCCGGTTGCCAGAGCGGCCACTTCGTGCCACCATCGACAAACTACGTGACCCACCAACCAGATGACGCCGGGACGGTGACCTCCGCCCGGATTTCCATCCCCGACGAGAGCGCAGAGTTCTTGTTCGGTTCCTTCGATACTAATTTGCGGACGTTCGAGGATCTGCTTGGAGTGCAGATCCGCACCGACGGCACGGCGTTGCTAGCCGAAGGTGACGCTGAAGCGGTCGAGACCCTCGGACGGGTGGTGTCGCAACTGGGCACGTTGGTGGCCGAGGGGTACCAGTTGTCGGCAGAGGACGTCCGCCGCGCCGGCCAACTCCTGCTGGATGATCCGGACGCGCGTCTCTGCGATTACTTCGTCCGAGCTACGGTTAAGGCCTCGGCCAAGCGGCACGTCGCGCCCAAGAGTTTCAATCAGCGGCGCTACCTCGAAGCGATTGACCGCCACGACATCGTATTTGGAGTCGGCCCTGCTGGGACTGGCAAGACCTACCTCGCCATGGCGCAGGCGGTCGCGTGCCTCACCGCAAAGAAGGTGACGCGTATCGTGCTGGCGCGACCGGCGGTCGAGGCCGGTGAGCGACTCGGGTTCCTGCCGGGAGATCTGCAGGAGAAAGTGAATCCGTACCTGCGTCCGCTCTACGATGCGCTCTACGATATGCTCGATCTCGAACGTGTCGACCGTTTGCTCGAACGGGGCACCATCGAGATCGCCCCGCTGGCGTTCATGCGCGGCCGCACGCTCAACGACGCGTTTGTCGTCCTGGATGAGGCTCAGAACACTACCTCGGAACAGATGAAGATGTTTCTGACCCGCCTCGGTTTCGGGTCCAAGGCGGTCATCACCGGAGACATTACCCAGATCGACCTGCCCTCGGGCCGGGTCTCCGGCTTAATCGAGGCGATGCGGGTCGTCGGTCAGGTCGAGGGAGTAGCCTTCGTTCGTTTCGGCGACCGCGACGTGGTCCGCCATCCGCTTGTGCAGAAGATCGTGCAGGCCTACGAGGCCAGCGCCGCCGAAGAGTCTCCGACCTCCGCTTCGACATGACCACGGACGACCCCGACCCTTCGTCTAAACTCCGCATCACGGTCACCGACGGCCGCGGCCGTCCTAGAACCGAGCGCGGCCTCGTGCCATGGGTGATCCGGGTCGCTCCACGCGCGGCCCGCGGGGAGCTCACCATCGCCCTGGTGGGGGATCGCAAGATGCGGGATCTCAATCATCGGTTCCGCGGCATCAAGCGGGTGACCGACGTGCTGTCATTCCCCGCCGATCAGGGGGCGCCGGCGGTTGGAGACGTCCGGTTGCTGGGTGATGTCGTAATCGCCACTGGTCTAGCTGCTCGCCAGGCCCGCGCCGCCGGGTGGACAAATGCGCAGGAGTTGAAGCGGTTGACTTTGCATGGCCTCCTGCATCTGCTCGGCTACGACCACGAGCGTGATGACGGACAAATGGAGCGCCTCGAGCGCCAGCTTCGCCGGCGCGGTGGACTCCCGCCGGAGTAAGTGTGATGCTACCGTTGCTCCTCTTCCTGATTGGGTGCGCGCTAGCCTGGGTCGCGACGATCGAGGCGGCGTTCGGCACGCTCGTTCGCTTGTCGGAACGGCTCAGTGCTGAACGGGACGCCCGCCATGACTCGCTCACCACCTATCTCGACGCGCCGCAGCGGCTCTACGTTGGCACCCGGTTTCTCAGCGGGTTACTGACCGCCGCGGCAGCGGTGGTGTTGGCACGCCTCGTCGGGGTGGAGACCCTGCAGCAGGTCGCCGGGCTCCTGCTGGCCGGTTTCGGGTTCTTGCTGGTGGTCGAGCAGGTGGTGCCGTCGCTCCTCGTGCGGGCCGGTGCCGGCCGTGTGCTGGAATTATTGCTCCCGTCGTTCGACATGACGATGCGTGTGTTCCGGCCCTTGCAGTTCTGGCTCTTGCGGCTGTGGCGGTCGGCGAGACCACGGATCGACGTCCGCGCTAACGGAGACGGGGATGAGACCATCGTGACATCGGCCGGGGCCCCAGCCGTGGACCAGTGCGACGAGGCGAACGCAGAGGAACAGGAGGAACGCCGATTGCTGCAGTCCGTGGTGGACTTTGGCGGCACGCTCGTCCGTGAGGTCATGACCCCGCGCCCCGACATAGTAGGGATCGAGCACGACGCTTCGGTCAGCGCCTTCCGGGCGTTGTTCGCCGACGAGGAGTACTCGAGGATTCCTGTCTATCGTGACAACCTCGACAACATAATCGGGTTCGTCTTTGCCAAAGACCTCGTGACGCTCGACGGGGTGCCTGGCGAGATGCCGATCGTGCCTCAGCTGCTCAGGCCGGTGCACGTCGTACCCGAAGGCAAACGGGTGGCCGAGTTGCTGCGCGAGCTGCAGCTGAAGCAGGCACAGAGCGCCATCGTCGTGGACGAGTACGGGGCGACGGCCGGGCTGGTGACCATCGAGGATCTGCTCGAAGAGATCGTGGGCGAGATTCGTGACGAGTACGACGATGACGAGCCGGAGCCGGCAGTGCGGGAAGGCGATGGGGTTTGGATCTATCAGGCTACGGTTAGCGTTGCCGACATGAGCGAGCATTTGGGCGTGGTCGTCGAGCGTGATGGATTCGAGACGGTCGGCGGCTACCTCCTCACGCGGCTCGGGCGGGTTCCAGAGATCGGCGAAACGGTGGAAGTGGATGACTTCAGGGTAGAAGTGCTCGAGGCCGAACGCCGCCGGATCCGCAAGGTGAGGATGTGGCGGCGTGACGCCGCGCACCCGGAGGCGATGTAGCCAGGCCAGATCCTGATGCGCTGTGGATATGTCTCCTTCGTCGGTCGGCCGAACGCTGGGAAGTCGACCCTTCTGAATCAGGTCGTCGGCGTCAAGCTAGCGATCGTCTCGGACAAGCCGCAAACTACTCGTAACCGTATCGTTGGCGTGCAGAACTACCCGGGTGACGACCTGGCTCAGGTGATTTTCGTCGACACCCCGGGTATCCACCGACCGTTGCATCGGATGAACGTCCGGATGGTCGACATCGCCTACGAGGCGATCTCTGATGTCGACGTGATCGGCCTGGTCCGTGATGCCACTGATGGGATCGGCGCTGGCGACAAGTGGGTCCTTGGGCAACTGGAGAAGGCGGCCGGGCCGGTCGTGCTGGTCCTCAACAAGGTGGACCTAGTGGCCAAGCCGAGGCTGCTCCCCATCATCGACTGGTACCGCCAGCAGCGCGAGTTCGCTGCCATCGTGCCCGTGTCGGCCAAGACGGGGGACGGCGTCGACATTCTCGAGCGCGAGATCATCGCTCATCTCCCCGAGGGGGAACCGTTCTATCCGGAGGACTACCTCACCGACCAGCCTCAGCGACTGCTGGCGGGGGAGATGGTGAGGGAACAGCTGCTTAGGTTGACGCATGCCGAGTTGCCGTTCACGACCGCGGTGGTGGTCGATCGGTTCGACGACGAATCAGAACCAGGGCGGCTACATCTCTATTGTTCGATTCTGGTGGAGCGTCCGTCGCAGAAGCCTATCGTGCTTGGTCCGAGGGGGGCTCGCATCAAGGAGATCGGGTCGGCCGCCAGGCGGGATCTTGAGCGCTTCTTCGAGTGCCGGGTCTATCTCGACCTGCACGTCAAGGTGCGCGCCGAGTGGCGTGAAAATGATCGGTGGCTCGATCAGGCCGGCGTCGCACCGCGGTCACGCGGTTAGTCAGGGTGTTGGTCGGGGGTGGCCTGGTCCGGGTCGCCAGCGCCGCACCAGTCGCCGCGCCTCTTCGACCTGATCAGTACTCAAGCGGGCCGCCAGGAGATCGCGAGCCTGCTCTGCCCGGGTGCGGTCGTCGCGCGTCCGTGCAGATTGAGCGGCGAGATTAAGCCACATGTAGGCTTCCACCTCGTCGCCGATCCCATCCCGCTCGCTCGCCAGCATCTCGCCCAGCGCGATCTGAGCTTCCAGATAGCCCTGGTTTGCGGCCAGCCGCATCCACCGCGCCGCTTCGGTGCGATCCTGCCGCATCTCCTTACCCCGCTCGTAGATAGTGCCGAGCAGAAACTGGGCGGTAGCATGCCTCTGTTTTGCCGCCAGCCGGTAGCGGTACATCAGCCCGCGCGTGAACCGGGCTTCTTCCGGACGCGGGTCCTTGGTCAGCCGGATGTCACGGGCGACCTCGTCCGGCGGCGTCCCCGTGTCGGGCGGGGGTGTGCGTCGTAACCCGAGCGCCTGGGCCGCAACGACGAATCCGAGGCTGACCTGCGCACCCGCGTGCCCCTGGTCTGCGGCTAGACGGTACCAGTGGGCTGCCCTTACGGGGTCGCGCTCCACTCCGTGGCCTTGGGACAACATGTAGCCGAGGTTGTACTGCGCTTCGAGATGGCCCTGAGCTGCGGCCAGCCGATACAACCGAGCCGCTTCGGCCGCGAGTTTGTTGCCCCCAGCCGACAGATACCGGCTGCCCAGCGTGAACTGCGCATCGACGTGGCCCTGGTCCGCAGCCTTCAGGAACCAGTCGATTGCCTCCGCTTCATTCGCCTCCACCCCACGGCCTCGCTCGAGGTTTCTGGCGAACCGGAACTGGCCCGACGCGTGCCCTTGCTTGGCGGCTCGGCGGAACCACTCGGACGCGGACTCTCGGCTGCGTGGAACCCCGCTCCCTTCCGCGTGCAGTACCCCCAGATAGAACTGGGCGTCGGCATTCCCCTGCTCCGCCGCCAGCTGGAACCAGCGAGCGGCCTCGGCATTGTCCTGGCCGACGTTCTCACCGATCCAGTGTGCGTAGCCAAGGCCGTACTGGGCCGTGGCATCCCCCGCCTCGGCGCGGGTGCGTTGTTCGGACGCCGTCTGCTGAGCGTGGAGACCAGCGGTCAACAACCCGAAACCCAGAATGATGGCCAGCGCGTGGATTCGCACGCTCGGGAGGGCAGACGCTCTGGTCGTAATCGGCATCGTGCCCCATCTTCGCATGGCTCTGCCTGAGTCCCAAAATGGGCGCGGCGGCGGGGTCCATTGGCGCGAAAGTGCTACACTGAGAAGTTCTTGGTAGCGACTGTGGGACATCCAGACGAACCTGACTCGCGCCTCCGGCACACGTTAACGGCTCGACACGAGCGACGGGACTATGCCACCCCTCCGCCGAATCGACGTGGTTCTCGATTCAGTCAAGCGACTGCAGCGGATTGGTGCGTCTGTGAACCTTGTCAACCTGCTGCAGAAGCAGCATCCGGCCGATCTCGCTGAGCTCTTCAGCGAGCTTTCCCAGAAAGACTGTCGGGTCGCACTCAACCTGCTGCTCGGCCACAACAGCCGCCTCGCCATGGAGGCGCTGATCGAGTACGGACCAGAGCCGGCCTCAACCCTGCTTGCCGAGCATCCGCCGGGCAGGCTGGCCCAGTGGCTGCAGGAGATGCCGTCCGACGATGCGGCGGCCCTGATCGACGAATTTCCCGAGCAGATCTCGGACGCCGTGCTCGAACAGATGCGAGCGTCGGGTGAGGTCGAGAACCTGCTCGAGTACGCCGAGCAGACCGCCGGCCGGATCATGAATCCGACGGTGTTCGCGTTGTCGGAGGAGCTGACGGCGGGCGAGGCGATCCAGGCACTCCAGGGGTCGCGCGAGGTGGAGATGGTCTTTTATCTCTATGTGGTCGATGAGCGGCGGCATCTGGTCGGCGTCGTGTCTCTGCGACGCCTGTTGCTAGTTTCGCCAGAGACGCCGCTCCGGCGGATCATGACCACCGACCTGATCAGCGCCAGGGTCGACACCGACCAGGAAGAGGTTGCCCAGCACGTCGCGAACTACAACCTGCTGGCTATTCCGGTCGTCGACGAGGAGAACAAGTTGGCCGGGATCATCACGGTCGACGATGTGATCGACATCATTAAGGACGAGGCCACCGAGGATATTTACCGACTGGCTGGTGTCAGCGGTGATGAGCACGTGTTCTCGCCCGCCAGCGAGTCGGTGCGCAAGCGGCTGCCGTGGCTCGCCGTGAACCTGATCACGGCCACGATGGCGGCGTTTGTCGTACGGGCATTTCAGGCCACGATCGATGAGGTCGTTGTGCTGGCCGTCTTTATGACCATCGTGGCGAGCATGGGTGGTAACGCTGCCACCCAGGCGCTCACCGTCATCGTGCGCGGGATAGCGCTGGGAGAGCTCACCTGGGGCAACTCTCGTAAGGCGGTGTTCAAGGAAGCGCTGGTTGGTTTGAGCAATGGGCTGGCGCTGGGCACCATCGGGGCTGGAGTCGCCTGGTCGATGTCAGGCAATCTGTACCTTGGGCTGATCCTGGGGTTGGCGATGGTGATCAACCTGCTAGTGGCCGCCGTGGCTGCGACCGTCATCCCGATCATCCTGCGAGCGCTCAAGATCGACCCGGCACTGGCGTCGGCCGTGTTCATCACTACCTTGACCGACGTCTTCGGGTTCTTTGCTTTCCTGGGCCTAGCAACGGTCTTCCTGCAGTACGTCAAGGCAGCGTAACGGCTGTACAATACGACGTTTCGGTTCGGCGGTCGCGATGCCACTGTTTACGACCGACGCGCTCGTTCTGCGCACCTATCAGCTTGGTGAGGCGGACTGTATCGTCGTCTTCCTGACCCGCGACCGGGGCAAGAAGCGCGGTGTGGCGAATGGGGCCCGCCGGACCAAGTCGCGGTTTGGCGGCGGTCTCGAGCCGCTGACCTTGGCGCGGCTGGCGTACTACGAGCGGGAGCGGCGGGATCTGGTGCGACTGAGCTATGTCGACCCGGTCAGTTCCCCTTTGGCCGCACGTGATGGCGAGAGTCTCGGGTACGTCTCGTACTTCGCCGAGTTGCTCGACGAGTGCGCGCCGGAAGCAGAACCGAACGACACGCTGTATCGGCTGGGTGCGGCAGTGGTCGAGTCGTTGCGGGGCGATGTCCCGGTCGAGCCGTTGGCCCGGTACTTCGAGTATTGGGTGCTCCGACTGCAAGGGGTCTATCCGTCGCTCCTGGCCTGTGGAGCTTGTGGCGGCGACCTAAGCGGCGGCGGACGTCTTGACCCGGGTGGCGATGGCTTGGTCTGCCGTGGGTGTGCCGGCCAGCAGGGAGTGTTGTTGTCTGGCGATGCCGTAGGGTTTCTGAGAGGGGTCGCCGGCACCCCACCCGGTCGACTCGCCGATATAGGCTTGTCAGAGCTAGCCGGGCGAGAGCTCGAGCAGGCGCATCGACGACTGTTGGCGGTTCATTTGGAGAAGGAGCTTCGCTCGGTGAAAGTGCTTCGAGCTATGGGCCGAGTCTAGGGAAGCAATACTGTGGCCCTGGGAGTAAAGATGTGACCCTTCAGGATCTGATCGCCTCATTGTCCAAGTTCTGGGCGTCGCGGGGCTGCCTTATCCAGCAACCGCTCGACATCGAGGTCGGGGCGGGTACCATGCATCCTGAGACCTTCCTCCGGGTGTTAGGGCCGAGGCACTGGAACGTTGCCTACGTGCAGCCGTCACGCCGGCCGGCGGACGGCCGGTTCGGTGAGAACCCGAACCGTCTTTTCAAGCACCATCAGTTCCAGGTGATTCTCAAGCCGTCGCCGGATGCGGCCCAGCTGCAATATCTGGAGAGCTTGTGCGCGTGTGGCATCGACCCGGCCAGGCACGATGTCCGCTTTGAGGAGGACAACTGGGAGTCGCCCACCCTCGGTGCCTGGGGCATCGGGTGGCAGGTTTTGCTCGACGGCATGGAGATTACCCAGTTCACGTACTTCCAGCAGGCGGGTGGCATCGATCTGGCTCCCGTCTCGGTCGAGCTCACCTACGGCCTCGAGCGGATTGCCATGCACCTGCAGGGCGTGGACGACGTGTACGACCTCGAGTGGGCACCCGGTGTGCCCTATCGTGATGTTCGCCACCAAGAAGAGGTCGAGCAGACCAAATACGCCTTCGGGATGGTGGATATGCCCGAGCGTGAGTTCGCTGCCTTCCACCGCGACCTGTTCGACCGCCACGAGCAGATGACCCAGACGCTGTTACGGTCGGGGCTTGTGTTGCCGGCGCTGGATGCGTGTCTCAAGTGTTCACACACGTTCAACATCCTGGATGCGAGCGGTGGCATTGGGGTGACTGAGCGGGCTGCCTACATTCTGCGCGTGCGCGAGCTGGCCGTAGCCATTGCCCATGCCTACGTCGGGGCCACCGACGAGCAGTCGGCCGAGGCCTAAGCGGAACGTCACCATGAATCGAGAGCTGTTGATCGAGATCGGGTGCGAGGAGATTCCGGCGAGTTGGCTTCCCTCGCTGACGACTCAACTGGAGAACAAGCTACGTGCGGCACTTGACGACGCCCGGCTGACCTGCGGAACCGAGCCAGAGGCCTTCGCGACGCCGCGCCGGCTGGTCGCACGCGTGGCCAAGCTGGAAGATCGCCAAACAGACCTAGAAGAGACCCAGACCGGACCCGCACTGGCAGCGGCGTTCGATGCCGGTGGCAAGCCGACGCGGGCGGCGGAGGGCTTCGCACGCAAGCACGGTGTGCCGGTGAACCAGCTGATTCAAGTGAAGATGCCGAAAGGCATCTACCTGGCGCATCGCAACCGGCAGCGTGGCGCACTGGCACGGACGGTGCTTGGCGATGTGCTGGCCGCGACGCTCCGCAGTCTCGAGTTCCGGAAGCAGATGAACTGGGATGCGCGTCTCGATGACGGCCGGGGCGAACTGCTATTCGGGCGGCCCATCCGGTGGCTCCTGTTCTTGTTCGGCGGTCGGGTCGTGCCCTTCGTTATCGAGCGGACCCCTGGGGCGGTAGCGCGCGGGGTTGCCCCGATCCGGGCTGGTGCGGTCACCTTTGGCCACCGCTTCTTTGCTCGTGATGGCAAGCCTGGTGGCCGGCAGGCGGTAGGGTCGTTTGCCGAGTACCGGCGCACACTCAAGCGGAACTACGTTCTGCTGTCGCGCCACGAGCGCCGGGCCAGGATCGACAAGAAGCTGACCACGCAGGCCGCTCGGGCGGGAGGCGTCGTAGGGGGCGCGGGAGGAGAGTCGTCGCTCCTCGACGAGGTGCCGGACTTGGTGGAGTATCCGTCGGTGGTCACTGGACACTTTCCCCGCGAGTTCCTGGCGCTACCGGACGAGGTGCTAAAGACCACGATGATTCACCACCAGCACTACTTTCCGGTGGTCACAAAACGTGGTCGGCTGACCGAGCATTTCCTGGCCGTCACCAACACCCCCCGGGATAACGTCCGGGCCATTGCTCACAACTCCGAGCGCGTCCTAATTGCCAGGCTGCGGGATGCGCGGTTTTTCTGGGAAGCCGATCGAGGGGCGCCGCTCGCTACTCATCTGGAACGCCTCGACACTCTCCGGTTTCACGCCAAGCTGGGTAGCTATCTTGCCAAGGCTCACCGGATCGAACGGTTGGCGGCCCGGGTCGCTAGTGATGCTCTCGATGCGAGCGACGTGGGAGCGGACGCCGCGCGGGCCGCGCTTCTGGCAAAGGCGGATCTGACCACGGACATGGTAGGCGAGTTTCCCGAACTGCAGGGGCAGATGGGCGGCATCTATGCCCGCGAGGATGGCGAGTCTGAGGCAGTCTGGCGCGCCATCTATCACCACTACCTTCCGATCGGCGTGGCCGCTGACGCCCCGCCCCAGCCACGCGACCTCGGTCCTGCTGGCGTCTGTTGGGCTGCGGTGGCGCTGGCGGACAAGCTCGACACCCTGGTGGGACTATTTCTCAGTGGCGAGCGACCGACCGGATCGCGGGATCCGTTCGCGCTACGGCGCCAGGCCCACGGGGTGTTCCGCATCCTCGTAGACCTGCCTGAACTGACCGGGTCTTCGGTCCGTCCTGATGTCGGCACCCTGGTGAACATGGCGCGTGGGGAGCACGCCGGCGGTGCACCGGAGGAGAATGCCCGTCGGCTGATCGACTTCCTGCGCGAGCGGCTGCGTTACGTGCTCGAGCAGCGAGGCTACGACGTGCGCAATGTGCGTGCCGTCACCCACGATGCCGACGTCGCTCAGCTGCGGCCGCTCGACGCGCGGCGAAAGCTTGAGGTGCTGCCCGAGTTTACCGGGTCGGCAGACTTCCAGCAATTGGCCACCGTCTTCAAACGGGTCCGTAACATCGCCCGAGAGCTGTCCGATGGGGAGTTTGGCGACATCGAGCGCGGCGCGGTGGCGGTGTCCGAGGAAGCGCTGGAACCGGCCGAGAAACGGCTCGAGCGCGAGCTGGCCCGCCGCGGGCCGAAGATCGTGGCGGCCGTCGAGAGCGGCGATGCGTATCGTGAGGCGTTCGCCGAGGCCGCCCGCTTCGGCCCGGCCGTTGACCGCTTTTTTACTGACGTACTGGTGATGGCGCCCGATCCCTACCTCCGGCGCCGTCGCCTGGCTCTCTTGAAGCGACTCGAACAGCGGGTGCTCCGGCTGGCCGACGTCTCCGAGCTCGTGGCCGAGCAGTAATCGACGCCGAACGCAGCACCCGACGCGCGTGAGAGAGACATGGCGAACACACGACCCAAAGCGAAGAGCACGCGTCCTCGCACTCGCAGAGCGAACGCGAGGGGCTCGATCTCGAAGAAGGCGACTACCGCTCGCGGGGCGAGCACGAAGGGTCGCCAACGGAAGAGCACCGCGAAGGGGACGAGCCGACCTCGCTACGTCTATTCCTTCGGCGCTGGGACTGCAGACGGCGACCGCTCCATGAAGGACCTGCTCGGTGGAAAGGGCGCCGGTCTGGCCGAGATGACGAACGCCGGGCTGCCGGTGCCTCCCGGCTTCACTATCACGACCGAGGCATGCACCCAGTATTACGCTAATCAGCGGCGGGTGCCGACCGTGGTCGACCGCGAGGTGCTCGAACGACTGCGTCAGCTTGAACAGACCGCCGACGCGTCGTTCGGTTCGATCGATCGCCCGCTGCTTGTGTCGGTGCGGTCCGGGGCCAAGTTCTCGATGCCGGGAATGATGGACACCATACTCAACCTAGGCCTCAATGACGCCACGGTCGGGGCCCTGGGTCGGCAAACCGGAAACAGTCGTTTCGCATTCGACAGCTACCGGCGTTTTATCCAGATGTTCGGGAACGTCGTGCTCGATATTCCTAAAGATGCGTTCGAGGATGAGCTTGACGAGGTGAAGCGGGAGCACGGCGTGACGCTCGACACCGAGCTCGGTGAGGGAGCGCTTCGGGCCGTCGTAGACCGCTACAAGGCGCTGACACTGGTCAAGACGGGACGCAGCTTCCCGGAGGACCCGCTGAAGCAGCTCCGGTTGGCCCGCGACGCGGTGTTCCGTTCCTGGAACAATCCGCGGGCCAAGGAGTACCGCCGGATCTACGACATCCCCGACGAGATCGGGACTGCGGTCAATGTCCAGCTGATGGTGTTCGGCAATACCGGGAACCAGTCGGCGACCGGGGTTGGCTTCACGCGGAATCCAGCCACCGGCGCCAAGGAGTTCTACGGCGAGTTCCTGCTCAACGCGCAGGGAGAAGACGTGGTTGCTGGGATCCGGACGCCGCAACCGATCAAGGAACTGGAGGGGCTGATGCCGGCGGCCTATCGGCAGCTGCGTCGCATCACCAGTCGGCTCGAACGACACTACAAAGACGTCCAGGACTTTGAATTCACCATTCAAGAAGAGCAGCTGTTCATGCTGCAGACCCGTAGCGGGAAGCGGACCGGCCATGCGGCCATCAGGATCGCGACCGATCTAGTGGACGAGCGGCTCGTGAGCGCGCGGACCGCGCTGTCGCTGATCGATCCGGGGGCATTGGTGCAGCTCTTGGCGCCCGTATTCGATCCCGATGCCTGGGCCGAGGTCCCGGTAACTACACGCGGGTTGCCCGCTTCGCCAGGGGCGGCATCGGGGCAGCTGGTCTTCACCGCAGACGACGCGGTGAAGTGGACCGCCGGTGGGAAGAAAGTGGTCCTGGTCCGAAAGGAAACGGTGCCGGACGACATTCACGGCATGTTCGTCTCCGAGGGCGTGCTGACCGCCACCGGCGGGATGACCTCGCACGCGGCCGTCGTGGGGCGACAGATGGGTAAGCCCTCGATCGTCGGGGCCTCGGCGTTGCAAGTGGATGCAGGCCGCAAACGGTTGACGGTGGGCGGGCGCGTCCTCCAGGAAGGCGACAAGCTATCGTTCGATGGGCTGTCCGGAGAAGTAAAGATAGGGTTCGTGCCTAGTCAGCCCAGTGAGATCCTGCAGGTGGTGGCCGGAGAGCTGGATGCCGAATCGTCTGATATCTACCGACGCTTCTCCAGGGTTATGCGATGGGCGGATCGAGTGCGTCGTCTCGGGATCAGGGCCAACGCCGACCAACCGGACCAGGCGGAGATCGCCTATGCCTTCGGGGCACGCGGCATCGGTTTGTGTCGCACCGAACACATGTTCTTCGGCGAAGGCCGGATTCGGATTGTTCAGCGCATGATCCTGGCGGAGACCGAGGAAGAGCGGCGGGCCGCTCTCAAGGAACTGTTGCCGTTTCAGCGGGAGGACTTTTACGGGGTCTTCAAGGCGATGCGGGGCGAGCCGGTCACGATTCGCACTATCGACCCGCCGCTGCACGAGTTTCTCCCGAAGCGGGAGGAGCTGCTGGTGGATATCGCCCGGCTGGAAACGCGGAAGTCGAAGTCGCCCCAGCTGGCTCGCAAACGGATGCTCCTCCAGCGAGTCGAGCAGCTCCACGAGTTCAACCCGATGCTCGGGCACCGGGGGGTCCGTCTCGGCATTACCTATCCCGAGATCACGGAAATGCAGACGCGCGCCATCATGGAGGCGGCCGTCAAGCTGGCGAAGGAAGGGATCAAAGTGGTGCCAGAAATCATGATCCCACTAGTCAGCGATGTGCGGGAGCTGCGCGACCAGAAGGCGGTGATCGACCGGGTGGCTAAGATGGTGATCGCGGAGCAGGGCGTGCGCGTGAACTACCTCATTGGCACCATGATCGAAGTGCCGCGGTCGGTCGTCACTGCCGGCGCGATTGCCAGCGAGGCCGACTTTTTCTCGTTCGGCACCAACGACCTCACCCAGATGGTCTACGGTTTTTCTCGGGACGACGCCACCAAATTCCTCAGGCAGTATCAGTCGCGGAAGCTTATTGAGCGTGATCCGTTCGCTAGCCTTGACACCACCGGAGTGGGCGAACTGGTCCGGCTGGGCGTGGAGCTTGGCCGCAGGCGCAAGGACGACCTCAAGGTCGGCGTGTGTGGCGAGCACGGCGGCGATCCGGCGTCCATCCGGTTCTTCGATCGTGTCGGTCTTGACTACGTCAGTGCGTCGCCGTTCCGAATTCCGGTGGCCAGGCTTGCCGCGGCTCAGGCCACGCTCGAGGCCGAGACCGACAAGTGAGCGACCGTCCTTCGAAGATCACGCGACTGTCGACAGAGCTCGCCAACCAGATCGCGGCGGGGGAGGTCGTGGAGCGGCCCGCCTCGGTGGTCAAGGAGCTCGTCGAGAATGCTATCGACGCCGGCGCGCGCCGCATCGCGGTCGCCGTCGAACTAGGGGGCAAGCGGCTGATCCGGGTGGAGGATGACGGCGAGGGGATGACCGCTGAGGAGGCGGCCCTCGCACTCGAGCGTCACGCGACGAGCAAGATCCGCCGGCTCGAAGACTTGGCCGCCATCTCTACCTTGGGCTTCCGGGGCGAGGCGCTCCCCAGCATCGCCTCGGTGTCGAATCTGCTTCTGCGCACCCGCCCTCGCGGCGCCGACAGAGGAGTCGAGATCCGGGTCTCGGCAGGAGTGACTACGGCCACCCGTGAGGTAGGTGCATCGGAGGGGACGACGATCGAGGTGATCGACCTCTTCTGCAACGTCCCCGCCCGCCGGAAGTTCCTTAAGTCGGATGGGGCCGAAACCACCCAGATCTCCAGGCTGATGACGCAGCTTGCGCTCGGTTACCCAGAGGTCGGTTTCACCCTCGCGAGTGGAAGCCGCCGCTTGCTGCAGTGTCCGTCGGCGACCGAGCTTGATGAGCGGCTTTTTCAACTCTACAAATCGCGGGACCATTTGGTCGAGGTGCAGAAGACCGCGGCGGGTGTGTCGGTGCGCGGCTTTGCGGCGGGGTTGGCCGGGCAGGGTCACGGGCCGGTCAGGGGACCGCAGAATCTGTTCGTGAATGGTCGCGCCGTCAAGGACCGGACTATCGCGCACGCTATCACCCACGCCTATAGCGCCGCCACCATCAAGGAGCGGAGTCCGGAGGTGCACCTGTTCTTTGAGCTGCCACCTGATCGCGTCGACGTGAACGTGCATCCGGCCAAGGCCGAGGTTCGATTCCTGGAGCCCTCGCTCGTGCACGAGGTACTGCGCCGGGCACTGGGCGACGCCCTGGCCGACAGCCCGGCTCCGGAGGTTGCGCTGGAGGCCGCTCCCACCAGGGCGCCGGGCCCGGCCGCGGAGGCGTCGCCCGGGCCGTGGACGCAGCCTGTCGCTGTGCTGGCCGACACCGCGACGTCAACCGACGGTCCGGGATCTACTGGATTCGCACCGCCCCAGTCGCTCACCGATCTGGTACGTGACATGCGGCCGGCGGCTATGGCGCCGGCGCCGGTGCCTACCGGACGATCGATGTTACCGCTCGGCCAGTTCCGCGACACGTTCATTATCGCGGTCGATGACGAAGGGATTGCCATCATCGACCAGCACGTCGCTCACGAGCGGGTGTTGTTCGAGCAGGTGATGGAGCGTTTGACCGCCGGTCCCCTGGAGAGCCAGCGGTTGCTGACGCCGCTGGTGCTGGAGTTGTCCCCGGCCGAGCGACAGGCGCTCGGGCAGCACCAGGTGGCGCTCACGCGTCTGGGGTTCGAGGTGGAGGAGTTCGGCGGCGACAGTGTGTGCGTGGCGGCGGTGCCGGCGCTCGTGCCGATCGCCGCTTCGGAAGTGACGATTCGTGCGCTGGCCCTGGACCTCGACGGATTTGAAGAGGGCGGCCCCGTGGACCAGGCGCTCCGTCAGGTGGCGGCGACCACGGCCTGTCACGCGGCCGTCAAGGCGCACGACCGTCTCACTCCAGAGAAAATGGTCTACATCCTCGACGAACTGCGTAGGACGGCCCACTCGTCGGTGTGTCCGCACGGTCGACCGGTCGTACTCCGTCTGTCTCGTCGAGAGATTGAACGCCGCTTCGAGCGGATTTGAGGGTAGCTGCCGGCTGTATTAGGGCACGGAGCCTGGACCGATCCGGTGGGGCCGGGCATGGCTAATGGGTCGAGAAGGACGCCACATGGTCCCGACGGCCACCCCATCAGTCGCAGGCCGAAGGGTCCGGACCTGCCGCGGTGTCGTCACCGGCGACGCGATCGTTGGTGCCAACATCTTCAGGGACCTCCTCGCGAAGATCCGCGGCATCGTCGCGGACAGGTCGGGCGCCTACGGAACGGAACCGCAACGCGCCCGCCAGATCGCGTTCGGCGAGTTCAGGGAAGAAGCCATGCGACTCGGCGGCGACTCGGTGGTCGGTATCGATCTGGACTACGAGGTGGTGAGGGTGAGCCTCGAGTAGGTCTCGCGGTTTGGTCGCTGTCTTGTTAGCCGCTCGTGCGCTTGACGATCAGGTGCCCCACGATGAACACGGCCACCCCGAATCCAAAGATCCGCGGGCTGGGGCCCATTGGCCCTGCGATCAGGATCGCCTCGAGAAGCGCCGCCATCCCCAGCAGCTGCAGTCCGCGACCGACGTAGTAGAGCGTTCCGGGCATGCCTACGGATCCGACGGTTGTGGGTCCGGCATATCTCGTTGTCCTGCGGTCCGCCGCTTCGCCTTGAGGTCGCGCCACGCGTCGAGTCGTCGTCCCAGTTCCCGTTCGAAGCCTCTGGTCGTCGGCGTGTAGTAGCGGGTGCCCGCGACCGACGGCGGGAGGCAGTCCATGGGGGCGACCGCATTCGGCTCGTCGTGGGCGTAGCGGTAGCCCTTCCCGTAGTCTAGCTGCTTCATTAGTCGAGTTGGCGCGTTGCGTAAGTGGAGGGGCACTGGGTCCGCGGACTCGCGATGGGCGTCGGTAGCAGCCTTGTTGTACGCAGTGTAGACCGCGTTGCTCTTGGGCGCAGAGGCCAGATAGATGGCCGCCTGCGCCAGCACGGTGTTGCCCTCCGGCATGCCGACGAAGTGTACCGCCTCTTTTGCCGCCACGGCCACGGTCAGGGCCTGGGGGTCCGCGTTACCGACATCCTCGGATGCGAAGCGGACCAGCCGCCGAGCGATGTAGAGCGGATCTTCTCCTGCTTCCACCATCCGAGCGAGCCAGTACACGGCGGCGTCGGGGTCGCTGTTGCGCAGCGACTTGTGGAGCGCCGAGATGAGGTTGTAGTGCTCTTCCCCGGTCTTGTCATACAGCAGCGCCCGTCTCTGTGTGACCTCGGACAGGAGTGTTAGGTCGAGGTGTGCCTCGTGGTCGGAGGTCGGGTGCGGGGCCGCCGCGGCAGACGCGCCGAGCTCCAATAGGTTGAGGGCGACGCGAGCATCGCCATTGGCGTGTGTCGCGATTGCTGTGAGCGCCTCTTCGTCGACCCGGAGTGGTGCCTTTCCGAGGCCGCGTTCCTCATCCGCTAGCGCCCTTCGGAGGAGCGTGATGACTGCCTCGGCGTTCAGCGGCTCCAGGACGTACACCTGAGACCGGGAGAGGAGCGCCGCGTTCACCTCGAAGGAGGGGTTCTCGGTAGTGGCTCCCACCAGGGCAATGTCGCCTGCTTCGACGCGCGGGAGGAACGCGTCCTGTTGGGCCTTGTTGAAGCGATGGATCTCGTCGATAAACAGAATGGTTCGTCGCGAGCCGAGGTGGCGAGCCTGCTCGGCCTCGGCCATTACCGCTCGGATCTCCTTGATGCCGGAGAGGACAGCGCTGAACGCCACGAACTTGGACGCGGTCGTCGCCGCGATTAGCCGGGCAAGCGTCGTCTTGCCGCTACCTGGCGGTCCCCACAGGATGATCGACTGCAGCGTATCTCGCTCGATGGCTTGCCGTAGGGGGCGGTCGGGGCCCAGGAGTTGCTCTTGACCGACCAGCTCGTCGAAGTGGCGTGGGCGCATCCGGTCCGCCAATGGACCGTCGCTGGGTGGCCGGGTCATGGTCGGGTCGTCGAAGAGCGAGCCACTCATCGGGTGTCCACCGGTCTGGCGCTCCGCTGTCGAGCTGCCTCGTAGATCACGAGCGCCGAGGCGACCGCCAAGTTCAGTGATTCGACCGGTGGGCGCATAGGGATCGAGATCCGTTCATCCGCCTTTCCCACGGTGTCCTGGTCGAACCCGCCCTCGCCGCCAAAACAGAGCAGGGTCGGTCGCGCGAGGTCGGCTTGGGTGATCGGCGTGCCGCCTCGCGGCACCGCGGCCAGGGTACGGAGTGGTCTAGCGCTCGCGGCTACCGACAGCGTCGCGATATCCCGGGTGCGGGCGATCGGCACCCGTAGCGTGCTGCCCATCGCTCCTCGCAACGCCTTCCACCCAAACGGGTCCGCTCCGCCGACGGTTACCACGCCGGTAGCGCCGCCAGCTTCCACGGCGCGAATCACGGCGCCGGTGTTCCCGGGATCCTGGACGCCGACGAGCGCGACGACGAGTGGCGTGACGCCCGCTAGGGCGATCTCAAGGGTCACCGCAGGTCGGTCCGCCAGCGCGAGCAGGCCGCTCGGGCTGTCAGCCGGGCTAGCGGCTGCCATGACGGGGACTGGCACCTGGACCACCCGGGTGACCCGTTCGAGGTGCTGTAGCCGTCCGGCGCTGTCTGCGTCCTTGGTCGTTTCAGCCGTGACGAGCACGAGCTCGAGCGGTAGCTCGGCGGCCAACGCTTCATCGACGAGATGCCGACCTTCGAGCAGCATAGGACCGTCCGGCCCGTTCGTGCGGGCGGCGTCGCGGCATCGGGTTACGATCGGGTTACGGCGACTGGTGATGATCTCCAAGGCATTGTCTCGAGCGTGTGTGGCCGCACCTGGTGCAAGACGAGCGGCGACAGAGCAGTGTGCTATGGTAACGGTTTGTCCGGCCATTGTGCGGACACCAGCGAAACTCTAATGAAGGCTGAATTAGTCAAGCGGTTCGAGGACGAGATCTCCCAGCTGAAGCGGGAGCTCAACAACGAGCTGCCGAAGGAGATCAAGCGGGCGCGTGAGCTCGGTGACCTTCGGGAGAATGCCGAGTACCAGGCGGCCAAGGAGCGCCAGTCGTTTGTTCAGGCACGCCTTGCCATGCTGCACAAGCGAGTGGCTGAGTTGTCGCTTATGAATCTTGATCGGATCCCGAACGATAAGGTCGCATTCGGCTCGAAGGTTCACCTGCGGGAGGCTGGCGGCGTCAAAGTCGTCTACCAGCTCGTGATGCCAGAGGACGCCGACCCCGAGAAGGGCTGGATTTCCACCGCGTCTCCCATTGGCCGCGCCCTTGTGGGGAAAGAAGAAGGTGACGAGGTCGAGGTGCCGACGCCCAACGGCACGCGCGAATTCGAGCTCGTGAAGCTCGTGACCATCCACGGCGAGTAACCATCCGGTGACCGCCGAATCGATGTCGCCCGCGTCGACACCGTCTGTCGAAACCGGCTATTCCCCTCACCGACGCACCGCGCTGGTTTTGAATGGGACCGGTACGGCTGGCGCCTATCACGCCGGCGTGGTCCGCGCCCTGCATGAAGCGGGCGTGAAGGTCGACCTGGTGGCCGGTCGTGGCATCGGCGTGGTGGGGGCGGCATTCATGTCGGTCGACGGTGCCGAGCGTCTCTGGGCGTCCGGAGGGCTCTGGGGCGGTTCGAGCGCGCGGCGCCTGTATGGCTGGCGTACCGCGCTGCGGATGGCGGCGTGGGTACTCGCGGTGACGCTGACCGTGGTGTTGTTGCCGATGGTCGGTGTGGTGGTCGCGGCCGCGGTTTACCCGGTCGCCTACCTGCTGCGTGTCCTTGGTGTCGGCGGGGACGTGTGGCTCACCATGGGGTTTGGCCAGTTCGTTGAATGGGTGTTCTCGCCGATGATTCTACCTACCTGGCTCCCTCGGGTGGTTGTGTTGGGGCTTGTCGTGCTGCTCGGGGTGCTGGCGGCCGCCGCTGTGCGGGTCTGGATACGTGGGGGGCGGCGTCGGCGCACGCGTAGCGGGTTCTGGTGGGCGCTGGCGGGTACGCCGCTCGATGTGCTGACCGCACGGGGCTGGCTGGCCGACGGCTTGTGGCAGCTGATGCGTGGAGCCGCGTCCATCGCGCGTCCAGGGCCGACCGATCTTGGACAGCGATTCACCGATTTGTTGAAGGAGAACCTCGGCCAGCCAGGATTCCGAGAGCTGCTTGTGGTAACCCACGATCTCGACGCTAGACGCGACCTGGTCTTTTCGTTGCTTGGGGCCGGATACGACCGTCCAGGCGCCGAGCCAGAGGATCGTGTGCTCGAGCGGATCGACCTGGCCGGCGAAGCTCAGCGGCACGGGTTCGATGCCCTTGCGGCCGCCCTCAGTCTGCCGGCGCTGACCGAACCCTGGCCGGTCCGCTTTGGATCGCGGACCGTATGGCGTGGCGAGACTCATCGGTTGTGCGATCGGCCCGGGAGTATCGGTCGCGTGCTGGAGGAGGTGGCTCGGGCCGGTGCCGAGCAGGTGATCTTCGTGTCCGCGTTGGCGCCGCCCGCCGGCCCCCGCCAGTTGGCACCAACCCGTCGAGACGGGAGAGGACGGTTGGGAGAGGCGCTGGCGACGCTCGAAGCGACGGCCGAGCGGGACGCCCTGCTTGCTCGGAGGTCACACTTTAAGGCCGCCTTCGAGATTCGTCCCGTCCATAACCCTGTCGGTCCGTTCGACTTCGGCGGCTGCTACGACCCGCGATCCGACCGTATGCACACTCTGGCCGAATTGCAGGAGCGCGGCTACGATGACGGGCACCAACAGTTCGTCGGGCCGGTGGTAGGGGCTAGCGGAGAGCGGATCGAGTCGGCGGCGACGTCCCGGCCGTAATCGGCGTCGCTGCAGCCTGATCTGGCGGAGCGGGTGATCCCACGAAGTTGCGACCTAGATGGTCGAGAATCTCGATGATCCGCTTGGGTGCGGTCGTACCGAACTTCTCTGTGAAGCGGACCACTGGCACCACCGCCTTGGCCATTGCGCGGTGGCCTCCCGCACTCCCGACGTCGCCGAAGTTTTGTTTCACGAACTCACCGGCGTGCCGGGAACTTCCCAGGTTTCGGACCGAGATCACGACGTCACTGTGGACGATCCCGGAAACGATCGACCACTTGATCTCCTCGACCTGTAGCAGGAAGTCGGCCACATAGGCGACGAGATCCTCCCGAGCCACTTCGCCCAGGTGCGTCGTGTAGAGCGTCTGCCCAGCCGCGCCCTGGTGCACGGCATCGGCGATGCAGTTTAGTCGCTCGATGGTCGTCTCGGCCCCCTCCATCTTCCGCACGAGCGCTGCGTTTGCGAGCGGATACAGGAATCTGAACGCGTCGAGGTCCGGTTCGTGGGTCTGCCGTGACAGAAACAAGGTGTCGGACTTGATTGCGTAAAGCATCGCCGTGGCGGTCCGCTCGGAGATGTTTACGTCGATGGCGCGCAGGTGCTCGGTGAGAATCGTGCAGGTTGAGCCGTAATCGGGACGGATGTCCTTGAAGGCTGAGTTGTACCCAGTTCGCTCAGGATGATGGTCGATCACCAGATCGACCTTGTCGATCAGTCCGCCGAAGTAGTGCGGCTGGACGTCCACCGTGACAATCCGGTCGAAGCTGCCGAGCGATTGCCGCTCTAACAGCTCCACGCGGATGTCCAACAGGTTGGCCATCCGTAGGTTCTCTGGCCTCGTCATCCCCTGGAATGTCCCGATGATTGCCGTGGTCTTGGTACGGTGCAGCAGGTTTCGCATCGCCAATCCGCTGGCTATGGCATCGGGGTCAGGATCATTGTGCAGGAGGATGAGCACTCGGTCGGCGTCGGCGAGATAGCGTTGATACTGCTCGACCCGAGCTCGGGTCATCGAGCGTTCCAGCCGGACGCCGAGCTCGCCTACAAGCAGGTCGGCGAGCGCCAGGTGGCCGACATCGGCTTCGTGTGGCTTCGCTTCCCGCCGGCGCTTCGGACTCAGCGGATGCCCGACGTCGAGCAGGTAAATCAAGGTGCCACCTGCGTCTCGGATGGTCTCGATCGTTCGGTGTGGGCTCCGGCGTCCGGTATCTTCCACCAACACACAGGTGCTGGGGTCGACCTTGGCCTTCAGGAAAGTGTCCACCTTCCGCGAGTCCCCCACACGGACGGTGATGTCGCATTCGCTGAGCCGTCGGGCGAGCAGACGGTCCTCGACGATGAACTCTGTCTCGAAGGAGGAGGGAAGTGCTTTGGCCAGGATCCGGACAACCGTCTCGTCCTGGCACACCGCGACGCACTTCATGACGTAGTCGTAGCCTTTCGTCTTAGCTCCGGATTCGGCACCAGAGACAGGTGCCGACCAGCCGCGACAGTTGCACTTTTCGAAAGTCCACCAAGTGCCAGATTATACGCCCTGTCCTCAAGGGCGTAGTAGCGATTGTCGTCGCTAGGGTCTCGCCGTCGATCGGGTAAGATGCCAGCGGTCTATGCTGTCGCTGCCAAGCCGGATCGCCCTCTGTTTCGCCGCACTTGCGGTAGCCTGCGCCGCCGTCGCCCAGTCTCTGTTTCGGACCGTCGGCCGCATCTGCTTCACGGACACCGCCGACGACCTAGAAGAAATCTACGACAAGGTCGGGGTGGAACTTGCCGACCGTTATGCGCTCGGTCACGGCTCGTCTGATCCGATCACCGACGGAAGTTGGCGGCGGGTAGAAGTTACCCTCGCCTCCCCGGAGCTTTCAGACCCCCGCATCCGAGCTCGCGAGGGCTACTTTGTCCCCTGGATCGAGCACGACGAAGACGGTCGGTGACAACCCAAAGCCTCAAAGCCCTCGCCGGTCGCCATGAGGCGACCGGCCACAAGATGTCCTCCTCCGACGACCGTTTCTCGCTTGTCACCGACTTCGAGCTGCGTGGTGATCAGCCGCGCGCCGTCAAGGAGCTGACCGATGGCCTCGAACGTGGTGATCCACACCAGGTCTTGCTGGGGGTGACCGGTTCGGGGAAGACATTCACCATGGCGCAGGTCGTCGCACGATTGAACCGGCCCACTCTGGTGATGGTCCACAACAAGACACTGGCCGCCCAGCTCTTCCTCGAGTTCAAACGGTTCTTCCCAGACAATGCGGTCGAGTACTTCGTCAGCTACTACGACTACTACCAACCGGAGGCCTACGTCCCGACGACCGACTCATATATCGAGAAGGAAGCTACCATCAACGACGAGATCGATCGGATGCGGCTGTCGGCCACGCGCTCGCTCTTCGAGCGACGTGATGTGCTGATCGTGGCGAGCGTTTCTTGCATCTACGGTCTCGGATCACCAGAGGCCTATTACGGCATGATGTTGCCACTCGAGCGAGGTCAACGCCTCGAGCGGGAATGGGTGCTGCGGAAGCTGGTTGAGATTCAGTACGAGCGGAATGACCACGACTTCGCCCGTGGCACGTTCAGGGTGCGTGGCGATGTTGTTGAGGTTTTCCCTTCCTACGAGAACGCGGCGCTACGGATCGGGCTGTTTGGCGACGAGGTCGACGAGCTGGTCACCTTCGATCCCCTCACCGGGCATACCCTCAGACATCACGACAAGGTCGCCGTGTATCCGAAGTCGCACTTTGTCACGCCCCGCGAGCGTACGCTACAGGCGGCCGAGTCGATTAAGGCCGAGCTGGAGGAACGACGGGGGCAGCTCGAGTCTTTAGGGAAAGTGCTTGAGGCCCAACGGCTCCATCAGCGGACCATGTTCGACATCGAGATGATGCGCGAGATCGGCTACTGTCACGGCGTCGAGAACTACGCGCGCCACCTTTCTGGGCGAGCCGAGGGCGAACCGCCGCCCACGCTCCTGGACTACCTGCCGCCCGACGCGCTGACCATCGTTGACGAGAGCCACCAGACTGTGCCGCAGGTTCGTGGCATGTATCACGGCGACCGGTCTCGGAAGGAAGTGCTCGTCGAGTTCGGGTTCCGCCTGCCGTCGGCGCTTGACAACCGTCCGCTGAATTTCGCCGAATGGGAGAGTCGGGTGGGGCAGGTGGTCTGTGTCTCGGCCACTCCAGGGCCCTACGAGCTCGATCGGAGCCATGGCGTCGTGGTCGAGCAGATCATTCGACCGACAGGCCTCGTCGACCCAGAGGTTGACGTCAGACCGGTCAAAGGGCAGGTCGACGATCTCCTGCACCAGATTCGCGAGCGCGCCAAATGCGGGGAGCGGGTGTTGGTGACCACCCTGACCAAGCGGATGGCCGAGGACCTGACGCAGTTCTATCAGGAGCTCGGAGTCCGGGTACGCTACCTGCATTCGGAGGTCGAGACGCTGGAGCGGGTCCAGATCCTGCGCGATCTGCGACGTGGTTCGTTCGACGTTTTGGTGGGGATCAATTTGCTCCGAGAAGGCCTCGACCTCCCGGAGGTTTCGCTCGTGGCCATTCTGGATGCTGACAAAGAGGGTTTTCTACGTTCTTCGGGGGCGTTGATTCAGACCGCGGGTCGAGCCGCTCGCAATGTCAAGGGGCAGGTGATCATGTATGCGGACGTGGTGACAAACTCGATGAAGGCCGCGCTGGATGAGATGACGCGCCGGCGGACTCTACAAGAAGCGTTCAACACCGAGAACGGCATCACGCCTGCGTCGATCGTCAAGGAGATCGACGACGTGCTGTTGAGCGTCTACGAGCAGGACTATGTCACGGTACCGGTGGCGAAGGAGCGAGCCGAAGAGTTCGGCAGCCGGGCCGAGCTAGACGAGCATCTAAGCCAGCTCGACGCCGAGATGCGGGAGGCGGCTGCGAACCTCGAGTTCGAGCGAGCGGCGGCGTTGCGGGACAAGATTGCGACGTTGAAGAGTCCGGGTCAAGCGTTCACGTGACGCCGTTCGTCCGTGCCGGGAAGCCTGGCTCGAATATGAGATGATTGGGACGAGAAGACCTAGCGAGGAGAACGAGCATGGCACGAGAGGATGGACATGCGGGAGCGGTGTTGATGGCGTTCGTGCTGGGAGCCGTGAGCGGCGCCGCCGTGGCGCTGTTGTGGGCGCCCAGCGCTGGTGAGGAGACTCGTCGGCGATTGAACGAGAAGGCGCAAGAGGGGCGGGAGAGGGCTTCGGACGCCGCGCGACGCGGGGGCGAGTTTGTGACCAGGCAACGAGAGAACCTGACGTCGGCGATCGACCGCGGTCGCGAAGCCTATCAGCGGGCGCAGACCAAGCAGGACGCTTCGGACGCGTCCGAGGCGCCGGCGTGAGCGACTTTTCGACCCTGGCCCTAATTGTCATCGCGGTCTCCACCGCGCTGATGGCGTTTATCCAGATCGGGGTCCTGATCTTCGGCGCCGTCCTGGCGCGGCGGGTGAATCGACTTGCCGATCGGGTGGAACGGGAGATCGACCCGTTTATGGCCAAGGTGCACGAAATGGGCGACCAGGCGTCGCACGCTGCCAAGTTGGCGTCGGCCCAGTTCGAGCGAGCGGATCAGTTAACCTCGCGCCTATCGCAGCAGGCTGAAGAGACCCTCGACGCGGCGCAGCAGGTCATCATCACGCCCGTGCGTGAGGCGTTTGCGCTCATCGATGGCATCCGCGCCGCCCTTGCCAGACGAAACGAGCCGTCGGCCGAGCCGCCAACCCGTTCGCCAACCCAGGCGCCGGACCCACCCGCGGCACCCAAGCCCAGCCGAGACAAGGACGAGTCGCTGTTCGTCGGGTAGGGCGGTCGTCTCCGGTTGAGGTAAACTGGCTTTCTAGTTGCTCGGCGTGGGCGCTTGGCTCAGTGGTAGAGCATCGCCTTCACACGGCGGGGGTCAGTGGTTCGAATCCACTAGCGCCCACCATCTTCCTACTCCACCGTCCGAGCCCGGTTTCATCGACCCTCTGCTACCATCGCCATAGATGATGGGCTCTCCCGGTCTGTCTGTGTTGTTGACGGCCAGCGAAATTGACCGGCGGATCGATGAGCTGGCCGTCGAGGTCAACCGTCACTATCCCCCTGGTCGAGACCCTCATTTGGTGGCGGTCCTAAAGGGGAGCGTGGTGTTTCTCGCCGACTTCATGAGAGCCCTGGGACGACCGCTCACCATGGACCTCATTACGCTGTCGAGCTATGACGCGGGGACCCGGTCAACGGGCGTGGTGAGGGTGCTCAAGGATCTCCAGGAGGATCCCGCCGGGCGGGACGTGCTGATTGTCGAGGACATCGTTGACAGCGGATGCACATTGGCGTGGCTGCGGTCCACGCTTAAGGGTCGGCGCCCACGGTCGCTCCGGTCGGTCGCGCTGCTCGACAAGCCGACCCGGCGGCAGACCGCGGTGGCTCTTGAGCATGTGGGCTTCACGATCGGGGACCGATTCGTCGTGGGGTACGGGCTTGATTTGGATGAGCGCTACCGGGAGCTGCCGTACGTGGCCGTCCTCGACCAGGATACGTAGGGCGCTGTCGTTACGAACCATTCCCTGCCGGCGGGGTGTCTGAGAAACACGCGCATGCGAACTGGGACCGTCGGATAGGCATGGCGGGTGCTGCCTAGGCTCGTGGCCGGAGTGGGGCCGGCGCCAGGCTCCCGCGGCTGTCGGAGCACCGGACGTTCTGGTTCGGCCGGTTCGCACAGTTCTCCGAGACCGCGCTGTTTCAGTAGACGGCGCTCCATGCAGTCTGGTAGGGTGAATCGGTCTTTCGGCGGTCCTTACACTCAAGGAGTGGAGTAATGAAGATGTTCGTCGCCCTCGGCGTCATGGTCTTCGTGGCCGTGGCTGCGGTAGGCGTCGGCGGAGCCCAGGCTCAGGGGCTCGAGGTTGGCGATATGGCGCCAGCCTTCAGTCTGCCAGGGTCTGACGGCAAAACCCACAGCCTGTCTGACTATTCGGGCACGGTGGTGGTGCTGGCCTGGTTCCCCAAGGCGTTTACCGGTGGTTGAACGGCTCAGTGCAAGTCGCTGCGTGAATCCAGCGACGAGTTGCAGGCCATCGATATGGCTTATTTCATGATCAGTGTCGATGACCCTCAGACCAACAAGGAATTTGCCGAGTCGCTAGACTCCGATTTTCCTCTACTGAGTAATCCGACCAAGGAAGTGGCTGAGGCCTATGGCGTGGTCACTGCCGAGCGCGCGTTCCCGTTCCGGTGGACGTTTATCATCGGCGGCGATGGCAAGATCCTGCGGATCGACAAAGAAGTGAACCCGTCGACCGCCGGCGGGGATCTCGTCGCCCACATGCAAGACCTCGGGCTGGCCAACTAGTCGTCGGCTGGCGCGCAAGAAAATAAGGACCGACCTCCACGCGTAAGCGTGGGCGTCGGTCCTTGTCATGTACGGTGAACTGCGGCGGGCATGCCGCGGGTTATTCGTCCTTGTCGTCCTTGTTACCCATTTCGTCCTTGAAGCCGCGGATCGCCTGACCCACTCCGCGGCCGAGGCCGGACAGACGGTTGGCGCCGAAGATGAGCAACAGAATCAACAGGATGATGACCAGCTCGGGGAGACCTATCGGACCCATAGCGTCCTCCTTACGTTCCGCCTTCGAACCTAGTCCTCAAGGATACCACGCCGTATGGCGACGCCGGTTCAGCCACCCCTTGGTAGTGGCTTAATTTGTGCAGCTGAGAGTTCGTACTGTCCAGGCGCTTGCGCGAAGCACGGCAATGCCGAGATGGACTTCGCCCCCCATCTACAACCCGTCAACGAGGCTGGTTCTGAGGTCGGTCCCCAGAACGACCGAAAAGGTGGTTCCAGTGAGCAGCGATCCGAATAGCCACAACCGTTCCAGAGCAGTGGTTCTAGCCCACATGGTGATTGTCCCTCCGCTGATTCGAGCCATTCGACGAGATCCGAGAGCTCCCACAGTCTCAGCCTAAGCCGGCGTTGTCTGCAGGGACGAGTGGATCTTCACGAAGACTGTAGTGCAGGAAGTGCAGCGTGCCGAGCGCGCGTGGATTTCCAGCTTCTTACTGAACGAATTGGTGAGCCGGATGCACCGCCGGTCTCGTAGTGCTGGACGATGCTGCCGGTCGTGGGGATGGTGTGTCGCGTGGGGCAGGCCGCCGGATATCCAGGCATGGTATCGCACCCGTCTCGGCCTGGCGGCCTATCTCCTTAGGACCGATCTGCTGGGAGGAAGTGCCCACCAGGTTGTTTCCTTGTTGGCCAGGCTGACCCGAAATGTGATACACCGGGCAACCAATGTCTGCAGAACAGCCTCAACCGGGGAGCGGCGCGCCTTTGCCCGTCGCGTCCAAGACCCAGACCGAGATCGAATTTGACGAGAAACGGCGCCGCATCGGGCTTGTGGTCGGTCCGCTGGTCTTCCTGCTCACGCTGGCCTGGCCGTTCGAGTTGCTGACGCCCGAAGGCCATCGGATGGCCGCCGTCATGGCGCTGGTGATCGTGTTCTGGATTACCGAGGCGTTGCCGCTCGCGGTCACGTCGCTGCTGGGTCCGGCGCTGGCCATCGTGTTGCAGGTGGCTCCAGCGGGCGAAGCGTTTAGGCCCTTCGCCAGTACTACTATTTTCCTGTTCATTGGCAGCTTTATCCTTGCGCACGCGTTGTTCGTGCACCGGGTCAATGAGAGGGTGGCCTTCGGCGTGCTCTCGCTCAAGATCGTCGGTGCCAGACCTGGGAGGATCCTCTTTGCCTACGGCGTGCTCGCGGCGGTGCTCTCGGCTTGGATGAGCAACACGGCGACTGCGGCGATGCTCGTTCCGCTCGGGCTCTCGCTTATCCGTTTCATGGAGGCGGAAGCCGATATCCCGAAGAAGTACGGTACTGCGTTGATGCTGATGACTACCTATTGCTGTTCGCGGGGTGGCATGGCGACACCGGTAGGGACACCTCCCAATCTCATCGCAGTAGGGATGCTTGGCGAGCAACTCGATTTCCGTATCACCTTCGTGCAGTGGATGCTGTTCTCGATGCCCATCGTGCTGGTGCTAATGGCCATCGTCTTCGTCTACCTGAACTGGGTGGGAAAGACAGGGGTCAGCGAGATTCCCGGTCTCGACAAGATCATCGCAAAACGTCGGGCGGCGCTCGGTCCCTGGCGCCGTGGCGAGATCAACGCGCTGATCGCGTTTAGCGTCACGGTGGTGTTGTGGGTAGGCCCAGGTATTATGGCGCTGATTCTGGGGCGCGAGCACCCGGTGGCAGCCTCGGTGCTGGCCAGTGTGCCGGAGGCGGTGGCAGCACTGATCGGCGTCGTGCTCCTCTTCCTCCTCCCCAACAGCAAGACCGAGCGGAGCACCATCACCTGGAAGCAGGCGGCCCAGATCGACTGGGGCACTATCCTGCTTTTCGGCGGAGGGCTGTCGCTTGGCGCCATGGCTGCGTCCTCCGGGTTGGCTCTGGTCGTAGCCGAGGGCATCACCGGGCTGGTGCCGACCGACGAGATGGTCACGTTGACCTTCGCGGCGGCGCTCTTCACGGTCATCCTGTCCGAGACCATGTCGAACACGGCGGCCACGAACATCGCCATCCCGATTGTCATATCGATCGCTATGGCGTCTGGCGTCAATCCGATCGTTCCGTCCGTGGCCGCCGCGCTCTCGGCTTCGGTGGCCGACGCGCTCCCGGTGTCGACACCGCCTAACGCCATCGTCTATGCCTCGGGGCGCGTGAAGATCACGGACATGATCCGCTACGGGGTGCTGATGGATCTCATCGCGGTCACGGTGGTGCCGGCGCTCGCGTTGTTGCTCGTGCCCTTCATCCTCGGGTGATTACAAGCGAAAGGGACGGCCTGGCAGGTCGCCCTTTATCGTCAGAGCAATCAGTAGTGGAGGCCGGTCTAGCGATGATGTAGCAATTGCTCGATCAGCAGTAAGTGTCCTCGGCACTCGCTGACACCTCCTATCACTCCGTCACCATCAGTGGTGGGGAGAGTTCTTTGTCCTGGCGCGCCTGCCTTGGTTGCGGGTGCGAGTGGCGCGTACTACAATGCTTATGGGGGAGCTAGGCCTCCTCGAACGATGGGCGCTTTCTGTGGGTAGCCTCCTTCGCATTCCCTTTATCCGTACGCTGCACGAACGGCAGCTCTTGTTCCCGGTGGTGATCATTCTGATCGTCGCCGGCGTGCTGGTGCAGGGCGCGCTCGAGGCCGGTCGCGCGGTGGAGGCGGCTGACGCCGACGGCGTGCCGACGGCGGCGCCTGAGCCGCTGCCGCTTCCCCCAGATCCTCCGCGTCGGCCCGATCTCGAAAAGACGCCGCTGACCTACTTCGACGACTACTGGGGCCAGCTGCGCGAGCGAGTGGAAGACCGCGTGGTGCTGGTGGGGCCCAATAGCGTACCGGCCGTGGTGGTGATGCCGGGCTTGGCTCTGACCACCGCGGCAGCCGGCGAAGCTGTGCTGGCCGAGCTCGATCGCGAGGCGCTGTTGCGTCCAGACGAGCGAGAGGGGGATGACGCAGAGGTTGGCGGTGGCGAAGTCGATGCTGAGTTGGCCGAAGCGACCGAGACTGACGACGCTGCCGTGGACGATCCGGATGGCAAGCCTGAGCCTATGGTTGAGGAACCTCCCGCACGTCCGCATGGGTTGGTGGCCGTCGACAGCGAGCAGGGATTGGCGCTCTTCGAAGTAGATATAGAGCGGGTGCCATCGTTCAGTCTGGTTCTGCCAGCGGCGGTGCCCTCGGGAGCCTACGTGGGTGCGGTGACCAGAGACCGCTCCGGTCGTTCGTCGATCACGCCCGGGCACCTGGTAGCGGCGCGCGGCGAGGACACGGGTGACGCCTCTCTCGAAGTATCGGTGCCGCTGTCGAGCACCGGCGCCTCGGCTGTCGTCGACTTGGATGGCGAACTGGTCGGCGTGGCACTGGGCGGTTCGGTGTTGGGCGAACGTACGCGGTTGCTGTCGTCGAGTGCCGTGCGCCGGTCCGTGGTCGAATTGCAGCGCGTAGATCGGTGTCGCGCCATCTCTGTTGCGGCGCTGTCGCCCGAGGTGATCGCGCTCCTCGACATCGAGCAGGGCTTGCTGGTGGAGCGGCTGCGAGCCGAGGCGTTTGTACCCGAACCGTCGCTGCGCCCGGGCGACATCATCCTGGAGTGGGACGGTGAGCCGGTCGAATCGGTCGACGCGTTCAACGTCCGCTCGGACGCTATCGAGGCGGGCACCCTGACGCGCTATCGGGTCTTGCGCGGCCGCCGCCGACTGAGCGGCGGTACGGTCCTACCAGGCGTCGACTGCGCGCCGCCCGTCGAGCCGCCGGTGCGGCTGCTTGGACTGGGCGTGGCCCTGCGGTGGGATGTTGGCGCTGATGGTGTCGAGGGGTGGCGCGTGGTGGCCACTCGACCAGACGGCGCTGCCGCTGCCGCTGGTCTCGAACTGGGCGACCTGGTCTTGACGATCGACGGGCGAGCCACCGATGACGTGGACTCGCGCGCCAGCTTCGAACGGCTCGAGCGACGTGTCGAGCCGGCCCTGCTTACTCTGCGACGGGTCGACCGCGTCCGTATCGTCGCGTTGTTGCCGGACGCGCAATGACCTCCGCCGAAGACGACATCCACGAACCGGTCGAGCCCGCGCCGTCGTCGTCCCCGCCGCGTACGTGGCGGGCGGCGATGGGCCGCTGGCCCAAGGTCTTCTCCAAGGCCTCGTTCCTCCCAGAACAGAACTATCTCATCATCCTTGCGGTGGTGGTCGGGGTGCTTACAGGCTACGGGTCGGTGGGCTTTATCTTCGTGCTGGAATGGCTGGCCGAGTTTGCTCGGGGCGAGGTGGCGCACGCGCTCGAGATCTTCGGACCCGCCAACTTGGTACTGTTGCCAGCCATCGGCGGCCTGATTGCGGGCCCGCTCATCCACAAGTTCGCGAAGGAAGCCCGTGGACACGGCGTGCCCGAAGTGATGACGGCACTAGCCAGTCGCGGCGGTCGTATCCGTAAGCGCGTTGCCACTATCAAGGTCATCACTTCGTCGCTCACTATCGGCTTTGGCGGCACGGCCGGCCGCGAAGGACCGATGGTGCAGATCGGCTCAGCTATCGGCTCGGCGGTGGGACAATGGACCAAGCTGACGCCACATCGCGTCCGCACGTTGGTTACTTGCGGCGCTGCCGGCGGAGTGGCTGCCACCTTCAATGCGCCGATTGCTGGCGCCATCTTCTCGATGGAAGTGCTCATCGGGCGGCTGCAAACCGACTTTCTGCTGGTGCTGCTCACCTCGCTCAGCTCCTGCATGGTGGCGCGCTCGTATCTGGGCAATTATCCGGCGTTCACTGCGCCCGCCTACGACCTGGTGAGCGGTCGTGAGCTGCCCCTCTACTTCGCGATGGGGCTAATTCTTGGCTGGGCAGCCATCCTTTATGTGCGCGCTCTCTACAAGGCCGAGGACCTGTTTGGTGCCTGGAAGTTCCCCGACTATCTGAAGCCGGCGGTGGGCGGCCTGCTAGCAGGCCTGGTACTCCGCTATTTCCCGGATATCTATGGCGCAGGCCTCCCAGCCGTCGAGTCGGCGCTCTGGGTGCGATTCCCGTGGGAGCTGCTGGTGGGCCTGTTCGTGGCCGAGATGGTGGCCAATTGCTTTACGCTGGGTTCGGGCGGTTCGGGCGGCGTGTTCGCGCCCAGTCTCTACATGGGGGCGATGCTCGGCGGCGCCTTTGGCTCGCTGGTGCACTTCGTCTTCCCGGACTGGACGGCGACGTCTGGCGCCTATGCCATGGTCGGGATGGCGGCCTTCTTCGCCGCTGCGGCCAAAGCGCCCACCACCTCAATCCTGATCCTGTTCGAGATGACCAATGACTACCGCATTATGCTGCCGTTGATGGCGGCCACGGTGGGGAGCGTGTATCTGTCGCACCGGTTGTCGCCCTTCTCCATCTACACGCTTAAGCTGCACCGTCGCGGCATCAGCTATCCGGGTCGCGAAGAGGCCGAGCGGGCGGCGCAACGGATGGGGCTTACCACTTCGACGACGACATCGACGTCGGAACCAGCCAGCAGCTGAAAGGCCGGCGGCACGGAACCCACCAATCCCGAGTCCAATTGGTGTCGAGGGAAGGAGCCCACGCCGGACGTCTTGGCGGGGAAGGGAGGAGCGCCCCGGCGCCGCGGAGCGGCGCCAGGGCGTAGGGTGCTACTGCGAATCGGTGATGGTGATGACCTCGAGGTCGTCCATGTCCGACGACAACTCGGTATCACCAGCCGGTACGTTGTTCTTCTGCAGCATGTAGGCCGAAATCTCAGCGTAGCCCGCCGGACTCAAGCTGGCCGGTGCGCCCTGCGGCATGGTGGTGCGGATGGCGGCATACATGTCACCAACCGAGAGGTCGCTCCACCGGAAGAAGAACGACGATCCCACCAGGGCCGGCGCGATGCCGTCGCCCATTAGATCGTCCAGGTGGCATGCCGCGCATTCCTGCTCGTAGACCTTCATGCCGCGCTCGGCCTGCTCTTCGGTGTAGACACCGTCCCAGATGGTGGCTTCCTGTGCGGCCACGGTCGAAAGGCCCGGGGCGCCAGCGAACATGGCCACAACGGCGCATAGCGCCGCGACGAAAATAGCTGCCACTCGACGGCGGCTCTTGTCTGCAGACGGGTTCCGCATAGTCCTCATACCTCGTGTGCTAAGGGGCGATCTTGGGCACCCGAGGCGCCCAGTGCAAGATGCCGATTTGAGCGGTGCGCAGGGACGAAACTACCTCTTCCTACGCCGGGTGGATTATATCACTGTCGACCCGGGCATATGAATGAGCAAGTCCTTACTTACCATCTATGAGGTTACCTAAGCCTCCGATGTTGTCCAGAATCGAGCCCTCGCCCTGGCGTCGACCGCCGGTCTGCGGGGCTGCCTTGTAAATGCGGTCGGCTAGCCGGCTTAGCGGCAGAGACTGCAGCCAGACCCGCCCCGGACCACGGAGCTGGGCAAAGAACAGCCCCTCGCCGCCAAACAGGGCCGTTTTGATGCCGCCCACGAACTGGATGTCGTAGTCCACGCTCGGCTGCAGCGCCACCAGGCAACCGGTGTCCACTCGCAGGGTCTCGCCCGGCTTCAGGTGCACCAGGTGTACCGTGCCGCCGGCGTGCAGGAACGACAGTCCGTCGCCCTGGAGCCGTTGCATGATGAACCCCTCGCCGCCGAACAGCCCGACGCCGATCTTCTTCTGAAAAGCGATACCGATGCTCACCCCTTTGGCTGCGCACAGGAACGAGTCTTTCTGACAGATCAGCTCGCCCCCGAGCTCCGATAGATCCATCGACAGGATCTTGCCGGCGTATGGGGCGGCGAAGGCGACCTGCTGCTTGCCAGAGCCGCTGTTGGTGAACACCGTCATGAAGAGGCTCTCACCCGTGAGCAGCCGCTTGCCTGCGCCCAGCAGCTTGTCCATAAGTCCCGACTGTTCCTGCTGGTGGCTGGCATCTCCGAAGACGGTCTCCATGCTGATGCCTTGGGTCATATACATCATCGCGCCTGCTTCGGCTACAGCGCTCTCGCCCGGGTCGAGCTCCACCTCGACGTATTGCATCTCGGTGCCTTCGACCGCAAAGTCGATCTCGTGGGCGGTCCGTCCCGGTGGCATCGGAGGTGTGGGCACGTCCTGTCCGCCGCTTAGCCGGGCGGCCAGCTGCGGCACCTTACCCAGTGGCGTCCAGTTGGTCATGCCGGAGGTGAACACCAGTGTCTTGGCCTCGGCGCTACCGTTCTGGATATTGCCGATGAGCTCGGCTTCCGACATGGGGCCGATCTGGTGCCCGTGCTTTGCCATGTACCACTGCTGGTCCGACATCGAGTCCTCCTCGCCGGCGCGTCTGGCGCCGTGTGTGCTGGATTATATTGCGAGGGTCGAGGGCACGCTGCGGGAGGGGTGCGGTTGGTTCGAGACGGCCGTGATATGGTGGCCGGACCGTGCGCGAGGGCTTCGCGCGCTGGGCATTAGAGCGATGCACGACGCCTCTACTACGACCGCTTCGTCGTCCGACACGCGCCGGCCAGACGAGTCGTTGTCGATGGCTGACTGTCAGGCCTGTGCCGATGTGTTCGAGGCCGTCCGGGTATTCGCCGATCTAAGAGCCATCAAGCTGTATCGCCTCGAGGTGCCGCTTGATCCGCCGGTGCCCGGGTTGCCGTGTCTCGATCACGAGGCGATGTTGCACGAAGGTATCGCTCCACACGCCGCCGCCTATGTCGAGACGCACGACGATGGTGAACTGCACGAGATCGTGCTGATTCCTTCGCGGCGTCGGGTCGAGATCGATACCGCTTCAACGGTGCACGAACATAGCTCTGAGGGGCGAGAGCGGTTGCTTGGTCGACTGCGTGATCAGTTTCCCGATTGGACGTTGTCGGTGAACGGGTTGTCCTGGGTGCGTGGTGACCGGCGGGTCGCCAGAGCCTGCCGGGCGCAGGTGCCGCTGCGCGAGGTACTGTCGGGCAATGATTTCGACCAGCTCGAGGTGTCGCTCGACCGGCTGCGCACGGTTGGTGCGTTGATGGAGAAGCAGTCGCGCGTGGCGTCGTGGAGCGTCCGTACCGTTACCGGGCCGATGCTGGCCGTCCTTGGGTTTCTGGTGTATCAGGGGCTGGGCCGGCTGGCGCCACAGGTCGGTGGCGTCGCTATTTCCGGCTTGCAGGCCGCCGTAGTGGGCGCCACCGGCGCCTTATTCCTCTACTTTGGGCTGAAGGCAGTTCACCTCACCGAGATGGCCAACCGGGTATGGAAGCGCGCGTCTGAGTATCGGCTGATCCTGGACGAGCGCCGACGCCTCGTTCCGATCGACGACGCTAAGACAGGCCGCTCAGGTCATCAGCAACAGCACGAATAGTGCCGTGTTGATGACGTGCGAGATGTAGCACAGCACGCAGTGCACGCGGTTGATGAAGAGTAGCGCGTAGGTCAGATACAGTCCGAGGATGACCGTGGCCAGGCTGATTGTCTGGATGGCGAGACGCGCCCAGTCTAGATCGAGCGCGCCCGCCAGCGCCGCCAGTGGCAACGCCATGTAGAAGACCTGTCCAAGCAGTGAGTTCGGGGGGCCGAACAGCCGCGCCTGTGGGGTGAACACCACCAGGGCGCAGGTTTCCTCTTCCATCCGGCATACCGGAGGGACCCACCGCGTATCTGGACGGACCCAATGGAACGCTACCCCGGTCACATAGCTCGAGATGACGAAGCCGAGTGCCGAGAGGCCGACTACACCCCACACCATCGCTGGCGCCAGTATAGAGGGGGTACGCGTGGTCTTGGAGGCCTTCATCCTCTGGGAGGGGCTGTGGCGCCGGCTGGCTGGGTCGAGGTTCAGCCCGCGTTCTAGTTGGGAGCAGAGGCACAGGTCTGGATGGGCCAGGTGCTGGCGCTGACCTTGACTCACGATTCGTACACATTGACGCTGCACCGAATTTCTGGCGCACCATCGGTGGGTTGACCTTCCGTCTCACCTAAGCGCAGGTCAGGGGAGCGGTAGGCCGAGTTCCTGGCCAGGCGAGCGCTGCACGTCGAAGGTCTTGAGTGTGTAGTTGACCGTGGTGTAGTGGCCGACCAGCCCGGCGAGGTCCATCAGGCCCTGCTCGCTGAACAGCCGCCGGGCGGTGGCAAAGGTTTCCACATCGACCTTCGGTTCGAGGATCAACTGTCGCACGAGGGATACGATGGTGCGCTCGACCTCCCCGAACCCAGGAAGGCCTTCGACGTCCACCGACCGGCCATGCCGTACCAGGTCGATGATCCCTTCCTCCAAACCAGCGCTGCGTCCGAGCCCTTCATGGGCTGACCATTCGTACTGGCTGTTCAGTGCCCGGGCCGCTGCGAGGATGGCCAACTCGACTAGGCGCTGGTCGCGTTCGTTATCGTGGCCGAAACGCAGATAAGTGCTGGCGGGGAACAGATGTTCGGCCATCGGCGGACTGTACATCCACATTCCGATTGGGCCCCGAAGACCGCTTGAGTAACGGCTGCCTGGGTTCACGATGAGGTCGAATACTCGCTGGCCGTCGGCGTCGAGGTTCTCACGCTGAATGGTGGGGAGCCGCGCCCACGACCCGTGGTCGATGTCGGCCGGGATGTCAGCTTCGGTTACGGTTCGGGGCGTAAACGACGTCTCGGTGGCGGCGCTCTGACGTGAGGTTTCGGCTGCCTCGGGTTCGACGGTAACCGATGTCGAGCAACCGATCGACGATAGCAGGACGACAAGCAGTCCGGCACGCATGGTCATGGGCACACTCCTCGGCCGGATCCTACCTCAGCCGTTGCGAACCCCAGTAGGCTGGTGAAGAACGAGCCTGCCGGGCGCCGCAGCGAGCCAAGCGGGGCGGCGTGGTCGGGCCTACTAGCTCAGCACGGACTTTGAGGCGAAGCTCCATGGAAGCGCTATGTGCCCAGCGTCCATGCCGCGATCGGTTTGCCGCAGGTGCAGAACCGTCCCAGCCGGCAGACGCCCATCCGGTCAGGGTGGGCGCGAAAGGGAACCGCCGCTAGGGGTGGGCCGCCGATGCCGATGGTGATGTGGGGATGGAACCGTTCGTAAGCGGCCGCGGTGCGGAAGTCGCGGACCCAGGCGACATCGGCCGGTCTGGCAGCTGGGCCGGTAGCGAAGGCGGCGGCGTCGCCTTCGTTCACCTCGAACGGATGCATAACCTCCATTACTGCAGTGTGTAACGCGTCGAGCGGAGCGGTCGAGGCGATGGTCAGCACCTGCGCGGTCCGGCCGCGTTCGATACCAGTGACGTGGAGCGCCACCTTCGAGGCTGTCCCGGCCAGCGCCGCGAGCGCCGCGCCGATCGCGTCCAGCGCGGACTCCTTGACGAAGTGTTGACCGAGTGTGACGTGTGGAAGGTGATGGGCGTCGAACCTGAAGCCGTCCGGCCCCGCTGGGACGGTCCGCTTGTTCAGGCTGGTCGCTAGAGCTTTGGCCTTGGTGCCAAGCAGTAGTGCCACATCGATGGCAACGGTCATCGGCCGCTCTTGGGCGTCAGCGACGAAAGTGGCCGGCGCGCGCCGCGCGCGAACTGGCACTTGTAATCGGAGCGGGCCGCCAGCCGGCGCCCGTCAGTTGCGTCTGCAGGCGCACCGTGGCGTCGAATAGCGTCATCCGGTCGCCGAAGCGCTCGGCTGACAGGCTGCCGCTAGGCAGCCGATGTACGAGACGGAACCCCTCGTCCAGGCGCTCGCACCAGATGGTGATTTGATCGTCGACCGCACGAGTCGGGTGAGAGAAGCGTACCATGTCTCCCGTTATCGGTCGGAAGAGGCTGCCGGGATAGCGAGGGGCCTAGATGAGGTCGTCGTCGGGTGCAGTCCGGCGTTTCTTGAACGTCTTATCGCATCCGTCACACAGCGGGAGATCGTTGAAGTTCAGCTCGACGTGCCGCTGTCGGAGTTCCTCGATCGCGTCGCCGTTCCAGGCATCGAGCAGCGTCATGTCGCTCGCATTGCCGTAGGGCATAGTGCCGTTCACGTCGTAGCCACAGGCCACCACCTGCCCGTTCGATTGGATAGTCAGGCTGTCCCACAGCTTGGGGCAGCTGCGGCGTCGCGACCGGTCGTAGACCTCGGTGTCGGACTGCCCGCCGGCGAATTGGGAGGTGTCGATTACGCCACCGTAGTTGGTCATCTTCTTGATGACCACCTTGACCCGCTTGGTTTCGTAGGGTGCCCAGGCCTCTTTGAACGCCTCGAGTTCGTGACGCTTGATGCCCATATTGATGAACAGCAGCGCCACGCTCATCTTCGACTCCGTCTCCTTGTGCAGGGCGAGGAAGCCGCGAACGTTGGCCAGCACCCGCTCGAAGTCGAAGCCGCGCACGACAGTGTAGACGTCGTCCGAGTGGGCGTCGACCGAGAGAATGAGATGGTGCAGCCTAGTCTTGATCAGTCTGCGCGCGTTCTTCTCGTTCAGGGTGGTGGCGTTGGTCGAGAGGGCCACCAGTCCGAGGTCTTTCTTCCGTGCCGCGTACTCAATCAGCTCGTACGCTTGGGGATGGAGAAGCGACTCGCCGAAGTGGTGCAGCCAGAGCTTCTGCACCCCGCGTCCCGCCACGTCATCGATGATGCGTCGGAACAGATCCGTGTTCATGTGCTGCACCGGTCGGGTCATGCTGGTGGTGCGGGCGCACATCGGACACTCGAGGTTGCACTCGTTGGTCAACTCCACATGCAGGATGGGAGGAAACGCGTGTGCGTGCCGTTTTCGAAGGGAGTCCTTGCCGGGGACCGCAGGTCTAACCATCAAAGTGGCACATTATACCGGGTCGTCGGCGGAAGCCGGCGGAGGCGGCAGTCGGAACGTTTCCGATAAGGCGAACGTGAGCTTGCTCTTCGGTGTGCCAGAGGTCGATGATCGCATACTGGGGGAAACGCTTGGCTCGTTCGACGGCCATCGGAAAGCGGTTGGGCTAGGTGGCGTGACGATGCCACCAGCGGCGATCGACGTCGTCCCGGCGCACGATCAGCAGGCACCGGGATAGCGTGTTCAGGCGTTCGCCGGCGGTTGTAGCTCCGATAGGGCGTCGAGCAGCCGGGCTTGTTCCTCGTCGGTGCCCACCGTGATGCGCAGGCAGTCATCCAGGCCAGGCTCGTCGAAATAGCGCACGAGCACGCCGCGAGCATCAAGACCCGCGTGCAGTCGCCGCGCATCACCATCGACGGGGCGGGCCAGCACGAAATTGGCCTGGCTTGGCCACACCCGGAAGCCACGTTGTTCGAGCGCGGTGACCAGGCGGGTACGGGTGGCGATGATCCTGGCAACTACCTCCGCCGTGTAAGTAGTGTCGCGCAGTGCCGAGGCGCCTATCTTCATGGCGACCGCATCGACGTTGTAGCTGTCCTTCACTTTGGTCAGGCCCGCGAGTACGTCCGGTTGTCCCACGGCGAACCCGAGACGCAGTCCGGCCAGACCGTGGCTCTTCGACAAGGTGCGTAGGACCAGCACGTTGTCATGGGATCGGATCAGCGGCAGCGCGTCGCTACTGGCGAAGGCGACGTACGCTTCGTCGACGACCAGCAGCCCGTCTAGGCCGGCGGCCAGCCGGTCGAGATCGTCGAGTTGAACCAGTGTGCCGGACGGGCTGTTCGGATTGGCGACCAGCGTCAACGGCGCGCCCGCCGTGATCAGGGCGTCGACCGGGAGCCGGTAGTCGGAGTCGAACGGCGCTTCGATGACCGGCGCTTCCTGCATGGCGGACAGGGTGCGATACAGCACGTAGGTGGGGTTGGGGTAGGCAACCGCCCGACCGGGGCCGGCCACCGCTCGGAACAGCATCGTGAGCAGGTCGTCGCTGCCGTTACCGGCCAGTACCCAGTCTGCAGCCACGCCGAGTGTCTCAGCTACCGCCTGCTGGAAGGTCGCCGCCATCGGGTCCGGATAGCGGCGTAGACCATCGACGTCGAGGGAGGCAAGCGCCGCCTGGGCCGCAGGGCTAGGCGGGTAGGGATTTTCGTTGGTATTGAGTTTTACTACTCGGGCGTCAGGGGCTGGTTGCCGCCCCGGCGTGTAGGGCTCAAGCCGGGCGACGGCGGGGCGAAAGAAGCGGCTGGTAGCCACTATCGTGTCCACTCGAGAGTCTGCTCGGTCACCACCACGTTCGAGCCGCCCAGCGATTGGACGTTTTCGCCAATTAATTGTTCGCCGAAGTCGCCGTAGCGTGCGCGCACGTCGTCCGGTTGTGGTGCCACGGGAAACTGCACTCGCACGTCCACCTGCCCGGACGGCCAGTAGGTGGTGTTGAGTTCGGCCCAGTACACGCCGTCCTGGACCACGGCCGTGCCATCGTCGATCAGGTTGGTGGCTGGCCATTCGCTAGGCGGTAGCTCGTTAGCAACCGAGTGCGTTACCCGATAGGAGACGACGGCGCCATCTGGCAGATCCGTGGCTCCTTCGATCCGGAGCCCACGCCACCTGGATTGTGGGTCGACCGACAGCGCCACCGGTTCGCCGGCGCTGGCGTCGGCTCCGCCCTGGGCCCCGCCGCATCCACTCGCGGTCAGCGAGAGACACAGGCACGTCAACAGAGTGTGGCGCATTGTCTGGACATTATAAGTCTGGCATTGATGTGTCTCTCTCCGTCGAGTCTGCCGATTCCGGATGTGTCATTGGTGTGTTTCCTTAACCCGTGTCTCGTCGACGGAAATCCGTCGATTCCTTGTTCGAGCGTCGTTCCTGGCACTGTGGGTACGAAGGCCGCTGGAACGGAGCCGGCCTTCTCTTCGCGTGCAGCGGGCTTCTCTGCCTAAGACCGCGCGTTGGTCTGCGTTGGACGTCAAACGGCAACGTTTGCGCGATGGTTCTGGGCTGCTTAGATCGACGGAAGATGCTGGAAATAATGGGTTTATTGCCCAGCTCAAAAGGCGTATCATTTCATGTGGCTTTGTCGGTGAGGTCTCGAGGGAACACGGGCTTGGGAGAACCGGCTGGCGCGCGTCGGCATCTATGCGCCGAGAACGAGTTGTGGACGCACGGTCATGAAGACTACCTGCATCTGTTGCGGTAGATGGGTCTCGCAAGAGGCAGTTCGAAGTATCGGCGGTTTCTCGTACCGTTGTGATACATGTGACGATGCCTGGATCGGCGTGCGCGGATATGCTTTCTCTGTGATTGTCAGCGTCTGGTGGCACATCAAAGGAGCGAATCACATGGACGCGGCCCAGTGCCCGTTTTCGAGCCCGACCAGTCGTTCATCTGAACTCACGTATCACGCACCATGACTGACGCTGAAACCGATCCGCTGTCAGCACTGCGTATGCTCGTAGAACGGGTCGACGACCCGGCCGTACGGGAGGCCGTGCGGGAGGTGATCGCGCTGGTTGAGCGAGACACTTCGGTGGTGATCGAGCAGACCCTGATCGCCACTGACATTGCTGCGCGCACCAAGGCGGGCGATTGGTTCCAGAACACCGAGCTGACGCAAATAGGGAACGACGCAGGCCACATCCTCCGTGAATACAAGGCGCAGCGCGCCGCCCTGAGCGAATTGGGCGCTGCCCTCTTCGAGGACACCGACGCGGAAGACTGACTCCCTAGGTCGTTTTCTTGGCCAGACGTTTCCGCAAGCGAGCAATCCGTTCGTCCACGGGTGGGTGGGTCGAGAGATACGTGCCGAGGGTGTCCTCGTCGCCTCCGAGTGGACCCAAGGCGCGAAACCGCTGGAACAGGCGGATCGCCCCTTCCGGGTCGTAGCCGGCGGCACGCATCATTAGCCCCCCAAGCGCGTCCGCCTCGAACTCCTGATCCTGCGAGTAGGCCCGCTCCAGCCACTCGAGTCCCGCCTTGCGCAGCCAGGGGCCGATGGCGCCCCGTCCAGGGGTAAGGACCGAGGCGGCCGCATAGGCGGTCTGGCGCAAGACGCGGTTGATGGCATGCCGACGGATGACGTGCGACATCTCGTGGGCCACCACGAACGCCAGTTCGTCGTGGTTCCGCTCGCACAGGTTGGTCAGCGAGCTGGTAACGAAGATGAATCCGCCAGGCAGCGCGTAAGCGGTTGGTTCCGGCTCGTCGACTAGGCCCACATGGAAACGGTGCAGTTTGTTTCGCACCACCGGAGTCAGGTGGCCGAGAGTGTCGTCGAGCAGAGTGATCAGCGCCGGGTCGTCGACGCCGCTCCGCTCACGGACCACGGCAGCCATGTCACGGCCCACGCCGTACTCGGCTTCAATCGCTTCCGGCTCATCGCCGGCGAGCGAGTGCCACATCCACTTGGCCTTACGGACCTTGCCGCCGGTGAGGCGGCCCAGTTTGTAGAAGGTACTCTTCGGCATGGGTCCAAGCTAAAGGGAATTTCGTCGCAGGCCGGACCTGGGCCAGGCCTGCGACGTGTGGCTAGGTGGCGCAGATGGGCGCGCTTCCGCCGCCCCGGATCTGCTGGAATACCCGGTCGGCGGCCTGCTGGTTGTTGCAGCCGTTGACTCGGTAGCGCAGATATTCCTGCAGCCAGACCGCCTTGCCTTCCAGATTGACGAAGCTGAGGATAACCTCACGACTCAGTTCGTCGCGGTAGAAGGTGTCGAGCGCCTCTAGGAAGTCGAGAGACTCGTTCCGGGGCGGGAAGTTGATAGTTCCTTCCGCCGCCACGCCGCAGACCGGCTGAATACCGTGACCGCGAATTTGCAGCAGGACCCGGTTGGTGGCTTCAGCCGACGTGCAGCCGTTCAACACGTAGCGGAGCCACTCAGGGAACCAGACCGCCGAACCCTCCGCGTCGACGAATCCCTGATTGGTCTGCTCGCGACCCAGGGTATCCCGGTACTCGTTCTCCAGGGTGAGGAAGTAGTCGAGAACCTCATTGCGCGGCGGGAACGGGATGCCGATGACGGCTACACCGTAGAGTGTTAGCGCGCCGTTGATGTCGTCGGTCTGGATGGTGTCCACATCGCTGATAAAGGCGTTCATCAGTGCCGTGACCTGCTGTCCGTTCTCGTCGGGGTGCAGCAGGCCGAGCGTGTGTCCGAATTCGTGGGCCGCCACTCGCTGCAGATCGACGCCCGCGCCCTCCGGCGTCGAGCCGAGACTGCGCAACGCTCCGCGGTAGCAGTTGAAGCTCTGGGCGTTATTGAAGACGATGTCCGACTCGACCCGTCGGTCGATGCCGTCCTGGACGATGATCCAGGTGCTGGCGATCGCCAGGGTGCTCTCGCCGAACGGCATCCCGAAGATGTTGTCCGAGAAGAATACACTATTGACTTCATCCGGTTCGTCTGGCGTGCGCGTTGAGCCCATGATCGCGTTAAAGCTGCGGCCGGTGGGACCAAGGATGTTGTTCCACGCGGTGAGCGCGTCTTTCGCGCAGGCGTTCCAGTCGGTTGACCCGTCGATGAGTCCGCCGGGTGCATCGCCCAGTTGTAGCTCCATGTTGATGGCGCCGGCGTCCCAGCGGTTGTTCATGAGCGCGAAGCTTAAGACCGAGTACGCGCTCGTGGTCAGTGCAATGAGCGCCAGGGCGATGGCGGCGCGTTTGAACTGAGACATGTGTAGCTTTACTTCGACACGCCTCAGCGCACCAGTTGGCCGATTTCATTGCGGAAGGCGTTGAGTGTCATCGTGGGCAGCGCGACCGGGCTGACTAGGACGGGATTTCCGATTTGGGCGACCGCCGAGAAAGCACGTCGATTGTGCAGGGCGACGAAGTCGGTACCGTCAGGAGCCCGATTGATCGGAAAGTGTCCCTGCATGAGCCCGACGATCGGGCTGGCGGCGCGGTCGGCCGAGATGAAGAGCACCGCGCGGTCGCCGATGTTGATCTGGGGAACTCCAGACACCTCCTGGCGCATGTTGCCCACCTGGCCGCCGAGGAACTCGAGCGGTAGCAGCACCCGGTTCAACCCCTTCACGGTGTCCTCGACTCGGAAGGTCATGCGGGTCACGATGTGGCGCGATGAGGCGCCGTTGACCCATTCAGACCGGGAGTCGATCGCCTCGGCGACCACGATCGAATCGGCCCCGTCGACGAGCTCGGAAAAACTCAAGGGGATCACTTGCGCGTTGGCGTGGTGGACGAACGCGAGTATGGCGCACAACCCGAGCCCTAGTCGTCGAATCTGTCGATCCATGAATCAGCTCCAACTACCTGGCGACACCTGTGTCCCAAGTCCATCGTACCACCAGCGCCTGATCGGGGATACACGGTGAACGCCATACGGATAAACGTCACTCGCGCCTGAAATAGCCGTGGGAGAGTCTGGCGAGGCGCGGTCTACTCGGTATCCAATCACTTGATGATCTGATCGGTGAGAGCGTAGGACGGGTCGGGCCATGCCAGCGGGGCGGCCGTGCCCTCCCGGGGTTACCCTGTGTAAGGTCAGTGATGGCGACAAAACGAGTTTCCAGGTGGTTCCCCGGCGGGCGTACTGTGGTGTTACTCGGACTCGCGCTCGGTGGTCTGGCCGGTTTGTCCTACGTTAGTGTCACGCGCGAGCAGGTCGACCGGGCGCAGCTGTTGGAGGTTGCACGTCGGCAGCCGTTTGCCCCGATCGAGATCGTCCAGCTGGGGCTCATACCGGCTGAGCTAAACGAATCCTCCGGGCTCGGAGTGAGCCAGGAGCATCCCGGTGTGTTCTGGACGCACAACGACTCGGGCGACGAGGCTCGGGTCTACGCGCTGGACGAGCGAGCGATGCTGGTGGCGACCGTGGCGGTCGACGGGGTGGAAGCAAGGGATTGGGAGGCGATGACTCTCGGCCGCTGTCCGCACGAGTCCGAGCGGTCTTGCCTCTACGCCGCCGACATCGGAGATAACCGGGCACGTCGCGAGCAGGTCGAGATCCATGTCATCGAAGAGCCGGACCCGGCCGACGGCGATATCGTCGTTGCGGCTGTCGCTTCCCTGACTATTACATATCCGGATGGCCCGCATGATGCCGAGGGGATTGCGGTTACTCCGGCCGGCGATCTAGTGATCGTGACCAAGGAGCAGGTAAGGTCCACCCTGGTCTTCACGCTTCCTGCCGACCAGGTTCGGGCGGCGCTTGAGTCTGGCGCCACGCTCACGCCGGCTGCCGGCCGCCCACTGCCGATCGTGCCAGACCGAGAGATCAGGCGCTACGCCACTGGAGCCACCTTTACCCTGCCGGGCGACCGGCTCGTGATACGCACCTATCGCGAGCTATTCGTTTTTACCTGGCCACTTGAGCCTGATGCGCAACCGCTCGCGGAACCCTGTTTTCTCGGTCAGCTGGATCCGCAAGGCGAGGCGATCGGGGCAGAAGACGACGGGTGGCTCGTCTTAACCAGCGAGTCGCCCGGTCGCCGTCGCGGCGGCCTGCATCGTGTCCGCTGCGATTTCTGACTCAGTGTCATCATCCTGTTGCGGTTCTGCTGGAATGTGTACGACCCTCCGGTAGAAGTGCGAGGGGTCGGCACTAAAAACAATGTTCGCTTTAAGCTCGTGGCGCGTCTGGGCGACCAGACGATCTCCGGGCTGAATACGCACGCTCCGGAATCAGACTGACCCAGGCGACCAGGCCTGCGCCAGGCGCAGCGGCGCACCTGGAGAGCGATTTACGCTATCCCTTCTTCATCGATGTGGGCATCGAGTGGCTGGTGGCTACCCGCCAGCCGGTGCGGGGAGAACTCTAGCTGGAGGGCCATTACACGCTGAGCTTTGGTCGGACGTGCCTGCTTCTGCGATCGGAGGGTGCGGACGATTTCATCGGCTATCCCTATGACACGGTTTGAGCCGGGGCGGGCGGCTTCAAGAACGGCTGGGCTGTATAACTCGCTCCGGTGAACTGGGCGAGGGTTTAGGGCCCAGCCGGTTCGAGTTTGGGGTGGAAGGCCTGATATTCGCTCCAGGCTTGCGCCAGCGGCGTCGGTTCACACCGACCCGCGATGACACGCCCGCTGTTCTCGGCCCGCATCTCGTGTCGCGGCAACTCGACTTCGCAGCCGCCCCGTCCCTTGAAGCAGTCGATCTCGGCTGGTCCGTCTGGATCTTGCCAGCGCGTGCAGTAGAGTGGGTCCTCGAGCGGTTCACAGCGCTCCGGCGTGGTGTAGAAGGAATAGGTCGGCAGTGCCCGGACCCAGCCGTTGCAGGTTCCAAGCGACGGGAACTCGCCTCGTGAGAAATCGACCTTTCCCCATGGCAGCAGATTGATGAAGGCCGTGGATGGCGCCGCCGCCGCCACTGGTTCCGAGTTCGCAGCGGGCTCTGGCTCAACCGCCGGCGCCGGTGCACAGGCGACCGCCAGGGCGAGCCCGAAGAGCACGAGCGAGACTCGAGCCGGCTGGCCGATCATCTGGGGATTATAGGTCGGTGTGGGATGCTGAACGTGTTGAGCGTCTGGCTCGGAAGGTCGGCGCGTTCCGCGGGCGTTCTGGAGAGCGGGGTAGAATCGTCGAGAGACAGTTCTAGCTCGGAAGGAGAGTCATGACAGTCAAACCCGCCGCCGAGTGTTTGTTGATAGTCCCGTATCTGCTTTTGGTGGCTTGCGGCGCCCAGCCGGGACGGGAGACAGCGGATGTGCTCCCTGTGGCCGAAGTGGCTGCACCCGTGGCCGACGGAGTGCTACTGGCGCCGGTTGAGCTGGTAGCGCAAATGAGTGACCTCGCCTGGGCCGGAGAGGTCGACCAGGCACAGATGCTCATCGAGTCGCAGCGGGCCCGGCACGACACAGCTTCGCCCGAATGGCTGCTGGCCGTCTCCTGGCTGGGGCGCGGTGCAAGCTTCGAGGGCCGATGGGTCGTCGCTGCGCAGTACGCTCGCGAGGCGTTCGAGGGTAGCGTGGCGGTGCTCGATGCCCACGACCTTGTAGACAATCGCTCGCTCGAACTCGCGCTGGGGGCTGGCATCGAAGTGCTGGGGCAGGCAATGAACTCGGGGGGCGACCGTGACGAGGCGGTGACGTTTCTGATCGCGCAACGAGAGGCCTACCGCGATACGCCGGTTGAGACCCGGATCCAGAAGAACGTTATGCTGCTCAGTCTAGAAGGGCAGCCGTTCCCGACGCTCGACGTGCAGGAGTATGTCGGCGAACCGCTGCCCACCGGGGAGAGCCTCGAAGGCAAGGTGGTGGTGGCGTTCTTCTGGGCCCACTGGTGTCCCGACTGCAAGCGTCAGGTTCCGGTGCTCGAACAGTTGCACGAAGAGTATGGCGACCGGATCGCCATCCTTGGTCCGACCCAGCTCTACGGCTATACCTCCCGCGGACAGGATGCGACGCCCGAGCAGGAACTGGCGTATCTCCGAGGGGCCTACCAGGAACGTTTTCCGATTCCGTCGTTCATGAGCGTCCCGGTCAGCCAGCAGAACTTCGTGGACTTCGGGGTGAGCACCACCCCGACGCTGGTGGTCATCGACCTCGAAGGTGTCGTGCGCCTCTACAACCCCGGCGACATGCCCTACGAAGAACTACGACCGCATATCCAGCGTTTGCTGTCGTAAAGTAGAGCCACTGCAGACGCAAGAAAAGGCCCGACCGGGTCGTTACCGGCCGGGCCTTTTCTTGTAAGTGAGCTTTGGGTCAGAGTTGGGCGAATAGGCTCTCGTGTCGGCAAACTCTTCAAGGTCGCTGGACCGCCGGCATGTCAGCGACCAGCGCGCTAGCGAACCGTAATCTCAACCATTTCGACCACGGTTGCAGGGCCGTCCGAGGCCTGTACGCGAAACAGATAGGCGCCTGGAGTGTCGAAGGTCGCGACGACCGAGGCGACATTCTCGCTGCTTTCGAGGCGCGCACCGACCGGTCCACGTAGCTGCGTCCAGGTGACGTTTACGCCGTCGATCCGGCTTCTGGTTGGTCGATGGCGGTTCTGGTTCTGGAGTTGTGGCACGTTGTTCGGAAGCGTCGGACTGTCGTCCACGGGCGCGAAGGTCGGAGTGACGTTCCCGCTGCCGCCACGGAATTGCCGAGGCTCAGGAATGCCGTCATCGCTGACGCTAGCCTCGATGGTTACCTGGTTGTCCGTCGAGCCGCTGGCCGTTGAGGCGACCGAGAGATTCGGAGCCTGGTTCGCGGCAAGTACGTCTGGCGGAGTCCGGTTGTCGCCAGGGTTCGGGTCGATCTCCCATTCTGGTAGGAGCCAGCCCACCGCGCGGTAGGTCTCTCCATGCACCGTGACTTCCCATACCACCTCGCCGTCGCCGAAGTCTGCGGGGACCGTCACGCTGAACATCTTTGAATGCTGGCGTGGGTAAAAGTAGGTCGGTTGGCCCTGGTCAAGCCTTCCTGGCGAGACGTAGTTGTTCGGTCCGGCCGGAATGTGAAGCTCCTCCACGTAGTTCCGGTTCAGGTAGGCAAAGTGAAACTCGAACGACCCATCGTCGTTATGGGTCCAGCCGTCAAAGAACGGCTGGATCGACTGCCCGGAGTTGAACCGGAAGTGGGTCGACGAGGCTTGCCCAGTGGCGAGCGTGGCCGTCGAGAGTGCCACCGTCAGCACGAGCGCCGAGATCGTGAAATATCGATCCATGAGTCGGTTGTCTGGAGGCTGGTACGACGCGGGATCCGACCCCAGGCCGGATCCCGCGTCCGAGGTGTGGCGGCGAAAGTACGCCGCTAATTGTCGTCGTCGGTGCGTTCCCGGGCCTCCTGCCGGGCCGCAACCTCGGCCTCGTACTCTTCGTCGGTCAGGTCATACCAGCCTATCCAGGCGAAGCCCATCTCGTCCACCGTGCGCTGACCGGCGCCCACCCAGTTGTTCGGGTCGACGTTGCCACGGTTGCCCGACGAGTTGTCGAACCACGTAGTGGTGTGGAGGATGGTGCCGGCCGGGATGAGCGGCATCGAATCCTCAGAGTAGTTGTAGTTCATGTGCCAGTTGTAGTCGAACCGCGCGCAGTTCACCGTCTCGGCGCGCACCGGCTGTGTTGGGTAGATGAACTCGATGCACTGGTAGACACCCAGCATGTGCATGTGCGGCTGGAACATGGTGATCTTGGCCGCCTTGTTGAAGCGAGCGTAGCCATCAGATCTGGACACCTCGCCCGAAGGGATGTCGAGCACGCCGATGGTCCGGCCGTGCGAACCAGCCAGCTGCTTCGAGTAGCGGATGTGCTCCGGCTCTTCGCCCTCGGGGAGGAAGTTGATGCCGAGTTCGACCACGGCGTCGATGTCCTCACCTATCGAGTGGAGGTGATAGCTGAGCCGCGCCTCGCTGTCGGCCGGTAGCATAAGACCGGTGCCCTCCGGGTAGATCTCGGCCTGCTTGCCTGAGGCGTATTCGACCAGGAACTGGCCGCCGCCCATCCGCTCGCCATCCTCGTCCTGCTCGACGGCATAGGAGAGCGCGTGGTGCACCACTTGGCGCGCCTTGTCGCCGACCGGCTTGGTCTGGATGGCCGTGATGTAGCGGTCCTGACTCAGCCCGAAGTCGGTAAACAGGTCGCCAAATAGGTCGGGGCCGGCGGCCGGCACCGTGTGGGTGGGGAACTGCACGACCAGGTCGGGCTCGCCAATCTGCCAGGCATCGGCTGGAGCGAACTCCGGCGGCTTCGGCGTGTTGGCCGGATTGCCCTGCGGCGCGCCGGTGTCGACCCACTTCACGATCGTGGCGATCTGGTCGTCACTGAGCGAAGGGTCGTTCAGAAAATCTTGGACGCCAATGTCCTGGTCCAGATGCCATGGGGGCATCGCGCGGGTCTCGACTTTGTTCCGGATCGACCGTGCCCAAGGGCGTGCATCCTGGTAGCTGATGAGCGACATTGGTGCGATTTCGCCCGGTCGATGACAGTTCACACAGCTCTCATAGAAGATTGGGGCGATATCGTCGGCGAAGGTCGGATTTTCCGGAACCTGCGCGGCTGCGCCGGCGGGGAACGCAACGAGCGCGAAGAGCGCGATGGCGACGATCGACTGCAAAGTTCTCACTGTGCTCCTCCTGGCTCTGCCCGAAGGCGAAGCCGGATGCTGCAGATGAAGCCGAAGCCGCCGGGGCGGATCGGCGCAAGCGTGCCCTAACTGATCAGGGATTATCCCACAGAATCCCGCCGAGTTCCTGCCAGCTCTTCGGCATCCCGCAGTCACCGTTTCGTTTCCGTCCCCGGCATGTATCATCAGGCAGCGAAGTCACCGAGCTCTGGGACATGCCTCACATCGCGTCCGTCGCCACCGTCCTCCCTCCGCAACGTTTCGCTCAAACCGAGATCCGTGAAGCGATGGCCGGCGTCTGCCGGGGCAATCGCAGTCTTGAGCGCCTGCTGCCGGTCTTCGACCGAACGGGCGTCGACAGCCGTTACTTCGTTCGCCCGCTCGACTGGTATGCGAGGGGACCGTCGTTTGAGGAGCGAAATCAGGTCTATGCCGAGTGCGCCGTCGAGCTGGGCGGTCAGGCGGTCAGCGCCTGCCTAGAGGAGGCCGGCGTTTCACCCGACGAGGTGGATCACTTTTTCTTCGTCACCACTACCGGCCTGACGACGCCAAGCGTAGACGCTCGGCTGGTCCCCTTCCTCGGTATGCGTCCCGACGTGCGCCGTCTCCCGCTGTTCGGGCTCGGTTGCGCCGGCGGGGCCGGCGCGCTGATCCGGGCGACCGACGCGTTGCGGGCGACGCCGCAGGGGCGCGCTCTCGTCTTGTCGGTCGAGCTTTGCAGTCTGGTGTTCTCTCCCTCGGCCGAGAGCGTCATCGATCTGGTCGGTGTGGCGCTGTTCGGTGATGGCGCCGCCGCGGTGCTGCTCACTGGCGATGAGGTTACGCAGGACGGTCCGCAGGTGATCGCCACACAGACTTATCTGTTTGGAGAGGTACCACATCTGATGGGATGGCGGTTCACGGGTGACGGGATGCGGTTGATCTTGTCGCGCGACGTGCCGGCCTTTGTGGCGACTGGTGTGAAGCCGGCCGTCGAGCGCTTCCTTGAGGCGCAGGGGCTGGGCTTGTCTGACCTACATCACCACCTGCTGCATCCGGGCGGAGCCAAGGTGATGGCCACCTACCGATCGGCGCTGGGATTCGACAATGAGGCCGTCGACGGCGCCCGGGCCGCTATGCGCGAATACGGGAACCAGTCGAGCGCGTCTGTGCTCTTTATGCTCAACGATCTGGTGCGGTCCGGTCGTCCGGTCGCGGATGAGCTGGGATTCATGATTGCGCTCGGACCCGGGTTCGCTGCCGAGATGTTGACGTTGCGCTGGTGACCAGACAACCTGACGTCACTATCGTGGGCGGCGGTCCGGCCGGCAGTTCGTTGGCGATCGCGCTCGGCCGAGCGGGCGCGCGTGTCGTGCTGTACGAAAAGGCGACGTTTCCGCGTTTGAAGCCGTGTGGCGAGGGACTGTTGCCCCATGGAGTCGCTGCCCTCGAACGGCTGATTGGGGTACCCGACGCGCCGCGGGTCCGCGGGCTGCGGTTCTCGGCCGGTGGGGAGACGGTGGACGTCGACTTCCCGGCCGGGACTGGTCTGGTCGTGCGACGTGACCGGCTGGATACATGGCTCTTCACCCAGGCAAGAGAGACGGCCGGCGTGGACGTTCGCGTAGGCACCGAGTTTTGCGGCGAACGCGGTCGGGTGCTCGTGGGGGCCGACGGGACGCGGTCCCGGTTTCATCGTCTGCTTCCTGCCATTCCGGATCGACCTCGCCGGGTCGGGCTGTCGACTCACGTGCGCGGGATTGCTGGGGTCAAAGACCGCGTCGAGGTCTTCTTTCACGACCACGGGGAGATCTATGTGGCGCCGGCGGGCGATGGTGAGACGTTGGTTGCCGGACTCTTCGACTACCGACACTTTCGGCGCGATGGCCTCAGGCACCTGCTCGGCACCTTGCCCGGGTTGCGCGATCGGGTGGAGGGATTTGAGCAGACGACGCCCATGCTTGCCTCGGCGCCGCTCGGGCTACGGGTGCCACGAATTGTCGACCACGAGCGTCAATTGCTACTGGCCGGCGATGCGGCCGGCTGTCCCGACCCGATTACGGGTGATGGGATGGCCCTCGCGCTTTCCTCGACCGAGCTCGCCGCCGACGCCATCCTAACGGGCCGCCTCGGACAGTATCAGAGTCGGAGACTCGCCCGCGGCCGCCGAGCCCGGCGTCTTGGACGTCTCATGCTGTGGCTGTCGCGAACCGAGCGACGCGCCGCCTGGTTTCTGCGAGATTTCTCTGGCGTGGTCCCCTTGCTGCTCGAAGTTGCTCTCGAGCCGGGGGCCGACCCTCTCCGAGCGAAGTGATGTCGCTGGCCACTCGGTCGCGTGCCCGGGAGCTGATGGACGACCGGGAGTATCCGCAACCGGTTGTCGACGAGGTCTACCGGTTTCTGGGCGCTATCGGCCGGTGGCTGGGCGGGACGCACGCTACGCTCACCCGATTCGCTGAGCTCAGCCAGTCCTGGCGACCGGGGCAGCGGATAGAGGTGCTCGAAGTTGCGTGCGGGGGCGGCGATCTAGCGCGCGCGCTGATCGACTGGGGCCGCCGACAGGGGTTCGACCTGCGGGTCACCGGTCTCGATCTCAGCCCGACGGCCCTCGACTGTGCTCGGCGCCGGGATTCTGTCGATCCGTGTCTGCGGTTCGTACGCGCCGACTTCCACGCGGCGCCCTGCCTGGATCACACGTTCGACTACGTCACCTGCTCGCTCTTTCTTCATCACCTCACCGATGACCAGGTGGTGTCGACGCTCCAGGTCTTCGATCGGCTAGCCCGGCGTGGCATTGTGGTGAACGACCTTATCCGTCGCCGCCGACACCTCATCTGGAGCTGGCTGTTTACCCGCCCGTTCAACGAGGTGCTGCGACATGACGGACCGCTATCGGTGCGCCGGGCGTTCCGCGTTGACGAACTGACACCGCTCATTGAGTGTGCGGGCCTCGGGTGGTTGCGGCTTCGTACTCACTTCGGCCATCGTCTGACCCTCGCTGGGGAGAGGCCTCAGACGTCCGATTAGTCACGTGTGGTGGCGGGCGTGCGGATATAGAGCCGGATGTCGGTTAGGCTGGCTCGACCTTCGTAGGCGTTGGTGTAGGGATCGCCGATGATGAAGTGCTCGGGGTATGCGGATCCCGCCGGCCACAAGTGCTCCCAGCGTGCCGAGCCGAAAGTATCCTGTTGCATCAGGGTCCCGTCGAAACGTCCGTCATACTGGGTCGCCTCAACGTTGTAGTGCCAGATCGGGACCTCGTCGACGACGAAGGGCCGATGCAGGCGGATAGATCGTCGGCCGACCCGGGCGAAGTTGCCGGTGGCCTCCAGTGTGTAGCCGGTCTCCGTCCGTTCGATCGCGAACCGGTACGACTCCCCAGGCATCAACTCCGGCAGAAGCTCAGCGGCCGACGACAGGACTGGTTCGGCGACCCCGTTGGAGCAGGGGGTCATGAACCACTGACTGTTGGCGGGCAGCCCGCCCGGGGCTGGTGTCCAGTCTGGGAGTCCGTTGATCCACATATTCAGCGTATTGAAACTGCTGTCCCGGTAATCGTAGTAGGTGCCGGTCGCTGCGTTGCATACCCGGCCCCCGGTGCCATCGCCCACCCGGTCCGGATGTTGCGAGAACGCATCCATCAAGACCTTGCGCCGCAGGTGCCAAAAGTGGTTGTTGCGAGGCGCCGGGTCGAGTACGTCGACGATCGCGAGGAAGTGAAAACCATTGTAGGCGTAGGGGCCTTCGCGGACACTCTGCCAATCACAGAGGGGTGCCGAGGCGTCGCCGCTCCAGCCGGGCGTGCGCGACCCCTCTCCCCACGGGTGCTGGGTTTTGCAGTCGTCGCGAGCGTAGCCGTTAAGCCGTCCGTCGTATTCGATACTGCCTGCTCGCTGTCCCCCGAAGTCGAGTGTGCGGAGGGAGTACTGGACGCGGTAGTAGGGGGGGAGCGGATCGGTCGACCGGATGATGACCCCGCCCGTATGGTCTGGCACGTCGAGGACGGCGACGTGATCGTCGCCGAGGGGTGCTGTTTGGAACGACGGCGGCGATTCGATCACGCCGTCACGGTTCCAGTCCCGAGCTGAGAGCGATACGGTCAGCCAGCCGTCCTGGCCTACCGTGAACTCCCGCCGATAGGTGTCGAACGAATCGAACGCCGTCTGCCAGGCCGGACCGTAGTCATTCTGATACCAGACCCCGCGGTCATCGAGAATCGTGTCGAAGGGAGCGAACGTCTCATCCGGGAGCCACGATGTGAGCTCAGCGTTGGTCGGGGTGGAAAAGTCCTCCTCGTAGACAAGAGCCCACCCGGGCCAGTTGGACGGGTTCGAGGGGAGCGGGATGATCGGGGGTTGTGGGGCCGCTTCGAGCGAGAGCAGAGTTGCCCCGATGACGCCCATCACTATCGCTCCTAGGCCGCATCGGGTGGCGGCATTCGTCGAGCCCCGGAGATATGGCGCGTGTGACATCGTCGTGGGTGGCGGCGGTCGCCAGAGACTACAAAGCCTGCCCCTATCTTAATGAACGCGACCGTGCGAATGATGAGCCGCCAGTGGACTGGGGTGTCAGTGGGTCATCCCGTACAGCATGTAGTTGATGCCGAGCTGGAAGCCGTGGTTCTCGGCCTCGAACGGCAGTAGACCCGTGCCAGCAAGCTGCCAGTATTCTCCGAGATTCGTATCGTAGTTCACGAGGGCCAGCATCCGTCCGCTTGGGTCGTTTTCCTCGAACACCCCGAAGAACTTCGGGACCAGTCCGCCTAGGTGGTGATTGGGTGGATTGGGTATGTCGACCTTGCCCACCTCGAACAGGAGGTTGAAGACCGGGTGAGTACCGTCGAGCTCCATCAGCTGGGCGTCCGGCAGGACGCGCTTGAGCTGGGCCTCGAAGTTTTCCCACTGCTGGCCCTCGAAGTCGTTGAAGATGAGGAATCCGCCCTTGTGCATGTAGTCCCTCAGTCGGCCCGCCTGCTCGTCGGTCATTACCCAGAATCCTGGTTCCCACATCATCGCCGCCGGGTAGCGGAAGAGCTCGTCGTCATCGAGACTCAGGATAAGACTGGTGTCGGTACGGGCGTTGACCGCCGTGTACTCGCCGAGCACTGACATCAGATTCGCTTCGGCGCTGGGGAACTCGTGGAGCCACATGTTGATGCCGCGTCCGAGCGGCATCGAGCCGAACGTGCCTCGCGTCCACCGCAATCGGACGAAGGTGAAGCGCCCGTCGTAGGTGAGCTCCCGCCGACCCCATCCTCGGTAGCCGAATTGTGCCGAGACGCCGACCACGCACACCACGCCTAGGAGGATGGCGGCCATCCATCGACGGCTCCACTCACGGAAAAAAGTTCGGTTGGGCACGATTCCGACGTCACCATGATGCCTGGGTCTGTCGGCAGTGTCGAACGTCGACGCGAATCCAGATAGAGGAGGGACTACTGGACAGAGAAGCGTTCGAGGATCCAGCCGATTACGGTTTCAAGCAGCTGCCGAGCCATCGTTCCCTCGATGAGGGAGTATTCCGGCGCGGCGCCGGTGATGTGGGAGACGAGGGGTAGTGCGGGTCGCCCGGTACCTCCAGCGTGTCCTTCCAGTTGCCCACGATAGCGGCTGAGCGGCCGTCGCAGGCGCGTTGGTGGGATCTATGTGGCGAGGGGAGGGCAATTTACCCGCCTATCTGGCGTTCTGCTTCTCGAGGTTGCGATACACCTCGAGGATGTGGCGTAGGTCGTGGTTCCCTTCATGACAGCCATATTCGTAGACGGGACCGTCGGTGGTCACCATCGGAATCTCTGCGCTCCACGGGACATTCCAGGTGTGAGGGTCTTCGACCGTGAACTCATAGTGGATGCTGTCAGCGCTGGTTCGAGTGAACCGTTCTTGGACCTGCATGTGGCGGCTCGATCCTTGCCAGGCGGTCACGTCATTGAAGTGCGTGGTGTCGACCACCAGCGTATCGCCCTCCCAGTGGCCGCGAGAATCGCCAGGATACAGCCGGATCTTGTTAGAGATCGGCGGGCGACCGTCGAGCGGGATGATGCGCGGCGGATTGTTGTTCTGCTCGGTGAAGATCACCACGTGGTCGGCGGTCTGAAAAATCTGGTGCACGTCGTTGTAGGACGGCGGCTGGAGCGGAGGCCCGTTGTAGCCGTAGTAAATGCACCGCTCACTTAGCGGGCGAAGCAGGTGGTCGGAGAACAGATCCAGGCCTGCCCGTGCTGCCCGACGCTCGGCCGCGCGCGCCTGCGCCTCGGCGTTGCGCGGTGGGATCTTGCCGTTTGGCGGGTCGCTGACCAGCGAGGTCCGGCGGGTGGACAGCCCCTTCGGTACCCGGGTGGCGAGCCAGATCGCGTTGTCGTAGTGGACGTAATCCTCATCCCGGTGTGTCTGGTTCAGGACGCGCTTACGTTCCTCGGCATCGCCGATGTTGATGACGAAACGGGCCAGCGGGTCCGCACCGTCCACAGTGAGCTGCCGCTGCAGCAATTCGAACTCTTCTTCTGTGTAGAACGCCTGGTTGCCCAGATAATCCGGACGCTCCATCGGCGTGAAGGTCTGGGTTGTCCAGTACCCCGTCAGGTCGGGACGGCCGTCAGCCATCCGGGGGGCCGAATCGTCTGCCACCGGCACTGTCGCCGGGCCCTGCGCCCACGCGGAGGCCGGCGAAAGCCAGCCGAGAAGCACGACCGTGATAGTCGACGCCGCGAAGTGCCGGTGGCGCATCGGACCCTCCTAGGTGCGTGGTGAAGCGCGATACTCTTGTTTGCCCATGATCGCGCACCAGCCGTGCCGACGCAATACCGGATCATTAACCGGTCGTGGAGTCAGCGAGTGGGCTGATGATCGACCCGTCTGGCCTGATCGAGTGGCGGTGTCATTCCTACTCGTGCCTTTGCGGAGCAAGACAGGGCGGCCGCCAAACGTTACACGGCTCAGCGATAATCGGCGAACGTGACCGACGAATGCTCTCGTATTGGGCTGGTGCTGTCGGCTGGCGGCCTGCGCGGTGCCGCCCATCTCGGTGTCGTACGCCGGTTGGCGGCCGAGGGCGTCTCGGTCGATGTGATGGTGGGGGTGAGCGCCGGCGCCGTCATTGCCGGCTACTATGCGGCCGTCGGGTTGACGGTCGACGAGATGCTGGCTGACGCCGCCGTGTTTAAGGGGCGGCACCTGGTGGCGCACAGCTTTGCCGTGCGGGTGCCCGCTTGGTGCCGGCCACTGGTCGACCCGTTTGCCGGGATCATTCCGTCCCGCCTTGGCCAACTCGAGGCGAGTCGCTTCGATCGTTTGCATCATGGTGTATCGGCCATCGGCGTCGTGTGCCACGACCTGACCCACGATCGTCCCCGTTACCTAGCCACCGGCGACGACGGCGGCGTCCGGCTCTATGACGCGGTGGCGACGAGCGCGGCGGTGCCCGACATGTTCGCGGCCCAGCCGATCCGCTATCGTGGCGAGGTGAGCGAGTTTACCGACGGAGGCGTTAGTGATTCGCTGCCGGTGGGGTTTGCCACGATGCCGCCTCTGGCGGCGACCCATCTCATCGCCTCCGATTGCCGCAGCCGCGGCGCGCCACTTGCGGAGACCGATCGGTTGATCTACCTCCGGCCGCACCTCGACGATACGACCACGCTGAAGGCGCCCAAGGCGTCGCTCTTGAAAGCGGTGGCGGCGGGGGAGGCCGCCGTCACCGAAGACGTCCTCGCCCGCATCGCGCGCTGGTGTACCTAGTTGCCCAGGCCGAACGTGTAGACCACGTTGCCTACCGGCATCGTTACATATTGCTGGCCGCTGACGGCGTAAGTCATCGGCTGGGCGTTCACTGGTCCACCGAGCGGGATGTGCCAGACCGGCTCGCCGGTCTCTGCGTCCAGCGCAAAGAGGATACCTTCGGCCCCGGCTGCGAAGACCAGGTCGCCCGCGGTGGCTAATACACCCGAGCGGCTCCGCGGAGTGATCGGGAACTCCCATTTGATGTCCCCGGTCGTCGGGTCGATGGCCCGGATGGCGCTGTGATAGTTGTCGATCGGCAGTGGCGTTTCGGTGCCGCCACCCAGGAAGGTGTCGCCCTCGCTGTATTCTTCCTCACGGTTGAAGAAGAGAGCCTCGCCATCGAATGCGTTCACGTACAGCAGACCTGTTCGCGGACTGTATGCGGGCGACCACCAGTTGGTGCCGCCTCCGGCGATCGGTGCGACGAGTGTCCCTTCTGTGCTGGGCTTGGTTCCCGGGCGCCGGATCGGCCGCCCATTGGCGTCGAGCCCCTCGGCCCACGTCTGATGCGCGAATTCTTTCCCGAGAAGGAACTCACCGGTTTCTCGATCGAGGGTGTAGTAGAACGCGTTCCGGTTCGCCCAGAGCATCGCCTTGCGGGCCTCGCCGTCGACCTCGATGTCGGCGAGCACGGGAATCTGGATGGCGTCCCAGTCGTGCTCGTCGTGCGGCGTGAACTGGAAGTGCCAGGACATTTCACCGGTGTCGCCGTTGAGCGCCAGCACCGAGTCCGAGTAGAGGTTGTCACCCATCCGGACGTCGCCATTCCAGTCAGGTCCAGGGTTGCCGGTGCCCCAGTAGACGAGGTTAAGCTCCGGGTCGTAGGAGCCGGTGAGCCAGGTCGGAGATCCGCCCGTGCGCCATGAGTCTCCGGCCCACGATTGATTGTCTGGATGGTCGGGGCCAGGAATCGTGTAGGTGCGCCACTTGAGCTCACCCGAGGCGGGGTCGTACGAGTCGAGGAAACCCCGGACACCGTACTCACCTCCGGCGATCCCGGTGACCACTTGGTTCTTGACGATGAGCGGTGCTGCGGTCTTGCTGTAGCCGCTCTCATGGTTGGCGACTTCGCGGTTCCACAGCAGGCTCCCCGAACGGCCGTCGATGGCCACCAGATGGGCATCGAGCGTGCTCATGTAGAGCGTTTCATCGAGGATGGCCACACCGCGGTTGTTTCGGCCGCAGCAGATGCGCAGGTCGCCTGGCAGGGGATGGTCGTAGCGCCAGAACGGCTGGCCGTTCACGGCATCCACCGCCACTAAGTTGCTCGGCGACTCGGTGATGAACATCACTCCGTCTACCACTAGTGGGGTGGTCTCGTTCCGGTCGAGCTGTCGGATCTGATGGGTCCACTTCAACGTGAGCCCGGTGACGGTCTCGCGGTTGATTTGATCCAGTCCGCTGAACCGCTGGCTGTCCAGTGTGCCGTTGTACATGAGCCAGTTGTGCGGCTCGTCTGCGGCGTTGAGGAGACGTTCCCAGGTGACCGGGGAGAAGATGGCCTCGCCGTCGGACTGCGCCGCCGCCGGTGCGGCGAACGGGAGAACGGCAAGCAAGGTGACGTATCTGGCGAGCGTGCGGATCGTCATTAGGGGTCGCTCCGGAGAGAAAAGAGATACGCCACGAGGTCGTCGAGTTGCCGGGTCGACAGCTGGTCGCCGTAGGCTGGCATCGTCGAGCGCTCGCTCCGTTCCCAGGTCCAGTCGCCATATTTCGAGAACGACCGCAGCTGCTCGTTCTCGTCCATGATCCGGAAGCTGAAGGAGTCCTCGCCCATGCGCAGCCCCTCGTGGGCCTGGCTTCCGTTGGTCGCCCGCATGGTCCACCAGCGGGGGTGCACTTCGGCGTCGGGGTCGGTGAGTGAAGTGCGCAAGTCATCAGGCGTACGGTCGTCGCCGATATTCGACAGGTCCGGGCCACGCCGGCCGCCATCGCCGTTCACCATGTGACAGTCGGCGCAGCTGCCGGTTCCGGTGAAGAGCTGCTGGCCGGTGGCCGAGGAGCCTGGTGGGGCATCAGCCACCTCAGTGAGCGAGCGGAGGTAGGTGACCATCTGCCACAGTTCTTGCTCTGGCGCATCGGTGCCGGTGCCGACCATGGCCGTGCCTTGCACTCCATCCCGGATGACCCGGTAGAGTTCGCCGTCGGATTCGGCTCGCTGGAATCGACCAGTCGTTAGGTCGGGGCCCACGCTTTCGTTGCCACCCCGCGCATTCAGCCCATGACAGCTGGCGCATTGCGCCTGAAAGACCCGGCGACCCATCCGCAGGTCGATCCGGCTGGTGTAGGGGTTCGTCTCGGAGTCTTGCGCCGTTGCCGTGAAGGGCGAGGTGCCAGACACGACCACGGCTAGTAGGGCGATTCGCGCTGGCAGGTAGCGCATGGCTCTGTCTCCTGTCTCCTAGCGGAGAAACCGCATTACAGCTCGATGTCGAAGACGAAGTCGGTCCACTCAGCGATCTTGCCGTCGATTAGATGAAAGACTCCCACGACTGGGATGTCGAGTTGCTGATCTGGTAGCGTGAAACGGTCGATCCGGTCGTCGACGACTACCGGTCCTCGGGCCCAGGTGTCCACCACCTCAAACTCGATAACGGAGGCGCTCCCAACGAAGCCATCCACTAACGCTTCAATGGCCGCCGATCCTTCGACCATCGGTGCGGTCTGCGTCGCGCGATACTTGCATTCGTCCGTCAGGTGACTGGTGATTCGGGGCCAGTCAAGTGGGGCAGTGAAGGCTGCACAGAACTGATTCACCACGTTGATGTTGGCCGATTCCTCTGCCGTCGGTTGTGCGGTCGCCGGTCGAGCCAGCACACCGGCGAGGCCAAGACCGCTCGTCGTGAGCATGGTGCGGCGGGTGAGCCCGTTTGCCGGTCTTCTCGTTGTCATGATGTCCTCACGGAAGGGTCAGCGCGACGAGCTCGCTGCCCATGTCGTCCCAGCCCACGGTCGCGATGATGTACTGCTTGCCGTCGATCATGTAGGTCATCGGGGCGCCGCTGGTGCCGCCCGGCAGCTCCATCTCCCACACCACGTCGCCGGTGGCCTTGTCGTAGGCGCGAAACATCTTACCGCCCGGGCCGTTGTACCACTGGGGCAGCGACGACACACCGGTGTTTCCGCCCTCACCCAGGAACACGAGTGACCCGGTGACGAGCACCGAGGCACGTCCTGGGTTGCCCAGGGGCGGAAGGTCCAGGTGCGCGATCGCGGGATGGTTCCGCGGACCGATCCCGTTGGGTACCTGCCATGAGATGTCCCCAGTGTTCAGGTCGATGGCTGTCAGGCGGCCGTATGGGGGCTTGAACAACGGTAACCCTTGTGGGCCCGGTAGTGGTTCATAGCGCTCGCGCACGAACCGCACGTCGGAGCGCGGATTGGTCGACGGCGTGATCGCGATCACGTTCTGGCTATAGGCGGAGGGGACATAGAGCATGCCGGTGGCCGGGTCGAAGCCGGCGCCGCTCCAGTTAGCACCTCCCGCCGTGCCCGGGCTGAAGATGGTGCCCTTCTTGCCTCCGGGTGACGGGTCGAGCAGCACCGGTGGTGTGAAGATGGGACCCCACTCGTAACGTTCCAGGATCTCGAGTGCTTCCGCTCGGAGCTCCGGGGTGAAGTCGATGAGGTCGTCCACGGTTACACCCTGCAGCTCGAAGGCGGGCGGCTTGGTCGGGAAGGGCTGCGTCTCAGCGAGTCGCTCGCCCGGTACGGGTGAGGCAGGCACCGGGCGTTCCTCGATCGGCCAGACCGGCTCTCCGGTCACCCGATCGAATACGTACACCCATGCCTGTTTGCTGGGCTGGGCCACCGCCTTGATCTCGCGCCCGTTCACGGTGATGTCGGTGAGCACGGCTGAGGATGCGAAGTCGTAGTCCCACACTCCGTGGTGAATCGCCTGGAAGTGCCACAGTCGCTCGCCGGTCTCCACATCGACCGCCACTAGGCTCTCGGCGAAGAGATTGTCGCCTGGGCGGTGCCCGCCGTAGTAGTCGTTCGAGGGTGTGGAGAGCGGTAAATAAACGATGCCGAGTTCCTCGTCCCCGGTCGGGTGGGCCCACATGTTGGTGTTCCCGCTGTATTCCCAGGAGGGTCGGTCCTCGACCGGGTCGATGCCCCAGGTGTCTACCCCGAACTCGTTCTCCCGTGGAATCGTGTAGAAGGTCCAGAGGTGCTCTCCGGTGCGCACGTCATAGCCTCGAACGTCGCCCCGCGGCGCCTGCTTGGTCGCCGGCATCTGGTTGTTGAGGATGTCGCCGATGAACGAGCCGATGATGATGACGTCGCGGATGATCGTGGGGGCCGAGTTCCAGTAGTACTCGGGGAAGGGTCTGAGCAATCCTTCCCGTAGGTCGACTTCACCGGCCTCGCCGAAGTTTGTGTCGCGCTCGCCGGTTCTCGCATTCAGCGAGACAAGCTTCGGGCCGAGGGTCGCGACGACGCGCCGCTCGTCACCGTCGCTCCAGTAGGCGACCCCTCGCGTCTGGCGTACCCGCACTCCGTCGCTGGGGCCGGTATTCCAGACCACCTCGCCGGTGGTCGGTGCGAGCGCCGTGATGGTGCCCAGCCCCGAGCTGAAGTACAGCAGGCCGTCGACCATCAACGGCGTAGTCTGCGACCCGACCGGACCCCGGGTGGTCTCGCCGTTGCGAATTTCGTCGGGAATCACCGGTTGGCGCCAGGCGATCTCAAGATCGGCGACGTTGTCCCTGTTGATCTGATCGAGGGGCAGATACTTGGTTCCTGCCTTGTCCGCAGCGTAGACCGACCACTCGGCGGTCTGCGCCACCGCAGACGAGACGGTTGTGCCGATCACACTTGCGATGGTCGCCAACACGATGGCGTGTCTCACCCGTTTCCGCATCACGAGCCTCCTGATTGACGCCGAGTCTACCGCACCCGAGCGACCAGGGTCGCTATGCCGGTAGACGGAGGGAAAGAGTCGAGCATTACTCCTCTCAATGGTCGGTGAGGACCCGTCTGCAAAAGGGGCTACGACGGCCACTAGCGGCAGTTCGAGCAGTTTGGCGAGCAGGTAAACACCACCGGTCGGAAGTGGACCAGCGCCGTGGCCATTTCGCGCGCCTCGGACCAGTGGCGGCCAGCGGGCACCAATCAGGGTTGATTGGTGGTCTCTCGTTCGAGCGCGCGGGCGCCACGCAACAGGTTGAACATGCCGTGATTACCCTCGTGACAGGCGTACTCGTAGAGCGGCTGGTCACCACGCGTCATCGGAAGACGGCCGCTGAACGGCGACGTCCAAGTGTCGGGGTCTTCGACGGTGAACTCGTAGAGCAAGCTGTTGTCACTGGCTCGGGTGAACCGCTCGACAAGTCTGGTGTTCTCGGCCGAGCCCCAAGAGACGAACGAGGTGTTGAAGCTGCCGGTCGCGTTGGTGAAGTTGGTTGTCTCTACCACAAGGGTGTCGCCCTCCCAGTGGCCTCGTGAGCTACCCATCCACTGCCGGATGCTGTCGGGCAGCTGATCACGGTCGTTGAGTGGGATGACCCGCACGTCGTGCACCATCTCGAGGAGGAGCACCACAAATCCGGGCGACTGGAAGATCTGCACGTTGTTGTTGTAGCCGCCTGGTAGCAGCGGGGGACCGGTGCTGAAGCCGAGCAGGCACCGCTCGGCCGAGCCACGCATCTCCGGGCCGTCCTCGTTGAAGCCGCCTACGCGCAGTCGTACCGGGTAGCCGCCTGCCTCGGCGTGAGCCGTTCCCCTTGCCTGGGCCGCTTCGGTCAGTGCTGGGAGCTTGCCGTCGGGTGGATCGACCAGGATAGAGGACTGTCGTAGGGCAGTGGGGCGGGCCCGGTCAGTCCACACCTCCTGGCTGTAGCCGCCTACCGAACCGGGTGGTGGCGGAAGGTCGGCGATCGCCTGTGCGCTGCTGGTCTGTCCGAGTTCGGCCGCCTCTTCTGCGGTCAGTTGTGCGCGACCTCCGAGCTCGTCCGGCCGCTCGACCGGCGTGAACGTCCAGTAGTCCCAGACCCCCTGAAGATCGGGGTCGCCCCATCCGGTGCGCGGCCCGTTCTGGGCTTGCGCCAACACTGGGGGCAGCATGACGCTGGCGAGTACGAGGATTCCGGCCGTTTGGCACAATCTCGGCATCTGAGGACCTCCTGGGGGCACTGGGGCCCACGCTGGTATCTTGGCGCTCGGGTAAGATAGCAGACTTCACTGAGGAGACCGGAGCATCCCATGCGCGCCATCGGAATCACCGTGCTGGCCATTGCCCTTGCGCCATCCCCCGCGCATGGGCAGGCTGACTGGCTGCAGTTTGGCGGGCCGACACGCGATTTCCGGGTCGAGCAGGGACGGGTGGCCAGTGAGTGGCCGGCCGAGGGCCCCCGCGAACTCTGGCGCCGCACACTTGGCGACGGTTATTCATCGGTGCTCGCGCGTGGCGACACGCTGATCACCATGTACCGAGAGGGTGACCGCGAGGTGGTAGTGGCGCTCGATGCGGCCACCGGCCGCACGCGGTGGAGCCACGCCTACGACGCGCCCCTGCGGCACAATGGCTACGTCGATGTCTGGTTGAATGCCGCGGGGCCGGGTCCGTATTCGACCCCGCTGATCGCAGATGGGTCGGTGTTCTCGGTGGGCATCGATGGTGCTTTGTACGCGCTCGACCTTGAGACTGGGGCGGAGCGGTGGTCAATCGATCTCGTGGCTGAGTTCGAGCTAATGGAATACAACGCGTTCGCATCGAGCGCCTTGGCCGTGGGCGACACTCTGGTTCTGCCCCTGGGGGGCAGCGGCGGTGGGGTCGTGGCGCTGGACCGAGTCTCCGGGGCGTTGGTCTGGCGGAGCGAGCGCTTCGCAGTGGCTCCGGGCTCGCCGGTGCCTATCGTGGTGGACGGTGAGGCCCAACTGGTGGTGGTAGGGCAGCAGGAACTGGTTGGGCTGGCACCCGGTGACGGGCGCACGCTTTGGCGGCACTCGCATCCCAACGAGCTGGGTTTGAACCTCAGCATGCCTGTTTCCGGTCCAGACGGGTTTTTGTTCATCTCTTCGGCCTATGACGGCGGGAGCCGGGTGCTCCGGCTGGGACGGGCCGATGGTGGCACGACAGTGGAAGAGGTCTGGTCGACGAACCGGTTGCGGGTACATTTCAGCAACGCCGTGGTCATCGATGGTCTGGTCATCGGCAGTAGCGGCGACTTCGGCCCCGCGTTTCTCACAGCGTTCGATCTTGCGACGGGGGAGGAGATGTGGCGCGAGCGGCAGTTTGCCCGGGCTCACATGCTGCTTGTCGACGGGCGTCTGCTCCTGGTGGATGAGGATGGCGACTTGGCCCTCGCCCACGCGACGCGGGACGGGTTGGATGTGCTGGCCCAGGCGCCGATCCTTACCGACAACGCCTGGACGCCGCCGACGCTCGTCGGGAATCAGTTATATCTGCGCGACCGCCGAGAGGTCGTGGCGCTCGATGTCGGGCGGTGAGCGTGGACAACACGCTCTTGGGCCCGCGGAAGGAGGAGAACCAATGAAGCGTGTTGTCGTGATGCTAGTTGTGGCGTTGGCGTCCTATGCGGTGGTGTCGGCCCAGAGCTGGACGACCCTGTTCGATGGATCGACTTTGGACGGATGGAACCAGATCGGTGATGCGAACTGGCGGTTGGCCGATGGCGCCGTCGAGGCTGATAGTGGTGCCGGTTTCCTGGTGACGCCGCGGCCTTACGGCGACTTCGAACTGACGCTCGAGTTCTGGGTGGATGAGCCTGCCAATAGTGGAATTTTCATTCGGTGTGCCGACCCTACCACCGTCACCGATCGGAACTCCTACGAAGTGAACATCTACGACACCCGAGCCGACCAGACCTATCGCACCGGAGGGATCGTGCATATCGCCAGCCCCTCCGGTGTGGTCAATACCGGTGGTCAGTGGAACAGTTACCAGATCACGGCCCGCGGCTCTCGTCTGCAGGTGACGCTCAATGGGCAGGAGATGGTGGACGTGGAGGACAGCCAGTTCGCCAGCGGTCCGATCGCCCTGCAGTACGGGGCCGGCGTGGTGAAGTTCCGGAACGTGAGAGTTCGCGAACTGTAGCGGCCCCGATCGTCGGCCTGGGCAGCTAGCGGTCCATCTGGAGCGCGAAGGTCAGCTCTATGATCACCCTGACGGCGACGGGGCGGTCTTCGCGTGTGCCAGGTGTAAAACGCCAGCGGCGGGCGGCATCCACCGCGGAGCGGTCCAGGCCGTAGCTCGCATCGAGCGACTCGACCACCTGGACGTCGCCGACGGTCCCATCGGGAAGCACCACCGCCGACACCAGCACGCGCCCTTCGATCTCCCGCCGCTGCGCCTCGGTCGTGTAGCGCGCTTGGACCATCTCGAAGACCTGAGGGTTCTCGATACCCGGGCCCGGTTCGTAGACCTGTTCGGTAAACGCGGACGGGGCGCCAGTGGTTTCCGGGCCCATAAAGGCCATGCTGACCTGACCTAGGAACGGCAGGGTGCACCCGCGGCGTCGGCTCGGCTGATATCTCCAGAGTGATACGGCGCCCTGGGCTGCTTCGACCATGGCCGGAGTGACCTCGCCACCCCGTGCCCCGAGCACGCGAGACGACGCGATGGCGCCGTCGAGCGACACCGTCACCTCGAGGGTTAAGACCGTTTCGAAGCCGGACGGGAGGTTGTGGAAGAGGGCTGGCACGGCCAGGAGCAAACTGGGTGCGCTGGCCGGTGCCGCGGTGGCTGGCGGTTCGTTGAGGCATGGGTCGGCCAGGCCAAGCACGTCGGCCGCCGCGGCACGGTGTGCGGTCGCTGGAATCGGGACGGTGCGCCCTGCCTCCCCCAGCCGCTCCTCGAGCTGTCGGAAGAACCAGGTCTCGACGTCGCCGGTGTTGTAGCGAATGACGTCGGTGCCCAGTGAGACCGAGCCGACGTGGACGTGGGCCGGCTCGACGAAGGGCGAGACAAAAAGGTGCAGCTGGAATTCGTCGGGGGGCGAGCCGCCCGGTTCGGCCGGATCCGGCGCAGGGATGCCGACGGCGTTGAAGCGTGTCCACTGGGTGACTAGGAGCTGCCCGTCGCTCGCTGTGCGCTGTTCCATCCGGCCGAGCGACTCGACGATTGATTGCGCGGCCTGCCAGACGGCGGAGGACGACTGCGTGTACATCCGCGCACGCGCGGTTGGCCACTCGGGGGTGAAGTTGACCCGACCCACATAGGTCGTGGGAATCGGGATGCCGTCGTTGGTAGCCGGGCTAAAGCGCCATTGCATCACCGCAGCGGTGACCGACTCTTCGAATCCGACACCGGCTCTGGGTACGTCGCTGACGCTCACCGAAATGACAGTGCCGTCTTCAGCGAGCCGCGCGATGAAGACGACGTGGCCAGCCACCGCCGTGCCGAGCGCGGCCGTTGGATAGCGAGGGAGCGGGTTCCCGCCCAGCGGCGCTGCCGGCACCATCCCTTGCCCGAGTGCCACCCGGGGCACCCACAGAAGGCCGAAGACCAGTAGTAGTGACACCAGCCTCACGCGACCAAGAAAGCGATCATGAACCACGAGGGCGATTATACGATTCGTCTACCGCTGTCCGTGTCGCCAACCTTGAGCTGAGTGGCTGGTGTTTTGCGCGACTGCCCTATAGCGTCGATGGTTCCGAAACATCTGTTCGATAGGATACGCGCTACGAGTGGACCCCGCGCGGCTCCATCAGGCCTCCTACGCGGTCCAGAATCGAGCATCGCATGACCGGACGCCATCGCAAGACCAAGATCATTTGCACCATCGGCCCGGCAACCCAGTCGCTGTCCATGCTTCAGCAGATGTACGACGCCGGGATGAACGTGGTGCGCCTCAATATGACGCATGCGGACCACCGAGCCGCTGCACGGGTCATCAGGGCGGTCAGAACCCTGAACCAGCGGGTCCCGTACCCGGTCGCAGTACTGCTCGATACCCAGGGACCCGAGATCAGAACGGGCGACTTGAGCAAGGACTTGCCGCTCAGTAAGGGCGACGTGGTCAACGTGGCCGTGCGGGGTGACACTGATGTCGAGCAGAGCTCCTTCCACATCAACTACGCCGACCTGATCGACACTGTCGAGGTGGGTGCTCGGATCACGGTCGACAACGGGCTCATCAACCTCAAGGTGCTTGAAAAGCAGACTAGGACGATGACCTGCGAGGTGCTCGACGGGGGCGTGCTGGGGAGTAAGCGTCACGTGAACCTGCCCGGGATTCGCGTGAACTTGCCCGCGATTACGGAGAAGGACGTTACCGACATACGCTTCGGCCTGGAGCAGCGGGTTGACTTCGTCGCGCTGTCGTTCGTACGTGAAGCCCGTGACGTTCGTCAGCTGCGGCAGTTACTGGGGAGGCAGGCGACGAGGGTCAAGGTGATAGCCAAGGTTGAGGACCAGGAAGCTGTGCGTAACATCGACGAGATCGTCGACGCCGCTGATGGCGTGATGGTGGCCCGGGGCGATCTCGGAGTGGAAATCGACATCGCTGATCTGCCGAACGCCCAGCGACAGATCGTCCGGCTGTGTGCCCGACGCGGGCGGCGAGTCGTGGTGGCGACGCACCTACTCGAGTCGATGATCAGTAATCCGATTCCGACCCGGGCCGAGGTGACCGATGTCGCCAACTCGGTCTACGAGGGCGCCGACGCCATCATGCTGTCCGGGGAAACGAGCGTGGGTAAGTATCCCGTGCGGTGCGTGGAGTATCTCGACCGGATTGCGCGGACCGCGGAGCAGGAATCGGGGCTCCGGTTCTCGACCGAACTCGAGATGCGAGCCGATAAGCAGCACCTGGCCGCGGCCGCCGTCTCACTGGCCGAATCACTCGAGGCCGCTGGCATCGTGGTGATCACTCGCCGTGGCGTTACTGCCGACTATGTCACCAACTGTCATCCCCGCCGGACGCCGATCTTCGCCTTTACGAACAACGATCCCACTCATCGTCGATTGGCATTGAGCCGGGGCGTGATCGCTTACAAGGTGGGGTTCAGCTCTGACCCTGAGCGCACTCTCCAGCGGGCGTTCGCGCTCTTGCAGAGTCGTGAGGGTCTGGTGGGCGGGCAGCCGCTGGTGGTGGTGTCAGATGTGCTGACCGTCCCCGGGGTCGACGCGATTCAGCTACGCCAGGTGCAGTGACAGCCCGACGGGTCAGACATCGTGTTCCAGTGGGACCGCGTCGCGCGCCGCACGTTCGGTCAACGACAACATCAGCGGTGAGGTGCCCGGCGGGTACTCGCCGAAGCTGACGCCGAGCGTGCGGGCGGCTATCACCGCGGCGCTGTTCGGCTCTACTTGCTTCACCTGGTCGATGGCGTCGAGGATCGGAACTGCACGGATTTCGGGCGGGTCGTAGGCGACCATCTGGCCGAACTTTTCTTCGATGACCAGCCGCATCGCATGAGCCCCGAACTGGGTGGCAAGCGCTCGGTCGAAGTTGGTCGGTGGGCCGCCTCGCTGGAGGTGGCCCAAGATGACTACCCTGGTTTCTCGCTTCAGACGTCGATCGAGTTCCTTGGCGACCACCGGACCGATGCCCCCCAGTTTGACTTGCTCGCGGGCGGTCGTCTCCTGCCGGGTCACCAGGCCCCCCTCCGGAAGCTCTGCGCCTTCGGCGACGACTACGAGCGAGAACCGCTTGCCTTGAGTGTCACGTTCCTGAATCTTCTGGCAGACGTTCTCCCAGGTCCACTTGATCTCCGGGATCAGGATGACCGATGCGGCCCCCGCAATGCCGGCATGAAGCGCGATCCAACCGCTGTGGCGACCCATCACCTCCAGCACCATGATCCGCTCGTGACTCACGGCGGTGGTGTGGAGCCGGTCCATGGCATCGGTGGCGCAGGCCACAGCGCTGTCGAAACCGAACGAGAAGGCGGTGGCGGAGATGTCGTTGTCGATGGTCTTGGGCACTCCCACCATCGGAATGCCCTGTTCGTGGAACTGCTGTGCGACGGCGAGTGAACCGTCGCCGCCGATGCAGATGAGCCCGTCGAGACTGAGCTGCGAGATCGTCCGCTTGACCCCTCCGATCAACTCGGGGTCGAGCGCCAGGCGCTCGTCGACCCCAGCCCGGGCCGAGAAACGTCCCTGGTTGGTCGACCCGAGGATGGTGCCGCCACGGTCGATGATGCCGAAGGTGTTGTCGGTGTCGAGTGGTACGAAAGTGACAGGGTCAACCAGTCCTTCGAAGCCGCGCCGGAACCCGATCACGTCGCATCCGAGCCGGTCGGCCGCTTTCACGGTGCCCCGGATGACCGCGTTGAGCCCAGGACAGTCCCCGCCCGCCGTCAGGATGCCGATCTGTTTGCGTCCAGCTCGCATGACTTGCTCCTCTCGTGGCGGTGTCCAACATCATGCCCGACACTTGTGTCGAGTCCGTGACGTGCTTCGTGCACGAACGTTGAACCCGGACTCGTCCGCACTTGTCAGGAGAATATGGCGCAAGCCGTGCGTCAGTAGCCGCCTCGTGCGGGCTCACTCAGGGTTCGGCGTGAGCCCCATGATTATTCTGGCAGCGCAAATACGAAGATATTGTTGCCGTTGCTCGGCTGTGCCTCGGGTGTGAGGTTGTTGAAGCTGGGCGTGGTGGCGGCCGGTCCCGTACTGGCCACGATGTACTGGCGGCCGCCAACTTCGTAGCTGATGGGGAACCCGCTCACTGGCGATCCGAGGTTGATCTCCCACAGCACCTCACCGGTGACCTGATCCATGGCCTTGAACCGGCCGTGCGCGTCGCCTCCGAAGATGAGGCCGCCACCGGTTGCCACGAGGGAGAGCGTGGCCGCCCGTTGCTCGTGAAGCCACGTCGTCTTGCCGGTCTCGGCCGAGATGGCGTGGATCGCTCCAAGTTGGTCGGTGCCGGGCGCCAGTTCGTGTCGTACCGCGAGTGCATAGATTCTATGTGAGGCGTCCGGGGACGTTGTTGCTAGTAGCCGCTGGCACATATTTCTGAGCGGCATGTACATCGTGTTGGTTAGTGGGCTGTAGGCGCCGGCTTCCCAGTCTTTGCCGCCATGCATGTTGGGGCAGGCGAGCAGTTGTTGCCCCTCGGCGGTGAAGACCACCTCGCTGTTCGAGGTGACCGCGCCGGTGGCGCCGTCGATATGGCTGATGACGTTTTGCGTGACGGTCGGTGTGGCCCAGAGGAATTCGCCTGTTTCCCGATCTAGCGTGTAGACGAGCCCGGTCTTGCCAGGGATGCCGGTGATCACCTTGCGGGTCTCGCCTGGACTGAGACGTGGGTTGATCCACTGGACGGCGCTGGCGTCCGGTGCGACCGCAGTGTCGACCAGGAGCCGTTCGAACGGATGATCAAGGTCCCAGTGGTCGTTCAGGTGCTGATACCACCAGCGGATCTCTCCGGTGTCGATGTCGAGCGCCAGCGTGGAGTTGTGATAGAGATGCGTGTTCTCTATCCCGCCTAGCATGAATTTCGGAGCGGGCGACGTCACCGACGTCCCCTGATAGAAGAGTTTGAGCTCTGGGTCGTAGCTGCCGGGAATCCAGGCGCCAACGTGCACCCGTTGCTCGAACGGTACGCTGCCCCACGTCTCGTCGCCCGGCTCGCCCGGGGCCGGCACCGTGCGCCGTCGCCACAACTCTTCGCCTGTCATTGCGTCGTGGGCCAGGATAACGCACGACTCGGGACCGCCCCGTGGGCGACAGCTGCGCCCCGAGATCACCTTTCCGTCGGCGATGATCGGTCCAGAGCTGTGGCCGACCGGCTGGGTCTGGTAATCAAAGAGCTGCGTCTCCCACGCAATCTTGCCGGTCGTGGCATCGAGGGCAAAGACGTAGCTGTCGTCGCTGGTGTTGATGATGAAGCGGTCGTAGATCCCGATGTTCCGGTTGTTCCGTGAGTTGCCGCCAACATGGGTGTAGACGTCTTCCGGGAGGTCGCGCCGGTGTGCCCAGATCAAGTCTCCGGACTCGGCGTCGATAGCCTCGATGACGTCGCTGGCCTGCGGCATGAACATGACGCCGTCGTAGGCCAGGGGGGTGCCCTCCTGCCGGCCTCCGGCGAGGGCACGGGTCCACACCATCTGTAGTTGCCCGACGTTGTCGCGAGTGATCTGATCGAGCGGGCTGTAGCCCCAGCCGTCGAATGTCCTGCGCCACATCAGCCAGTCGCCGTCGTCCGGGTTCCGCAGCATCTCGTCGCTGACTGGGACAAATTGCTCAATGGCCGTCGATTGAGCGGCACCGACAGTAGGCACCAAGAGGGCAACGCCGAGGAGGGCGCATGAGATGTGGCCGGTCTTGGTCTGGGTCATAGCGGCATCACCGTAACACGCCCGCCTCTCGCATGACCGGTTCGGCACTCTCGCGGGTCTGGCGTGCCATTTCGTACGGGTCATCCTGCTGATACAGGAAGAGCTCGACCGAAAGCGGGCCTGCGTAGTCCTTGTCCTGTAAGGTGCGGAGCACCTGGGTTAGCGGTGCGATGCCGGTGCCTGGGATGGCCCGTGTCTGGCCGGTCAGCAGCTCGCGCGGCACATTAGGGACATCCTGGAAGTGTACGTGGGCAATCTCTCCGGGCCGCAGCAAGTCGAGGTCGCCAAGCTGACTCAGCCCGGTGAGGAAGTGGTAGAAGTCGAGCATAGGCCGCACGTTGCCCGCCGCTCGGGTGAGGCGGAGCGTTGTGGTGAGGGTCGAGATAAAAGTCGAGTTGCGGATGAACTCGATCATCATCAGCTGGTCGAATTCCGCCGCGACCTCACCGGCTTGGCGGACGTTGTCCACCGCCGTGTCGTAGTCCGCTTCGGTGTAGTTACCGCTGGCTCCGGTTGACCCGTATACCTTCTCGAGACCTAGCTCGGCAAACATTTCGCACCGTCGTCGTAGCGTATCAAGGGCTGCGGCGTTGTCTGGACTTGGCTCCCATAGACTTCCTACACCGACCGAACCAGAGACCGGAGTGAGGCCGTTGTCGGTTAGTACCCGACGGGCGGCAGCCATGGTGTCGGTCTCCAGAAACTGGTCCACAAGGCCCACGTTCAGCTCGACGTACTGGATGCCGGCCCGGGCCCAGCCTTCAAGCGACCCCCGGTAGCCGGCTCCAGAGGACGTGTTCTGGTGCATGGCCAGGGTCATGCCACCCTGGGCGAAGGACGTCGTCCTGGCCGCGGCGAGAGCCAAGGGCGAGAGCAACATCGCGCGTCGTGTCAGCATGCCAGGCATTCTACGCCCTCATCGGTCTGCGTGCGGTGTCTGGCTCTGTTGCCAGATGGTCTTGCCTGAGCCGTTCTTGCCGATCAGTCCGACCCGTTCCTTCCTGGCGAGCCGCAAGAAGACGTCATGCAGCACGGGGCGCCGGTCGAACGACTTGGATAGGGTCTGGAACCGGATGAGGTTCACCCGGCCGTCGTACAAGTGAAGCGCGTCGCGCCAGGTATACTGGTGCTGGTTCCTCCGTCGCTCCACCGGTCCGGAGCGCCGCGCGCCAGCTCGGTGCGCGCGGAACAATAGCCTTCAATGTCTGGCCAGTCGACCCCGGGCGCGAGCCTGCCTGCCGCCGTCCGCGCCCCGCCAACGGCAGGAGTTTGTTTGGTGACGATGCTCCTCGTCAGCCTCGCGGCGACGTTTTGGCCGCTTGTGTCGCCACTTGCGGCTCCTCTTCTGGCGTGGGCGGCGCTGGCTGTACTCTGGTCCGGCGTCCGGCGGCAGCAGCGGTGGCAGACTATCGCCTTTGTGGCGGCGGGCGCCGTGATGCTGTTGTGGGCGTTCGGTCGAGGCGTGCCGCTTGACCTGGAGCGGACCCTAGGCCAGAACCAGCCAATTCTGTCGATGCTGGCCGGTATCACGCTGCTCCGGCTCCTCAACGCGCCCTTGAGTGACGAAGAGCCTGAGCTGCCCCGCGGGTTCGGCACCTATCTGCAGAGCCTGTTCGGTGTGCATCTGTTCGGGGCGGTCATCAACATCTCAGCCGTCATCCTGATGGCGGACCGGCTGTCGCGTGAGGCGCCGCTCCGGCTCAATCAGGCCGAGCTACTCAGTCGGTCGTTTACTGCAGTGGCCTTCTACTCGCCATTCATCGGCGGCGTGGCGCTGGCTCTGGCCTATACGCCGGGATCGAATCCGTTACTGCTGCTGGCCTTCGGAGGTCCTGTGGCGATGGCCGCACTCGGGCTGCTCGTCTGGTACGGCCGCAGCGGGCGTGTGGATGATATCGATAACTTTCGGGGGTATCCGGTGCACTACGAGAGCCTGTGGCTCCCTTTGGTTCTGGGGACCGCGGTGCTCACCGCGTATGCCACGACCACCGGGTATACGGTGTTGACCCTCATCACCGTTCTGGCGCCGCTGGTGGGAGGCGGGGCGCTCCTGCTTCGTGGCGGGTTCGCCGGGACGCGCGCAGCCCTGGTCGACTATGTCTCGCTGCGTCTGCCGCAGATGGGAGGCGAGCTCGCCTTATTTCTGGGCGCCGGTGTCCTAGGGGCGGGGCTGGTCGCCGTATTCGCCTCGACCGGCGGGTGGGTGCCCTTCGATCGCATCGGCGCCTGGAATGGCAGCCTCATTCTGGTCGGCTGCATCCTGACGTCACTGGCTTGCATCCACCCGATCGTGCTGCTCAGCGTGATGGTACCGCTGCTCCCGGCCATCGAACACGATGCCAGCTTCGTGGCGGTCATGTTCGCGATGGCGTGGGGGTTGGGGTGTGCCGTCAACCCGATGTCGGGCATTAATCTCGTGCTATCGAGCCGGTATGGCGCAAGCAACTGGGCCCTTGGTCGGGCCAACCTCCCGTTCAGCCTAACGCTGCTGCCGGTCGCAGTCGCGTCGCTCTACCTCTATGAGTGGCTGTTCGGGTTGGTCGGGTAGTAGAATCTCAATTACTTCACCGAGCCAATTTATGCCGAGTCGACTGTTTCGACGGCTGTCGAGCCTTGTGATTGGCCTCGCGCTGTCGGCAGCTGACGGAGCGGCCGCTCAGACGCCGGTCCCGGACGCCGCCGAGCGGGGCGATTTGGCCGCCGTGCGGGCTCTCATCGCTGAGGGCGCCGACGTGACCGCCGTTCAGGGCGACGGCGCCACCGCGCTCCATTGGGCTGTCTACCGCGAGCAGCAAGAGTTGGTGGCCCTCTTGATCGACGCCGGGGCCGATGTCGAGGCCGCCAATGACTACGGCGTTACGCCTTTCGCGCTGGCCGCGCGGCAAGGACACGCTGGCCTCCTGCAGCGTCTGCTCGATGCCGGTCTCGACCCGAACGACCCGCGTCATGCGGTGAACGCTGGCGAGACCCCGTTGCTGGCCGCCACCCGTTCTGGGCAACTGGACGCCATCGACGTGCTGCTCGATGCCGGCGCCGACATCGATGCGCAGGAGACCTGGAACGGTCAGTCGTCGTTGATGTGGGCCGGCGCGGAAGGGCAAGCCGGGGTGGTGGCGCGTCTTATCGAACGGGGCGCCGACATCACCCTCCGATCGAACAGCGGCGCGGGTGCACTGCTGTTCGCGACTCGAAAAGGCAGCGTCCCGGCGGTCGAGGCGTTGCTTGCCGCGGGTGCCGACGTCAACGAATCCAGGCCCGACGGGGCCACCGCGCTGCTGGTGGCCGTGGTCAACGGCTACGAGGACCTGGTGGACCTGCTACTGGCCGCCGGTGCCGATCCGAACGCCGAAGGAGGCTCTACCCGGCTGACGGTCCAGGGCATGCGGGCGCAGCCGATGCCGCTGGAGATACGGACGCTGGGCTACGGCGAGGCTGACAACGAAGCGGTGCGTCGAGGCAACATCTTCGGTCGGCCGCTCCAGTCGGCGGTCCACGTCGCCAACTGGCATATCAGTGATCAGTTCGTGTCGGTCAACCTGGACCGACTCCGGATTATGCGCGCGCTGCTCGACGCTGGTGCAGAGGTGAATGCTCGCAACACGATGGAGGAGCCGCGCTGGTCGGGTGCTCGATACCGACGTCACATGACCGGAGGAACGGCGTTCCTCTATGCGGCTAAGGTGGCCGACGTAGAGGCGATGCGACTGCTGCTCGCTTACGGGGCTGATCCGAGCATCTACAGCGAGGATAACATCACGCCGCTGATGGCTGCCGCCGGGGTCTCCTGGGCCTCGAACCAGGAGCGCGCCAGCGAAGCGCAAGTTCTCGAGGCGGTGAAGCTCATCGTCGAGGAGCTCGGGGCCGACGTGAACGTCGCCAGCGACGTGGGGGAGACCGCGATGCACGCCGCCGCCTATCGCGGAGCCAACAGCGTCGTGCAGTATCTCTTCGACGAGGGGGCAGCGCTGGACGTGGTGGCCCTGGATGGGCGGACGCCGCTTCGTGTGGCCGATGGGGTCGAGTACGGCAACTCGTTCGCGACTCATCCTCACACCGCGGAGTTGTTGCGCGAGCTCGGCGCCCAGGAGATCGAGTGTCCGGCGCCGTGCGCGGCGCCCATCCCGGACGAGTTGGTGCGGCAGGCCAAGGAGCGCCGTCAGTGAAGATACCTGTAGCGATCTGGTCGGTGATAGTAGGCGGGGTGGCCTTGACGGCGAGCGCCACGGCCGTAGCCCAGGGAGACGACGAAGAGGCTCACGGTCGACTGCTGCGGCAGTACTGCTTTGCCTGCCACAACGACCAGGCTCGCACCGGAGGGCTGGCCCTAGACGTCCAGGAACTGACAGAGGTGGGCGGCCACCCCGAGATCTGGGAGGCGGTTGTCCGGAAGTTACGTACGGGTGCGATGCCGCCCCTCGGGCGACCGCGACCCGCACCCGAGGCGGCCGATCGGCTAGTGACGTGGCTGGAAGGTGAACTGGATCGTGCCGTGGCCGAGCGTCCCGTGCCCGGGCGGCCGACCTTGCATCGTCTGAATCGCACCGAGTATCGCAACGCCGTCCGCGATCTGTTGGCGGTCGACATCGACGTGTCGTTGCTGCCAGCCGACAACGCCGCCTACGGTTTCGACAATAACGCTGACGCCTTGACGCTCTCCTCGGCTCTGACCGAGCGCTACCTCGGCGCGGCGGCCCGGGTGAGCCAGCTGGCGCTCGGTCGGCCCAGAGGTGCTCCGGCGCCAGAGACGATCTTCGTCCCGACCGATCGCGACCAGGGGCGGCGGATCAGCGACGACCTGCCGTTCGGTTCTCGCGGGGGCACCGCGTTCCGGTACTACTTCTCGGCCGACGGCGAGTACGAGTTCCAGATGCGGCCCAAGGAGAGCGGGGTGGCGGGCGGGTTCGAAGGCGTGACCGCCGAACCGCACCAGCTCGACGTCCGGCTGGACGACGACCTCGTCTGGTCGGGCACGGTCGTGCGCCCTGAGGGGCTTAGAGGTGACGAACGGAACCGTCGAATTCTGGAAGGGCTGCGGTTCCGGGCGCGCGTGACGGCGGGTAGCCATCTCGTTCAGGTGGCATTTAAGGCGAAGACGTCGGCCTATGTCGAGGACCTGTTCGACCCCGATCTCCGGCGCGATCCCTACCGCGCGCCAAACGGTGAGCCGGTGGTGTCGAGTGTGACAATCACGGGACCGTTTCAGGGGACGGCTTCGGTGGGCGACACCGAAAGCCGCCGCCGGCTGCTGACCTGCGCGCCCCTCACCGCGGCCGAAGAGGCGCCGTGCGCGGAGGAGGTCCTCTCCACGCTCGCCCGTCGCGCTTACCGCCGGCCGGTCACCGCCGCCGATCTCATTGTTCCGCTCCGACTGTATCGCGAAGGTGCCGAGCGCGGCGGGTTCGAGGCAGGCGTCGAGTTGGCGCTCCGAGGCATCCTGGTCAGTCCGAGCTTCCTGTTTCGATTCGAAGACCAGCCAGCGTGGGCGGCACCCGAAAGCACCTACCGCATCTCTGACCTCGAATTGGCGTCCAGACTCGCGTTCTTCCTGTGGAGCACGGTGCCGGATGACGAATTGCTGGACGTGGCAGCGGCCGAAGGCTTGAGTGAGCCGGACGTGCTCGCGACCCAGGTCCGTCGCATGTTGGCTGACCCTCGGTCTCAGGCGCTGGTCGACAACTTCGCGGGGCAGTGGCTGCACACGCGCAATGTGTCAGGACTCCAGCCGAGCCCCGAGCTGCTCTTCCGATTCGACGACAACCTGCGACTGGCGTTCGAGCAGGAGACTAAGCTGTTTTTCGGGAGCATCGTCCGCGAAAACCGGAGCGTGCTCGAGCTACTGGATGCTGACTACACGTTCCTGAACGAGCGTCTTGCCCGCCACTACGGGATTCCCGGCGTGCAGGGCGAACGATTCAGACGGGTTAGCCTGCCGCCCGACAGCGTGAGACGGGGACTGCTGGGCCACGGGTCGGTGTTGACCGGCACGTCGCGGTCGAACCGGACCTCACCGGTCATCAGGGGCAAGTGGATCATGGAGAACATCCTCGGCGCCCCGCCTCCTCCTCCGCCGCCAAACGTGCCCGATCTGGTGGAGGAGCGTGATCCGCGTAAGGTGCTGCCGATGAGGGAGCAGATGGCCGCGCACCGCGCGAACCCGGTGTGTGCCGCCTGCCATGCCCAGATGGACCAGTTAGGTTTTGCGCTCGAGAACTTCGACGCTATTGGCGAGTGGCGCGACATCTACGCCTCCGGGCTGTCGATCGATGCTTCGGCTGAATTCCCCGACGGCACTACTTTTGATGGGCCGGGTGAATTGCGGGCGCTGCTACTCAATCACTCCGAAGAGTTTCTGACGACCGCCACTGAACGGTTGCTGACCTACGCGCTAGGGCGTGGATTGGAGCCAACCGATGCGGCCGTTGTGCGACGGATCAAGCGCGAGGCTGCCGCGGACGACCATCGGTTCGAGGCGCTCGTTCAGCGTGTAGTGGCTAGCGTGCCCTTCCAGTGGAGAACGGCGGCCGAGAGACCGGCGAATTGACAGATAATCGGTAGGACGAGGACCGAGACATGGTGATCACCAAGATGACCCTTCCGCGGCGGACGTTCCTGCGTGGCGTGGGCGCAACGCTGGCCCTGCCTTTCCTCGACGCGATGGTGCCGGCCATGTCGGCACGGGCGCCCAGTACGCCGCGGTTCGCGGCCGTCTATGTTGGTAACGGCATGAATATGTTCGACTTCACGCCGCCGACGGAGGGGGCGGGGTTCGAGCTGTCTCCGATCATGCGACCGCTGGAGCGCTACAGGGAGCGGCTGTTGGTGTTCAGCGGGCTCGACAACTATCCCGCCACCGACCAGGGCGACACGGGCGGACAGCATCCCCGCGCGGCTCCCGCCTTCATGAGTTCGGTGCACCCAAAGCAGACCGAGGGCGCTGATGTCGAGGCTGGGACGACCGTCGACCAGATGATCGCCGAGCTGATCTGCCGAGACTCGAAGCTCCCGTCGCTCGAGGTGTCGGTTGATCGGAACGATGTGGTTGGAGCGTGCGACCATGGCTATGCGTGCGCTTACATGAACTCGATGTCATGGAAGTCGCCGACTCAGCCGTTGCCGGCCGAAACCAATCCGCGGTTCGTCTTCGAGCGGATGTTCGGCAGTGGCGACAACGCCGAGGAACGGGCGGTTCGGGTAGAGGAGGACCGCAGCATCCTCGACGGGCTAACCCAGGAAATCTCGGCGCTGGCCTCCAAGCTTGGCGGCCACGATCGCAACAAGCTGGGTGAGTATCTCGAATCGATCCGGGACGTCGAGCAGCGGATCTCGCGGGCTGAGTCGACCAACGCCGACTTCGAGGTGCCCGAGCGCCCGGTCGGTGTGCCCGAGACCTTCCGCGAGTACGCCGAGCTGATGTTCGATCTGCAGGTGCTGGCGTTTCAGGCCGACGTGACCCGGGTGACGTCTTTCATGATGGCGCGCGAGAATATCAACCGAAGCTACAACGAGATCGGACTGCCCGAGGCGCATCACTCGATGTCGCACCACGGGAACAACCCCGAGAAGATGCAGGACTTCACCAAGCTCAACGTGTACCACGTGGATACGCTGGCCTATTACCTCGACAAGCTCCAGTCGATCGAGGATGGCGACGGAAGCCTGCTCGACGGGATGGTCGTGATGTACGGCAGCGGGATGAGCGACGGCAATACCCACAACAACTACAACGTGCCGGTGGTGCTCGTCGGCGGCCCCGAACGTGGATTCGAGGGGAACCGCCACCTCGTCTATCCCGAGGGCACGCCCCTCGCGAACCTGTCACTGTCGTTGCTCGACAAGTTTGGGGTGCGGATCGACAAGTTCGGCGACAGCACCGGGCAGCTGCCGTTGCTGTCCGGCGTCTAGAGGCGGGTCAGCTCACCAGATGTTGTAGGACAGTTACACCACGCCTCTCGTGTAGGCCTGGACGTTCCTGAGGTGGAGCGGCCGCGCGCCCCTATTGTGGTAGCGCAAACACGAAGATGTTGTTGCCGCTACTTGGCGTGATCTCCGGGGTCATAGCGGTCCAGCGTGATGCGTTGCCACCGGTCCCCGTGCTTGCCACCACGTACTGTACCCCGTCTACGGCATAGCTGACCGGGAAGCCGCTGACGGGTGACCCGATGTTGATCTCCCAGAGCACGTCGCCCGATTCGTCGTCGTGCGCGCGGAAGCGGCCATTGACGTCACCCACGAACACCAGACCACCGCCGGTGGCTACGAGCGACATCGTGGCGGGTCGCGTCTCCCAGGTCCAGGCGGTTTCGCCGGTCTCGGCCGAGATGGCCCAGACCGCGCCCAGCTGGTCGGTGCCTGGCGCCAGCTCGTTGCGCATGTTTAGGCTGTAGAGTGAGCGACCTCCGTCGTCGAGGGCCGCCATCCGCGCGCAGGCGTTTCGGAGTGGCATGTACATCATGCCGGTGCGTGGGCTATAGGCGCCCGCCTCCCAGTCCTTGCCACCCATGGCGGTCGGGCAAGTCAGTACGTCCTGTCCGAAGCCGGTGAATACCAGCTCGCTGTTCTCCGTGACTGCGCCAGTAGCACCGTCAATCGAGCTCACGACGTTCTGCGCAATCGTGGGTGTTGCCCAGAGGAATTCTCCGGTCTCCCGATCGAGGGTGTAGACGATGCCGGTCTTGCCCGGGATACCGGTTATGACCCGTCGACGTTCGCCTGGTCGGAGTCGCGGATTGATCCAGCTCACCGCAGAGGGAACTGGTCGCACGGCGAGGTCCACTAACAAGCGTTCGAATGGGTGATCGAGGTCCCAGTGGTCGTTGAGATGCTGGTAGTACCACGTGATCTCACCGGTGTCGGCGTCCAGCGCGAGCGTGGAGTTGTGATAGAGGTGCCTGTTGTCTGAACCTCCCACCAGAAACTTCGGAGCTGGTGAGGTGACCGACGTCCCGATGTACAGGAGGTTAAGGTCGGGGTCATAGCTCGGCGCCATCCAGGTGCCGACGTGGCGGCGCTCCTCGTCTGGTACCCCGCCCCAGGTCTCGTCACCGGGCTCGCCGGGTCGAGGTATCGTGCGTCGGCGCCAGATCTCTTCTCCGGTGCGGGCATCGTGCGCGGTGATGACACACGCATCTGGCCCGGCGCTGGGCATGCAGCTTCGGCCGGAGATCACCTTGCCGTTGGCGATGATGGGACCAGTGCTCTGGTTGGCAGGGTGCGTTTGGTAGTCGAGTACTCGGGTTTCCCACACGAGATCGCCCGTTTCGGCATCGAGTGCGAAAACGTACTCGTCCACGCTGGTGTCGATGATCAGGTTGTCCCAGATGGCCAGGTTACGGTTGGTCGTGCAGACGCCCGGCAGGATCCGTTCACAGGCGTCTTCCGGCAGCGAGCGGCGGTATTCCCAGATCAGGTCGCCCGTCGCTGCGTCCATTGCCTGGATAACGTCGTTCGGGCCAGGCATGTACAGGACCCCGTCGTAGACCAGCGGGGTTCCTTGCTGCCGGCCGCCGGCAGGCAGGGCGCGGGTCCAGACTAGCTGCAGCTCGCCGACATTCGTGCGGTCGACCTGATCGAGTGGGCTGTACCCCCAACCGTCGAGAGTGCGGCGCCACATTAGCCAGTCGTCGTTGGACGGGCTCTGCAGGACGGCGTCGGTCACCGGTGTGAACTCTCGCTCCTGCGCGTGGACCGCGCCGGCCAGCGAGAGCGCGGCGACGACGATAAGTGCCCACCTGCTCACTGGCCCGCCTCTTCGGCGCGATGGCCCGCCAGGATCCCGTCCATCCCGTAGTTTCCCTCATGACACGCATACTCCCAGACCTGGTCTTCTGACATCGCCATCGGCACTTCGACGGTCCAGGGCGAGGTCCAGGTGGCCGGGTCCTCCACCGTGAACTGGTAGGTGAGCGTCTCGGCGTTGGTGCGGGTGAAGCGCTCGACGAGGGTCATCGCCGTCGTGGCGACGTAGCGCTCCGTGAAGGAGTTCTTGTTGTAGAAGTTAGCGGTCTCGACCACCAGCGTGTCGCCTTCCCAGCGTCCTCGCGAGTCGCCCATCCACTGGGTGACGTCCTCGTCGAGGGGCCGACCAGCGGTCACGGGAATGATGCGGGCGTCGTGGACCATCTCGTTCAGGATCACGATGTAATCCGGCGTCTGAAAGAGCTGCATGTGGTTGTTGTAGGCCCGGGGCTCCATTGGAGGGCCGGAATTAAAGCCGAGCACACAGCGCTCGCCGACCGAGCGGTCTTCCCAGGAGTCGGCCGGGTGCGCCTCGCGATAGGCGGCTCGCTCGTCGGCGCGTTGCTGGCCCTCTGGCGAGAGGGGCGGGATCCGTCCGTTCGCCGGGGAGATTATCAAGGATGTGCGACGAGTGCCGACGGTGCGGGTGCCGCGGTCCATCCAAAAGTTGTTGTAGGCGCCAATGTTGCCGCCCGCCTCGGTGCGCTGGGCGGCGCGGTTGTCGAGTTCTTCGTTTCGCGCGACGGTCTGCTGCTCCAAGTTCGCCGCTTCCTCCTCGGTCAGGAACTCGCGGTCGCCGAGGTCCTCCGGTCGCTGCAGCGGCGTAATGGTGCGAAAGTCCCAGACCCCCTGCAGATCGGGAACGCCCCACGGGGTCTGGGGGGCGGCATCACCCTGGGCGTGTGCGGGGCCGGCGAGCGGCAGCGCCAGGGCGGTCGACAGCACAACGATGCGCATCAGAGCGTGCATTCTGATCCTCCTGTGTCTCGCCCGCGCCATCGGTCGGCACGGGGCTCGAAGTCGATGACCCGCACCCTACCGTAAACTCCCTGGCGTCTCAAGACGGCGGGCCTCGGTCCATGGTCTAATGCCGGCATCCGGGTGAGGTGGCTGATGTCGAGAGCTGGCTGGATGCGCTCGACGTCTGGCAAATCTCGACGCTCGAAAGTCTGACAGGTGCGGACTACGGTGACATGCAGACACGGGTGTAATCCGCCACGCGGTGCGCTCATGCGGCCGACAACGCTCCAGCGCGCCGTGTGCCTCGGAGCTGTTCCCTGTGGAGTGCACGGTCTGTCTCGGTGAGCGATAATCGGGGTAACTTCGAGAAGCCAAGGAGAGTATGTTCATGAGCCGGAAGAACCTTGTTGTCGCGCTGGCATTGGCCTGGCTGATCGCGCCCCTCCCTGCGGCGGCGGCTGACTATCACCATGTGCATATCACCACCGCGAGCCCGTTGCAGGCGGTCGGTTGGTACACCAGATATCTGGGCTGCGAGGCTCTGACCGATCGCACCGACGCGGTCGATTGCTACGGCACTGAAGTGGTCTTTGTGCCGCAGACCACCACTGGTAGCAGCCAGGGCACGGGCGTCGACCACATCGGGTTTTCAGTGGCTGACCTGCCAGCCAAGATGGCCGAACTCGAGGCGGTGGGTGTCCGTGGCTCCGGCGTCCGGCTGCAGCGGAACGACGATGGGTCGACTTGGCGTGACGTGCCGGGACTGTTCAAGCTGGCCTTTATCTTCGATCCCTGGGGCACCCGCATCGAGTTGGTGGAGGACCCCGAAACGCTCGGCTTCCATCACGTGCACCTGAGCGCGGCCGATCCGGCGGCGACGCTGGCCTGGTATCGCGACGTTCTGGGCGGGCAGCCCGCCAGCCTGAAGGGACGCCTCGACGGGGTGAAGTTCGGTGGCGTCTGGTTTCTCGTGACGCCCAACGCCGAAGGCGAGCCGGGCACGACCGTCGAGCGCGCCATCGATCACATCGCATTCGTGGTCGACGACATGGACGCCTCCGTAGCCGAGTTTCGAGGGCAGAACGTCGAGTTCGAAACCGAGCCGGCGGTGCCTGAGGGCGGCCGCACCGCGGCGCGCCGCGCGTTCGTGTTCGGGCCCGATCGCGTGCGGGTCGCGCTGATCGAGTCTGGGTTTGCGGGCATGGACACCGATATTGGATCCACCATTCTGACGACTGAGCTCGATTCGTTCGATCCGCCCCAGACGCCATGGGGCGAGCCTGACCTTCAGGGTATCTGGACGAGCAGCTCGGCGGTCGGTATTCCGTTCGAGCGGCCTGAGGGTGCGGATGGGGAGGTCACTGCCGAAGAGGCGATCGCCAGGCACGAAGGACGGCTGCTCGGTGGTATCTGGGGCTACGAACGCGAATGGAGAGACACGACGCTCGAGTACGGCTCTGCCGTGTCGACGCAAATGGCCATGGTGATCGATCCGCCAGATGGGCGACTGCCCGAGCGGGTGGCCGCTCCGGCGCGCGCGCTGGCTGGCGACGAGCGGGCGCCGCGGCGTGCCGTGACCCCGGGCGGTCCTGAGGATCTGTCCACGTGGGTGCGCTGTATTACTCGTGGTTTGATCCCGACCCCAGGCGGCTACAACAACGGCTTGCAGATCGTGCAGGGGCCGGGGTACGTGGCCATCCAGCGAGAGATGATCCACGAAACGCGGGTGGTGCCGACGACACCGCAGCCGCAGATGAGCAATAGCATCTCGGCCTATCAGGGGAGCGCGCTTGGGCGCTGGGAGGGGAACACGCTGGTCGTGGAGACGACCAACTTCAACGGCGGCGCCTCCTTCCGCGGTACCACCGAGAACCTGACGCTGACCGAGCGCTACACGCGCGTCGCGGCGGGGGTGCTCGAGTATCAGTTCACGGTCGATGACCCAACGGTGTGGACGCGCCCGTGGACCGGCATGTTCCGCTGGGATCTCGACCCGAGTCAGTACGAGTTAGTCGAGTACTCGTGCCATGAGGGCAATTACGGGATGACAAACATCCTGAGCGGCGCTCGGGCGCGCGATGCCGAAGCGGCCGGTGGCCAACAGTAGGCCCAGCTATAGCAGGTCGGAGAGATCGGCCCCGGGGGAGCGCTCCTCCGGGGCCGTTTCTCGTTTTAGGACCCGTGCCGCGCGGAGGCCGCCCAGCGTGGCGGACCGGCCATCGATCCGGATCCAGGATCCTTCCCTGAGCCCCACTACGGTCGTCGGGTTTTCTTCCAGAAACTCGGTGAGTCGCTCTTCTCTCGTTTCGCCCATGTGAGTGGACCCGGTGGGTGGGTCGAGATAGTGTGGATTGACTTGGAACGGCACCAGGCCGAGCGCGTCGAATGATGTCGGCTGCACGATCGGCATGTCGTTGGTTGTGCGGATGGTCGGACAGGCGACATTGGCGCCCGCGCTCGCTCCCATGTAGACCAGGCCGTGACGGCAACGCTCGCGGAGGGTGGTGAGCAGCTTCTGTTCTTGCAGGGTTCTTAGGAGCCGGAACGTGTTGCCGCCGCCGACGAAGACTGCCTCGGCCCAGGTCAGCGTCTCGTGGCCGGCCGAATCGGCCGTGACCGTTCGAACGTCTATTTCTTCGCGCCCGAAACGCGCGGTTGTGCGTTCGGTATAGCCTTGCCGGTCGAACAAGGCGAAGGGCACAAAGGCGAGCCGGCGTCGCACGCCGACGAACTCGCGCATCGCGGGCATGCAGTGGTCGAGGTAGCCCTCGCCGTGGTTGGTCGAGTTGCTGATCAGTAGCGCTTGCATCAGTGCGTTCCTAGTCGAGCGTGTCGAGCGGTGTCGTCAGGTGGTAGACGCCCCGCCTTGGCGAGACGGCGTAGCCCTCGGCGCAGAGTGCATGGTTGCCCAAACCAGCATCGGTCCGCGATAGACCCGTGGACCGGGCCAGCTCACCGGGAATGGTAACTCCGGCGCCGGCCAGGAACGCGCGCGCGATCTCCAGGAGCGCCGTGGCACGGTTGACGCGACTGGTCAGCTCCTCGGGGAAACGGCCTACACCGAGCGTCCAGATGTAGGTAAGCTTCGGAGCGTAGACGACTTGGCCCGGCATCACGAGCATCGCGGCCTGCAGCTCGTCGACCGCGCGCAGGAACCGCTTCCGGTCGGTCACGCCCGAATCGGCGCGCAGGTCGGCCGTGCCCAGCTCCCACTCCTTCCGCAGTGCGCGCAGTAGCGCCCGCGCATCTGGACTAAGCTCGTTTTGTTCCGCCCGGCGACGGATGCCCCAGATGGCGTGGAAATACGGGACCATGCGCGGAGCGAGAAACATGGCCCTGCCCTTGGCCAGCTTGGCGTAGTACACATTGCCGCGGCGCACCAGTTCGTCCTTGAGCTGCCACGTGTGCGACGACTCGGGGTCTTTCTGTACGTTGCGGGGCATGACAGCGTCGCGGCGCCCGCAGACGCCGACATAGAGCGACGGGCCGGGGCGGCGGGCGTCGGTCAAGCAGGCCGCAAAACCAACTTCGTTCACGAACAACTCGGCGTCGGCGACGGTGCGGATCTGGTGAGTGCCGGTGCGCTTCCAGTGCAGGTCGCGATGTTCTTCCGCGGTTTCAGGAACGGTGGGATGCTTTCGCATGGGGCTGGGGCCTCGCCGGCCGAGATCCTACACTCGTCTCGGGGATGCGGGTTGGGATCGCCCATCGCGGATGCACCCGAGAAGGAGGTCATGAAGTGAGTCGAAAGCAGATCGTCGCAGCCCTGGTGCTGCTCCCGTTCATTGTGTTCGCTTTCATGCTGTTGTTGTCCGGGAGTCGAGACGTGCCTGGGGCCTTTCTTGGAGGCGGCCCATTCATATCGGGCGAGCTGTACACCGGGCCTGAGCCCGATTGGAGCTTCCTGATCGACCGGGAGACGGTCGAGATGCAGTTGCTCGAGCCCCCGCGCTCGCGGGTCGTTTGGGTGGCCGTGCACGAGGGAAAGCCCTATGTGGTCTCGGGGTTCATGGGCGGTCTGCTGGGAAGTTTCTGGAAACACTGGCCGGAACAGGCGTTACGTGATGGCCGAGCCATCCTCCGAGTCGACGGGAGGCACTACGAGCGCCAGCTCGTGCGGATCACATCCGGGCGTGCTGTGATGGAAGGGGTGAGCGCCGAGCTGAACCGGAAGTACGGGTTCGGTGAAGCCGATTCGATCGAGGCGGGCGACACCTGGCTCTTCGAGCTCGCGCTGCGGTGAGCAGTCGGGACGGCGGGCCTCACTCGCGCCGTGTGGGTCTTAAGGCAACGCCCCATTGCACTAAAGACCCAGGCGGATGCCGGCGTTCACGACGCGCCCGTCGATCGGGCCCCAGGCGTCGACTGTCCAGCGTCCGTCCGGATGCCGGCCCGGAAGCAGCAGTGGGTCTCGCCGGGTTTGACGTACGTCGCCGAGGTTTTCGACGTTCGCGAAGATCCGCAGCTGGTCGGTGATGCGGAGGTCGAGCAGCCCGCCGTAGAGAAGGTAGGAGGGACTGATTGCCCGATATGGATTATCGTCGAGTTCCTGGCGGCCGGTGTAGAAGAGCTCGATGCCGATGCGGGCTGGCCCGGCCTCCCAGAGAATATCGAGCGATGCCGAGTGTCGAGGCGTGAGCGGGACCAATCGCCTGGTCGAGCGGCCCGGTTCTTCCGGGTCGGATTCTTCCGACTGCAGGAACATGTAAGTGCTGATGACGTGAAGCTTGTTTACCTCGATCTGCGCCACGAGCTCGACGCCGTAAGTTCTGGTGGGGGATGGGGCGTTGACCAGCGCTAGCGGGCGGGCGCTCGGACCGTTATCGAGAATCTGCAGCGCGTCCCGGATGCGGGAGGCGAACACCGTGCCGGTCAACTCGAACGGCTCTCGCGCCCAGGTGATGTCGATTGCGCCGCTGTCGGCTCGCTCGGCCTCAAGCTCGCCAAGCGGGGCAAGGCCGCTGAGGCCAACCGCCTGGGTCTCGTCGGTGAAGGGTGTCGGGGCGTAGAAACCACGGCCCACCGAGACCCTCGTTTCCCATGGACCGCCCCAGCGAATGAGGCCCGACACCCGCGGGCTGAACTGGCTGCCGTAGTCGCTGTGCTGGTCGAGACGCGCGCTTGCCGATACGGCGAGCCAATCGGTGACATCCAATTCGTCCTGGACGAAGACGGCCGGCACGGTAAAGGTGTAGTCGAAGCGGGGCACTATCTCCGACCGGAAGGCATCCTGCTGCAATGCGGTACCAACGGTCCACGTGTGACTGCGGTCCACTCCCGTCAACGACAGCTCGCTGAACCACGTGTGATGCTGATCCGGCTCGATCTGCGGTCCGTAACGGTGTCGGTGGCGCTGGGTCGCGGCGCTCCCGCGGACAGCCAGTACTCGTGTGTCGGCGACAAGCCACCGTCCCACCAGCCCACCGTCGAACCGGTCGGTACCAAGAGCTTCTTTGAACGTCGATCCGTCCGCGAGCGTCGCGTCGGGTTCGGTCCCGCCCCGTCGTCGCTCAGTCAGGGCGCCAAGTGCCATCATGACTGAGTCGCCCTCGCCGTTCTCCCAGAAGAGCCGCGGACGGGCCACGAACCGACGGTACCGCGGTAGGTCGGTCCACCCGTCCCGGTCAAGATCAGAGCGGGTTTGGGTGTGTGCGCCGCCGACGAATGTTGCGCCCCAGCGCTCGTTCAGCGGCGAGGAGAGCCACAGCACGCTGTCGGTGCCGCCGTGCGTGGTGGCGTTAACGAGCACCTCGCGCTCGACCGCGTTCTGTCGAGGACGGCGGGACACCAGATTGACGACCCCGCCCACTGCCGACGAACCGTACAGCGCCGACGCCACCCCTTTGATGACCTCGACCTGCCCGAGGTCCATCGGTGGAATTTGCAGTACGCCGACGGCCCCGGTCTGGCCTCCGAAGAGGGGAAGGCCATCGGACAGGATCTGGGTATAGCGCCCGCGTAGACCCTGGATCCGCACCGACGCCCCACCGAGGGAAGGTGATGTCGTCTGCACCCGCAGTCCGTTGGTCTCTGCCAGGAGCATCGAGATGTCTCCCGGCGTCATCATGATCTTCTCCTGTACCTCTTCCTGTGGCACCACCTCTACGCGGAGGGGAAGGTCCTCGATTCGACGGTTGGTGCGGGTCGCGGTGACGATGATCTCCTCCTCGACGACCGCATGCGATTTGAGTTCCACTCGAACCCGTACCTCGTCACCCGACACGAGCTCGATCTCGGCCGTGCCTGTGTCGAAGCCGATGCGGCTCACGACTACGGTGTGGCTTCCTACCTCGACGGGGAGGACTGCCCGACCGTCGGCGTCGGTCTGGACCAGCGTCTCACCGATCGATACGTCTGCCTCGGGCACCGGTTCGTAGTCGGATACGACCGTGACGATCACGCTTGTTGTCGGTTGCGCGAGAGTGGCGACAAGGAGGAGTGCCGGGAGCATGGCTGGCGGCCGTCAATCACTGGAGGCGAGCGTGGTGCTGAGGAGGCCGAGTCGAACTGCCGGCACCACAATCACTGGACAGATCTTGGCGCAATCTTCTGACGGCTCTTGGAACACGAGAAAGCATGTGAGGTGGTCTTATGTGCACGTGACGATGTTGTGCCAGTGGTTGGGCTCGGTAGATTACCTCACGCCCACCCCAGCGGCAGGCTAAACACCTAAGTCTGAAATGCTGGGACTCCGTTGATGTGACGATGTTACCGCTCCTGACCGATGTTCGTGCCAGGACTAGCAGAGATGATCCGTTAGTCGCGGGATTCACCGTCGGCGTAAATGATGGAGGGTGTGCTGGTCAGCCGGTTGCTCACTGCCACTGGCACCTGATCCCAAGACGGAACCAGGATGTCGACGAACCGCGTGGTGGGGTCAGGAACGTAATTCCTGGGCTGGGTTCATACTGACCAAACGCGCGGCTGCTATCAGCGATGTAATCCCAAGCGGGAGAGGGGGATTAACTCGTAAGCCTGAGATGGAGGGCCCCACCAACAAAGAGACGATAGGCCGGCATTGCGCACCGGTCGGTGCTCTGCCCCTTGAGGAAAGGGGACAGAACGGACGAGGGGGCTAGTCGTCGCCCGTGAGTGGAACGAGGCGGACCTGTGGTAGGTGGTCCGGTCGCAGGGAGCCTTACCCGATGCTCATTGACCCACCACTTCAAATGAGGAAGGGCTCAACCGAAAACATCGGTTGAGCCCGTTCCCGCCGAACTGAAAGACTTAGCGAGTAAACAATTCGCCGTTGTATGAACGGTTCGCAAGATCGATGGTCCCTACAGAACGTACGCGGTCGCCATTCGACCCATCGATGTCTAGCGTTACCTTCCAGGCACTCGAGCCAGGAGTCTGTTCCCAGGTCCCCTCCCCGAGCGCACCCAACGTATTTCCATCCTGAAATGCTTGCCCTGCGTAGGTGCATGTCCCGCTGGTTGCACCTGCCTCAGATAACGGTTGAACCACTGTCAATGTCGCAAAGCCTGCACCATAAACGTCGGCCTCGCCTTCAAAGTGTGCATTTATCACGAGGTCGCCGTCCGCGGATTTACTGTAGGTATTGCCGACATGTTTCGCAGAAAACTTTCCGATTAAGTCTGCCATCGTTTTCTCCTCCAAGTATGGTTGTCCAGGGTTGCCTCTGCCCAGTGAAAGCCACTGACACGGCCCGCCAAACGGACCGAAAGGCAGAAACGGCTACTTCGCCAACATATTCGCGCCAGCTACGGTCAGGATGCAGCTAGCGCTCAGAACAACTGAGAGTGACCTCACTGTATATATCGTTCGACTGCCAGTCAACACGGGTCGTGGGCGTGGCATGACTGCGGCCTCTGGCGGCCGCTGCACGCTGATGGTGGCAGAACGGCCACAAACCGGGACAAGGTGCCCAGCCAAGAGGAGGGCACGCGGGTTGTTCGCTCACAGAGGGCTGGCTTTACGGAGAAAAAGTGATGCCGAGGGGTACTCCTATCTTCAGGCCATCGGTCGAGAGCGCGGGAGGATGTGATGAATCGACGTGAGTTCGTGGCGCTGGCCGCCATGGTCCCAGGGGTGTCAGCGCTGAGCCAGGTGAGCGGTGGTAGGGAACCGGTGCAGGCGGCACAGCAGCCACCCTTCACGTTCTACTCGCCCCTGGCCGAGGCCTGGTACCGCGGCGGCGAGTACTTCACCTGGACCTCCACCACTGAGAACAACGCTAGACGGACAGTCGAGGTTTTCTACCGAAGTTTTGGTCGCCGCAATAATCCGGCCATCGTTATTCTTCATGGGTTTAGGAGTTCTAGCTTCGATTTTCGTGAGCTGATTGCTCTCCTGGAACACGACTATTTCTTGTGCGCGCTGGATTTTCCCGGTTTCGGGTTCTCAGACAAGCCACAGGATGGCTACTCGTACATGCTCAAGGACGATGCCAGACTGCTGGACTACTATGTTCGTGAGGTCGTCGGTCTCGCCAGCTTTCACCTGTTGACCCATGACCGCGGGGTCAGCACTGGCTTAGCGTTTCTTGGTGATTATCTCGACGCGCCGAGGCGGGACTACGAGATCACGTACCACTTCTTATCGAATAGCGGGAGCTTCCTGCCGCTAGCCAACCGACCCGAGGGCGCGAATCGCATCTTGCATCCCGTCCAGGGAGCCGAGGTCATCGAGGAGGTGCGCTCCAGGCCCAGAGTCATCGAAGGTGACCCGTTGGCTGTCGCCCGTGCCGATGTCCACGCCTTCAACGACGGGCTGGGAGCTGAGCTGTATCTGGTCAGATACCAGCTGGAGCGAGCAGCACACGAAGATCGGTGGCTCGCGAATCTCACGGCGAGCCCGGTGCCGACAGCTCTGTTCTGGGGCGTGCTCGACACGTCGAACCCTGTCCGTATTGCCAATCACATCTGGATGGAGCACATGAATGCCCGCGAGCCGGAGAGCAGCTTCTGGCTGTTGCCCACCGCTGGGCACTACCCGCAGCTCGATGCCCCGCAAGCGGTCTACGAGATCGTGCGAACGTGCCTGACTGGGCGAATTCCGTCCCCCGAGGACGAAAACGCCTTTATGTCGGACTTGGCAGCCGAGCGGACCAACCCTGCCTCACCGGTGTACGTGGGCCGTTCCCACATCAGAGAACTGAGTTTTCCTGGAGCCGTTCAATACTCTCCAGCGGGCTACTAGTAGCCTACTGACTGACTGTTACAGTTCCTGGTGAGCTTCCTCTGCTAAGGAAGCTTCCAGTCTCCCTTCATGAGGCCACGGCCCTGTATGGTCTCGCCGATCGGCATGGCGCGAAAGGTGTTGTCGCCGGTGATGCCAGCGTATTTTCCAGTTCCACCGGTCCAGCGGTAGTCGCCATTAAACCCATCTTCCGGATCGATGGTGCCTTTCCAGGCGAAGTACGCTTTGTCGTTGTCATAGTCCGTGACGATGCCATGTCCATGGGCGGTTCCCTTCCCTTGGCGGGTGTCGGTAATTCCAGGACAGACCCAAGATGTCTCATGTAGGAACCCATTCCCATCGTCATTGAAGAAGGTCCCACTGTACACATCCTGCGTCACGACATGTCCCTCTTCTAGCTCATGTGAGGCGGATGAGATATTCCAGCCGAACAAACCGGTGTAGGTGCCTTGCTTCGCCAGTTGAGCCATCGTTCCCCCTATTCTCTGGAGCCATCGTCCAGAGTTAAGTCAAGTTTCGTCAGTCGCCCGTAGGTGCTGTACAGGCAACACAGCGACCTGCGTAGAGACCCCAGCCCATTGGGCTTGGGATGACGCTGATCTCACCATATGCCGTCCATGGCTGTAAATGTTGGTGACCGCCTTGGCCTGCGACGACACCCACGGTGACGCGAGTCCTCTGGGCATCCCGTCCCGGTTGAACCACCTCCCAGCCAGCGGTAGAGTGGTCATGCCATGGGTGACGCCGGACGATGTCAGAGCCCCCTTGGCGTTCTGAAAATGAACTCGAACCCCAATCAGATATACCGAGACGTCCAACGGACGGCTAGATGATTTCCAGCCACGCACACAAAATCTAACTTAACGAGACTAAGTGGCGTTGTGCAGAGCGAGAGAAATATGAAGAAATTGTTTAGCGGGATAGCATTGATGCTTTTGGCAAGTTTTTCTTATGGACAGTCAACAGACCCAGATGCTGAGCTAGTAAAGAATGAGTTTGACGCATACTTCAATGACTTTAATGCGAGAGACTTTGATGCAATCGCAACGCATTTTCAGGTTCCGGCCATGTTTAAGAGAACCCCTGATGTCATTGCAGCTACTCATGAAGAAGTTGTGGAGTTCTTTAATTCATTTCCACTTCAAGAGGGGTATGCGTACAGTTTGATGGACCATGTTGAGGTCCATCGACTGGCTGAATCTATCTATTACTTGAACTTAGAGTTCTCCCACTATAACGGTTCTGACGAACTTTTGTTTGAGGGAAGCAGCCTTTACTTTTTAGTGATGAAACAGGAAGTTGGATAATATTTACTCTATGGACTGGTGACCGAAAATAGAGAATCAACAAAAATCGTCGCTCTCGCCAAAGTGCACCGTCTCGCCCGCGAGTGGGACAAGGTGCACCCGGAGTAACTGGGAGACTCTAAGGTGCTTGGCGTGCTGCTGTTCACGCTCGCAAGTCTGGCTCTGCTCGCTGTGGCGATCGCTGTGCCGAAGCTGATGCGCCTCAGAATCAGATTCTTCAAGTGGATTCATTGGACTTGGGCGGTCCGCGTGCATGAAGAGCACTTCGAGAGACTGGTTCTCGTCCGGCGTATCGTTCTGATTGGGCTGGCGGGAGTACTATTTTGGTTCGGTGTTGCGAGCGCGTTGTACTGCGACGGAGACACCACAGTTCGTTGCTCTAGTTGTGCACGTGAGAGTACGGGCCGGGTTCGCAACGCCCGAACCACCTGTATAACCCCAGAGCAGATCGCCGAAGCCCAACCCTTCGCGCGTGAGTGGGACGAAGCGCATCCGCGTAACCCGTAAGTCTCGTCCTCACCAACACCAGCCGACCGATGGGCAATCAGCACGGGTTGTGCTGGGTGCAGGTCTGCGGCCTCGGATGGTCACGGGGCGCTGAGTTATTCCCGAACCGTGCCACAAAGTGACCAAACAAGAAGAAAGGCTCAACCGACAGAGTCGATTGAGCCCCGTGTTTATTGGTCGGGATGACTGGATATGAATCAGTGACCCCCTGACCCCCAGTCAGGGGAAACGACGAATCAAGAAAGAGATCACACCGCGTCCTTCCGCACGAAAATGTGCAGGAGGGGGCAGGTGAGTGCGGCTGTGACGCGAAACGTGCCACAAAGTGCCACACGCCTGAGACCCTCTGCCCCGCACCTCACCCCCTGCCCGTTAGCGGTAGGATTGGCGCCTACAGCGACAGCGTTGTCGTAAGACAGTTATGAGCAGTCGCCGCTCCCGCCTGTCACTGGAGTGTCAGCGATACCCAGACCCCCAGAAATGAGGCATCCATCTTCACCACGAATCAAGACTAACCCCTACCGGCTTTCCGTAAGGCGGATGAGGCCTCTTCGTCGTCAAGCACAGGGGTAGCCTCAACGTCGCAAAAAGGATTCCATTGCGCAACGAGCTCTGCGGCCAACGCAGGATCTCCTTCTACTAGATGAAAACCATATCTTGAACCTGGGGCATGCCACCGACCGATCGTTCTAAGGCCTTCAGGTGGCGGCCCTCCCGTCTCCAAAAACTGTTTCATCCCAGAGGTATAGGCTGTCCCCGTCGGAAACTTCCAGCTCAGCATTATCTTCATCACTTCCCCTCCTGTGTTAATCGGATTTCAATCTGTTTGCCATCATTGGTTTCAATGCGCAAAAAAAGAGGTTTTCCTCAGGGCGCTCGTAACTCAGACTTCGATGAGCGCCGTCACTTATTCCTTTAAAGGATACAAATCTGCTACCAATGTCAGTTAACTCAAAATTGTGAGCGCTTATATGTTCTGGTTCCAACGAATTGTTTAAATGTTGTAAGTGTAATTCTAAGCTGCTGTTGATTTCTCTGATGTGAACAATTTTAACAAATCTTGTATCTGGGTCTTTGCTAGAACGAACTAAAGCAGTAATCGTGCCAGCGAGAGGGGGCAGCCATATTTCTTCTAGAACACCACCATCTCTTGGGCCTTTCCAGTTTCCAGTGAGCCAACTTAGACGATCTATTGATAGAGTTTCACTGAGAGCCGACTCATCCTGCCCACTAACACCTCCTGAGAAACCAATAACCAGAAGCAAGAGGAGAGTTGTGTTGAGGAGGGGTTTCATTGACTACTTATCACTTTCAGGCCGACCGACGGGCAATCAGCTTCACTAATCACCTCAATAGCCCACGGAGTCCGGTACCCGTCGGTCACCACGCTCGATTTTGCGATACCGAAATCCGGTTGGGCTAATGCGAGGGCTAAAGGGTTAAGTGTCAGGAGTACGGACAGCGCAGAGATTTTGTTCTTCTGCACTCGAGTGTCTCTCTCGTATCTTGTCAAGGCAAAGTGGTGCCGAGGGGCAGAGTCGAACTGCCGACACCACGATTTTCAGTCGTGTGCTCTACCAACTGAGCTACCTCGGCACGCCAGAACGTAGCGCAAACTGAAGGCCCGCCACAATGTGACAGGGTAGATTCACTCTACCGCAGGGGGGCTGGTGGTGCAACTGGCGTTCACCGTGGGGGGTGACGTCGGAATCGCGTTAGTACCCGCCAGGGTACGATCAACGACTCCCTGAACACCCGGCCGGTCAGCTTCGATGCACCGTGCTGTCGGCCGACGAAGCGAACTGGGACTTCGCCGATGCGACAGCTCGCTTGCGCGGCCTCGCAGAGCGATTCAACCAGGAACGCGAAGCCCTCGGCCCCGACCCGCTCCCACTGGATCTGCTGCACGGCACTGCGACGCCAGCAGCGATAGCCGCTGGTGCAGTCGTTGGCCCGGAGTCCCGTGATCAGTCGCACGTACGCGTTGGCGCCGCGGCTCAACGTGGCCCGATAGCTGGGGAAGTCGATCAGACTGGCCCCGGCCGTGTACCTCGACCCGATGACTACGTCGTAGTCGGTAGTGGCCGCCACCATCGCCGGCAGATGCCGCGGGTCGTGCGACAGGTCGGCGTCCATCTGGACGATAACGTCGACATCTCTTGCGGCGGCCAGTGGGAAGGCCTCGGCATAGGACAGCCCGAGTCCTCGATTGCCGGTGCGGTGGAGGACCTCGACGCGTCCGGGGTAGTGCGTGGCCAGCTCTTCGGCAACGTTGCCCGTGCCGTCGGTCGAGCGGTCATCCACGACCAGGACCTTGAACCCGTCGTGCTCGAGAATCCGAGGTACGAGCAGAGGGAGGTTCTTGGCCTCATTTAGGGTGGGCAGAATCGTGAGAGCTAGGCGCGCGCCTGTTGTGGAAGCGGTCACAGCATCCGACGCCAGGTAAAGAAAAGGATTGCTGTGAAACCTTGGAGGAGGGCGAAGCCGACGGTCAGGTTCTGCCGCTGTCGCCCGGAGAGGACCGACGCGGTCAAGAAAAACATCGGGAAGAGCAGGCTGGTGACCCGGCCCATCGACAGGAAGCCGCCGAAGAGCATGGGAGGCGCAATGTTAAGGAGCATGAGCAGACCATACTCCAGACCGAGGCGGGTCGTGATCGGCCAGATCATGACGACGGCGGCGATGGCCGCCACCGCGTTTAGCGCCTCGATTGGCTGAGATGTCGTGTACTCGACCAGTCCTTGTTCGGTGATTAGCGTTACCGGGGTAAAAAGGGTGGGAAAGCCGGTGTAGGAGCGTCCCCAGGCGGTGTGTGCTTCCCGCCAGGCGAGCAGATCGCCGGTCAGGCTGTAGATGTAGAGCGAGTAGAGGCCTACGCCGAGGGCAGGCAGCGCCGCGACCGTCAGACCGAGCACCGCATGTCGGGTGAGCTCGACCTGCGGGGCGCCGGCGTTTCGTTTTTCCAGCAGCTGCTTCAGGACGATGACGCCGAGCGGGCCGGCTAGCAGAAAGCCGTTGGGCCGGGTGATGCCTCCCAGCAAGGCGAAGGCGGCAGCTGGACCCCAGCGCTGCTGACCGACGAGGTAGAAGGAGGCCGCCAGCGCCAGCAGCATCAGCGCTTCGGTATAGGCGGCGCTGAAGTACACGGCGAACGGGTAGGCGGACATCAAGAGGAGCGCCGAGCGTGCCGCGCTGTCGTCGAGATGCTGCCGCGCCAGGCGATAGAGCCACATCAGTCCCCACCCGAAGGCGACGAGCGACACGATGAGGCCGGCTACGAGGAAGCGTTGCTGCAGCTGCTCCATCGCCATGCCAGGGGGTAGCTCGCGCTCGCCGAAGATGCGCTGAGACCCGAGTAGGTTGGCAGCAGCGCGCACCGCCAGCGGATATCCAGGGAAGAAGGCGATGTTCTGCTGCCCGACGTTGTTGGGTTCGTAGCGATAGCCCTCGAGCGCGATCTGCATGTACCAGCCAGTGTCCCAGCGGAGCGCCAGGTTGGCGGCCTCGTTGTTCGACACGCGGATGGGCGGTGTGCCCGGCGGGAATCCGACCGCGACCACCCCCAGGTATCCGACCAGAAGTACGGCTAAGCGGGTGGTGACGGTGGTGGGCCAAGTGGACCGGAACGCCTCGTCCCGCACACCTCGGCGTACGAACCCGAAGATACGGGCGGGGAGCGAGGGGTGAGGAACGTAGTAGTGTCGGAGGCCCGCGGCGGCGACGACGATCAGCCACAACCGCCAGGTCTCGCCGATCCGCAGCCAGGTGCCGAAATCGATGCGTCCGAAGGCCCATACCTGGACTACTAGGATGAGCAGCGCCGTCGTGAACAGGTCCACCGCACGCGCCCAGCGCGGCAGAGCGGGAGATGAGGGGGCGTCGTTCACGGGGGTGTGTCCGCGTCGGTGAGAACACCGGGGCGATCTACCGTCTAGCTGACCGGAATTGTAGCTCAAGGCCACGAGGAGGCACATATTGGGGTGCGGCGTTCGAGCGCTTGGCTCAGGCCAGCCGCTGTGCCAGACTGCTGAGACTGCCCTGCGTCTTGTTGCTGACGAATGTCCGGCGGAGATGGCGTAGGGAAGAGGAGCCGACGATGACGACACGGATCGGGGCGCTGTTGATGGCGGCGCTGCTGGTGGGCGGGGGCGCGGGCAATGCGCAGGAGGTGCCGGTCGAAGAGGTGCTGCTCGACAACGGGATGACTGTCCTCTTGTTGCCGCGGCCGGGTGATCCCAATGTGGCCGCCGGCTGGGTGGCCAAGGTCGGGTCGGTCCACGAGCGACCTGGAATAACCGGTGTGGCGCACCTGTTCGAGCACATGATGTTCAAGGGGACCGCGACCATCGGCACTCGGAACATCGAGTCGGACCTGCAGCTGATTGCCGAGCTCGATCAGGTCAAGGGCGAGATCCGGGTCGAGGAAGCGGCGTTGCTCGAAGCGGCTCGGCTCGGCCAGCTCGACGCACCTAATGACCCGTCCGAGCGAAGCTCGCGCCACCAGGAACTACTGGACCGGTTCGACGCGCTGCTCGCCGAGCAGGACAGGCTGATCATTAAGGAGGACTTCAGCCGCACGTACTCTGGCCAGGGTGCCTCGGCAATGAATGCCGGTACCAGCTACGACTACACGATCTACTTCGTGAACGTGCCAGCCAACAAGCTGGAGCTCTGGTTCTGGATGGAGTCCGATCGGCTGCTGAACCCGGTGTTCCGCGAGTTCTATTCCGAGCGCGACGTGGTCCACGAGGAGCGGCGGCTCCGCACCGACAGCACGCCGACCGGCAAGTTTCAGGAACAGTTCGATTCAATGTTCTGGCAGTCGTCACCCTACAGCTGGCCGATTGTTGGGTGGCCGAGCGACCTCGAGGGGATCACGCGGGAAGAGGCACTCGAGTTCTTCGGGCTCTACTACGCGCCAAACAACCTGACCGCGGCGCTCGTGGGCGACTTCGACCCAGGTGAGGCGAAGGCACTGGCCGAGCGGTATTTCGGACGCTTGCCTCCAAGCGACCGAGCCGCGCCGCAGCCGCGCACTCGCGAGATGCCTCAGCTGGGCGAGAAGCGGATGACCGCCTACGCGGAGACCAATCCGTCGGTGACGATCCGGTATCACTCGGTGCCTGATGGCCATGTCGACGAACCGCCGCTGGTTGTGCTCGGGCAGCTGCTTAACGGGCGCACGGGCCGTCTCTATCGGGCCCTAGTTGAAGAACAGGAGGTGGCCACTAACGCCGGTGGCGGCCAGTCGGGCTTCAAGTTCGAGGGGATGTTCCAGCTGAGCGGGACGGCCAAGGAGGGGCGGACTCCGGAAGAGGTGGAACAGGCGATCTACTCCGAGCTCGAGCGACTCAAGACCGAGCCGGTGCCCGAGCGTGAGCTCCAGAAGGTCAAGAATCAGAACGCCGCATCGAACTTCCGCGGGTTGCGGTCGAACTTCGGATTGATGAACCAGCTGCTCGTCCGTGAAGCCTGGCGGGGCTGGGAGACGATCAACAGCGACCCGGCGCTGTATGAGGCGGTCACAACCGAGGATGTAATGCGGGTGGCGAACGATTACTTCAGCGCGGAGAGCCGCGCGGTGGCGATCTATTACCGGCAGGAGTCGGACGAGCCGGAAGATCCACGTCTAGTCGGCCTCGATGACCAGGAGCGCCAGCAGGTCAGGCAGATGATGACGATGATCTCGCAGGCGAACGCTGAGCAGGTCGGACAGCTCCTGGGACAGCTCGAGCAGATGGCCGCGCAGGTGCCGCCGGAGAACCAGGACATGGTAGAGGTGCTGCGCGCGATTGCGCTCGAACGCCAGGCGGAAGCGGAGGGCGGACGATGAGTAGACGGTTGTCGCGTAATGCCCTTGTCGCCGCGTCGGTGCTGGCCGCGGCGCCGGCTGTAGCCCAGCCGATACCGGCGCACCCGGATGAACTGACCTACGAATTGCTCGATTTTACTGCTCCGACCTCAGCCGAGCATCGCTACGAACTCTCGAACGGGGTGGTTGCTTTTGTGGTCGAGGACCATGAGCTGCCGTTGGTGTCACTCTCGGTTACCGTGCGTACGGGGAGCTATCTCGACCCGCGCGACAAGATCGGGCTGGCGAGTTTGACCGGCAGCCAGATGCGGGCTGGAGGGACCATCACGACCAGTGCCGCCGACTTCGACGAAGAGGCGGCGTTCCTGGCGGCTCAGATCGGCAGCGGCATCGGCGCGACCTCCGGATCGGCGAGCATGAACTGCTTAATTAAGGACCTGGCGGTGTGCCTGGACATGTTCTTCGACATGCTTCGGGATCCCGGGTTCGACGCCGACCGGCTCGAGCTTGCCAAGAGCCAGGCGATTCAGGGGATGGAGCGCCGTAACGACGCTACGGCGAGCATTCAGGGTCGGGAGTTCAGCCGCTTGATGCGGGGCGACGGACACTTCACGACGGCGCCGAGCACACGCGCCAGCATCGAGGCGATCACGCGTGACGACCTCGTGGCGTTCCACCAGCGATATTTCCATCCGGGCAACTTCCTGTTTGCTGCCTCTGGCGACATCGACACGACTGAGATCCTTGCCGAACTCGAACGGCGGATGGATGGCTGGGTCGCGTCCGGCGAGGAGGTGCCGCCGGTGCCGGCGCCGGAGTTCATGCCCGAGCCCGGTCTCTACCTGGTCAATAAGCCTGAGGTGAACCAGGGCCGAGTTGCGATCGGTCACCTCGGGATTCAGCGGGAGAACGAAGACCGTTACAAGGTGCTGGTCATGAACGACATCCTGGGTGGTGGCGGGTTCAGCGCCCGCTTGCTGACCCGGATCCGATCGGACGAAGGATTGGCCTACAGCGCGAGCTCCAGCTATCGGGCAGGCACCTACTATTCCGGGATCTTTCAAGCCGGCTTCCAGTCGCGGAGCGAGACCGTGGCCCGAGCCGTGGCAATTGTGCTCGAGGAGATTGACCGGATCCGGACCGAACTGGTCACCGAGGAGGAGCTCACGAACTCGATCAACTACTTTGTCGAGACCTTCTCGCGGAACTTCTCGAGTGCCGGGTCGACGGCCGGGCTCTTTGCGAGTGACGAATACACGGACCGTGACCCATCCTATCTGGCTGCCTACCGGGACAATATCGCGGCGGTGACTGCCGAGGATGTCCTCGAGGTGGCGCAGGAGTATCTGCATCCGGAGCAACTGGTGATCCTGGTGGTCGGCGACATCGAGACCATTCTGGCTGGCGATCCGGAGAATCAGGACTACTCACTCGAAGCCCTGAGTCCAGGAGAGGTAGTGCGGATTCCGCTGCCGGATCCGTTCACGATGGAGTATCCGTGAGGCGTTTCGTCCAGGGCTTGGGCTCGAACCGAGTCGGCCTTCCGGTTCGGCGTTGATGGCCACCCGGCTGGTCACGGCCCGGGTCTGGGCCGACGCGGGCTTCGGCCAGGCACCCGAACAATGTCCCGGCGTTCTGAGTGAGCCCCCAGCGCGGACTGCGGTCTGCTTCTCCGGGGGCGGTACGCGCTCGATGGTCGCCTCCATTGGACAGCTCAGAGCGCTGCAGGCGCTCGGGCTGCTGGACCGCGTCGGCTACCTGTCGTGCGTGTCTGGCAGTGCCTGGGCCGCGGTGCCGTTCGTGTTCGCTCCTGACGGTATCGCTCGGCTCGGGACGCCGACGGCTCCTGAAGCGCTCACCCGAAACGCCCTCGACACGGTTCCCGTCGAGTCTTTGCTGCATCCGGCGACGATCTGGTTCAAGGACGCTTTTGGCGGGCTTGACGCCGACCCAGAGGTGGCACCCGGCGACGTGTGGATCCGGGCGGTGGGGCAGACCTTCCTGGCTCCGTCCGATCTCCACGCCTTGGATCACAGTGTTGGCTGTGCCCCTGGTGTCGATGCAGGCGAACTGAGTGACGTGCCGCGGCTACGCATGCGTGCGGGTGCGCCGTTCCCGGTGATTCACGCCACAGTGAACTGGCCAGGGCAACGCTCGGAGCATCAGCATCGGGTGCCGTTCGAACAGACCCCACTGTATGCAGGGGTGCCACAACGCCACACGCTTCCGGCCGTTACTGGAGAGGAGCGAGTCGTCGGAGGCACGCTGATCGAGACGGCGGCCGTCGGGTGTTGTGCGCCCGAGGCCGGCGTCGACTCAGACGGACGCGCGATCGTACTTCCAGCCGCGCGACCCTGGTCGCTGGCGTCGATGCTTGGGGCGACCAGTGCGTTCAATACGCCAAACCGCGATGAGCGCGCCTATCCCCGTGTACGCACTTGGGCGATGCCGGGGACCGATGGTGGCCCGGATCCGGTCGACGACATGCTCACCGATGGGGGCGATGTCGACACGTTGTCGCTCCATGGGATGCTTCGGAGAGGCGTCCGGAAGCTTGTCGTCTGTCTCAACTCGGTGTGGCCGGTCGATCTTGATCACGATCCGACCGGCTGGCCGGATCCGGGCCAGATCGACCCGGCGCTGCCACCGCTGTTCGGACAGTCCAGTCCACGCTGGCCGCACAACCAGGTCTTCCCCCCCTCGGCTTATGTCGATCTGGTGCGAAACCTGCAGCGGGCCCGCCGGAACGGACGACCGCTCGTCGTCGACACCCATACGCCGCTCGTAGATAACGCCTGGTGGGGTATTGAGGGCGGTGGGGAGGTTTCGATCGTCTGGGTCTACAACAGCCGGGTGAAGGAGTGGGACCAACGGTTGCCCGACGAAGTGAGCCAGCTTTTGCCGACCGGCGACGAGGAGGGGCCGCTGGCGCGGTTCCCGCACTATCGGACCATCGGGCAGAACCCGGGGGCTCTCACGAGATTGACGCCGCTTCAGGCGAATCTGCTTTGCGAGTTGGCGGCCTGGTCGGTGCTGTCGTCGGAGGAGATGGTCCGGTCGTTGCTTGCTTGAACGGCGTTCCGGAATTACGGTTATCGGACTGGCGCAACGTTAATTGCCTCGGGCTCATTGAGCCGTGGCGCTTGGGGTGTCGGCTCGGTGGGCTCGTCCACGGACTTGACGATGAACACCTGTTCGCCTCGCTTGATCAGTCCGAGTTCCTTCCGGGCCAGATTCTCGACCAGCATCGGTTTGTCGCGCAGGGCGCGCACATAGCCATGGAGCTGGGCGTTCTCGATGCGGATCGTGTCGATGGCGGCTTGGAGCTGGGCGTGTTCTTCGTTGGCCCGGAACAACGCCAGTAGACCACGGTCGCCAACCAGAGCGTTGGCCACGAGTAACACACAGACTAGCAACAACGCATACCACCAACTGCGTCGCGAGGCCGGGGTCTTGTGCGGCAGCGGCGGCAGGTCGTTGAGGGTATCGACGGGCGACGAACTCATGGCGCTGTGGAGCGTACCGAAAAACGGCGGCGAGTACAAGTTCCGAGACCGTCGCTGACAGTACCGGATTTCTCGGCCGAGTACAAGGGGGTACGCACTGGCCGCGAGCGTACCGAATCGAGATCAAAAGTACAAGAGAAAACGCGTGTCGTCCGGGGAGGGGCGACACGCGTTTGAGACCGAAAGGCCGGGACCAACCGAGGCTATACGTTCACGGCTGCCGAGTCGGCGTCAGACTCGACCGTTTCGGTGGTCATACCCAGTTCCGCACGAACGCGCGCGTCGATCGCATTGAAGATGTCGGGGTTCTGACGGAGGAACAGTTTGACCTTCTCGCGGCCCTGCCCCAGCCGCTCGCCGGTGTACGAGAACCAAGTGCCGCTTTTCTCGACAATACGGTGGTCGACGGCCAGGTCGAGGAGGTCGCCTTCACGAGACACCCCTTCGCCATACATGAGATCGAACTCGGCCATGCGAAACGGCGGGGCTACCTTGTTCTTGACGATCTTCACGCGCGTGCGGTTACCGACGACCTGGTCGCCGTCCTTGATGGCGCCGATCCGGCGGATGTCGATCCGGACCGAGGAGTAGAACTTGAGCGCCCGGCCGCCGGTAGTGGTTTCCGGGTTGCCGAACATGACGCCGATCTTTTCCCGTAGCTGGTTGATGAACACGAGACATGTGCGCGACTTCGATACGACGCCGGTCAGCTTTCGCAGCGCCTGAGACATCAGACGCGCCTGCAGGCCAACCTGCGCGTCGCCCATCTCGCCGTCGATCTCGGCCCGGGGCACGAGCGCCGCGACTGAGTCGACGATAACCACGTCGGCCCCGCCGGAACGGACCAGCACTTCGACGATCTCAAGCGCTTGTTCTCCGTTGTCAGGCTGCGAGACCAGCAGGTTCTCCAGATCAACACCCAGCTTGCGTGCGTAGGCTGGGTCGAGCGCATGCTCGGCATCGACGAATGCCGCCGTCCCGCCGGCGCGCTGCGCTTGGGCGATGATCTGCAGAGTAAGGGTGGTCTTACCAGAGGCCTCAGGGCCGAAGATCTCGACCACGCGACCGCGCGGTACTCCGCCGATGCCTAGGGCATGGTCGATACTGATGGCTCCAGTCGAGATGTGCGGGACGGTGGCCACGGCGTCTCCGCCGAGCCGCATGATGGCTCCCTTCCCGAACTGCTTCTCGATCTGGCCCACCGCCATGTCGATAGCTTTCTGTCGGTCGCGCGTGCTCTGGTCGTCCTTCATCGATGAAATCCTCGTGGCCGAATGACGTGCCTTTTCGTATGTGTGTGCTTCGCTTTGGGCTGTTGGGCATTCTAGGGACGAGAAAGGCGAATGTCAAGCGAAAGTCATATTTCGTATTGTATTATCTTATTGAAATGAATGAAGTTATGAATTTTATGGGTTTCGCTACTTCCTGGCGTCATCTACAGTTTTGCCTAGTTCAGCAAGCTCGGGGCACGCAGGAACCGCCATCGCAGACTCGGTTGGTGACGACGCTACGGGATAGTCTGTCGAGATGAGGGCACCGCGCCCCGCTGGCCACAGCGAACGCTGGATCATCATGCTGGCCCTAGTCTGGCTTGGGGCGATCGGCTCCGTCCTGGCCCAGGTTCAGCTACCTTCTCCCGAGGATCGCTCGGTGCATGACTTTGCCGGAGTGCTGACCGCCGAGGCGGTCAGCACGATGGAACGGTTTCACACCGATCTCTATCAGCGGGCCGGCGTTGCCATCGTGGTCGTGACGATGCCCTCGCTTGAGGGTGAGCCGATCCGCGGTTTCGGCGTCCGTTTGGCCACCGAGTGGGGGATAGGGGATGCCGACACAGATCGCGGCATCGTGGTGGTGGTGGCCCTCGAGGAGCGAGACATCGCGATCGAGACCGGCTACGGGGTCGAGGGGTATCTGCCCGACGGTCGCGTGGGCGCCCTGTTGGACGCCTCGTTGCCGATGATGTCGGCCGGCGATTTTTCCGGCGGGTTGCTCAGGCTGAGCGCCGGGCTGGTCGAGGCGTCAGCTGCCGAGTTCGGGGTTGTCGTTGACGGCGCCGCCCAGCTTCTCCCGGTCGGACGCCGGGTACAGGACCAGCCGTCCGGTCCGCTCCAGGGAATCCTGGGGCTGCTGGGTATGGTGTTCATGGGCTATCTGTTCTTCAGACACCCGTCGCTGTTCTTCCTGCTGATGATGGCGGGCGGCGGTAGAGGGGGCGGTTTCCGTGGCGGCGGCTTTGGAGGCGGTGGTGGGTTTGGCGGTGGAGGGTTCGGAGGCGGAGGGGCGTCGCGCGGCTTTTAACCGCAGAGCGCGTGCGGCGAGATGAGGACCGAAGCGTGATGAACGAAGAGACGGTTGTACATCCTGATCTGGACGTGCTACTCGAGCAGACCAGTCAGGCGCTGGGCGAGCAGCTGCGGAGTATCGTGCTCTATGGTTCTGCCGCCCGAGGGGACTGGCAGAGGGCCACCAGCGATCTGAATTTGATCATCGTGGTGAACCAACTCGATCCGGCTGACCTCGAGGCGTTATCACCCGCGCTCACCCGGTGGGAGAGTGGCCGTCAACCGCTACCTCTGCTGTTTACCCCCGCGATGATCAGCGATTCAGCCGATGTCTTTCCGATCGAGTTCCTCGACCTGCAGTCCGACCGGCGAGTGCTCTACGGCGACGATCCATTTGCCGAGGTCGAGATCCGTAGCGACCATCTGCGACTGCAGTGCGAGCGCGAGATGCGGGAAAAGCTGATGCGGCTGCGTGAGGGCTACATCGAAACCCATGCGCGTCCCCGCCGGCTGCGTCGCCTGCTCACCGACTCCTACACGACCTTCGTTGCGCTGTTCCGTGGGTGCCTGCATTTGCATCGGGATGCGGTGCCGGAGCACAACGAGGAGGTCGTGTCGGCGTTTTGTCGTCGAGCGGGGTTGGACGAACAGGCATTCGGCGATGTGGCTCGATTGAAACATAGCGAAGATGTGGCGGCCGACGAGAAGTCCGTATTCGGTCGCTACTATGCGGAGCTGAACCGGGCGGTAACGAGAATCGATCGCTTCGTGCTCGGGACAGAGGAGGAGAGTGCATGAAGAGGGGATTGCTGGCGGTCGGTGGGAT
>DEAA01000027.1:131446-154226 GCA_002346545.1 Acidobacteria bacterium UBA2994
GCGAACGAGCAGATTGATTCGGCCTGGGCTCAGGTTGAGAACGTGCTCCAGCGCCGCTCGGATCTCATTCCCAACCTGGTAGCGACTGTGCAGGGTTTCGCGGAGCAAGAGCGCGAGATTTTTACCCAGGTGGCAGAGGCGCGGAGCCGGCTCTCCGGAGCGGCGACACCCGCCGAGGCCGCCAACGCGAACGCCGGGCTCACCAGTGCGCTGGGGCGCCTGCTGGCGATTTCCGAAAACTATCCGCAGTTGCGCTCGAACGAGAACTTCATCCGATTGCAGGATGAACTGGCCGGGACCGAAAACCGGATTGCGGTTGAGCGCCAGCGTTACAATGACTCCGTTCGCGTGTATCGCACCGATATACGGCGTTTTCCAGGAAATCTGTTCGCCGGGGTGTTCGGATTTGACGACCGCGAGTACTTCGAAGCGGACGAAGGGGCGGCGGAGGTGCCGGAAGTCGCGTTCTGATCCCGACCCTCGGGAGTGCGCTGACCGGACTCCGCTCGAGGAGGTCTCGTGAGCGAGTCGCGACTCTGGCGGATGGTGTTCTTCGGCCTGCTCTGGTGGGTGCCGGCCCTCGCTATGGCCCAGCCGCCGCCGGTCGAGTCAGAGCCGGCAGACACGATCACCTTACAGGTCGTCCCAGCCCAGCTCACGCTAGGGGTCGGGGAGCGAGCGACTCTTGAGGCGGTCGTAACAGACGCCGACGGAACGGTGGTGGACGACGTCACCGTAATGTTCTTCTCGCGCGCTCGCCGAGGCGTGGGGGTTACCCGTGCCGGTGAGGTGCGGGCGTATCGGCCCGGCGAATTCACGCTGGTGGCGATGGTGCCTGACGACCCCGACGATGCGAGCCGGCGGCCGGACGCGCGGGTTCGGATCGAGATCCCGGTCACGGTGCCTCAGCCGCCCGTGACCGACGTTGTCTTCACGGAAGTCCCCCCCAAGTTCTACATCGGTACCCGGCCGCAGCTGAGGGTGGACGTCGTTGATGCCATTGGCGATGTCCGCACCGATGTGGCGCCCGTTTTCCGGACCGAACCGCCAGAGGTGGCAAGCGTCGATCCGTTCGGGTTCCTGACGCTGTCGGAGCCGGGGGAGGTCGAGGTCGCCGTGCAGGTCGAGGACGTGCGCGTCACTCTTGCAATCGGAGTGGAAGAGAACCCCGTCTCGTCGCTCGAGTTGCAGGCGAGCACGGACCGGGCGCGTACCGGCGATGTGGTGCGATTCACTGCTATCGCCAAGGACGCCCGTGGACTCGCGGTCCGCGGCGTGCCGGTGCAGTTCGGTGTTGGGGGCCAGACCGCCGTCTCAATTATCGCCGCCGGAGCATCGGCCCAGATCGCCGAGGATGGGCGGTTCGTCGCGGAGCGGTCGGGGACCTACACCGTGGTGGCCACTACCGGGAGCCATTCGGCAGCACGCACCGTGTCCATCGATCGACGAGATGTCCGGCAGGAGGTTCAGGTCATTGGCCGCGGCGCGGTGCTCGATCGGCACACCTCCGACCTGTGGGTCTGGGAAGGTACTGACGGCCGCGACTACGCGATCACGGGCACCTGGGGCGCCGACGGGCACTCATTCGTCTGGGATGTGACCGATCCGGCCAACATCGAAAAGCTACATGAGGTGCAGGTCGACGCCAGGACTATTAACGACGTGAAGGTTTCCGAGGACGGCGACGTCGCCGTCCTCAGCCGGGAGGGGGCGTCAGACCGAAAGAACGGGATCGTACTGCTCGGGGTCGGCAGCCCGCGAGAAGGGGTGCCGGTGCTGTCGGAGTACACCGATCAGCTGACCGGCGGCGTGCACAACGTGTTCATTGCAGGAGACCACGTCTTCGCCCTCAGCGCCGGACGCCGCTACGATGTGATCGAAATCAAGGACCCGCGGAGTCCGTCGCGCGTCGGGCGCTTCGAGCTTGACACCCCGGGGCACAGCATTCATGACGTGTGGGTCAGCGACGGGATCGCGTTCTCGTCGAATTGGAGCGACGGGGTGGTCGCCGTCGATGTCGGTGGGGGGGGACGAGGCGGTACGCCGGAGCATCCCGTCGAATTGGGGCGTTATGCGTATCCGAGTGGGTGGAACCACGCGGCCTTTCCGTACCGCAGCCAGTCCACCGGCAAGTTCTATCTTTTCGCCGGCGACGAGTCGTTCCCCTATGGAGGCTACGACTCGTCTGGCGGAGGCCGACCCTCACGGGCCGCCGGGTGGATCCATATCATCGATTGGAGTGACTGGGACAATCCGCGCGAGGTCGCCCGCTATCAGGTGCCCGAGGCCGGGTCGCACAATCTGTGGGTCGAGGATGACGTGCTCTACGTCGGCTACTACAACGGTGGTCTCCGTGTTGTCGACGTCTCCGGCGAATTGATGGGCGATCTCTACAAGCAGGGGCGCGAGATCGCCATGTACCTCCCCGCCGAGCCCGACGGATACATCGCAAATGCCCCGTTCGTCTGGGGCCCGCAACCCTACAAGGGACACATCTTTTTTTCCGACTGGAACACGGGCCTGTGGGCCGTGAAGCTGCAGGAGCGGACGGAGCCGAGCCGGATCATTGGGGAGCCGCAGTGAAGAAAGCGGCTTTGGGTTGTGGGCGCTGGGCTTTAGCCACGATGACGGTGTCGGCGTTGCTGGTGTCGCTGGCGGTGACGGGAACGAGCTGGGCGGCAGGGGCGCCGGAGCCGCCCACGCGAAACTACTACGTCTATGTCGCGGCGGAGTCGGACGACGAGGTCGCGCTGGTTCGGTTTGGGCCAGGCGGAGCTGAGGTGATGAAGACGGTCACGGTCGGGAGTTTTCCGACCGAAATTGAGGGGCCACACGGGATTAACATCGACCCGGACGGACGCCATTGGTACGTCTCGATGGCCCATGGGTTTCCGTACGGCAGCGTCCATAGATACGAGACTGGTACCGACGAGTGGGTGGGTGATGTCACCCTCGGGCTGTTTCCGGCCACTCTAGATATCTCGTCGACGACCGGTCTGCTGTATGTCGTGAACTTCAACCTGCATGGTCCGCTCGAGCCGAGTGGCATCTCCGTGGTCGAAACCGAGACGATGAGCGAGGTCGCCAGGGTTGACACCGGGATCCGTCCGCATGGCGGACGGTTGTCCCGCGATGGCGAGTTGTTCTACTCAGTGAATATGATGGACTTCGAGCTGATCGAGCTCGATGCGCTCGGTTTCGAGATTGCGCGACGGTTGACGCTGGGCGAGGGTGTAATGCCAACTTGGGTGACCGCGCCAACGGCCGACCGGAAGGTCTATGTTACCGGGAGCAATGTAGCGAAGGTCTTCGAGGTTGACCTCGATGCGTGGGAGATTACGCGGACGTTCGAGACCGGTGCTGGTCCCTACAACCTCGACGTCACCCCAGACGGCCGATTCCTGGTGGCCACCTACAAGAGCGACGATGCCGTCGGGTTTTGGGACCTATCGACGGGTCTGGAGGTGGCCCGGGCGGAGACCAGTCGGACCATCCCGCACGGGGTGGTGGTGACGTCCGACGGCCAGTACGCTTTCGTAACCCTCGAGGGCGTGGGCGCAGATCCCGGTACGGTCGAGGTCTACGCCGTACACAGCGGCGAGCGGGTCGGCGCCGTCGACATTGGCAAGCAGGCGGGTGGGATCGCGTTCTGGAAGTTCGAGGATACAGACTAGGGCGCGCATGGCGCGCTCCGTGGGGCGAAGCCCTATGGGGGCTTAGACCGTCTCGACCGCCATCGCCACCCCGTTGCCCCCACCCAGACAGAGGGTGGCGATGCCACGCTTGGCGCCACGGCTCTTCATCGCATAGAGAAGCGTGGTCAGGATCCTGGCGCCGCTGGCCCCGATCGGGTGCCCCAGCGCCACCGCGCCGCCGTTGACGTTCACCTTCTCTGGATCGGCGCCGAGCTCGCGAATCACGGCCACAGCCTGCGCAGCGAACGCCTCGTTCAGCTCGATGAGGTCAACGTCGCCGAGGGACCAGCCGGTCTTCGTTAGCAGTTTCTGTACAGCCTGAACCGGGGTCATCAGCAACCACTTCGGCGCCAGGCCGCTCACAGCCTGCCCAACGATGCGCACGATCGGCGTCAGGCCGAGCGACTCGGCCCGCGCGGCTGACATAACCACTACCGCGGCGGCGCCGTCGTTGACGCCGGGTGCGTTACCGGCGGTGACGGTGCCTCCATCTTTCTTGAAGGCTGGGCGTAGCCGACCGAGGGTTTCGGCGCTGGCGTCCGGACGTACGCCCTCGTCGTGCTCGAATCGGACGGGGTCGCCCTTCCGTTGTGGGACCTCGACCGGCAGGATCTCGTCTTTGAAGAAGGACTCGTTGATGGCGCGTGCCGCTCGCTGATGGCTTGTCGCTGCGAAGGTGTCCTGGTCTTCGCGGCTGACGCCATACTTCTCGACGACCGCCTCACAAGCCAGGCCCATGTTCTGGTTCTCAAGCGAGCACCACAGGCCGTCATGAATCATCGAGTCGAGCGCCTCGGTGTGACCCATGCGGAAGCCTTCCCGGGCACGCGGCAGCAGATACGGGCAGCCGCTCATTGATTCCATTCCGCCGGCGACCGCCACCTCGATGTCGCCGGTCGCAATACCCTGAGCGGCTAGCATTACCGCCTTCAGGCCGGACCCGCACACTTTGTTGATGGTCAAGGCGGCAACGTGATCGGCAAGCCCGCCCTTGAGGGCAGCCTGTCTGGCTGGCGCTTGGCCGGCGCCCGCGGACACGACGTTACCCATGATGCACTCGTCTACGATGTCGGCTTCGATGCCCGCTCTCGCGACCGCCTCCCGGATGACCCGGGCTCCGAGTTCAGGGGCTGGTAGGCTGCGAAGGGTACCCATAAACTTTCCAGTGGGTAGCCTGACCGCGCTCACAATGACCGATTCCTGCATGTCGCCTATCTCCTGGACCGAGACCGGCCCGCACGCACCCGGTCGGTGGGCACGGGATCACTGGTGGTGTCGGTTGTCACTTCTATGGCCGTAACCGCGTTGTCCAGCAGGCGGTTGACCTCGGCTCGGATCAGGCGGCTGGACCGCGCGAGCTCGCGCGCCCAGTGTCTGTCTCTGGCCTGAACGCGCAAGGTGCCGTCTTCGTCCAGCGATACCTGGGTGCTGCGGTCGATGGTCTGGCCCACCGTGGCGAACCAGGCCAGCTGCACTTTGCCTGGGCTCAGAGGCTGCGTATCGAGCATCCGGCGAAGCGCCGGCACGACGCATTCCTGCGTAGCGATCATTTGCTTTGGTGGACAGTACTAGACCGTAGTCACGCGCTCCAGACCCGACGGCGGGTCGTCTTAGACGCGCGCGACCCTACTGTATCATCCGGCGGTGACTGACAACCTCGTCCTCGCGTCCCAATCGCCGCGGCGTGCCGATCTGCTGACCACCTCCGGGTATCGATTCACTGTCGAGCCGGCGAATATCGACGAGCGGCTGCATCCCGGCGAGTCACCGTCTGACCACGTCGCGCGACTGGCTGGCGAAAAGGCCCGCGTTGTAGCCGTTTCGCACCCGGATGCACTTGTGCTGGGTGCCGATACCGTGGTCGTTGTCGATGGCGATGTACTGGGAAAACCTGAGAGCGACGCAGTCGCGACCTCGATGCTGCGGCGATTGTCAGGACGAACGCACCAGGTGTTGACCGGAGTGGCGCTCATCGGGGGCCAAAGGTTACGGTGCGAGATCGCGAGCACGGAGGTTACCTTCCGTTCGCTTAGGCCGGACGAGATTGCCTGGTACGTCGACAGCGGTGAGCCGAACGGGAAAGCGGGCGCCTATGCCATCCAGGGGCGGGCGTCTCGCTTCGTGACCGGCATCGTCGGTTCGTACTCCAATGTCGTAGGGTTGCCGATCGCTCTCGTCGACACCTTGATCCGGTCGCTCGCCACCTGAAGGCACTTTTCTTGGCGTGCCCTGTCAATCGGGTCCATCCGCGCTGCCTGTTGCGTCGGGTAGAAGCCGAACAGCGCGCCGATGGCGGTAGCCACCACGGTCGTCCACCTCACGGCGGCTGTCGATCTGGGGTAGGCGTTGTCGTCACCGCGGGCGCGTTACCGGTGTGAAACATACCGCAGAGGCTCCAGCTGATTGACCCCTGGTGGCCAGCCACGGTATCCTTGCGGGGCAACCGCCTGAGAGATCCAAGTTCAAGGGATTAAAGTCCTTATGCCAACCAAGACCGTGAAGACGCTCCTCACCACCGCGGTGCTCACGGCTGCCTTCGTGGGCCTCCTCTGGGGTACGCTGGCCGAAGGCACCGAGTACTACATGCATGTGGAAGAGGTGATGGCCAACCCCGACGAATGGTACGGGAAGAATCTGCAGGTCCACGGGTGGGTCGTCGAAGGGTCCCGGATGCGGAAGCCGAACACCCTGGATTACCGCTTCCAGGTCGAGAGCAAGGGCGAAGTGATCAACGCCGAGTACACCGGGATCGTGCCCGATACGTTCCAGGACGGTTCGGAGGTCGTCATCTCGGGGCAGCTCAGCCCGCACGGCTTCGTCGTGAAGCCGAATGGTGTGATGGCGAAGTGCCCGTCGAAGTACGAAACCGCACCTACCCTGGACCCGAACGACTCAAAGTCCTAGCGCCCTCGCTTCAGGTCTCGCGCCTGGCGACGGCGGCATGGCCGCCAGGCCGACTGGGCCCGGGCGTCGTTTCTGTCCCTCGGTCACCCGCTCGGCGCATGTCGATACGGTGGCCGAGCTCGTGACTCGAGGTCGACGACGATGGCATCCCTCGGTTCCTTCACCCTGCTTGCAGCTTTCATCATTGGCAGCTACGCCGCTGCCATCTCGGTGGTCGGCGCACGTCGACGCTCGTCCCGACTCATCGAGAGTGGGATCGGCGCGTCTTATGTAGTGTGTGCGCTGATGTTGCTGGCGTCGGCCATCATCATCCACGCCTTCGTCACGGAGGACTATTCGATTCGCTACGTCAATCTGAATTCGGATACGGCGCAGCCGCTGTTCTACCAGCTGACCTCCTACTGGGGTGGGCTTGATGGATCGATCATGTTTTGGGTGACGCTGCTGGCGATTTTCGGGTCGCTGGCGGTCTACTCGAATCGAGAGCGGCAGCGGGAGCTGATTCCCTATGTCGTGGCGGTCATCTCAGGCGTGCAGATGTTCTTTCTGTTCGTGATGATCGTTCACAAGAACCCGTTTTCAACCTACTTGCTTGAGACACCTGTCGATGGGCGCGGACTGAACCCGTTGCTGCAGAACTTCTACATGGCGGTGCATCCGCCGTCGCTCTACATTGGGTTCGTCGGGATGACGATTCCCTTCGCGTTCGGGATCGCGGCGTTGATCACTGGCCAGCTGGATGACTCCTGGCTTCGAGCGGTGCGGCGGTGGACGATGATCGCTTGGATTTTCCTCACGCTCGGCCTTACGCTCGGCATGATCTGGGCCTATGAGGAGCTCGGATGGGGCGGCTACTGGGGCTGGGACCCGGTCGAGAACGCGGCCTTGCTCCCCTGGTTCACCGCCACCGCGTTTCTGCATTCGATTAGGGTGCAGGAGCAGCGCAGCATGCTCAGGGTCTGGAATATGACCCTGGTCATCATGACGTTCTTTCTCACTATCTTTGGGACGTTCATGACCCGCTCCGGGATCGTGCAATCGGTGCATGCCTTCGGCCAGGACACCACGTTGACCTACATGTTCACGGTCTTCATGGTGGTACTGCTCGTATTCAGCTTCGGTCTGGTCATCTACCGGCTGCCGTTGTTGCGGGCCCGGAACGAACTCGAGTCCTGGGTGTCCCGGGAGGCGGCGTTCCTGGTGAACAACTGGATCCTCTTGTTCTCGGCGGTCTTCGTGCTGTTTGCCACGATGTTCCCGACCCTTAGCGAAGCGGTGACAGGAGATCGCCTGACCGTCGGACCGCCGTTCTTCACGAAGTGGATGCTGCCGATTGGACTGATGCTGCTGACCTTGACGGGCATAGGGCCACTCCTTGCGTGGCGGCAATCGAGTCTTGGGAACCTGCGCCAGCAGTTCATTTGGCCGGTGACGGCGGCGTTGGTGACCGGGGCCTCCCTGTACGCGGCGGGATTTCGGGTGTGGGTCTCCGGACTGTGTTTCTCGCTGTGTGCGTTCGTCGCTGGCACGATCGCGCAGGAGTTCGTGCGGGGTGCGGCCGTGCGCCGCGAGGCCACCGGCGCCGGCTTGATGACCTCAATGATCGGTTTGGTGGCGCGCTCGAGACGGCGCTACGGCGGCTATATCGTCCACGTGGGCATCGTGCTGATGTTCCTCGGCTTCGCAGGGTCTGGCTACAAGCTCGATTCGCAGGTCCTGCTCAATCCTGGAGAGACCCACGAAATAGGACGCTATTCGGTCCGGTATGACCGCCTGAGCCAGAACACGGACGACCGCAAGCAGGCGATCACGGCGCACATGACCGTGTTCAAAGATGGTGAGGCCGTGGGCGAGCAGTACCCGGCACGCTGGTTCTTTTTCAAGCACGAGGATCAGCCCACGACCGAAGTAGCGATGCATCGCACGGTTGCCGAGGACCTATATATCGTTCTCGCGGGCTACGAGTTCGCCGATCAGGCAGCCAGTTTCCAGATCACGGTCAACCCGCTCGTGAACTGGATCTGGTTCGGGTTTGCGGTCCTGGCGTTTGGCACCGGTATCGCCTTGCTCCCGGAGAGCACGTTCGCCTTTGCCGGCGCGACGGTACCGAAGGGCGCCGCGACGGCCTCTACGCTGGCGCTGGTGGCGGGGCTGACGCTCTCCGGCGCCGTGCCTCTTTCCGCCCAGCAGCTTCAGGGAGCGCTCCAAGAGGTCAATCCGGCCACCAGCGAACTCGAGATGGACCTTCGGAGGTCGCTCGTCTGTATGTGCGGCAGCCCGGGGTGCGGCAAGAAGATCCTGGCCGAGTGCACGTGCGCCACGGCGGCCGAGACCCGCGAAGAGCTGTCGAATCTGGTGGCCGAGGGGATGACTCGAGACGAGGTGTTCCAGTTCTACGTCGACAAACACAACAGTCAGGAGGCGTTGGCCGCTCCACTCGACCAAGGCTTCAACCGCTTGGCCTGGCTCTTTCCGTATCTGCTCGCGCTCACCGCCGCGCTGGCCCTCGGGGGCGCGCTGGTTCGCTGGACGCGTCACACGGCCGGACCGGCGGTTCTAGCCGCCGGGGCCGGTGGCCTCGACGAACAGCTGGAGGCGCGCCTCGACGATGAGTTGCGCGACCTCGACTGAGTAGGAATAGTCACCACCAATGACCGGCAACCCCGAGCCGGCCCGAGGCACCTCGACCAGCTTGCCGCCGACCTCATCGTTCCGTCCTTGGCACCTGTTTGCGACCGCGGCGATGCTGGCGGCGACGCTGGCCGTGGTCGTCGCTCGGCCACCAAGCGTGGTCGTCCTGATCATGCTGACGCTGACTGTCGCGTCGGCCGCGTTCGTCGGCTTGATGGTCTATCGCACCGTACGCCCGTTGATGGCTCGCGATTTTGAGGAAGCCACGCCGATGGTGGGGTCGCGCAGCCGGGCGGCGGTGGACCGCGAGAAAACTCTGGTACTGCGGTCCATCAAGGAGCTCGAGTTCGATCGCGCGATGGGTAAGGTGGCCGACGACGACTTCGCCGAAATACAACGGCGTCTCCGTCTCAGGGCGCTCGGGTTGATGAAGCAGCTCGATACTGAGGCGGTGGATTTTCTGGCTGTGATTGAGCGGGAGCTGGCTGAGCGGCTCGGTACTGACGCTCCGCTGGAACGGGAGAGCGAGTCGGTTGCCGTCGAGACTGCCGAGGATGCCTCGAGCTTGGCCCTCGTCGGGACGTGCTTATCCTGCGGCACGCGCAATGATGAGGATGCTCGGTTCTGCAAGGAGTGCGGGGAGCCGCTGGGGAACGATGTTGGGACGGAGTAACGTTTGGTCGCTGGGTGCCGCGGCGGTGCTGGTGTGCGTAGTGGCCGCGGGTGCGTCCGCCCAGCCGGACCCTCGACAGATGTCCGGCATCCCCCGCCCAGACCCGAACCTGTCGGATGGGTCGATCACGGTCCGTGTTATCCGCGGAAGTTTCGCCAACAACGTCGTCGACCATCCAGTGGACCTGTTGGCAGGCGACGCCGTGTCGACGGCCGTGACCGACGCCGAAGGCCGCGCCTCCTTCAGCAGCCTGAGTCCGGGGTCTCAGGTGCGCGTGGCGACCATGCTGGACGGACAGACACTTGAGTCGCAGCCGTTCTCCGCGCCGGGGCGCGGAGGGGTGGCCGTGATGTTGGTGGGCGCGCTCCCGGGCGCCGACCCAGAGCCGCCGCGCGTGCCTGGTACCGTGACCCTGGGCGGCGATTCTCGGATTCTGATTGAACTGGGCGAGGAGGTCCTCGAGGTCTATTACCTGCTCGATGTGGTGAACCTTGCAGACAGTCCTGTCGAGCCGCAACCCGCCTTCGAGTTTTCCTTTCCGTCCGGAGCGCAGTCCACCACTGCGTTGCAGGGGTCGTCCCCGCGGACGCTCATCGATGGTCCGAATGTCTCGGTGGCGGGAGGATTCCAGCCCGGGGTGACGCCGGTGCGGGTAGCCTACATCCTTCCGTACGGGTCCGGCGAGGTGGCTGTGTCACAGGCGTTTCCTGCCGCATTCGACCAGTTACTGGTGTTCATCGAAAAGTGGGGCGGCATTGAGGTCGACTCGACCCTGATCGACCGTCGAGGTGAGATGGGCGAAGACCAGACCGGCGCCTCTGCACTGCTGTGGGCAGCGGGCAATCGAGTAGCCGCCGGGCAGCCGGTGACGCTAGAGCTCACCGGTCTCCCGCATCATCCGGGCTGGCCGCGGATTCTGACGCTTAGCCTGTCTGGCCTTATCTTGCTGGCGGGTGGCATCGGCGCCAGTGGGGGAACGGTGCCCGACGCGGATGCCGTTCGACAGGCGCAGCTGGAACGCCGCCGCGAGAAGCTGTTTACCGAACTGGCGAAGGTGGAGCGCCAGCATCGCGAGGGCAAGAGCCGTCCGACCCGGTACGGCACGCGACGGGCGGAACTCGTCGGCCAGCTGGAGCGCGTGCTGCGGGACCTCGACACGGGGCCGGTGCCCGATCCCGCGTCTTAGCGGCTGGCGAGGAGCTCTCGTGCCCCGTCCTTCGCATCTCGATTTCGACCAGGTAGTTGCCAGCGGAGTGTCCCGGTCCTATGGTCGGCGGCGGGCGCTTCGGCACGTGTCGCTCTGCTGCCGTGGCGGTGAGATCGTTGGGCTCGTGGGCCCCAATGGTGCCGGAAAGTCCACTCTCCTGGGCGTGCTCAGCACGCTGGCCGAACCTTCTTTTGGCGAGGTGCGTTACGGCAAGTGGACCGCTCGCGGGGCAGGTACGAGGCTCAGGGCCCAGATAGGATTCTTGTCTCACGAGCTGCAGCTCTATCCTGAACTCACCGCGCGTGAGAATCTGGCGTTCTTTGCTGGGATGTACGGACTCGATAAGGTCGACGCCAGGGTCGAGGCGGCGCTGGAGACGGCGGCGCTCAGCGATCGTGCCGACGATGTGGTCGAGGGGTTCTCCCGAGGGATGAGACAGCGGCTGGCGCTTGAGCGTGCGCTGCTGCACACGCCGCGGCTGGTTTTGCTCGACGAACCGTTTACGGGACTCGACGAATCTGCAGTAGCGGCTCTCATGCACCGGCTCTCGTTGCTGAGAACGGACGGTCGCATCGTGCTGGTTGTGACCCATGATCTCGATACCGTCGATGGTCTTCTAGACCGGGCGTTGATGTTACGCCATGGCCGGATTCGCGAGCTGCCGGCGACCGGCACCTTGCGCGAGCGCTATCGGGTGGAGGTGCAGGAAGCGTCGTCGAAACTGGGAGGTGTGTCCGCATGACGCGCTTCCTGCAGGTGGTATGGCTGGTGGTACGGAAAGACCTTCGGGTTGAGTCACGCAATAAGGAGATGCTGGTCACGACACTGTTCTTCGCCGTGTCCTGTGTCATGGTCTTTGCCTTTGCCTTCGTGCGGGGTGGGCGAGCCGTGGATGGCGCTGCGGCCGGCGTTCTGTGGATCGCGGTCGCCTTCGCCGGTACGTTGGCGCTTGGCCGGGCGTTCGAGCGCGAGCGGTACCAGGACGCCTTGCGCGGCCTGTTGCTGGCGCCGGTCGATCGTCCCGCGATCTATCTGGGTAAGCTCTCCGGACTCTTGTTGTTGCTGGCTGTTGTCGAGCTGGTGGTGGTCCTGATGGTGGCATTGATGTTCCAGGCGCCGCTGTTCGAGCATCCATTCCGGATGCTCGCGCTTCTGGCGCTCGGCACGCTTGGGTTCGCGAGCGTCGGGACGCTCTTCTCCGCGATGCTGGTCAGAACCCGGAGCCGAGCGGTCCTGCTGCCGGTCTTGCTCTACCCGGTCACCATCCCCGTGCTGATCATGGGCGTCAGTGGCACGAATGTCCTCTGGCAGCCGGAACCAGACCTGGCGATGGTTCAGCTGTGGACCAGCTTGCTGCTGTTCTTCGATGCCGTGTTCCTGACGCTCGCGTTATGGACATTCGAGCCCGTCATGACAGAATGAGCCGATGACTCGACGGCTGTTTCCGGTCCTTGCGGGCCTGTCGCTGCTGTTCTTCGTTGGCGCGCCGGTCCTGATCGTGCGCGCGCCCTATGAGTCCACCATGGGGCTCGTACAGAAGATCTTCTACTTCCACTTCGCTGGGTGGATGGCCATGTTTCTGGCGATCTTCGTACTCGGGATCGCCAGCATCATCTTCCTGTTCAGGCGAATTCGTTCGGCCGATCAGCTGGCGGTGGCCGCCGCGGAACAGGCGGTGATCTTTGGGTTGATCGGGTTGATCACGGGGCCGTTGTGGGGTGTCAAGGCCTGGGGTGTTTGGTGGCAGTGGGACGCTCGATTGACCATGGCGGTCATTCTGGAGCTGATACTCGTAGCGTACCTGCTGCTGCGGCAGTATGGTGGCCCAGGCTCGGATCGCCTGGCGGCCGGACTCGGCATTTTCGCGATGGCGAACGTGCCGTTCTTGTATATCTCGACCGAGATCTGGCGCACGGTGCATCCGCGCACCTCGGTCGTACCGACCCTGCCGGTCGACTTCGGCCTGCCCTTGTGGTGGTCGGTGGCCGGGTTCGTCGTCATTTGCCTGGCGATGCTGTCGGCTAGGCGGCGACTCGAGGAGCAGCGGGCGACGCTCGATGAGTTATACCTGGCGTTGGAGGACGAGGCGTGAGTGGACGAGGACGAAGAGCCCGCTGGTTGGTTGTCGTGATCCTGGCGGTCGTACTGACGGGCACGTGGGGCGAGAGTACCCTCTGGGCGCAGCCGACCGACGCGGCGCAGGACGGGTTCGTGCCGATGGACGAGATACCGCCGGAAGAGGAGCTCCCGGCGGCCCCTCTCGTTATGACCGCCTATGCGGTGGCCTGGGCCATCGTGATCGGGTACCTCTGGACGATATGGAAGCGCCTGGGTAACGTCGAGAAGGAGCTCGCCGACGTGGGGCGCCGGGTGTCCGCTGGCGACCGTGCCGGCACCGGCGCCTGAGGTCTGCGGACCATGCCCGCCGGCCACTTCGTCTACATCCCAGCCATTCTGCTCTTCGGACTGGTCGTCGGGTGGATCTTAGGATCCCGCGCGGCGGCCGATGCCTACCACGCTGAGCTGCGTCGACGCGAGGAGCGCACGGCGCGGAAGCAGGCGCGGTCCGAGGCGGAAAAGACCGGCTGACGGCTACCGTTCGACGACGACCGTCACATCGACGAATGTGGTCAGCACCGTGTCGTCGGCAACCGCCCGCACGATATACGTCCCAGGCTTGCTGAAGGTCGCGGTCGTCACGCCCCGTCCTCCCTCGAGCGACGGCATGCTCGGATCAAATGTGACCGCTCCCGGGCCGCGGTGATGCAGCCAGGTCACGGCCAGACCCGTCGCCACCGCTGCTCGCGGGTTCAGCATGTTCTGGGTATCCGGACCGAGACGCCCTCGGCGGTCGCCTCGTCGGCGAGCTGACTCGGGGTTTGGCCCTGGGATCCCGTCATCGGCGGCCATCACGGCCAATGTCACCGCAGTTCCGACCCGGGTCGACCGCTGCGCCGCGCCCTCGACACTGACGCGCGGAGCGGTGTTGTCGACATAGGCGCCGCTGATGCCCATGCCACGGTTCGCTTTGACGACCGCGTCGTCCACTTCCCACACCGGCCAGAGGGAGCCGATCGCCGTGTCGGTCCGACCGTTGTGCGTCACGGTCCAGATGAGGTCGTTGTCGCCGAAGTCCGCGGGTACCCGCACCTTAAAGACGTAGTTCTGCCGCCGGGGGTAGAAGTGGGTCGGCTGGCCGCGGTCGGTCTCGCCCGGTGAAAAGAAGTTCTGCGTGCCGACCGACACATGCGGCTGCTCTACGTAGTTCCGGTTGAGGTAACCGAACATTAGGTTGAAGGAGCCGTCCGGGTTCTTCTCCCATCCTTCGAACACCGGTTGGACGTTCTGGCCGCTGTTGAACTTCGTCTGGGCGTCGGCCACAGAGCCCAGACAGAGGAGGACGGCGGCCGCTTTGATAGCGAAGAGCCGCCTAGTCATTGTCCGTAGCGGCTTCCCGTGCCGCCACGGCGGCCTCAAATTCTGTGTCGTTCATCGTGAACCAGCTGAGCCAGGCGAAGCTCATGTCGTCGTTCGAGCGCTGGCCGAAGCCGGCCCAGTTCCGCGGGTCGTCGTTCCAGCGGTTGGCGTCGGAGTTGTCGTGCCAGCTGATGACGTGGATGACGCTGCCTTTCGGGATCAGGGGAGCCACGCCGTCCTCATAGTTGTAGGCGATGTGCCATCCGAAGTCCCAATTGGCACAGTTGATGGACTGTACCGAGTTGTCTGGCAGGATGGCCTCGATGCACTGCCGCGTGCCGAGGTTGTGCAGATGCGGTTGGAACACCGTCAGGGTGATGTTGTCCTTGAGGTGGTAGTAGCCATCGTGTCTGATGTCGGCCTCGCCGGCTGGAATGTCGAGATCTTCGTTGTCGCCGATATGGAGCGCATAGATGGGGCGCTCCGGCTCGACGCCCTTCGGGTAGAAGGTCAGGCCGACGCTGGTCCGGTCGGTGATCTCCCGGCCGATCGCGTGATAGTGCATGTTGAACCGGATCTGGCTGCCCGCCTTGAGGAGGCGTCCCGTGCCATCTGGATAGATGTCGCCGTTTTTACCCAGGGCGTACTCGTTCAGGAACGCCGCCTCGCCGTCCGGGTCGATGGCGGTCGTGACTGCATGGTGAACCACCGGGAAGCTCTCTTCGGTCGGCTTGGTCTCGACCGCCTTCACCCAGCGGTCTTCGGTCAAGCCGGAGTCGGACACCAAGTTGCCCCACCAGTCGGCGGCTTCCGCCTTGACCACGAACGGCTCAGGAATCTCGACGACCCAGTCTGGTTCACCGATATTCCACTTCGTCATGTCGTCGAACGCGATCGGCGGTGGCAGGTCGGCAGGATTACCGCGCGGCGCACCGTTGTCGACCCAGGTCGAGACGATGGCGATTTCCGCGTCAGACAGCGACTTGTCAGCTTTGAAGCCTTGCACGCCGACATGCCGGTCGATGAACCAGGGCGGCATCTCGCGTGACTCGATCCGCTGTTTGATCGAGCGGGCCCACGGGCGCACCTCCTCGTAGGTCAGCAGCGACATCGGGGCGATAGACCCGGTCCGATGACAGCTCTGGCACGATCGCTGAAAGATGGGCGCGATGTCGCGGGTGAAGGTGACGTTGGCCGGGGCGTCTTGCGCCGCCGCCGGAAGTGCAATCACGGCAGCTGCGGCCATCGCCGCGAGGGTGAGGCTGGAGAAACGCATGGGCGACTCCTTGGACGAGCGATGGGACAGGGCGCGCATGCCCCGCTGACTCAAACGGATCGTGGAATTATAACCACTCACCTCAAGAACGATCATTGCTCCGGTCTGAAATCCTGATGAAGCTCTCGCCTGGCGGCGTTGCTTCGTCGGTCACAGGCACTTGCCTGCGTCTTCCTTGCACGTCACTAGGCGCAAGCCGAGCCAGAATTTCTACCGGCCAAGGCCGAGGCGAAATGCAAGGCTTTCGGGAAGTCCCGCTTCGACGATGCGTTGCTGAGCAAGATCGATCCGATACGGCACTCGCCGGACCTCAATTCGTGACTTCTTCGAATCGTAGGTGGCGTAGGACGCCCGTTGGTCGGTGTCGCGAGGTTGGCCGATAGAACCCGGGTTGATGAGATAGCGGCTGCGTTTCAAGACGTTGACGACGGTGGTCTCAGGGCCGCCGGGCTGCGGGTGTACGACCGTCAGGTTCGAGCCTTTTCGCACGTAGGCCACTGGGACGTGGGTGTGCCCGAAGAAGCAGATCTGCCGATGCATGGCGTCGAACGCCTTCGTGGCGTCGTCCTCGTCGAAGATATAGGTGTCTTCATCGAACGGCGTGCCGTGGCAGATCTCGACGTCCTTGTCGACGTTCGTCGGGCCGGACGGCAACTTGGCCACGCGTTCCTTGTTGGCCGGCGTCAGGGCCTTGATGGTCCACCGCGCCGCCTCTCCGGCAATCCGGTTGAAATTGTCGGCGCTCTCCACTCCCGAGCAGACCTTGTCGTGGTTGCCTCGTATCACCGCGTCAGGCTCGAGTTCGAAGATCCTCTCGACCACTTCGTTCGGGTTGGCGCAGTAGCCGACGAGGTCGCCCAGCACCAGCAGGCGGTCGTAGGACTCTTGAGGCGCTCGGGCGAGCACGGCGTCGAGGGCATCGATGTTGCCGTGGATATCACTGAGAATCAGAAAACGCATGCAGAGCTAGCCTCGGGTTGTCTGGGTTCAGGGGAGTAATGCGATGGTGGCCGGTGCCGGTCAGCGATGACGTTCACTTCGTCTGCGGTTGCCGACCGAGCCATTCGTGGACCCGCTCGACAAGTTCGTCGGGGCCGGCAGCATCGGCATCGAGTCTCAAATGGGCCTGCCGATACGCTGACTTGCGTGCCTCATACAGGCGTTCCAAGCCGACACGGTCGGCGGCCAGCGGCCGGCGCCCGTCCCGTGGCAGACGCTCGATGATCCGCTTCAAGGATACATCAAGCCAGATCGCCACGCCGTCGCGATCGATCAGCGCCCGGTTCTCGGGGTCGACATACAGCCCGCCACCAGTCGCCACCACTAGCTGCTGACGGGGGGCGAGTTCCTCCAGCGCGGTTCGTTCCGCCGCGCGGAAGGCGGCTTCTCCGTGAGTGGCGAAGATCTCCGCGATCGAAGCACCCTGGCGCTCTTCGACGAGCGCGTCTGTGTCCACCGCGTTCCATCGGAGGGTGCTGGCAAGAGCGTGGGCGAGCGTGCTCTTGCCGGCCGCCATGAAACCGACCAGATAGAGCTTGGTGGTGGTCACGTTTGGCTCAGGTTGCGCAGGATGTGGAAGAACCCGGGATACGAGATGTCGACTGCCTCGGCATTGCTGATCTCGCTCGGGGCGCCGGCGCCGAGGGCGGCTAGGGCAAAGGCCATGGCCAGCCGGTGGTCTCCGGCCGCGTCCGCCTGGCCGCCGGTCAGCGGTTTGGAGCCGTCGACCTCGAAGCCGTCCTCCAACTCGTCGATTTGGCCTCCGAGCGCCCTGAGTCCGGTGGCGAGGGCCGCGATCCGGTCGCTCTCCTTGTGGCGTAGCTCGCCGGCGCCCGTCACTCTGAGCCGGCCGCCATGCGTCGCTAGCGCCGCGAGGATCGGCAGTTCATCGATGACACTCGGCACTTCGTCGGGCGCGATCTCGAAGGGGCTCACGGTGCCATGCCGGACGATGATGGTGCCGCGAGGTTCTCCGCCGGCATCGGTGCGGTCTTCTACTGAGATGGCAGCCCCGGCCCGTTCGAGCGCCGCCAGAAAGCCGATGCGGCCGGGGTTCAGTCCGACGGCCTCGAGTGAGATTTCCGACCCCGGGAGTGCGGCGGCTGCTACTGCCCAGCAGGCAGCGGACGAGGCGTCGCCGGGCACCGACAGCTCCGCGCCAATGGGACGTTGACCACCCTCGAGGCTGATCTCGGACCCGTTCATCGACAGCTGGATGCCGAACATCGGGAGAGCCCGTTCCGTATGGTCGCGCGTAAGCTGCTGTTCTTTGACTGTGGTGCGGCCACGCGCCTGTAGCCCGGCGAGCAGCACGGCGCTCTTGACCTGCGCGCTGGCCACTGGCGGGGCATAGTCGATGCCGGTGAGCGGTCCACCGGTGACGGTGAGTGGCAGACGGCCGTCGGTGCCCTCGAGCCGGGCCCCCAGTCGGGTGAGTGGCTCGATGATTCGTCCCATCGGCCGACGCGACAGCGAAGCGTCGCCGACCAGCGTCGAGGTGACCTTCTGACCGGCCAGGATACCCGCGAGGAGACGGACCGTGGTGCCGGAGTTGCCTGCGTCGAGTGGGCCCTGTGGGGCCCGTAGGCCGTTGATTCCGCAGCCTTCGATCGTGACCAGATCCCGGTCCGGGCCGTCGGGCGGCCGGTCGACGGCTACGCCAAGCGCGCCGAGGCAGGAAAGCGTGGAGGTGCAGTCGGTCCCCGGCGCATAGTTAGTGATGATAGAAGGCCCCTCGGAGATGGCAGCCAGCAGAGCATACCGATGCGAGACGGACTTGTCGCCAGGAATTCGCAGACGTCCCAGGATTCGGGAGGCCGGTTGTACCACGGTGGTGCCCATCTCGGCACTATAGCAGCCGCCGGCCCCAGCTCAGTCGGCAACCAACGATCCGCGCTTGCGCCTGGCTTGAGCCGGACTGTATGTTACTGGGCGCCCAGCAGGCCAGTGCGGGTCCCGCCTGGCACCTGGCGCCCGAACCGGAATGAGTACCGATAGCGTCATCCGTCTCGAGTTTCGCAGCCACTGCGACATGTTGGACTTCGTCCAGGTGGTCAGCGAGACCTTGGGAGCGTTGGCCAAATTCGACGATGATGCGATCCACTGGGTGTCGGTCGCCGTCAGAGAGTCGGTTATCAACGCCATCAAGCACGGGAACCGCGAGATTGAGGACAAACGGGTGATGGTCGAGTTCACCTTGAGTCCGGTGGCCGATCCGGATCGGCTCACCGTGCGGGTCGTCGACCAGGGCGAGGGCTTCGACCCAGTTGAGGTAGTCGATCCGTTGGCGCCGGAGAATCTGCTGAAGTCTAGCGGCCGCGGGGTCTTCTTCATGCGCAGCTTCATGGATGACCTCAAGCTGCAGAGGGTTCCCGAAGGTGGGATGGAAGTCGTGATGGTCAAGTCCTCGACCTCCTCGTCCTAGTCTGGCTGTCAACGTCGACCCGGATCCATCGTGGTTCATTCCCCCATCTGGCTCGCGACCGCCATCGACATCGTCGTTCGTGCCGGCGCGATCCAGATGGCGGAGCGTGGTGGAGACCTCGAGATCGACAAGAAAGGGCCGATCGACCTCGTGACCCGGGTCGATCTTGAGGTCGAGCGGATGTGCCGGGAGACGATCGCCGCGCGCTTCCCGACCCACGCGGTGCAGGCAGAGGAACTCGACGATGGTCCCGCGTTGAGCGACGCGAGTCACGTGTGGGTCTTTGATCCGGTCGACGGCACCGTGAACTACGCGCACGGGTTGCCGATGTTCTGCTCCTGTCTCGCGCTGGAGGTCGAGGGAAGGCCGGTGGTTTCTGCGGTCTACGACCCGTCGCGTCGCGAGCTCTTCACTGCCGAGCGGGGTGTAGGGGCCTGGCTCAACGGGGTTCCGTTGCGAGTGTCCGATGCCGAAACCCTGGTCGATGCCATGCTCTGCACTGGGTTCCCCTATGACGTCCACCAGACCGTCGACGAGGTCGTCGGACTATTCGGGGCTTTTGTCTCCAGAGCCCGGGCGGTGCGGCGGCTTGGTTCGGCGGCTCTCGACCTCTGCTACGTAGCCGCCGGACGTCTCGACGGTTTCTGGGAGCAGCGGTTGAATCCCTGGGATCTCTCTGCGGCAAGCTTGGTGGTGGAGGAGGCTGGCGGACAGCTGTCAAGGTTCGACGGCAGTCCATTCGATACCGGATGCGGCGAGATCGTGGCGTCGAATCCTAAACTGCACGGCCACCTCCTGTCGGTCATCGCTGAGCACGCCGCGTCGTCCTGACTGGACGGCGTGGACTCTTCCCAGGACACAACCGCGATCTCGTGGTTGCTCTGTAAGTTACTGGAAAATATATGCCTGGGCTGGCGTGTGCTGCCTGGCACCAATCCTGCTTTACCAGAAGGCAGCGGGCGCGAGCGCCGACCGAGGTGCTGGCCCGAGCAGGAGGCATGCGATGAGGACGTTGCTGGTGCGCGTGATGTTGGGTGCGGTCGCGTTCATGGCGGCGCCGGTCGAGGCGCAAACGCACAGATTAAGCCTGAATGTCGGCGCTTTTTCTCTTCAGGGGGAGGATACCCGGATCGATGACGATGTGGTGGTCGAGAACCTCGGTCTCTTTGCGTTCACGGTCGATGACTTCCGGGGAGGCAGCGTTGGCGCCGAATGGCTGGTCGAGACGGGTGACTTCCTCGAGGTCGGCGTTGGGGTTGGCTTCTACCGGAAGACCGTACTGAGCGTCTACAACGACTTCGTTAACGACGACGGTACCGAGATTCCACAGGACTTCAAATTGCGGGTGACGCCGATGACTGCCAGCGTCAGGTTTTTCCCCTTCAGCCTGGGAGAACCGGTCCAGCCCTATGGGGGCGTCGGTATCGGGTTATTCAACTGGCGCTACAGCGAGGTAGGGGAGTTTATCGACTTCAACACGTTTGACGTCTTTCGCGACCGCTTCGTGGCGAGCGGAAACGACGTGGGACTGGTCTATTTGGCGGGCATCAGATTTCAGATGAGCGAGCGGTTCGGCATCGGTGGTGAAGTCCGATATCAGGACGTAATCGGCGCGGTCGGCATTGACCAGGGATTCCTGGACGAGCGGATCGACCTGGGCGGGCTGACCTCGTCGTTGACGGTTAGTATCGGATTTTGATCCGATCGCGGGAGTCATCCTGCCGTTATCTCTTGCCGGTATACTTCGGCCGTCGCTCGCAATTGTCACAGGCGGGCGGCGGCCTTTCCATGGCACGCCTGGTCGACTGGCTCGAATCGTTCGTATCCTCGCTCGGGGGCGCCGGTCTGTTCTTCGTCGCCTTCCTCGATTCTTCCTTCGTCTCGCTTCCCGAGATTAACGACGTGCTGCTGGTCATGATGGTCATCCGCAACGAAGCCCTGATGCCCTACTACGCGGGCATGGCGACGGCCGGATCGCTGGCCGGTTGCCTGGTGCTCTATGCTCTAGGGCGGAAAGGGGGCGATGCGTTGCTCCGCCGCTGGGTTGCCGGACCCCGGCTGGAGTCGGCCATGCGGCTGTTCGAACGCTTTGGTGTGCTGGCCGTCGTCGTGCCCGCCCTGCTTCCGCCGCCCGCGCCGTTCAAGGTCTTCGTCCTCCTGTCGGGCGTCACCAGGTTACCGGTCTGGCGGTTCTTGGTGGCAGTGAGCGTCGGCCGGGGAGTGCGGTACTTCGGTGAAGGTGCGTTGGCGGTGCGCTATGGCGACCAGGCGCTGGAGTTGATCCGCGCCCACGGTCCGGCCATTACCGGCGTCGTCCTGGCGCTGGTGGTGCTGGGTGTCGTGGGCGGCCTCTTCTGGCGCCGAGCACGGGCCTAAGCGGTGGAGTTATATAATCCTCTGGCCACTCTATGGGTCCAGAGCTGTCGGTTGTCATTCCCCTCCTGGACGAGGCGCCCAACGTCGAGGCACTGTGTCGCGAGCTGACGGAGACCCTCGAGGCGTGGGGACGCTCCTACGAGGTGATCCTCGTCGATGACGGGAGCACCGACGAGACCTTTTCGATTCTGAGCGCGCTGCACGTCGCCGACGCTCGGGTCAGGGTAGTCAGACTTCGCCGCAATTTCGGTCAGACCGCCGCCTTCTCCGCCGGATTCGCCCGCGCGCGTGGGCGTCTCATTGTGACGGCGGATGGTGACCTGCAGAATGACCTGCGCGATATCCCCCGGATGGTCGACAAGCTCGAGGAGGGGTACGACATCGTCTGCGGCTGGCGCAAGGCGCGAAAGGACGCCTGGATTAACCGCCGGCTGCCGTCGACCCTGGCCAACGCGCTGATTTCTCGCGCGACCGGTGTCCGCCTCCATGACTACGGCTGTTCATTAAAGGTCTTCAGGGCCGAGGTGGTGAAGTCGCTACGGCTGTACGGAGAGATGCATCGGTTCATCCCGGCGATTGCGAGTGAACAGGGAGTGCGCATTGCCGAGGTCGTGGTAAACCATCGAGCCAGACAGCACGGCCGCTCGAAGTATGGCATCTCGCGGACGATCCGGGTCCTCCTGGACCTGGCGACCGTTAAGTTCCTGCTGAGCTATTCGACCCGGCCGCTCCAGATCTTCGGCCTTGTCGGTCTTGCGATGGGAGGGGCCGGGGTGCTCATTACCGCCTACCTCGGGTATGTGCGGCTGTTCGAGGCGCAGGCCATCGGGGACCGACCGCTGCTCCTACTTGGGATTCTGCTCGCGTTTACAGGGGTTCAGTTGGTCACGTTGGGGTTGCTGGCCGAGATGCAGGCGCGCACCTACCACGAGTCCCAGGGGAAACCCACGTACTACATCCGGGAGTTGCTTGACCGCCCGGTCGACGAGCCGGCCGCGGTGCCTGAGTAGGAGCGCTCCGGGACCCTTCATGACTCCCGCGCAATCTGACTGGCGGGTGCCCCTGCTCCTTCAAGGGGTCGGCCTCGGTCTGGGGGCGGCCGCCTGGCTGGTACCAGCCTCCCAGCACATCGTGGCTTGGGGCGATGAGGGTCCCGCGCGAGTGGCGCTCCTGGTCG
>DEAA01000027.1:154517-189765 GCA_002346545.1 Acidobacteria bacterium UBA2994
CCGCGCGAGTGGCGCTCCTGGTCTCGCCCCTGTGGTTGTTCCTGGCCTGTGCGCTGGGGAGCGGTCTGGTCTGGGTGCTGGCCTTGCGGTGGAGGCGGCGCGACCGGGCCCTGCCGGTTCTCGCGCGAATGCTCGCCCCGCTCCTGCTGTTGTGGCTCTGGGTGCTGCCCTACCTGCCCTGGTTGACGACCGAGTTGCCGTTGCTGTTGTTGCTGGCCGGGCCACTTCGATGGGTGGTGGCCGCGACCGCAGTCGCGGGGGTCGCCTGGGCCGCCCGTGACCAGGGGCAGCTGCGCTGGCCGGGGTGGCGGTGGTCGGCCCGCCGGTTCGTCATTGCTGCCAGCCTGGTGGTGTTTATCGGTGTCGGCCACTACGTCAAGCGGGTGCAAGGATTCGGGGGCGATGAGCCTCACTATCTGGTCGTTACTCACAGTCTCTACGCGGATCAGGACCTGCGTATCGAGAATAATCATGAGTCCCGCGACTACGCGTCATTCAACAACGCCGAACTGCCGATGCACTATCTGGCCCGGGGTCGGGATGGCATCGTGTATTCCATTCATGCCCCGGGCCTGCCGGCGCTCATGATGCCCGCCTACGCGGTGGCTGGAGAGTGGGGCGCGCTGACCGTCGTGGGGCTGCTGGCCACGCTGGCGGCGCTGGCCGTCTATGACGCGGCCCTCCTGATGTCGTCGCCAGCGATCGCCGTGGCGACCTGGGCGGCCGTTACCTTGAGTATCCCGTTCGGTCTGCAGAGCCATCTGCTGTTTCCAGAGATGCCTGCCGCCTTGCTCATGGCGTGGGCCGTGCTCTGGCTGCTGGGACCCTTGCCCGAGCGGGCGGGGCCCTGGATCTGGCGAGGACTGGCGCTCAGCCTGCTGCCCTGGTTGCACATGAAGTTCTCGCTGTTGCTGTTCGTGGCGGGGCTGTGGCTGGCCCAACGGCTCTGGCCGCGCTGGCGATTGGCCGTGGCCTTCCTTACCCCGATCGGCGTCTCGGCGCTGGCGTGGTTCGCCTCGTTCTGGGTGATGTACGGCGACATTAACCCCACGGTGGCCTATAACTATTCGTCTGGAGCAGAGCTGGATCTGTTCAACATCCCCCGCGGGGTGCTCGGGTTGGCGTTCGATCAGGAGTACGGCTTGTTGCCCTACACGCCGATCTTCGCGGCTGCGCTCTGCGGTGCCTGGGCCATGGCGCGTGACCGGGGCCTGCGCTGGTATCTCATGGGGAGCGTGTTGGTGATCGTGCCGTTCCTGGCCAGCACCACGCAGTACTACATGTGGTGGGGCGGCACCAGCGTCCCGGCGCGATTCATCGTCCCGCTGTTGCCTCTACTGGGACCGATGCTGGCCTACGCCTGGCGCGTGTTCGATGGCGCGCCGGCCAGAGGCGCCATGGCGCTCGGACTCGGCTACAGCGTCCTGACCTTCGCGGCGGTGCTGGCGTATCCGGCGGCCAGGCTCATGTATAACGACCGCGACGGCACGGGGCGGCTCGTTGAGTCGTTACAGGGAAGCGCGCCGCTCACTGCGGCGCTGCCGAGCTTTATCGATCCGGCCATCCTCGTCCAGCTGCCTGCCATGCTGGTCTGGGTGGTGGCTGGTGTCATCGCCGCGCTGGCGGTTCGTCGGGTGGCGGTCGGCCCGTACTGGAGCGCGGTGACTGCCGGACTGGTGTTCCTGGCGTCGGGGAGTCTCCTCGCCGCCTCGGCGCTTCCCAGCGCGCGGGCGGCGACGGCCGCGGGTGTGGGACGCCAACAGCTGCTTCATGCCTACCCTGGGCCGAGTCTGCACGCGTACGAATATGGCGGAGCCGGCTGGCTCGACGAGCCCACTCTTCTGGAGCGGGCCTCCGTCGAGTATCGGTTCACCCCAGGGGCGGTTTCCAATCCCGCTGAACTCACCCCGGCGTTCGATCTGCCGGCCGGCCAGTATGACTTGCTCGTCTGGTTTTCGGAACGGCAGCAGGTCGAGGGGGAGGTGTTCCTCTCCTACGACCGGACGAACGGTACCGTGGTCACGACTGACGGCCGTCGGATGACCCCCGCGGTCGTAGGGTTCGAGCTTCCGGTCGATCTGACCGCGCTCCGTGTCGGAGCAACTACACCGGAGCTAGCCGAGCGCATCTCGGCGGTGGCGGTGGTGCCGCGCGCTGTCGTGGCTCCGGACATGAAGCGCGACGTGGGTCGTATCCGGTCGCTGAAGCCGCTCGCCGCGGCGACCGGTGGCTTTCTGTTCTTTCTCGATCGGTTCACCTACGTTGAGACGGAGAATAGCTGGGTTCAGGGGGGGCGGGTATCGGAGTGGATGGTGGCGCCAGGGAACGCGGATGCTGTAAGGCTGACGGTTCGCAATGGCGGGGTGGCGAATCGGATCACGGTCACGGCCGGCACCGTGAGCGAGACGCTTGAGCTCGAGGCCTGGGCGGCCAGTGAGTTGATCGTGCCAGTCGAATCAAATGGTCGTCTGGTTGCCGTCAGCTTGGCGCCAGAAACAGGTTTCGTGCCGGCCGAAGTGGACCCGGAATCTACCGACCGGCGGATGCTCGGATGCACCGTCTCGGTGTCGCTGGAGTAGCCGGCCGAGGGGCTCATGTCACCGATCCATGTTGCGTTCCTCGGCTGTGGGTTTATCACCGGCGTTCACAGCCGGCACCTTAAGCGCCTCTCCGATTTGGTGCGGTGCAGCTACGCTAGCCGAGATGCCGCCAAGGCGGAAGCTTGGAGAGGACGTTTCTTCGGAGTTCGCAGCTACGGCAGCTACCAGGCGGCTCTCGAGGACCCATCGGTCGACGCCGTGGTGGTTGCCGTGCCGCCCCGGTTCCATCTCGAGTGGACGCTCGCCGCGCTCGCCGCCGGCAAGCACGTCCTGGTCGAGAAGCCCGCGTTTCCGACCCTGGCGGACTATGAACAGGTTCGGGCGGCCCGAGACGCCGCGGTGCGGGTGGTGCTGGTAGGCGAGAACGACCACTACAAGCCGTTGGCCAGATGCCTCCGGACGTTGCTGGCTGAGGACGCGATCGGCGAGTTGGTCTTCGCGCACTTCACGACGTTGGTAAAGCGCTACAAGCAGGCTGACGACTGGCGAAACGACGAGACCATGGCGGGAGGGGACGCCTTCTTCGAGGAGGGTATCCACTGGTTGCACGTGGCCAACAGCCTCGGACCGCGCATGACCGAGGTGCGCGGGTTCCGACCGATACCGTCCGCAGAGGGTCCCGACCGGCGCGTGAAGAGCATGATGGTCGCCTTCAGCTATGACAACGGCGCTGTGGGGAGCCTCTACTACTCGCGCGAAGTCCCGTCCTTGCTCCGCGGGCTCCGGGTGTCGAAGCTCTTCGGGCGGAGAGGCATCATTTCCTTTGAGTCCAACGGAGGGTTCGTCCTGGTCCGCGGTGTTCGTGGGCCGAGGCTACTGTTTCCGGGGTTCCGGGATGTCCGGGGCTACCAGGCGATGTATCGCGACTTTGCCGGAGCGATCCGTGGCGCCCGCGCGCCGGAGATGTGTCTCGAGGCGGCGATGGCGGACCAGCGTCTGATGGAGCGGATCTATGCGACCGCGGGGGGGGTGACGACCGGCTCATGAGTCGTCGATTCGACCTTGTCATCATCGGCAGCGGTGCCGGCGGGGGAACACTGGCGCATGCGCTGGCCGAGACCGGCGCCGACATTCTGCTAATCGAACGCGGGGAGACCATTCCACGGGAGCCGGAGAACCGAGACCCGGCCGCTGTCTGGAAGAACCTTAGGTATCGCGCCCACGACTCCTGGCTCGACGGCGCCGGCGCTCCGTTCCGCCCGTACATGCATTACTGCGTCGGGGGAAACACCAAGTTCTGGGGCGGCGTGTTGTATCGGCTGCGCCGGGAGGATTTCGGCGAGATCGAGCATGTCGATGGCGTGTCGCCAGCCTGGCCGGTCGACTACGACACGCTCGCGCCGTACTACGACCGGGCCGAGCGTCTCTACCATGTCCACGGAGACTCAGGTGATGATCCCACCGAGCCGCCACGCGGTCCGTTCCCGTTTCCAGCCGTGCCCCATGAGCCCACGGTGTCGGGCTACCTGGAGAGGATCCGAGCCCAAGGCCTGCACCCTTCGCCGCTCCCGCTCGGCCTGCGCGACATTGGCGCGCCGGACGGGTGTGTGCTCTGCGACACGTGTAACTCGTTTCCGTGTCACCGCGAAGCCAAGAGCGACGCCGACGTGTGTTGCGTCCGGCCGCTGGCTTCCTACCCGAATGTGACGCTGTGGACCGGTGCCCTCGTGGAGCGGCTGCAGACCGATGGTTCCGGTCGACGTGTGGTCGGAGTGGTCGTGGCACGAGGGGACGACCGGACGTCCGTAGAAGCGGATCTGGTGGCGGTGTGTTGCGGCGCCGTGAACTCCGCCGCGCTGCTGCTTGGTTCGGCAAACGGTACCCATCCCGACGGGGTCGGAAACTCGTCCGGTCTCGTCGGGCGCCGGTACATGGCGCACCTGGCCACGATGATGGCTGGCTTCCATCCGTTTCGCCGGAATCCCACGGTGTTCCAGAAAACCGTGGCCATCAACGACTTCTACCTCAAGGGGCCGGACGGCGGACATCCACTGGGGCAGATCCAGTCACAGGGACGGACGCACGGGGTCATGGCTCAGACAGTGGTGCCGATCGTGCCGCGGGCATTCTACGACTACTGGGTGGCTCGTGGATTTGACTGGTTGGCGATGACCGAAGATCTGCCAGACCCCGACAATCGCGTGACGGTGACCGCCGATGGTCAGATTCAGTTGACCTATCGCCCGACCAACGAGGGCGCGCACCGGCGCCTCGTTGAGGAAGTTCGAGCGATGCTACGCGGCCTCGGGATGTACATCCAGTATGTGCATTCCCATAACACCGCTAACACGACACACCAGTGCGGGACGGCCTGCTTCGGGACCGATCCGGCCGTGTCGGTACTTGATCCGTACTGCCGGACTCACGATGTGGAGAACCTGTTCGTTGTCGATGCGTCGTTCTTTCCCTCCTCGGCTGCGGTGAACCCCGGGCTGACGATCGTGGCTCAGGCGCTACGGGTGGCCGACCATATTCGCGACACAGAGTGGCGACGTCCGACCGGTGTCGGCGATCAGGTGGAAATGGCGCAGGGCGAGTCCGGGTAGGAAGGAGAGAGGCGTGCGCGTCCGATCGTTCAATCACGTCGGGATCACCGTGGCCGACTTCAACCGGGCGGTGAAGTTCTACTGGGAGGTCTTCGGGTGTCCCCTGGTGGGGGTGTCCGACGCGCCCGAAGAACGCGTGAAGGCGTTCTTCGGTGTCGATGCTAAACACCCGACCTGCAAGATCGGTTGGATCCGGGTTCCCGGCGGGGCCGTGATCGAGATCTTCGAGTTCCGTCCCGACCAAGCGCCGGCCGGCGTCGCCTGGAACCAGGTGGGCTTGACGCACCTCTGTTTCGACGTCCGGAACATTCGGCGCTGGTATGACCATCTCAAGGCGCGGGGGGTGGAGATGGTCAGTCCGGTCGAGCGCTCGCCTCACGGACATACTCTCTTCTTCGTGAAGGATCCTGACGGCAACCTGATCGAGTTGACCGACCTGCGCCACATGCACTTCGTACTCCGGTGGCTGGGGCCGCTTGGGGCCTGGTTCTTCAGACGAGGGGTAGTCCAGGACTACCGGAAGTACTACAAGCCGAAGGCACGGAAAGACCACGGCTAGTCTGGGTCCAGCAGTTCGTACTGCGCGGCGGCCTTGGCCAGGCAGGCCACGGCGAGACGCTCCCGCCGGGCGGGAGGCGTATCGGTCATCGGTTTACTTCGGCGCCGACGGGGAGTTGGGTGGAGAGGAGGTATGCGCTTCAATGAGGAAGCGGGGGCGGCGACGCGCCTCGTCCAAGGCTCGCCAGAGATACTCGCCGAGAACTCCCATCATCAGCATCTGGATGCCGCCGATCACGAGTACGGCGACCATAAGCGACGCGTATCCTTCCGGCGGACCGGTGTCCAGCACGAACACTTCCCAGATGATCCGCCCCGCGAGGACGAAACCGACCAGCGATACCAGGAACCCGATCAGTCCCATCAACCGGATCGGGCGCGTCGTGAAGGAGGTGATGCAGTCAAGCACGAGCTGCATCCGCTTCTCAAAGTTAAACGCTGACTTTCCGTGCAGCCGCGCCTGCTTCGTGTAGACGATGGTTTCCTGACGGAACCCCATCCACGTGATCAGGGCGAGGATGTGGACGTTGGTTTCGCCAAACTGGCAGAATCCGTCGATGGCCCGCCGGTCCAAGAGGAAGAAGTCGGCGCCTGTCGCCGGCATCTCCTTCATACCGACGAAGTTGCGTACCAGGATGTAGAAGAGGCGCGCGAAGAAGACGGTCCTACGCTTTTCGCCCAGGCGCTTCCCTCGGACCGCCCAGACCACCTGGGCACCCCGTTCCCAGGGCTCGATCAGCTCGGGGACTATCTCTGGGGGATCCTGCAGGTCGGCGGCGAGGACCACCGCGCACGCGCCAGCCGCCTGATGCAGGCCACAGGTGATCGCCGTGTGCGAGCTGTAGTTCCGTGCCAGCCGGACGCCGCGGACCCGCGGGTCGGCTGCCGCGAGTTGCGTGATGATGTCGAAGGTCTCGTCCGGCGAATGGTCGTCGACGATGATCCACTCCCACGTGCGTCCCAGCCTATCCATTACCGCCTTGATGCGGTCATACAGTACCGGTAGGTTCTTTGGTTCCCGGTAGGCCGGAGAGACGAACGAAATGTCGGGCCGATCGGTCGTCGTAGACTCGGTGCTCACGACGGTCTCCTGGCGATGGTGAGTAGCGTGACGCCAATCGGCAGACGGAACATCCTTAGGAGGCTGGTTTCGAGACCCATGTACCAGTACAGCGCCTTGTTGATCCTCTCGCCAGGGACGGCCATTTCGCCCGACTGTGCCGAGGTGTCCCGGCGTAGGGGTTTAAGCGTGTCGAGGGCGGCCAGGGTCAGGCAGGCCGGGACAGCCAGCGCGTTGAAATACTGGCCTGTCACCGATTCGAGCCCGGCGGTGTCGAAGAATAGGGTGAAGTCACGCATGCGATAGCGTCTCTTCCCCATATCGAGGCGGTCGTGCTCTCGCCACAAGACCTGGAAGGCCGGTTCGGTCAGCAGTAGGTGTCCGCCTGGCGCCAATAGACGCGCGGCGTCGGAGAGGATGGACTGGTCGTCCTCCATCCAGCGGTGATACAGCACGTTGAAGAAGGTGATGAGGTCGAACGAGCCTGGCGCGAACAGCTGTCCGAGCTGGTTGGCGTCCCCTTGCACGAGCATAGCCTGCGGAGCTTTTTTCCTGGCGTGGGCGAGTGAATGTTCGGACCGATCGAGTCCCACAACCGAGCCGTAGCCGAGCAGGAATCTGGTTGTTCCTCCTGTGCCGCATCCGACGTCCAGAATCCTAGCACGATGCCCGAGGTCCAATCCGTCCAGGTGGTGCGCCACGAGCCGCTGACGTGACCGATGCCACCAGTGACGGTCCTCGGTGTTCGCGAGTTGCTGATACTGCTGAGGTTCCACTCGGTTTCCTGGCGATTCACCCGCCTGGCGGCGTTAGTTTGTCGGTCACAGCCCGCTTGGCTGTTTCCTCCGGTTCCTGCCTGGCCAGACGAACGGTTAGGCAGGAACCGGAGGTTTCTGCTGTTCGGCCAGCAGATCGAGAAGCTTGTCGTAGGCGGCGAGCATTCTAGCATTCCCGCTGAACTGCGGTTCCGGATGAGTGTTGACGACGATGCCCCCATGGCAGGCACGGAGCCATTCGAGTTTCTGGCGCCAGTAGTCGACCAGCGACTCGGGGGATTCGCTCCAGTAGAGCGGATCCTCGAAGGGAACGGTGGTGGGGACGTGGGTGAGCCCGTCATGGGTGAACGGGCGTGTCCAGAGACAGCCGCCGAGCCCGCCGGGGCAGGAGCGGTCGGTGTCCAGACGGCTGTAGTCGACCTGAATGTAGTCGCGCGCCACCTCAAACAGCATCGGACTGCGAAACCAGGACGGAGACCGGAAACAGGTGATGCCGTAGCGATCGATCAGTGGGCGGCAGGCGTCGAACCGACGACGGATCTGGTCCGCTGGCAAGAACGCGAGCTTATTGTCGTGGTTGTAACCGTGCAGGCCCACTTGGCAGCCCCGCTCGACCAGCCAGTCGAGGACCGCGTAGTCGAGTGGAACTCCTTGTCCGACCACGTGCCAGGTGGACTGGAATCCGTGCGCGAACTCGATCTCGGCCGTTTGGCGCACCCAGCCGAACCCTGCGCCGGTATCGATGTCGTGGGTCAGGACCACCGAGGGAGACGATGGCGCGGCCGGCGGGTCGAGTAGGTGGGCAACCAGCTCGAGTCCTTGCTCGATCGGGAAGGCCGGGAATGAGTTGCTGTCGACGCTGGGCGCCTGACCCGAGAGCAGAGCTTTGGCAGTCAGGCGTCGCAGCTTCCCGGGAATACGGTGATAGTGGAACGGTAGGCGGGTGTAGAGCGGTCGGGCCTGTGTGGTGTAGCGCTCGGTTCGCACCAGGGTTGACCAGCGGTCCCAGTCGAAGCGACTGTGGGCTTGGCCGGCGTCTATCGAGATCAGCGGTTCCGGGCCGTCGCCCCGGTCTCCCCAGAGCACGGCGGTGCCAGGGAGGGACGTGCGGTCTGGAGAAGAGGGGAGTGGAATATGGGCCGGGATCGACTCGTGGTACCAGTCCGGATGATGAGACGGGGCGAGCGTGAGTCGGGCGATGGTCAGTCGTCGTCTCCTCGAGGAAGCTCGACGAGCGCCCCCTGCTGGGCCATCGACTGGCTAGCGGCCTCAAGCATGCTGATCACGCGGAGACCCGCCCCGCTGCCGGTGAGCGGCTCGCGGCCGGTCTCGATCGACTCGAGGAAGTGGGTGGCGGCTCGGCTGAGCGCTTCGGTGGTCTCGAGTTGTGGAGCCCACATGTCGCCCGTCCGGTAGCTCACGAGCATCTCGTAGCGGCCTTCGGGGCCAGGATCCACGGTGATGCCCTTATCGTAGACGCGCACCTTCTCGCTCGGCTCGAGATCGTCGTAGACGATCATCTGGCGGGCGCCTCCGATCAGGGTTCGTCGTACCTTGACTGGAGCTAACCAGTTGACGTGGAAGTGGGCAATGAGACTGTCGTCGAACAGGCAAGTCAAGTAGGCGACGTTGGCGGTGCGGCCCGGGACATGGGCGCTGCCGATGGCCGAGATGGCACAGGGTCTCGCATCGAGCACATAGTCCATGATCGAAAGGTCGTGGACCGCAAGGTCCCACATTACGTCGACGTCTGGCTGGAACAGTCCGAGGTTCACTCTCACCGAGTCGTAGTAGTAGAGATCGCCGAGTCGTCCTTCTTTGACCAGGCCGGCGATTTTGCGGACCGCGCCGGTGTAAACAAAGGTGTGGTCCACCATCAGCGTCCGCCGGCGAGCGACCGCGGCATCCCGGAGCCGGCGCGCTTCTTCACTGGTGGCGGCGAGCGGTTTCTCGACCCACACGTGCTTGCCCGCCTCGAGTGCCTGCCTGACCAGATCGAAATGCGTGGAAACAGGGGTGGCGATCACTACGGCGTCGATTTGGGGATCGGCGATGAGATCGCTGGCATCGCTCGTGGTTCGGACACCGGGATAGCGTGCTTCGACGCGATCCCGCCGCTCGCTAGAGAGATCGCTGACCGCCAGGACCCGGGAGCCGGCAGCCTCGCTGAAGTTTCTGACGAGGTTGGGGCCCCAGTAGCCGTATCCGATGACGCCTACGCCGACCATGGTCAGACCGGGGTCTCGCCGGACGGGCGGGGGCCTCGTTCTCGGGTGTCGCCCACCACGCGGGCGGGCACGCCGGCCACGATGGAGTGAGGGGGCACGTCTTGGGTGACGACCGCGCCGGCGCCGATCAGAGCCTCGGCGCCAATGGTGACTCCGGCCAGGATGGTGACATTGCTGCCGACCGAGGCTCCGCGGCAGACGCGGGTCGGGATCTCGTTCCAATCGGTCTCGGTCTGGAGCGCGCCATCGCCGGAGGTCGCTTGCGGGAACAGATCGTTGGTAAACATCACGCCGTGGCCGATGAAGACCTCGTCTTCGATGGTGACGCCCGAGCAGATGAAGCTGTGCGACGAAATCTTGCAGCGCTGGCCGATGGTGGCTCGCTTCTGGATCTCGACGAATGTGCCGATACGGGTGCCCGTGCCCACTTCGCATCCGTAGAGATTCACGAGGTTGGGATGGCGGATCTCGACGCCCTCGGCCAGGTGAACGTCGGACGCGATCATAATAGGTATGTTCCCCCGGATCTCGAAGTAAAGAAAGAGGATATCACGTGCGTGATATACTCCGCTCACGTCGGCCGGGAGGGGAGTTCGGTGTCCGCTTCCGCCCGCGAACACCGTCGTGGCTCCAGATTCCTCCAGCGCCGGCGCCGACCCCGCCACCCCGCCATCGCCGCGCAAGATCACCGTCATTCAAGAGGAACTGTTCGCGCCCGGGCAGAGCAAGGTTCAGCGCTACGCGACGCTGGCGGTCGGACGGCCAGGGTTGGTGGCGCTGGTGCGCTACGAGACGGTGATGAACCTGTGTTCGTGGCTGCCCGGGGCTCCCGGGTTGTTCCTGCGCTCGAAGCTGTATCCGCTGGTACTGGGACGCGTCGGCCGTAATGTTATTTTCGGGCAGAACGTCATCCTCCGGCACCCCCACAAGATCCGGATCGGCGACGACGTCTACATCGACGACAACTGTTTGCTCGATGCCAAGGGCAACGACAACGACGGGATTACGATCGGCAACGGTGTCTTCGTCGGGCGCAACACGATCCTGAGCTGCAAGAACGGCGACATCGAGGTCGACGATCGGGCCAATATTGGGTTCAATTGCGAGATCTTCTCCGGCGGCCACGTACGCCTCGGAAAGAACACACTGGTCGCGGCCTACACCTACCTGGTGGGGGGGGACCACCTGCACGACCGCACCGATATCCCGGTGCTCGACCAGGGACGTGTGGCACAGGGGATCGAGGTGGACGACAACGTCTGGTTGGGTGCCCACGTCGTGATCTCCGATGGCGCCACGGTGGGCCACGACGCGATCATCGGCGCCGGCGCGGTGGTGCGAGGACAGATCCCGCCGCTTGTGATTGCCGCAGGTGTTCCCGCTAAGGTGCTCCGCTCACGCGAGCCAACCGTTCCTGACCCCTTCGACACACTCTAGTGGGGCAGTCGGTCCAGCCCGCCATCCGGCGGAGATGCCTCCCGGTGTCTCGGCGCCTACAACCAATGGGCCCATCTTGCCGAACAGCTCGCTGTGAAGCCACTCGCGCAAGACAAACGCTAACGGCGAGTGGCGGTGGTGCGGTGCAGTAGAATGGCCCCTTCCTCCAGCGAGGCGCCGGGACGGCGCTCTGGATCAATCGTCTGATGATCGGGCAGCAGATCGGACACTACTACCTCATTGCCACGCTCGGCAGTCGGGGCATGGGCGAGGTCCACAAAGCCCGGGATACCCGTCTGCCAGACGGCTGGGCGGTCAAGGCGCTGAAGCCGTCGATGGCGAGGGAGCGGGTCGCGCTCCGCCGCTTCAAGCGGGAGGCCCGCCCTTCCTCGTCACTCAGGCACCCCAACATTTGCACGGTCCTCGATGTGGACGAGGCGAACCGTCGGCTGTTTATTGCCACGGAGTACCTTGAGGGACAGTCGCTGCGGAATCTGTCCTCGGTCGATCCTGATCACCGCGACCTGCTCGGGGAGATGCGACCCACACCGTAAATGGTGCGACGGAGCCAGGTATGACGGTGGAAGGACAGCGGGGGGCGTTGAGTGGATGGGGCAGGCATCCGGTGGTTGTGGCGCGTCACCGCCGTTCGGAGAACCTTGAAGCGATCACGCGAGGGGCGACACTGTCGAGGGGCCTAGGGCGGTCCTACGGCGATGCTTCATTGCCCGGCACGATCGACGGCACCCTCGCGGTGACTACCGCGGCGGACCGCTTCTGCTGGTTCGATGCCGAGCGCGGGGTCGTGCGGGCCGAAGCCGGGGTGTCGCTGGCCACGCTCAACCGCGTGTTTTGGCCGCGGGGCTGGAGCGTGCCCTCGTCGCCTGGTACCCAGCAAGTGACGCTAGGCGGTATGGTGGCGGCCGATGTGCACGGCAAGAGCCACCATAGCGAGGGATGCTTCGGAGAGCACGTGCGTTCGGTTCGAATGCGGGTTGCCGACGAACGTATTCTCGAGGTTTCGGAGGACGAGCAGCCGGAGCTCTTTCGAGCGACGCTCGGCGGTATGGGGTTGACCGGGCACCTGCTCGAGGTGGAGTTTCAGCTGCGGCCGATGCCATCGGGCTGGGTCTTGGCCGAGTCGCAGGGTTACGGTGACCTCGAGTCGACCGTCGAGGCGCTTCGGTCGGCTGGTTCCGAGTGGCCGCACACCTTGGCCTGGATCGATCTGTTGGCCGGGGGAAGCGCGTTCGGGCGAGGGGTGGTCGAGCGGGGACGTCGCGCCGACCCTGGCGAGGCGCCTTCTCGGCTCCCCGCGCCCCGGTTTCCGCCTGCGATCCCGTTCGTGTTTCCGCTCATCTCAGGTACGACGATGCGGCTAGCCAACATCGCGAGATACTGGAGCCGGCGGCTGTATCGTCGTGGCATCGTTCATCCCGATGCGTTCTTCTATCCCCTGGACGTGGTGGGCTGGTTGAACCGACTTTATCCGCGGGCCGGGTTCACGCAGTATCAGGTCGTGCTGCCTACGAGCGCGGGCGTCGAGGGTTGCCGGCGGGTGCTCGACATTATGGTGCAACGCGGGGCGGTGCCGTTGCTCTGTGTGCTGAAAGACTTCGGAGGAGAGGGTAAGGGGATGCTGTCGTTTCCGAAGGCGGGACTCTCGATCGCCGTTGATCTGCCGATCACGGATCGCACCCAAGTCGCGGTGGATGCCATGAACGACTTTGTCGCCGGCGTGGGTGGACGGGTCTATCTCGCGAAGGACACCCTGACCCGGCCTGAGCATTTTCGGGCCATGGAGCCACGCCTCTCAGCGTGGCAGGCAGTGCGGCGCCGCTGGGATCCGGAGGCGCGGATCCGGAGTGCGCTGTCGGTACGTCTATTCGGAGATCCGATATGAAGGCGCTCCTGATCGGTGCGACGCGGGGGATGGGGCGCTCCCTGGCTCGTCTGATGGTCGAACGGGGCGATCAGCTCTTCCTGCTCGGGCGAGACGAGTCGGCACTTGAGGTGACGGCGGCCGATCTCACCGCGCGTGGCGCGTCCGGGTCCGTGGGGACCGCGTTCTGCGATCTGGAGAGCCGCTCCGGGTTCGAGGCTGCCCTCGACGCGGCGTGGGCCGGGCTTGAGGGCGTCGATACCGTCGTGGTGACCGCCGGCTTGTTTGGTACGCAGGAGTCACTGGAGGCAGACGCGGTACTTCGCCAGAGAGTACTGTCGGTGGATTTCGCGAACACCGTCGAATTTTGCGAGCAGGTGCGGATGCGGCTCCTCGCCGATGGGGGCGGAACACTCTGCGTCTTCAGCTCGGTCGCCGGTGACCGCGCCCGGAAAAAGGTGGTGCTCTACGGGGCGGCCAAGGCCGGCCTGTCGTCCTATCTCGAAGGGGTGGACCTGCGGTATCGAGAGGCCGGGCTGCGGACGGTGCTGATCAAGCCGGGGTTTGTCCGGACGAGCATGACGGCAGCGCTCGACGAGCCGCCCTTCGCGGTTGGACCTGATGAGGCGGCGCGCGGAGCCCTGCGGGCGATCGATCGTGGGGCGAGCGTGGCCTATGTTCCGCCGGTCTGGCGTCTGGTGATGTTGATCATCCGCTCGCTCCCAACCTGGGTTCTGCGTCGGACCGACTTCTAGATGCCCCGTGTCGTCACCCGGGCAACTGGATCGGGGCCATGGTCCGAGAGGTTCTCTGGGGCCTGCGCGGGGAAAGGTCAGCAGCGTAGGGTGAGTTCCGCGATCCCGATGCCCGCTTCGCCCGCGACCGAGTAGAGCAGGTAGACCCGGTCATTCTCGACGTAGATTGCAGGGTCGCGGACCTGATTCACCCGGATGTTGATGGCGTCACGGACAGACGGATCGCGCGGAAGCTCGGCACCCTCCCAGGCCCATTCCGGCCGCAGGACCTCACGCTGGCCCTCGGCCGTCCAGTTTCGCCAGTCGTCCGAGAGCTCGATCGTGCTGAGCAGGATCCGTTCCGGGTTATCGCCCACGTTGGACCAGAACACGAACAGCCGGTTACGGCGTCGCAGGACGGCTGCATGGCGCATCGTCGGCTCGAACAGTGTCGGACCTTCCTCGAAGCCGCTCAAGCCGTCCCTGGAGCGGTAGATGACGCCCGGCATGGACAGGGCATACCAGTACCCGCGGTAGGGAAACGCACGGAAGTAGGAGCGGCCGAGCAGCTCCGGCCTGGCAGTGAAGCGCAGTCCGTCAGGAGACGTGGCCACGCGTGTGCGTTGAAGGCTTAGGCCCTCAAGCCCATGGTAGTACATCACGATCTGCCGCCGGTCCCGCCGCACATGTACGTCGGGCGAGGCTAGGTGCGGCTGGGTAGCGGTGAAGAGCGCTGAGGGGACGCCCTCGCCGCGTGATGGTGCCGCCTCAAGGCGGGCACGCTCTTCGTCCGACACCGGCGCCGGAGTGGCCAGGAAATGCGACCGATCCAGGTCGAGCGCCCCTGGAGGGTGAATGGACCAAGGGCCGTCAAGCTCGTCGGCAAACGCCAGTCGGATATACGAGCCCTTGTGGTCGGCGAAATACAGGTAGTAACGGCCCAGGGGGCGGGGCACCCAGTCCGGGACCTCGATGAGCGATGGTCCCTGGATATTGGTGCCGATGCCGCCGTCGAGATCGGGGTAGATGATTGGGGCGTCGAGGAGTCGTCGGATCTCGATGTTCAGATCGCCGACCAGGCAGCGGGTCTGAGCCCGGAGCGCAGCTGATGCCGCGGTCAGCCGTGACGTTGCCGCTAGTCCGCCCAGAGTCAAGCCGGCCTGGAGTACACGCCGCCGACTTAGACGCATGGCGCGACCCTGGCGTAGACGGCCACGTTCGTGGCGGTACCCTGACACTCGGGGAGTAAGCAACGCATCGATGGGGCCTCGACGTTCGATGTGCGCATTGTACCGAAACGCTGCTGCAGCCGCCGGAAGATGATTCGTCCGAAGGGCGCCGCTGTGGTGGGTGCGTTCGCCACCTTTCGTTTTTTGGTTCGGGACACGGTCCCGGAGATTCGCTAGGCCTCGGGGACGAGCCGAGTCGGGGTCCATCCCTGGTCGTTGGCGAGGCTGCTGGACGCGAAGCACCAGATCACTAGTCGCTTGGACGCCCAAAAACCTTCTTCGGTTCCCGCTCGGTCGGACAGGCGCTGACGCCCACGGGCAGTACCCAAGTCGTCCGCTTCCGCTACCAGGTCCACCGCCGCACCCAACTCGAAAGCTAGCTGTTCGGGCAGACCGGCCCCGCGCACCTCGATGCCCACGCCCGAATGGAAGACCAGCGAGTGCCTGTCGCCCAGCAGGATAATCGGGCTCGCACGGTCCGGTGCCGGGGAGACAGGCCCCTCGGTCGTGCTCCTGACGATCCCCCGGAGCCGCAGTTCCTCACGCTCGGACGTGTCTGTCGTGGCCAGGTCACCCTCGATGGTCGTGCTGTACCAGGCCGCGCCGAACTCCTCGGTCGTCAGCTCGTCGAACCACGCGCGGTCCCGGACCCATTCCCCGATAGCAGATGCAGCCTCGGTGCAGCCGGTGCCAGACCAGTGACGGTCGGTGCGACAGAATAGTGGACCTTCCGGGTGGAACCGTTCCCGAATGAACCGTCGGGTTAGATCCAGCACCTCGACGCCGGCCGCTCGCAGTGTTTCGTAGACGGCTTGCAGCTCCGGGTCGAATCGTGGAACGGGAATCGGAATCTCAAGTTCGGAGGCCACTTTTTCGGGAAAGATGATCGACTTGGACGGGATTGGCACCAGCAACAACTCGACACCGACAGAATCGAGCTGCGCTTTCACGTCGAGAACGGTACGGGTGGCCGCATCCGGCCGGCGCGGCGGCGCACCCACGTTGGCGAGTTCCGGGCCGTGAAAATGCCAGCCGTCGACCCCGATCACGGCCCCATCAGGTCGCTGCTTGGCGTCTTGCGCCAGCCGGGTCAGTTCGGACCGAAACGAAGGCAGCAGCTCGTCGAGGGGTGTCCCGCCGCCGCATCCAGCCCACAGGATGGACGCCGCTGCTCCGGCGCCCGTCACCCGCAGGAGCCGGGTCCTGGCGCTGCTGAGACCCATCACCGTGGATCCGAGGCGACGTCGTAGAGGAGAGGGAGATCAAAGCGGTCGCTGTTCATCACCAGGCGCTCACCTTCGAGCTCGGGGTGCGCGGTGTAGGGCTCGAGGCGAAGTCGGAGCGTTGTTCCAGCAGGGCGACGAGCCGCGACGAGCGTCTCTCCGTCCGCGATGATCCAGTGCGCGGCGAGTACGGTGTCCTCCGAGTAGGTCCCGTCAATGATCTCCACGACGTCGTACTCGAGGACGAGAAGACCGTTGCGGTAAGGGGCGATATCGGCTGGCGAGGGTAGGGGTACCGATTGGGTGACCCGTACCGCCACCAAGATCGGAGCGTCGGCTGTGACATCGGCCACGCCCTCGCCGGCAGCCGTCGTGGGGCTCGACGGCACGGCGACGTCCGGTGCAATCCATACGTCAGGGTAGAAGTCGGCGACGTCGTTGGTCGAGATCCGGGTCCAGGCCTCCACCCGGCGATGATCGGCAGAGAAGCGGCCCACGTGAATCTCCACCCCTTGGCCGCCGCCGCGGATCTTGTTGCCTCCGCCCCCCTCCGTGTAGGGTCCGGTCATGACCAGAAAACGCGGATGATTCGACCAGCGTGGATGGTAGACCTCGAAGCCGTCGATGCCCGGGGCGCTGTTGATGTTGACGGTCCAGCGGTCATCGGCGTCGTTGTCCACGATGGTGAGATTTCGGTGCTGGCCGTCGAAGTACCAGAACAGCCCGCTGTCGTCGGCCGCTAGAGAGGTCCAGCAGCCTTCGCCCAGCGGATGCCACTCACCGTTGGGCAGCTCGAGCAGCCCAGCCTCGGGCCACCGCGCGAGGGCGCCGGCGAGACGGCCGTCCCGTGACACCTGGAAGCTGTCGCCACTGACCGACCTGCGGTCCCAGACAAGTTCCGGCTGGTCCGGCTGGTCGATCTGGTGCCGGTGGACCTGGCCATACGATTCCGGGTCGGTACCTTGCGGCGCGGTACCGACGTACACCCACTCGACGCTGCTTTCTGGATCGATCCAGGTGGCAAGGGGGAAGCCGGTGGTGACGCGACGGTCGTCCGTGCCATCGAAATTTACGACCCGCACCGCGTCATTGGTCCGGTCGGCATAGATGACCCGGTCGCCATTGCGGGTGAACAGCGGCTTAGCAAACGTTCCCGCAGCGGCCACGATCGCCCGTTCCCCCTGTCCGTCATCGCTGTCGAAGCCGACGATCGTCACCTGATTACCGAATCCGAGGATGTCGGTGCCATCGCCCTGGTCCTGAATCCAGACAGCCCGGGTATGTCCTCCGGTGACGGCGGCAACCCCGTCAGGGGCTATCGCGGCCGAGGCCGGTTGGATCGGCGCGGTCTCTGAGGTGTCGCCGGCCGTTGGACCGCAGGCCGCCGTTAGGGCTAGGCCCGCAATGGAGGCGAGCCGGCAGACTACGGTCGGCATCGCGGTTGACACGGGAGGTGAGTGGACCATCGATGGAATGTGTGAGATGCCGGGCGCTGGCTGGCGCTGGCGTTCTGACGCATTGTACCATCGGGTGTTCTTTCTGCCCGGCCAGTCGCGAAGCGCGGCCGTCCTCTTTGTTACCCTCCTAGTCATGTGCGGTATTGCCGGCATCGTCGAACGAGACCTAGCCCGCCCCGTGGACCAGGACGCGTTCCGGCGGATGGTCGATGCGCTCCGTCACCGAGGACCGGACGATGAAGGATTGCACCTCGGAGCCGGTGTCGGACTGGGGATGCGTCGGCTCTCCATCATCGACGTGGACGGGGGGCAGCAGCCGTTCTCGAACGAGGACAGGACGATTCATCTCGTAGCGAATGGCGAGATCTACAACCACCTCGAACTGCGGTCGGAACTCGAGGCCAGGGGGCACCGGTTTCGGAGTCGGTCCGATATCGAGGTGTTGGTGCATGGCTACGAGGCGTTCGGTGTCGAGATCCTCGGGCGGCTCCGCGGGATGTTCGCGTTCGCGCTCTGGGACGAGGGTGCCCGTCGGTTGTTTTGTGGCCGAGATCGCGCGGGAGAGAAGCCGTTCTACTACTCACAGACGCCCGCGCAGTTCCTGTTCGGGTCCGAGATCAAGGCGTTGCTCACCCGTTCCGAGATCTCGCGGCAGGTCGATCTTGAGGCACTCGACCAATTCCTGACCTACGAGTACGTCCTGACCCCGCGCACGATCTTCAGCGAGGTCCGGGCGCTGCCGCCCGCTCACTATTTGCTCTACGAGCGTGGGGCGGTGCGGGTCGAGCGCTACTGGGATGTCGCCGCGATTGAGATGCGGCGCTGGGATGAGGCCGAGGCAGCTGATGCGCTTCGCGAAGCGTTGGAGCGGGCGGTGGCGGGACAGATGATGTCCGACGTGCCGCTGGGTGCCTTCCTGTCGGGTGGGATCGACTCGAGTGCGGTCGTGTCGCTGATGGTCGAGGCGGCAGGGCAGGGTGACCGGGTCAAGACCTTCAGCATGGGGTTCGAAGCGGCGAGCTACAACGAGTTGCCCTACGCTAGAGAGGTGGCGTCGGCTTTTGGCACCGACCATCACGAACGAATGGTCGAGCCGGATCTGTTAGCGCTGTTCGACCAACTCGTCACCCACTTCGACCAGCCATTTGGCGACGTGTCACTGTTTCCGACCTACCTGGTTTCCCAGGTGGCGCGGGAGCATGTGACGGTAGCGTTGTCCGGTGACGGAGGAGACGAGCTCTTCGCCGGCTACGACGCGTATGAGGCCGAGGCGCTGGCGCGACAGGTGGCGCTCGTTGTGCCCGACGCGGCGATGCCGCTCCTGTCATCGGTAACCGCCCTGCTGCCTCCGAGCGAGAAGAAGAAGGGACTGGTCAACAAACTTCGCCGCTTCACGCTGGGCCTTGCCACCGCACCGAGTGCGATCGCGCACTATCGCTGGATGACCTTCCTGGATGTGGGAGTGAAGCGCCGACTCTACACCCCAGCGCTCCAAGATGCGCTCTTATCGAGCGACGTCTACGCTCCGATCCGGCGCCATCTTCGTGGGGCGCACACCGATGATCTGCTCAATCGCCAGCTCTATGCTGACCTGCAGGTTTATTTGAACGATGACATCCTGGCGAAGGTCGACAGGATGAGCATGGCGACCTCCCTCGAGACGCGGGCACCGTTCTTGGACGTGGATGTGATGGAACTCGCTTTCTCCATGCCTGGGACCATGAAACTTCACCAGGGTCAGCGCAAGCATGTCTTGAAGGCCGCCATGCGAGACCGCTTGCCGGAGGCGATCCTGACCCGTGGCAAGGAGGGATTCTCGATCCCGATGAAGCAGTGGCTACGGGACGATTGGGCGCCGCTGATGCGGGACCTGCTCGCGCCGGATCGCGTCGAGCGCCGCGGGTGGCTTGAGCCGGCGCTGGTCACGCGGATGATGGACGAGCATGTAGCGGGGCGCGAGAATTTCGCCCATCAGCTGTTCTGCTTCATGGTGCTGGAGCGCTGGGCGCAAGCCTGGCTGGACTGAGCCTCAGGCGTTCAGCCTGTAGTGACGTTCGACCTCAGCGATTTGGGCCGCTCGTTCCTCGGACGACCAAGAGCGCAGCGCGCCCATGACGTTGGCAGCTTCCTTAAGCGCTTCTGGCCCGGGATGTCCCGCAGACCCGGCTTCGGTCCGCCGGAGCACCGCATCTGACAACGCCACCGCCATCTCCGTTCGCACGGCATGCGCGATCTCGCCGCGGGTTACTGGGCAGGTGTCGGAGAGAGGCGATGCCAGCTCCTGGTCGGCGGTTAGCGCGTCAATCAGCGTGTGGCAGCCGGTGCCGTAGGTGGCTGCCAGGCGTCGTCGGTCGGCCAGGGCGAGCGGGACGTCCGACGGCACAGCGGTGTCGAGGAAGCTGTCCCAGTCGTGGAGGTCGCCACCGGCGAGCGGCGTGGTCGCGGTCCGCGAAGGACGCGGTGTCTGGCCCAGGATCTTGAGAGCCAGGTCGGTGGCCTCGGCGGCCGTGGCTCGTGCGGTGGTGTAGCGCACGCCGATGGCGCTCATCAGGCCTGGGGTGCCGTCCTGGCGGTGGTCGCGCACCAGGCTCTGCTTGGAGAGGGTCTCCCCTTCGGGGTCGGCTGACGGCAGCAGGCCCCGGTGGACGAGCCGCACATCATCATGTCCCAATCCGGCCCGCGGGAATGCCTGTCGGACCTCGGTCAGGAAGCGGGTGACGTCGTCGTCACTGATCGGCGGCGAGCCCGGAGAGCCCGCGTACGGTTCGTGACTCGTGCCAACGATGGACACACCTCGCCAGGGGGCGATGAACAGGAATCGACCGTTCGCGACACCTCCCACCGCCTCTCGTGTCCCGACGGACCGGGTCACTAGGTTCATCGCCTTGGAGAAGCCGGGTGGATGTCCCGCAGCGAGCGCCGGTGGTAGGGTAGCCGTGAGCTGCGGGCTCCACGGGCCGGCGGCATTGACCACGAGTCTGGCGCGGATGTCGAACATGCCCGCGCCGAGCCGGTCTTCCACCCGCATACCAGTGATCTGTTTCCCGGCCCGGAGCCAGCCCGTCGCGTCAACGTAATTCGAGACACTGGCGCCGGCCGCGGCTGCCGACTGTACGAAGGCGAGCACCACCCGGTCAGGGTTATACATTTGGCAGTCGTGCCAGACGATGCCGCCGGTCACGCCCTCCGGATCGATCAAGGGGTTCAGGGCGAGGCACTCGTCCCGAGTGATGCGCCGACTGGGTGGAAGGTGCCTGGTGCGATCGAGCTGTGCGTTCCGGTCGCTAGAGAGGAAGTCGTAGAGCTTAAACGCAGCTTGCATCGCCAGCGGATGGCGGGTCAGACCTCCGTAGGTCGGCACCACGAACGGGAGCGGATGTACGAGATGCGGCGCGATTCTCGAGAGCGCGCGTCGCTCACGCACGAAGAGCCTGAGCTCGGCCGGATTGCCGGTCTGAAGTGATCGGACCCCACCGTGCACCGTCTTCATGCTGTTGGCCGACGTGCCGCCACCGAAGTCGGCGCGGTCGATCAGCGCCACCGTGAGTCCGCGCTGAGCCGCGTCCCAGGCGATGGCCGCTCCGTAGATGCCGGCGCCGACGACGAGGAGGTCGAACTCGGTGTCGGCTAAGGTGCGTAGGTCTCGTATCAAGACGCTGCTATTCTACGCCCCGATGATCGACCAGATCGCCGCCTACTGGAACGAACGGATTCACGATCTCGAGATGACGGACCATCCGGTCGGCACCCGTGAGTTCTTCGACGACCTCGACGACTACCGGTTCGACAAGCTCCACTATTTGCCTCGCTTGGTCGATTTTGGTGGCTTTACCGGCCAGCGGTTGCTGGAGGTTGGGTGCGGCATCGGTACCGATCTGCTGCGGTTCGCGCGGGGTGGCGCCGACGTCACGGGCGTTGATCTCGCCGAGCGATCGATCGAGCTGGCCCGGCAGAACTTTGACCTGCATGGGCTTGCTGGGCAGGGTGACCTCCGGGTTGGCAACGGCGAGGCGCTGCAGTTCGACGACGCGTCGTTCGACGTGGTCTATGCGCATGGGGTCTTGCAGTACACGGCCGATGTCCGGCTGATGGTGGAGGAATGCCGTCGGGTGTTGACGCCGGGCGGACAGGCGATCTTCATGGTGTACAACCGCGTATCCTGGCTCAATGCGATGTCTGCCCTGATGGGGGTCGGGCTCGAGCATGCCGACGCGCCGGTGCTCGAGAAGTACTCGATTCCGGAATTTCATCGTCTCCTCGACGGCTTCGCCGACCGGCGGGTTGTGCCCGAGCGGTTCCCGGTCCGGTCACGCTTGCACAAGGGCTGGCGTGCGGCCGCCTACAACGGCGTGTTCGTGGGTGGATTCAACCTGATTCCAAGACCGCTGGTCAGGCGTTTCGGGTGGCATCTGATGGCATTCGCGAGGAAGTGACCGCCGGTAGCAGGGTGATGGCTGCTCGTGCGAAGCGACTTGCCGGCCTTGTCCTGGCCTGCTCAGGCAAAGCCGAGCGGCGGGGGCTGAGAGGCGCCGAACTCCCTGCGACTCTAGCTCGTCGCCGACCGCGCCGCCGCGACTCGTTGATGCTTCCGTTTCTCGCGTGAGGCGCGGGCCAGGAACTTGGCGTAGGGTACCACCTGCTTGATGGCGGCCACGTTCATCTGGCACGGGCTGAGACAGGTGGGGCACTGCTCGTTCTTGATCGCCTCGCGGTGTGCCTGGCTCTCCGGGCTGAAGTAGATCTCGCCCGGGTCGGTGTCCCTTACGTTGCCGACGACCTCACTGTTCTCGCAGAAAAACAGCCCGCCGTCCGGGTTCAGCATGATGCCCTGGGTCTGGAAGGGGCAGGGTGCTAGCCGGTGATACCCGTTGGCGATCATGTCGGCGTAGTGCATGTAGATATAGTTCTGTCCGTCGAGCAGCGGGTCGATCCGTACCCGGTCGAGGAAGAACTGCCGCATCCGCTCCTCTTCTTCACCGACCGGCGTGCAGCTCTCGGCTAGGTCGCTGTTGCCCAGCATCGAATCGGTGAATCGCACCATGTTGAACACGATGTCGAGGTTCTCGCCGCGGGCCCAGTTCAGGATGTTCTCCGCGTCGTCGAGGTTCTGACCGAAGATCGTGGTCGAGATGCCGAAGTTGAACGGGTAATCCTTCTGGAGCGCCTGCATGGCGCGGATAGTCTCGTTGGCCTTGTCGAAACCGCGCTGCACCTGACGCACCTCGTTGTGCATCTCACCGACGCCGTCGATCGAGACTCGGAAGCTGAAGATGATGTCCTGCTCGGCGCACATCTTCACGATGTCGGTCAGCATCGGGATGGCGCGGTGCGGGGTCAGACCGGTCGTATTCAGACCGAACTTCCGCAGGCGGGGCAGCTTGTCGAGCATGATCCGACAGATGTCCACCAGATCGTTACGGGTTGTTGGTTCGCCGCCTGACACGTTTGCGTTCTCGATGTAGCGCCAGAACGGGGAACTGAAGGCGCGCTCGATTTCCTCGAGCGTCATGTCGCTCTTCCGGTCGCCTCGTTTCCAGTTGCTGCACATTTCGCAGCGCGCATCGCAGACAAACGTGCAGTGGTAGATGAGGACCGTCGGGTGAATGGCCTTGAACTTCGCGAGCGCGGCGTTGGCCAGGTCGCGGGGAGCGGAGGCGGCGGCGCGGGCGAGGTACTTGGCGGCGTAAACCTGTGCCATTAAACCTCTATTTTATAGCTCTTTACGGCGCGCGTAAAGCCAGGCGCCTGGCAGGTTGCCGGCCAGGCCGGTCAGCACGATCAGCGTGGAGAGTGCGAATGACAGGCTGTCGGCCACACCCTGGGCTCGCAGGAGCCAGACGATGACACCTTGAGGCAGCCCAAACCCGGCCACCGAAACCGGGAGTAGCAGCATCAGCAGACCGATTGGCATGAACAGCAGGTAGTAGCCAAATGCGACGTCTAGGCCCAAGCCGAGACCGAGCAGGTAGGCCTGCGAGATCCGGAGCAGCTGCACGAGTACCGACAGCGCGAGTACGCCCCGCAGTGCGGTACCGCGTTGCCGATATCTGGCCAGGGCGTCGGCTGTCCCGAGCAGCGACTGCCCAAGGTGGGTGGCGTGCCAGCGTTTCGGTACCAACGTGCGGGCCCACAGATCCGACCACAACAGGCAGGCGCCGGCGCCGATGAGGAGGAGTGCGGCCAGCCGGATGAGGCTAACCGGCAGGGTGACCGGCGTTTGCCAGACGGTTGCGCCCAGGCCAGTCAGTATCGCCAGCGAGAGGATACCGAACAGCCGGTCGACGGCCACCGACGCCACTGCCTCGCTTGCGTCGTCGGTGCGGCGGGCCAGGGTGTAGGCGCGTGCGGCGTCGCCGCCGATGCTGGCCGGCAGGGCGCTCCCGATGAACGAGCTGACGAGGAAGATCCAGGCGACGGACTTGAGCGGCGTCTCGTTGCCGCTGCTTCGCAGCGCTACCAGCCAGCGGGCGATCATTACGGCCCGGTCGAGACCGACGAGCAGGAGGACGACTGCCAGATAGCCGAGGTTGACCTGAACGAGGGCGGCCAATGCCGCACCCATGTCGATGCGCGACGCCAGATACGCGAGGATGGTGAGGCTGATGGCGCCGCGGAACCAGACCGAGCGCCACATGGAAGGATCGCCTGCAGCTAGACGGTGGGCTTCCGCGCCACGAAGGTAAGGGTCTCGAAGAGGTTCTTGCGAATCCGGAAGAGCAGATCTTCGGTCCCGGTGTAGCGGCTGAGCGCGTTGACGCCAGGGATGTTCACGAGCAGGGCCCCTGCGGCCAGCGCGTCACGCGCGAGGCCGGTCGCGTCTCCAATGCTTCTGACGACCTGCTCGACCTCGAAGCCCCCGTCGTAGAGCAACTGCCGCACCCGACGCTCAGTGGTCACGAAATTGTGGGTGTAGTCGACGTCCCAGAAGAACGTCCGCTCTTTCAGGTAATCGGGTACGACGATGAAGCAGACGCCATTCGGGCGGAGGGCCCGGAGCGCCTCGGCGACGAACTCACGCGCGGCATCGATGCCGCTCATGTGTTCGAGCACCTGGTCGGCGTACACAACGTCGCAACTGGCGTCGTCGGCCGCGATGGGGGGTGCCCACGCCTCGGTGACGTCCAGGCCTTTCTCGCGCAGTTCCCGGGCGAGGGTCGCACTGGCCTCGATGGCGCGATAGGACCAGCCGGCAGCGATCGCCCCGGCCGCCAGCGAACCGGTGCCCGGACCGATCTCCAGCATGTCTCCCGGAGGCGTGATGGCGGATTGGAGGAGGGCGAGGCGCGATCGTTCGATACGATCCCGACGGGCGCTCCCAAAGGAGGTGAGGCGCCGCTCGGAGAACCAGCGGTAGAAGGTGTCAGCCATGAAAGGGGCGGAGAGATCGCGGTGATCCCTCCGCCACTGCGTCTGTGGTGACTAACGCGGGTATGTCCAGCGACCGATGTCGCCGTGGTCGGACGTCGCGTCGGTCTGATCGATCCAGGCCGCCCCAGGGTCCGGACCACAGTGGCCGCCAATCACGTCGATGATGTACACCTGCGTGCTGTTTTGACTCTCGCCGGCGCCCCAGTGGTAGTCGACCACGTCGAGTGAGACGTCGTTACAGTTGCCACGTTTGCAGTTATAGCCCCAGCGGGTGTCTTTCGCCCGGAGCCGCTCGACCAAGATGTCAAGGAACTCCCAGGTGCCAGTCGCGTAAGGACCTCCATACTCTGGTTGGCAGGAATCCGCCAGTAAGTCCGGTCGTTCTGCCGCCAGGGCTAGGACGACCGAGTACTCGTCCGGCAGCGGTAGCGCCTGACCCGGCGTCGGATCTGCTGTGCGATTTCCCTCCACCACTGTAAAGGTCCAGATCGGCGACCAACCACTAGACACGGTACCGTTGGTGGCTTGGACACGCCAGCCATAGGTCGTTCCTGGGATCAGCGTGCCGGCGTAATTACCTGTGGTGGTCCCGCTGCTTTGGTTCATCGCCACCTTAATGAGCGTGGGGCTCGAAAGATTGACGTCATCGTCGATCTGATACTGGATCTCGATCGTTCCGGCGTTGGCCGACACCGTCGGGTTATTGACCACGAGGTCTGGCCGGGAGGTCGAGACCTCGCCGCCGTTGGCGGGCGCGTTGAGCGTCGGAACCCCGATCGTGATCATTGTTGGGGTCGTGAAGGTGTAGGGCTGGGCCCATGGTCCGGTTTCGTTCCCGATCTTCGCGCGTGCCCGCCACGTGTAGGTCGTGGTTTGCACCAGGCTCGGGCTGACAGTCCACGAGGTGGTGCCTCCGCCGGCGGGGCGGTTGTTTCCGTGGGCCACGCGCGTCATGGTCGCACCGTCAACCCTAAATACTTCGAACTCGTAGGTGAACGCCGGTGCCTCCGACGGGCTTATGTTTGTCGGTGTCGAGTTACTGATGGTCAGCGTCGGCGTTAGATCGTCGGTGGTCGCATTATTGGCTGGTGACGAGAGAGCCGGCGCTGGGGTTTTTAGCGAGATGGTGCCTGATGGCAGCGCTGCGTTGATGTCGATGTCGAGCAGGCCAATAACGCCGCCGGCGACAGGGCTGCCCTGTGCCGCTTCGGCCGGCAGTGCCACTGTGGACGTAGCACTGGGAGCAGTCGGGGTTGTCTCGTCGCCACAGCTGACCGTAAGGAGTACGCATGTGAGCGCGGCGGCGAGGAGCTTTGTTTGGGTCTTCACCATGAGAGCCGAATTCCTCCGCGAGAAGTCAGAGAACCACCAGGGCCCAGAGCCCTAGCAGTGTTGCGCTTGCAACACCGCATGATAGCAGAACCGGGGCGGCGCGCGGGTCGGCTCAGCACGGCTGTTCCCTGTGCTACGATCCTAATTCGACGGAGGGCGGAGGTCGCCGCTCACGTCTCCTGCGACGAGGAGGAGACGGAAACAGAGGTAAACACTCAGATGCAGATCGGCAGACGTGTGGTGATTCGAGGCGCCGTGGCGCTCGGTGTGATGGCGGGCATCATTGGAGCCCCTGCCAAGGCAGCGGCGCAGATGACGCCATGGGAAGAGACCGGGTATATCGGCGTTAACTATATGTATCAGGTGAAGGATCGGGTCTTCACCGAGAGCTTGACTGCGACGATCTTCGACGAGACGGCGAGCTCCACGATTAGTCACGCGAGTGGCGGTGGTGGCGGTTTCGAGATCGGTGGCGCGTACCGCGTGTGGAAAAACCTAGCAGCAGGGATCGCGGTCACCTCGTTCAATACGAAGGACGGCGCGAATATCTCGTCAAGCGTTCCTCACCCGCTGTTCTACAACCGTCCGCGCCTCGGCGTGCTGGACGTGACGAGTGGCGATTACAAGGAGGTTGGCATTCACCTGCAGGGTGTCTGGGTGATGCCGCTCACCGAGAAGATTACAGTCGCCCTCAGCGGCGGCCCGTCGATCTTTAATGTGGACCAGAGCCTGATTGCTGAGGTCCAGCCGGTCGAGATCGGGGCGCCGTTTGAGTTGGTCAACTTGTCGGCCACCACGGCCGCGATCCGGCGGACAGCGGTCGGTGGCAACGTGGGGGCCGATATCCAGTACTGGGTGAACGAGCGGTACGGCGGCGGGATCTTCCTGCGCTACACCGCAGGCTCGGTGGACTTGCCGGCGGCCGGTGGTGACCAGTCAATCGATGTGGGTGGCGTCCAGTCCGGTATCGGCCTCCGCGTGAAGTTCTAGCGGCCCGACCACTGCTTCGAGTACCGACGCCTCCGAGGTGTGAGCACCTCGGAGGCGTTCTTGTGTACGGTTCCTCGCGGAGATCCCGGAGCCCCCGTCTGACTGGCGGACGCCTGGTGTGCGCCGCCGGGTCGGGGATGTTTGACTTGAAATTAATCTATCTGGGGAAGATCCAGCGACCAATGGTGCCGGCCTCGGCCGTCGCCTGTGTCTGGTCGATCCACTCAGGGGAGGGGTTGGGGCCACAGTGGCCGCCGATGATGTCGATGATGTAGACCTCGGTGGAGCCGCTGGCCGAGCCGTTGCCCCAGTGGTAGTCAACCACGTCCTGTGAGACGTCTCCGCAGTTGCCGCGTTTGCAGTTGTAGCCCCACCGGCCATCGGTCTGGCGGAGCCGCGCGACAACGAGGTCCATGAACTCCCAAGAGCCCCCTTGTTCCTGGCACGAGTTCGCTAAGGCATCCGGGTGTTCGTATGCCACCTGCTGCACGACGCTTGACATGTTGGGGAGCGGCAGCATCCCACCAGGTCCAGGGTCGGGCGCCGGCGGAGCGGCTGGGCCGTCCGGGGTCGGACTGGGCGGAGAGTTGGTCTCGGTCAGGAATGTGGCGGTCGGCGACCAGGCACTGGTCACGGTTTCGTTCGTACCCCGCACACGCCAGTAGAACTGCTGGCCCGCTGTCAACGAGACCGTGACCAGGCCAGATGTCGTGCCGGTCCCCGACCGGGTCACCGAGAAGGAGCTTTCAGGACTCGAGAACGACGAGCTGTCGTCGACCTCGAACTGATAGGTGACGATGCCCGGGTTGCCGGAGATCGGTCCGTTGGCCACCGTCAGGGTGGGTTGCGTCGAGACCGTGGCGCTGTTGATCGGCGCCACTGGGGTTGGCGGGGTAATCGCTACGGGCGCTGGCGGCGTGCTGAAGCTTGCTGTCGCGCTCCACTCGCCGACAACCTCACCGTTTCTGGCGCGAGCAGAAACCCGGACCCGCCAATAGAACTGCTCAGCGTACGGTAGAGCGCCAGGTGACACTGACGTGGTTGTACCGCCGGCCTGATTCACGGTCATGATCGCCGACGGACTGGCGAACGTCGGCTCGCCGGCGAGCTCGAATCGATAACGGATCTCTTTGGCCGGACCGGTGATCTCGGCGTTGACCGCTACCAGCGTGACCACATGCGACTCGGCCTCCTCCCCTCCAGTGGGTCCGGAGATGACCGGCGGCGCGATCGTCACCGGAGTGAAGATCTCGAAGGTGCCTGCGGTCGAGTAGGGGCCGGTGTTGGCGCCATCGACGGCCCGCACGCGCCAGGAATAGGCCTGTTCGGCTTCGAGCGACTCCGGGAGCTGCACGACGACCTGGCCCGACTCGTTCGGCTCGATGCCGGTCAGCGAGACGATGATCTGACCGAATTCTGGGTCGGTGGCCACCTGCACCTCATAGGTGAACGGACGCACGCTGTTCGACATCGCCGGACTGAAGGTCAGCGTCACCGGCTGGGTGTCGGATGCAATGAGCATCGAGTCGATTGGGCCGACCGTGCCCGGCGCGGTGATCGTCACCCCAGGGAGGGGGCCGGCGATGTTGGGGCTCAGCGGGTTTGAGCTGCGCTCGGTTTCGCAGGCGGCCGTAAGGGCGAGAGCGGTCAACAGCAATGCGGAGCGGTGTTGCGCGGCAATACTACGGAGGTCGAATGGCATGCCGTTTCTTCTTTTCGGTCGTCTGTGCCGTTTTGTGCAGTCCTTGATCGTGTAGGGGGCGCTTTTGTGATGCGTCAGCTCGGTGCGAGGCCAGGTCTGCCGCCACGCCGGCCTGGGACGCCGGCGTGACGGGGCGATATCCCGCCAGACACCCACGATGGGCCAATGGCCGTAAGTTGTGTCCCTTCAGTAATAAACGGCGATGGTCGCGTTGACCGGTGACGGGCAGGGCCGGTATAATTCGCCTCCAGCCTGGTCTTGATCCCGGGTCTCGCCGGGCACCGAGCGATTGATCCACAGCCCGGGAGCGCGCCTCCGTTCTTGTACCAGAGCGCCACCGCCGACGATGGTGAGCAGTCCCCCTCGTATTTTGATGCTCGCTCCCGAGCCGTTCTTCGAGCCTCGAGGCACGCCATTTAGCGAATATCACCGAATCAAGGCGCTGGTTGAGCTCGGCTATCGCATTGACCTGGTCACCTATCCCATCGGCCAGGACGTCGAGCTGCCGGGGCTCACCATCATCCGGAGCGCACGTCTCCCGTTCGTCAAACGGGTGGGCATCGGCCCGTCGCTGGTGAAGCTGCTGCTGGATGGGCTGCTGGCGGTGACTGCGTTCCGGTTGGCCAAACCCGGACGCTATGCGGCAATCCACTCGCATGAGGAGGCCGGGGCCCTGGGAGTGTGGCTGGCAGGTCGGCTGGGAATCCCGCACCTCTACGACATGCATTCGAGCCTGCCGCAGCAGCTGTCTAACTTCAGCTACTCCAGGTCCGCCCTAATCCGGGGCGTCTTTGCACGTTCGGAGCGCGCCATGATCGCAGGGTCGCAGGTGGTGATCACCATCTGTCAGGAACTGCAGGATACGGTGAGCGATCTGGGGGCCGGTGACCGCGCCGTGCTGATCGAGAACGTGATGGGCGGCGATATGGAGAGCCAGGAGGAGGGGCCGGCGGTCCGCGACGAGTGGGGCATCGATGCCGACGCGCCGCTCGTGCTCTACACCGGTACGTTCGAGGCCTATCAGGGTTTGGACCTCCTGTTCGAGGCGGCCCGGTATCTCGCCCGTTCTCATCCGGCCGCTCGGGTCCTGGTCGTTGGCGGTTCGGCGGATCAGGTAGAGGCGGCCCGTGCTCGGCTTGGCGAGGGGCTGCCGGTGGTGTTCACCGGGCAACGCCCGGCCACCGAGATCCCCTCGTTCGTTGCGGCCGCCGACATCCTTGCGTCACCGCGGATTGCCGGTACGAACACGCCACTGAAGATCTACTCTTATCTCCGCTCGGGACGACCCATCGTGGCCACTGATCTCCGCACGCACACCCAGGTGCTTGAATCGGGCACGGCGCTGTTGGTGCCGCCCGAAGCGGGCCCGTTTGCGGAAGCATTGGGGCAGCTTATCGATGATCCAGCGGCCCGGACCGCGCTGGCGGCCGCTGCCGCCGACCTCGCGGAGCGCAAGTACAGCCGGGCGGCCTATGTCGCGCGTACCCAGGACGCCTATCGACGGCTGCTCGGGCAGGATGCGCTCGACGGTCCTTCGGTGACGACGCTGGATGCTGCCGGGGGCGTGGCGACCTTGTGACCAGTCTCGTCACCGGGGCGACGGGGTTCACCGGTGATTGGCTGGCGCGTCATCTTGCACGTTCGGGCGACCGGGTGCGGGCGCTCGTCCGGCCCGAGAGCCGCGAGCGGGGGCGCCTGCTGTCCGAGGCCGGAATCGAGGTCGTCGAGGGCGATCTCGCAGACGTGGCGTCACTGGGCCGAGCGTGCCATGGCGTCGACGTCGTCTATCACATCGCGGCGACGTATCGGACAGCCGGGCAGGCCGCCACGATTTATCGGGACGTCAATGTCGGTGGCACAGAGCGGCTGCTCAACGCGGCGGTCGATGCCGGCGCCAGTCGTTTCGTTCACTGCAGCACGGGCGGGGTTCACGGCCACATCGAGCAGCCTCCGGCTGACGAGACGGCACCGCTGGCACCGGGCGACATCTACCAGGAGACCAAGCTGGACGGCGAGCGGCTCGCGCGTACCCGGGGCGAGCGAGGAGAGCTGGAAGTAGTCGTGGCGCGACCGATCGGCATCTATGGTCCTGGCGACGCACGGTTTCTCAAGCTGTTCAAGCTGGCCAAGGGCGCGATCATGATCGGGCCGGGACGGGCGTTCTATCACCTCACGTTCGTGGAGGATCTTGTGGAGGGGTTTCGGCTGTGCGGGACAGTGCCGGCTGCCGCGGGGGAGACGTATCTGCTCGCCGGCGTTCGCTACACCACCTTGTGGGAGCTGGTCGAGCTGATTGCGCGAGAGCTTGGTACGTCGCCGCCGCGGTTCCGGGTGCCCGTTTGGCCGGTCTGGTTGATTGGGGCACTCTGCGAGCTTGTCTGCGTGCCGCTCCGCCTCGAGCCGCCGCTCTATCGGCGTCGGGTTGACTTCTTCATCAAGAGCCGTGCCTTCGACGCCACGAAGGCGAGACGTGAGCTGGGATTCGAGCCTAAAGTGGATCTCGACGAGGGCATTCGCCGGACGGCGGCATGGTATCGAGAACAGGGGTTGTTGCCGTGAGCGTCCGTCCGCTGAACGTCGTTCAGATTTGCGACCACCTTGGGTGGGCCGGTTCCCGCATGCACGGGGTGAAGCGGCTCTTCGCTTGGATGATTCCGCGGTTCGATGCCGAGCGCTTCAAGGTGTCGTTGATTAGCCTTCGGCAGCAGGATGAATCGGTCGACAATCTCGAACGCTACGGTATTGACGTCACTTATCTCGGACGGAGCCGGTTCGACCCGATGACGCTGCCGGCGCTCCTTCGTGTACTCGATGACAAACAGGCTGACATCCTACACATGCACGGCTACGGCGCGACCACCTTCGGGAGGCTCGCGGCCGCCTGGTGCCGGATCCCAACGTTGCTCCACGAGCACGCGAATCTGACAAGTACTCCCTGGTTCCAGCAGGTTGCCGATGAGCTGCTGCTACCGTTTACCGATCTGGCGATCGCCGTGTCCCGCTCGACCGCTGAGTTCGTGATCGATGCCCGCCGTGTCCCGGCCGGGCTGACGAAGGTGGTCTACCTGGGGGCGCCGGTCGACGAGTTCGGACAGGAACGAACGGCGGCCGACGTCCGGGAGGCGCGCGCCGAGCTGGGCATCCCGGCCGATGCGCTGGCGGTTGGGACCGTCACCCGTCTGATGCCTTCGAAGGGTAATCAGTATCTGATCGAGGCGATTCCTCGCGTGCTGGCTGCCGACCATCGGGCACGATTCTACGTGGTCGGGGAGGGCGAGCTCCAAGGAGACCTCGAGGCGCAAGCTTCGGCGCTGGGCGTGGCGGACCGGGTCACCTTCGTCGGCTTTATGCGAGACGTGTCGGCAGCCTATTCGGCCTTCGATCTTGTGGTCTTTCCCTCGCTCTGGGAAGGGACTCCGTTGACGGCCTTCGAGGCGCTGGCGATGGGACGACCGATCCTGGCCACCGACTGTGATGGACTGCTCGACATCCTGACGCCGGGCCGCGACGCGCGCATCGTGCCGCGCCGGGATGCCGGGGCCTTGGCCGACGCCATCGTGGCACTGCTGGCCGACCCGGCCGCTCGGGACGCCCTGGGTCGCGAAGCCCGAGCGACCGGTGCGGAATACGACATCGGCCGCTTCGTTCAGAAGATGGAGCGGCTATATCTGTTGATGCACGCAGTTTCGCGCGCCACCCACCGGGAAGGGGTGGCGCAGGCGGACCTGTCGTTCCTGACCCGGGGGGGGCACCCCGGGGCTGGTTAGACGCGTACGCCGAAACTCGACGCGACGAACACTATGATCGACGGCATGGACCAGCCGGTCGCTGTTGCTGAAGCGCGGCGCCCGTCCCGGTGGCGTGACCCCGGGCTCGCGGTCACGCTCGCGCTTCTGCTGGTCGGGTCGTTCGTCGCGCTGTCGATCGACGTGCCGCGCACCCTCCGTGGTATCAAAGGGGATGAATCAACCTACGTCCTGATGGCGCTGAGCCTGGCCTACGACGGCGACCTCGTCTACACCGATGGTGTCGACCTCGACCGCTTTTTCGAGATTTATGACGGTGGGCCCGAAGGTGTCTTTCTGAAGCAGGGGGTCCGCTCCTTCTGGGAGGTCAACGGAGACTTCCCGTTCGTCCACCGCGACACCTATCCCGATGCGCGCGACGATCGTCTGTACTTTGGTAAGGCCTTCGTATCCGCCCTGTTTGCGGCGCCATTCGTTCGGATCGCCGGGATCAACGGGCTGCTCTGGTTTCACGTCATCCTGTTGGTCATTGTGCTCTATTGTGGCTACAGGTTCCTGCAGGGACGCACGCCTGCGCTCGTCGCTTTGGCGTGGGTGGCGGTGTTTCTGTTCGTGTCCGAGGCGCCTATCTACGCGGTCTGGCTCTCCTCGGACTTCTTTAACTTCGCGCTCGTCTTCTTTGCCTATTTCCTGTGGTTCTACAAGGATGTAGCGGGTCCACCCACGACGCCGGTCGGGCACTGGCTCCGCCGTCCTGGTGTCGATCTGGTGGCCGCCGTCGTGCTGGGGGTTGCGATCTTTTCGAAGCCCGTGCCGACGCCATTGTTCATTGCCGCGCCGGTGTTCTACCTATGGTCCCAACGCAGATTCCGGCAGGGATGGGTGGTCGGATTCTTGGCCGCCGGTATCGCTGTCGCGCTGCTGGGCGTGAATGCCATGGTCAGCGGCGAGTTTAACTACCAGGGCGGGCTCGATCGGAAATATCTGACGGGTGAATTCCCGTTCGATGGCTCTGACACCCCGTTCGGCGAGCTGGGCGAGAACGTGGCGACCGGGGCCGTCGTAGTCGAGGACCCGCTACCGCTCTCCGGGTATCTGACATTGCTGGCTCGCAATGTGTGGTACTTCCTGATCGGTCGGCACTTCGGCTTCGTGCCGTTCCTGTTTCCGGGGGTCGTCGCGACCTTGCTGTTCTGGCGGGCTCGATCGACCGCGCGCTCTTGGCAATGGGTGGCGCTGGCCACGGCGGTGGTCTCTGCCGTTGGCCTGGCGCTCTACATGCCCTTTACCTGGTCTGGCGGTGGCGGACCGACCGGGAATCGCTACTACTTGTCCACCTACGCGCTGTTCTTCTTCTTGACACCAGCCATGCGAGGGTTCGCCCCCACGGTGGTGGCACTACTGGGGGGCATGTTCTTCATCGGTCAGATCCTGATCAATCCATTCGTTTCCGCGAAGGAGTCATATCTGGCGCCGGCACAAGGGGCTTTAAGGCTGCTGCCGGTCGAGCTGACAATGGTGCTGGATCTGCCGATCAATCTGGACGGTCCACGAGCCAGGGTCCTGCACAGCAACGACCCGCGAGTACAGCTGTACTTTCTGGACTACAACGCCTGGTTGCCAGAACCCCCGGGGATCTGGATCACCGGGGGAGGTGACGAAGCCCACATCATCGTCCGGAATCGGCTGGAACTGGAGTCGCTCACCGTAACGGCCCGGTCGCCGGTGGCTAATCGTGTGTCGGTTCAGGTGGGCCGCGCCAGCGCGAGACTGCCACTTGAGCCTGACGTGGAAGGAAGCGTGACACTCTCGCCCACGGGCGTGTACTCCCGGGATAGCTGGGCCTATCTGTTGCGAGTCTCGGTCGAGGACGGATTCGTGCCGAGGTTACTCGATGGCGCATCGGCCGATGGTCGGTTTCTGGGCGCGGCGATTCGCCTCGAGGCCGTGGAGGCGTCTCCTTGAGGAGACGGCCGATGATGAGAGGTGTCGGTGGCTAGGGTCGCGGTCGTTACCTCACATCCCTTGTTCGCCGAGGGTGGCCATCTGGTCATCGCGCACGGTCTGGTTCGGGCGCTCCGTGAGGCGGGGCACGACGCCACCGTGGTCCGGACACCCCAGAACCGGTTCGGTCGGCAAGGGGGCGCCTACCTGTCGACCTGGCTGACCGATGTGGGTATGGCCCACGATGGACACCCGATCGACCACGTGGTCAGTTTCCGCTTTCCGAGCTACGCGGTGCGTCACCCGTCCCATGTTTGTTGGATCAACCATCGGATGCGCGAGTACTACGACCAATGGCCGCGGTTCGAAGCGACGTTGTCGTGGAAAGGCCGGATCAAGGAACGGGCGCGGCGGCGGGTGATCCACGCCGCCGATA
>DEAA01000027.1:190068-205844 GCA_002346545.1 Acidobacteria bacterium UBA2994
TCCACGCCGCCGATACGTATCTGCTGACGCGCAACGTCCGCACGCTTTTCGCGCAGTCCAAGACCATTCAGGCGCGTCTGTCGACCTGGGGCCGGATTCCGTCCGAGGTGCTGTATCCGCCGCCGCCACCGCGCTCGTATCGATGTGATGGGTACGGCGACTACCTGTTTGTGGCGTGCCGGCTGTCGCCGCTCAAGCGGGTGGAGCTCCTGCTCGAGGCGCTGGCGCGGCCCGTCGCGGTCGGGGTCCGGTGTGTGATCGCAGGCGACGGTGACCAGCGACCTGTTTTGGAGGCTCGGCTGCAGGAGCTCGGCCTCGCCGACCGGGTGCAGCTGGTTGGCTCCATCGACGACGTTGCTCTGGTCGACCATTTAGCGCGCTGCCGGGCAGTTTGCTACCTGACCGCTGCAGAGGACTACGGTTTGCTCACGCTCGAGGCGTTCCAGTCGGGCAAGGCGGTGCTGACGTGCGCCGACAGCGGAGGGCCGGCCGAGCTCGTCGACGATGGCACCCATGGCTTCGTCGTCGAACCAACCCCAGACGCGGTCGGGGAAGCCTGTCGCCGGCTTATGGACGATGAGGACGAAGCCGAACGTCTCGGGACCGCCGCCAGGCAGCGGGCAGCGGAGTACACCTGGGAGCGGACGCTTCCCCGGCTCCTCGGCGGCTGACGAAGACGTCCGGTAAACTGACCCACGATGGCCTACGCGAGCGCGCTCGAAAAGAAGCTGGCCCGGAAAGTCACACGTGCCATCGTCGACTTCGATCTGATCGAAGAGGGCGACCGGGTGATGGTGGGGTTGTCCGGAGGCAAGGACAGCTGGGCTCTGATGCAGTTGTTGGAGGCGTTGCGTCGTCGCGCCCCGATCAACTTCACGCTCGTGGCCGTCAACGTCGACTCGGGGTACCGCGACTACCGGCATGACACCATTGCCCAGATCTGCGATGAGCGAGGCTGGGAGCTCCAGATCGAGCACACCACGATCGGTGCCATCCTCGATGACAAGCTCGATGCACAGGCGACGCCCTGTTCGCTGTGCGCCCGCCTCAGGCGGGGCGTACTCTACCGGGTGGCCAGTGCGGTCGGGGCGACGAAGATCGCGCTCGGCCATCACGCCGACGATTTCATTGAGACGCTGCTGCTGAACCTGTTTTTCGCCGGTGCGCTCAAGGCGATGCCGCCTCGGCTGGTGTCGGACGACCGTCGGCACGTCGTGATCCGGCCGCTTGTGTATGTGGCGGAAGAGGAAGCGCGACAGTACACCGACGAGGTCGGGCTGCCGATCATTGGATGCTGCTGTTCGGCCTGTGGCGACATGAGCCTGCAGCGCCAGCGGGTGAAACGGCTGCTCGTCGACCTGGAGCGGGAGCACCCGGGTGTCAAGCAGTCGATGCTGAAGGCGCTCGGCAACGTGGCGGGGAGACATCTGCTCGACCGCCGGCTCAACCCGGTGGCCGAGTTGCGGGCCGAAGTCGCTGCCACTCTCGACCAGCCGGTCCCTCTCACCACGTAGCCTCTGCGTGTTCATGCCTGTGGCTGTTTCTCCGAAACACCGTCTCGTCGGTTCTCTGGTGGGGTGGGCGCGTCGCCAAATCTGATGCGGGCCGTCGTGCAAAGGGTGACCTCGGCGAGTGTCACGGTTGATGGCGACATGGTCGGGGCGATTGGGCCGGGCCTGCTCGTCTATGTCGGTGTGGCAGGGGAAGACGACGACGGAGCGGTCGACTATCTGGCCCGGAAGATCGCCGAACTCCGTGTTTTTGAGGACGGCGACGGGCGGTTCAGCCGGTCGGTGATCGATGCGGGTGGCGCGGTGCTGCTGGTGTCGCAGTTCACGCTCTACGGGGACTGTCGACGGGGCCGACGGCCATCGTTCGACCGGGCAGCGTCGCCCGAACGTGCCCGGGCACTCTACGAGTGTCTCGGGGCAGCGCTCGGCGCGCTTGGTGTGCCTGTCTCATGGGGTCGCTTCCAGGCCCACATGTCGGTTGAGGCCGCCAACGACGGCCCGGTCACCATCCTCCTCGACAGTCAGAAGGTGTTCTGAGGTCCGTCATGAGCCGGTTGTTGACGGTGGCGCTCGTCGGAGAAGGGCTGCTGGCTGTGGTGGCGTCGGTTTGGGTCTGCTGGCGCAGCTTGCCGCTTGAGCTTGGGCCTGTGGGTCGTGGCGTGGGGATGGGGCTGGTCGCCGCCGTCGCCCTCGGGGCGCTGAATTACGCGATGCTCAGGCTGGCGCCGCCGGTCGGTCCCGTCCGCCAGATCAGGACCCTGTATCGGGAGACGCTCCGCCCGCTGTTTTCCCGGGCCACGTTGGCAGAAGTCCTGGGGGTGAGCTTGGCGGCCGGTATCGGTGAGGAGCTTCTGTTTCGGGGGGCGGTGCAGGGCGAATGGGGACTGCTCGTCGCGAGTGTGCTATTTGGCCTGGCTCACATCGGTGGACGGACGTCGCTGGCGTTCGGGATCTGGGCGGGCCTGATGGGACTCGGGCTGGGAGCGCTGGCGGCCTTCACCGGCGGCCTGTTGGCGCCGATCGTCGCGCACGCGACGTATGACGCGGCGGCCATCGGATACATCCGAAGGGACAGAGGTGAGAGCGAAGATGACAAGAGGCTGGAGATGGACAGCCGGGGTAGTGACGGCCCTGGTGATGAGCGTGGCGCCGGCGGCGGCCCAGCAGCGGCCGCTGTTGACCGAAGACCCTGAGCCGGTCGGGGACGGTCTCATTCTGCTAGAGACAGGCATCGATCATGTTTGGGACCAGCCGTTCCCGTCCTCGGGACTCGAGGGGAACCTGTTGCGGGGGCCGCTCGTCGGACTAAGCTTCGGAATGGGCGACCTAGCCGAGATCCAGCTGGACGGTCTTTCTCGCAGCCGGCTGGCCATCAGCGACCGTTTCCCGGCCCCGCTCGCCGACATGGTCCGCGCGCGAGGCAGCACCACCAGCGGCTATGACGACATCGTCATCGGTGCGAAGGTGAAGTTCCTGTCAGAAGGCGCTAGGCGTCCCGGTATTGCGCTGCGTTTCGCGACGCGATTGCCGATGGCGACCAACGAAAGCGGCCTTGGGCTCGACACGATGGACTTCTTTCAGTCGCTGTTGGTCGGAAAGACGATCCAAGCGGTGCGCATCGTGGGTAACGTGGGACTCGGGATCCTGACCGACCCGATTCGGGGTGAACGGCAGGACGATGTGCTGACCTATGGGCTGTCGCTAGCTAGGGCACTCTACCCGGGCACCGAGGTCGTGGTCGAGGTGAACGGCAAGGCTGGTGACCAGACCGGCGGGCGGATGACGTTCGGGCTTCGCTACACCCGAGGTTCGGTGCGCCTCGATGGCGGGTTGTTCGCTGGTTTCACGGCGGACGACCCCCGCGTTGGGGTAACCGGCGGGCTGACCTGGGTGTTCACGAGTCCCTTGACGACGCTGGCGACCCCCTGACCTCTGACCATATATCGGCATGTCCATCGACCTCATCAAGGCGCACGCTTATGGGAATGATTTCCTCTTCGCGCCTCTCGACCAGACCCCGTCGGATGGGCGGGCCCGGTTAGCTCGAGAGATGTGTGACCGTCACACCGGCGTTGGCGGCGATGGTCTTGTTCTGCACACACCGATCCCTTCCGGGAGCCGGATGGTGCTCTACAACGCCGACGGAGGGGTGGCGGAGGTATCGGGTAACGCGGTGCGCTGTCTGGCGGCGATTGTGGCCCGAGATCGACCGGAGCTTGACGAGCTGCGGGTTGAGACCGATGCCGGACCAATCGCCCTCCGGAAGCTAGAGACACGCGAACCTCGCTGGATTTTCGAGGCGGAGATGCCAGCGCCGAGCGGGCTTGCCCGGCGCACGCTAGAGGTGGCCGGGGCGGCGGTCGAGGTTGTCCAGCTCTCGGTTGGCAACCCTCAGTGCGTCGTGCTCGGTGGACCGCTGACGGAGGATCGGCTGCATGAACTCGGAGCCGCGCTCGCGGTGCACGAGGCGTATCCGCATGGGACGAATGTCGAACTGGTCGAGGTCGTAACGCCCTCGCACATCCGCATCCTGATTTGGGAGCGTGGTGTTGGTCCGACCGCGGCTTCGGGTACGGGCGCCTGCGCGAGCGGGGTAGCTGCGGCCGCGTTCGGTGGCGCTTCCCGATCGCTTGACGTCGAGTCGCCTGGTGGGGTGCAGCGGGTCGTCTGGGAGGAAGCGGCGATCCGACTGACCGGGTGGGCGGAGATCGTCATGACGGGGCGCTGGGACGGCTAAGGTCGAGGCATGGTGATGCCTTGCGCTGGGCATAGAGGTCAGCGACCACCTGGTAATGGCGAACGTTTTGTAGTGGAGTTTTCTGGAGACGGGAAAAATTTAGTGACGTACTTCTCTGATGGGGCACTGGGCCAGTGAGCCGCGTGCTGTACCTGGACTGCTTTTCGGGTGCCTCCGGTGACATGGTCATCGGCGCGTTGCTCGACGCCGGTCTCCCGTTTGATGCGCTCGAAGAGGCTCTGGGCTCCCTTGCCTTGGAGGACGAGTGCCGAGTGGAGGCGGAGCGGGTCGACCGGTCTGGCCTGGCGGCGACCAAGTTCACCGTGGTGGAGCGACAGCTCGAGACCGGGCACCGTCACCGCCACTTGTCTGGTATCCGGAAGCTCGTGGACCGAACCGCTCTCGGTGACGAGACCAAGGCCCGGGCGAATCGGTTGTTTACGCGGTTGGCCGAGGCCGAGGCAGGGATTCATCAGATGCCGGTCGAGAAGGTGCATCTGCACGAAGTTGGGGCGCTCGACTCGATCGTCGACATCGTAGGCGGCGTTTTCGCCCTCGAGTGGTTCGGCGCCGAGAAGATCGTGGCGTCTTCCATTAACGTGGGGAGCGGCACCGTCGATTGCGAGCATGGGACGTTGCCGGTGCCCGCGCCGGCGACAGCGGCGCTGGTGGCCGGCGTGCCGATCTACGCCGCCGGTCCACCGGGAGAAAAGCTCACCCCGACCGGGGCATTGCTCGTGACCGAGTTTGCCACCGAGTACGGTGACCTACCGCCGATGCAGGTCAGCCAGATCGGGTACGGAGCGGGCACGAGGAACCCGGCGGGGCATCCCAACGTGCTCCGTGTGCTGGTCGGGGAGACTGGGCCATTGGCTGGCAGTGAACGGATCGCGGTCGTCGAGTGCGAGGTGGACGACATGGATCCTCGCCTGTTTGGGGTGCTAATGGAGCGTCTGTATGCTGCCGGAGCGGTCGAGGTGTTCTACACGGCTGTACAGATGAAAAAGAACCGGCCAGGGACCTTGGTCACGGTGCTGGCTCCTCCGGCGTCACGCCAGGCGGTGGTTGATGCGTTGTTTCGCGACTCGACCACGATCGGCCTCCGATGGAGCGAGATGACCCGCGAGGTGCTGCAGCGGAGCCTTGTGCCGGTGATAACGCCATTCGGTGAGATTCGGTGCAAGGTGGCGAGCCGGGGCGAGGCCGTGATGAACGTCTCGCCGGAGTTCGACGATTGCGCCCGTCAGGCCGACGTCCATGATGTGTCGGTCAAGGAAATTCAGGCCGCGGCGGTGCAAGCCTATCGCTCGAGCACAACGGAGAGGAAGTAGTGGGATTCTATCTCACCACGGCGATCGACTACGTCAACAGCCGCCCGCACCTGGGAACGGCCTACGAGAAGGTCACGGCAGACGTGATCGTCAGGTACCGCCGCATGTGCGGGATCCCGACGTGGTTCGTCATGGGAAATGACGAGCATTCTCAGAACGTATATCAGAGGGCCGCCGAGCGCGGACTCGACCCGATCGCGTTCTGTGACGAGATGGAGCAGGTGTTCCGAGAGACCTGGGCCAAGCTCGACGTCTCGTTCGATGATTTCATTCGGACTACCGAGGATCGTCACCGCGTGGCAGTGACCACCCTTGTGCAGCGGATCGCCGACGCCGGTGACCTCTACGAGGGCGAGTACGAGGGGTGGTACTGCGTCTCCTGCGAAGCGTTCAAGCAAGACAAGGATTTACTCGATGGCTACTGCCAGGTTCACCCGACGCAGAAGCCGGACTGGATCAAGGAGAAGAACCACTTTTTCCGTTTGTCCCGCTACCGCGATCCACTGCTGGCTCACTACCGGGCGCACCCGGAGTTCCTGCAGCCTGAGGTGCGGCGGAACGAGATGCTCCGGTTGCTTGAGGGCGGGCTGGAAGACATTTCGGTCAGCCGGACCGGGCAGAGCTGGGGCATCCCGCTTCCGTTCGACCCGTCGAGCGTGGTCTACGTCTGGTTCGACGCGCTGATCAACTACATCGCGGCGATTGGCTACGGCACCGACGAGGCGCTGTTCGAACGTTGGTGGCCAGCCCAGCTCCACGTGGTCGGGAAGGACATCACCCGGTTCCACACCGTCGTATGGCCCGCGATGCTGATGAGCGCAGGGGTGCCGCTGCCGGCGCAGGTTTTCGGCCACGGGTGGGTCCACTGGCAGGGCCAGAAGATGAGCAAGTCACTGGGCATGAGCGTCGACCCTCTCGAGGCAGCCGAGCGCCTGGGGCCGGATCCGCTCCGGCTCTACCTCACCAAGGAGATCACGTTCGGTCAGGACGGCGACTTTTCGTGGGAACGGTTCGAAGAGCAGTACAACGTCGACCTTGCCAACAACCTCGGCAACCTGGTGAACCGGGTGGCGGTGATGGCGCATAAATACCGAGATGGACAGCTATCAGCTCCCGAGGGGGGTGCGTCGTCGCTGGAGATACGGGCCGCGGAAGTTGTGAGCCGATATCGGGCCGCCATGGATGAGCATCGCCTTCATGCCGGGATGACCCTGGCCTTCGATCTAGTCGACGCGACCAACGAGTACATCACGCGGTCGGAACCCTGGGCGCTGGCAAAGGACCCGGCTCAGGCGGAAGCGCTGGACAGGGTGCTGTTTGACGCCGCCGAGTCAATCAGGGTCTCGGCCGTGCTCTTGTGGCCCGCCATACCGTCATCAGCTACGGAGATTCTCCGTCGCATGGGCCATGATGGTCCACCGACCGATCTGTCGGTCGAGGCGGCATGGTCGAATCGCCCCCGTTCGCTGGTCAAAGGGCCGCCACTTTGGCCTCGAATCGAGCGGGCCGACGCGGAGCCTGATGGCGCCACGAGGGAGCGGAAGACAGCAGCGAAAGGAACAGAGACTAAGATGACTGACGAGTTGGACCCACCGGCGCTGCCGGCACCACCGGTCGCAATGCCCACCCCTGCCGCCGAGAAGCCGGCCCCGCTGCCAGTTGAAGAGGCGCCCCGAGTGTCGTTTGATGACTTCCTGAAGGTCGAGCTGCGGGTGGCCCGCGTAACGTCGGCGGAGGCGATCCCAAAGTCGAAGAAGTTGCTCAAGGTGACCGTCGAGGTGGGTGGGGCCGAGCGTACGCTGGTGGCTGGCATCGCCCGCGCCTACGAGCCGGAGTCCCTGGTCGGACGGTCAGTGGTGATCGTGGCAAACTTGGAGAAGGCCAAGCTGATGGGCGTCGACTCGAACGGTATGATGCTCGCGGCCACTGATCCGGAGGGCAAACCGGTGTTGCTGACCGTCGATGATCCCGAAGCGGCGCCATCAGGGGCACGAGTGCGGTGATCGACTCGCACTGCCATCTGGCGGACGAGGCGTTCGGCAAGGATCTCGAGCCGGTGGTGGCCCGCGCTAAAGCGGCTGGTGTGTCTGGGGTGCTTTGCATCCTTGATGCGACCCTCGCCCGGGAGGCGACCCGGGCCGACGAGGTGCAGGAGGCTTGGCCGGCAGTACGGTTTGCCACCGGAGTTCATCCGCATCATGCGGGGGCGTTTACCGACCGGCCGGCTGACGTCGGCGTGTTCCTCGAGGCGGCGGTCGAGGCACGACCCGGCACCGTGGCGGTAGGAGAGATCGGACTCGATTACCACTATGATTTCTCGCCGCGCGACGTGCAGCGGGAGGTGTTTAGGCGACAGATTGCGGTGTCCCGTGAGCGAAACCTGCCGATCGTGATTCACACGCGCGACGCTGAAGATGAAACGTTCGAGCTGCTGGAGGAGCCTGCCGCCCGTGGCGTGTCGGGCGTCTTTCACTGTTTCACCGGTGGCCCGGAGATGGCTCGGCGGGCCCTGGGACTCGGCTTCCACGTCTCATTCTCTGGTATCGCCACGTTCCGCAGTGCGGACGAGATCCGGGCGGCGGCGAAGCTGGTGTCCGACGATCGCCTGCTGGTGGAGACTGACGCACCGTATTTGGCTCCGGTGCCGCACCGGGGGCAGCGGAACGAGCCGGCCTGGGTTGCCACGGTGGTCGAGCGGTTAGCTGAGCTTCGGGAGACCACCCCCCTGGTCCTCGGGGAGCGAACGCTAGCGACCTTTGAGGCGCTGTTTGGTACAGCGAGTTCCGGCTAAAGGGTTGTCGCGTTGACACTTGGATCGCAAGTATGCTGAGATCCGCATCACGAGTTGAAGCCTTGTCGAGAACCTCCGCACCGCCCGACCTCACCCAGATTTTCGAGCCGATTCGCGATGACTTGGAAGCGGTCGAGCAAGAGTTTGCGCGCCACATCCAGTCTCGGGTCGAACTGATCCCAGAGATCGGGCGCTACATCCAGACCAGCGGCGGCAAGCGGGTACGTCCCGCTCTGTTGCTTATGTGCGCTCGTCTGGGCGGCTATCGAGGCGAGCGGGCGACGCTCTATGCCTCGGTGGTGGAGTTCATCCACACCGCGACACTCGTGCACGACGACATGATCGACGACTCGGTCGTGCGTCGAGGACGCGCCTCGGTCCACTCCCGCTGGGGGAACGACATCACGGTGCTGCTGGGCGATTACCTCTACATCAAGTCGATGGGGATGGCGCTGACGGTCGACTCGCTGGAGTTGGTCCGCCTGCTCTGCGATGTGACGCTGCGGATGATCGAGGGCGAGCTCTATCAGCTCACTAAGACCGGCAACGTTGACCTGACCGTTGACGAGCACCTGGAGATCATCCGCCGGAAGACGGCTTACCTCTTCGGCGGATGTGCCCAGATCGGCGGCGTTTTGGGTGACCTCCCCGAAGAGCAGCAGATCGCACTGCGGGACTACGGCTTCAATCTGGGCATCGCGTTTCAGCTGGTCGACGACCTGCTCGACTACACCGCTGATGAGGCGGTACTGGGCAAACCGGTAGGCGGCGATGTGCGCGAGGGGAAGATGACCCTGCCTGCGATCTATCTGGCCGATCAGGCGGGAGGTCGCGCCCGCGAGCTGCTGACGACGATCGTGTGCGATCGTGAGTTCTCAGACGAGGCGTGGCACGAACTGCGCGCACTGCTCGCTACTCACCGTGTGCTCGACCAGGCATTCGAAAAGGCGTCCGAGTTTGCCGCGACGGCAAAACGGCAGCTTGACGTGTTGCCGCCATCGACCGAGCTCGACGCACTGATGGTGCTCCCAGACTACGTCCTGTCGCGCGATCGATAGCCGCGAGCCGCCTACGGTTCTCGTGCCCCCCAACGATGCGGTTGCTCGTAAGCTCGCCGAGCTTCGAGCCTCGATCCGACATCATGAAGAGCGGTACTACGTTTTTCACGACCCGGAGATCTCGGACGCCGAGTTCGACCGTCTGCTGGCGCGGCTGACCGCGCTTGAGGCGGAGCACCCGGAACTGGTCACTCCCGATTCTCCGACGCAGCGAGTGGCGGGGCGGGCTGTCGACGGGTTCAAGACCGTCGAGCACGCCGTGCCGATGCTAAGTCTCGACAACGCCTATGACGAGGCCGGACTGGTGGCTTGGGACGAGCGCGTGCGCAAAGGGCTTGAGCTCGGCGACGATACGCTTGTCGACTACGTCGCCGAGCTGAAGATCGACGGGCTGAGCATCGCGGTGCACTACCGGGACGGGTTGCTCGCCCAGGGCATCACCCGCGGCGACGGGCTGCGAGGCGAGGACGTTACCTCGAACGTACGCGCTGTGCGGGGTATTCCGCTGTCGCTACGGTCCTCCGCGCCGGGCTCTGTTGAGGTTAGAGGGGAGATCTTCCTGTCGCGTAGCTCGTTCGATCGGGTGAATAGGGAGCGGGTGGTCGCCGGCGAGTCCCCGTTCGCGAACCCTCGAAACGCGGCGGCGGGTACGATGCGCACGCTGGATGCTGCGCTGGTGGCTGGCCGCGGGCTGGGAGCCTACCTCTACCAGTTGGTCGAGTCGGAAGCCGGGTCTGGCGACCCTGGCGGGAGTCAGGCGGCGGTCCTGGACACCCTCGCCACTTGGGGCCTTCCGGTCGAGCGCCATTGGACGGACTGTCGGGGGATCGAGGCGGTGTTGGCCTACTGCCGGGAGTGGGGCGACGCCCGTCAGGATTTGCCGTTCGACACCGACGGGATCGTGGTTAAGGTGGACGATTTCGAGGCGCGGCAGCGGCTCGGGCACACCGCCAAGTTTCCCCGTTGGGCCATGGCGTTCAAGTTTCCCGCCGAACAGGCCACGACGAGGCTGCTCCGGATTGACGTCAACGTCGGTCGGACCGGTGCGGTCACTCCCTTCGCCGTACTCGAGCCGGTGGAACTGGCGGGGACCACGGTGCAGCTTGCGACGCTGCACAACGCTGAAGACGTGTCGAGGAAGGACATCCGGGCCGGTGACATCGTGTTGGTCGAGAAGGGCGGCGACATCATCCCAAAGGTGGTCAAGCCGATCCTGAGTCAGCGTCCTGAGGGGGCAGACGCGCCGAGGCCATTCGTAATGTCGTCGACCTGCCCGGTGTGTGACACCTCCCTCGAGCGTGGTTATGACGAAGTGGTGTGGCGGTGTCCGAACTCTGCTTGCCCAGCGAAGATCCAGCGAGGACTGCTCCATTTCGCTTCGCGACGGGCGATGGACATTGAAGGGCTGGGCGAGGCGCTAATCGCGCAGCTGGTCGAGTGCGAGCTGGTGTCTGACGTGGCGGACATCTACGCGCTCGAGGCCGAGACGCTGACCGGTTTGGACCGAATGGCCGCCAGGTCGTCGTCCAACCTGGTTGTGGAGATTGAGGCTAGCAAGGAACGGAACTTCGCACACCTGCTCTTCGGACTTGGTATCCGGCACGTCGGCGAGGGGGCGGCGGACTTACTGGCTCGGCGGTTCGGTGGCCTCGACGGGCTGATGGTGGCATCGCTCGAAGAGATCGAAGCGGTGCACGGAGTCGGACCGATCGTTGCCGCGTCGGTGCGGGCGTTTCTGGATCAGAAGGAGAACCGACGGCTGCTTCAACGGCTAGCCGACGCCGGGGTCCGCATGGACAGTGACCGGGGCTCGGCAGACGACGATGCGCCACAGCCGCTGGCCGGGCAGACGTTCGTGGTAACTGGCATCTTGTCGACGATGTCGCGGGATGAGGCACGGTCCGCAATCGAGCGGTTGGGAGGGAAGCTCACCGGGTCGGTGAGCCGCAAGACCACCGGGCTCGTCGTGGGTGCCGACCCCGGCTCGAAGTTAGAGAAGGCGCGCGAGCTGGGCGTCGAGACACTCGACGAGGCTGCATTCCGGAAACTTATAATGGCGTAACGGTTATGAACGAGCGAATACTCGTCGTCGACGACGACGAAGGCGTCCGGGAGTCGATTGCAATGACCCTCGAGTACGAGGGCTACGAGTGCGTCTTTGCCCGTAGTGGGCAGGAAGGACTCGACAAGATCGAGAGCGAGAGTCCCGACCTCGTGCTATTAGATATCAAGATGCCAGGAATGGACGGGCTGGAGGTGCTCCGTCAGTTACGCGACGGTGGTGATGTCCTACCCGTCATAGTGATCTCGGGGCACGGCACCATCAACACGGCGGTGGAGGCCACTAAGCAGGGGGCGTTCGCATTTCTTGAAAAGGGCTTCGAGGCTGACGCTCTCAAGGTCAACATCCGGAACGCCCTTAAACAGCGACGACTCGAAAAAGAGGTCAGTTCCTACCGGCGGAAGGCCGACGTTCGCCACGAGATGGTGGGCGAGAGTCCAGCCCTCGGAGAGGTAAACGAGGCGATCAGCCGGGCGGCGCCCACCAATAGCACCGTCCTGATCCAGGGCGAGAGCGGGGTCGGCAAAGAACTGGTCGCACGAGCCATTCACCGCGACAGCAAACGCCGGCGCGAGGAATTCATTCAGGTCAATTGTGCCGCGTTGCCGGAAGCGATTATTGAGTCGCAGCTCTTCGGTCACGAACGTGGCGCCTTCACCGACGCGCGCCAGAAGCAGATCGGGAAGTTCGAGCGGGCTGATCGGGGAACCATCTTTCTGGACGAGGTCGGTGACATGAGCTTGCAGGCGCAGGCCAAGGTGCTGCGTGTCCTCCAGGAGGGCGAGGTCGAGCCTCTCGGTGCGGCGCGAACCATCAAGGTGAACGTTCGGGTCATCGCTGCGACCAATCGGAATCTCGAAGAGGCGATCGAGAGTGGCGCGTTCCGCGAGGATCTCTACTTCCGGTTGAGCGTGATTCCGATTCGGGTGCCGCCGCTGCGCGACCGGCGAGAGGATGTTCCTCGGCTGATCGGGCACTTCGCCCGCCAGTTCTGCCGGGAGAACAACTTCCGGTCGAAGCGGGTTACGTTGCCGGCCGTCGAGCTGCTCAGCGGCGAACAGTGGCGCGGTAACGTACGTGAGCTCCGGAACACGGTCGAACGCCTGGTGGTGATGACGCCGGGCGACGTAATTGACGTGGCAGAGGTCCGCGGCATACTCCGGTTCGCCCCCCGGGTGGGCGGCTCAGAACCGGCGCGTGCCAAGACGCTACGCGAGTTCAAGGAGACCTCCGAACGGGCCTTCCTGGTCGAGAAGCTACGCGAGCAGGACTGGAACATTTCCAAGACCGCCGAGGTCATCGAAACGCCTCGGAGCAACCTGTACAAGAAGCTGGATCAGCACAACATCAGTAAGAAACAGGACGGCTAGTAGCTAAGCACGCAGAAGGCTGGTGTGGACGGCCAAAGGAGAGAAATAGACCAATATCCGCCGTAGAGGGATAGACGACCGCTGCGTTGCCGCTTTCGGGCGGGGACGGGGAGGAAAGTCCGAACTCCAGAGGGCAGTGCGCCGGGTAACCCCCGGTCAGGGTGACCTGAAGGAAAGTGGCACAGAAAATATACCGCCTGTCTACGCGAGTAGGCAGGTAAGGGTGAAAAGGTGCGGTAAGAGCGCACCGCGTTCGCCGTAAGGCGAATGGCAGGCTAAACCCCGCACGGAGCAAGACCAAATAGGGAGGCGCTGTAGGGCAGCCCGTCCGAAGCCTCCGGGTAGGTCGCTGGATCCTGTCAGTGATGACGGGACTAGAGGAATGGTCGTCGCCTGGTCGCGGTCCCTCTGGGGTCACGGCCGGGAACAGAATTCGGCTTATCGTCTCTCTGCGGCGGATTCTAATCGCACGAAGTGGATATCTGATGAAGCGCTGGATCAGCGTCGGGGTGGCAGCGTCCGTGCTCGTGGCGGTGTCGTTGGTGGCACAGGACAGACGCGGCGCGCAGCTCTCGGCACCGATGACAGTCGAGGACTACGTCCCGCGGTCGACGCTCATCGTGCCAGAGCATCCGGTGCCGAGCGCTAAGTTCCCCGTGGTGGATGTGCACAGTCACCATCGCCCAGGGCTCTCGGGGCGGCAATGGGAGCGGATCGTCGGGGAGATGGACGACCTAAACCTGCAGGTCCTCGTCAATCTCAGTGGTGGCTCCGGCGCCACCCTCGCCTCGAGCATTGAGGTCATTCGACGTAGCCCGCATCCCGACCGGATGGTGTTCTTCGCCAACCTTGACTTCAGCCGGGGTGTGACGCCAGGTTTTGGCGAGCGTGCGGCGGCCCAACTCCGGCGAGACGTCGAGGCGGGGGCAGTTGGCTTGAAGATCTTCAAGAACTTCGGCTTAACCGTGCTGGACGTCAGCGGACAGCGGGTCCAGGTCGACGACCCGGAACTGGTGCCGGTGTGGGAGGTGTGCGCGACGCTAGGAATCCCCGTGTTGATCCATACCGGCGAGCCAAGTGAGTTCTTCGAGCCTGTCGATCGTCACAACGAGCGGTGGCTCGAGCTGGTGCTCCGTCCCGGGCGCCGGCTACCGGCGGATCGGTATCCCAGCTTCGATACGATCATGGCCGAGCGGGATCGCATGTTCGCTCGCCATCCAGATACAACGTTCATCGCCGCGCACATGGGCTGGCACGCCAACGACCTGGGCCGGCTGGGCGACCTGCTGGACCAACTGCCCAACGTCGTGGTGGGGACCGGCGCCATTCTGTACGAACTGGGACGTCAGCCGAGGACGGCCAAGGCGTTCTTCGAGCAGTACGCCGATCGGGTGTTGTTTGGGAAGGACTCATATCGGGCGGAGGAGTTCCCCTACTATTGGCGGACGTTTGAGACGGAGGACGAGTACTTCGACTATTACCGCCGCTATCACGCGTTCTGGAAGCTCTACGGTCTGGGACTAAGCGACGACGTCTTGCGCAAGGTGTACTACGAGAACGCACTTCGAGTGGTCCCGGGTATTCCGCGCAACGGGTTCCCGCCGCTTCACTGAGCGTGATGGACACGGGTTCTGCGACATGGCGACCTATTTGGTGACGGGTGGTGCGGGCTTCATCGGGTCTCATGTGGTGGACGAGCTGCGGTCACGGGGCGAGCAGGTGCGGGTGGTCGACAGCTTGGTGACCGGTCGCCGTGAGAACCTGGCGCACGCGCCAGAAGTCGAGCTGATGGTGGGCGATCTGGGCGACGCCGACGTAATGGATCGGGCGACGCGAGATATCGATTACGTCGTCCATCTGGCTGCCATTCCCTCGGTGCCCCGGTCGATCGACGAGCCGGTCGCTACCAATCACGCTAACGTCACGGGCACGCTCGGGTTGTTCGTGGCGGCCGAGCGGCACGGTGTCAAGCGGGTGGTCTTCGCCAGCTCGTCGTCGATCTATGGCGATTCGGCAGCGCTCCCCAAGCGTGAGGATATGCCAGCCGACCCGCTGTCACCCTACGCCCTGCAGAAGCTTATGGGCGAGCAGTACGCGCGGCTCTTCCTCCGGCTGCATGGGCTCGAGACGGTGTCGGTGCGCTACTTTAACGTCTTCGGTCCACGCCAGGATCCGTCGTCTCCCTATTCCGGCGTCATCTCGCTCTTCGCCCGCTGTCTTGCCGAGCAGCGGGCGCCGATCATCTACGGCGACGGTGAACAGACTCGCGACTTCACCTACGTGCAGAACGTGGTGGATGGGACGTTGCGGGCCTGTACGGCCACGAATGTGGCCGGTCGGGTGATCAATATCTCCTGTGGCGACCGGGTTTCGTTGAATACGCTGTATCAGTTGATGCGGGAGCGGGCTGGTGGCGGGCCGGATCCGGAGTTCGCGCCGGCCCGGGTGGGCGACGTGCGTGATTCCCAGGCCGACATCGCCCTAGCCCGGGAGTTGCTCGGTTACCGGCCGTTCGTGGCGCTCGAGGAAGGTCTCGCGCGGACGATGGCCTGGTATCGCAACGAGGAGGCGCAGCCGGCTACGTGACGAAGTCGGTCTGATTGTCAGCCCCCCCCACAACCAGGGTTGTTCCCCTTACCCCCTCGACGCGGACCCGCTGGCCCTCAGCAATGGGTCTGCCCGCACGCTCAGCCAGCCACAGCTCGCCTCGTACCCGGACGTAGCCGCGCGGCGCCAGTGCTTCGACGGTCGTCCCCTCGAGGCCCACGAGCCGTTCGATGACCGGTCTCGGGTTGATCTCATACGCGGATCTCAAGAACGGGTAGAGCGCCGCATCCTTGATGACCCACAGCACGGGGGTGGCGATGCCCACCCATCCGGGGGCGTCCGCCACGCGATAGAGCACCAGCCCGCCCA
>DEAA01000059.1 GCA_002346545.1 Acidobacteria bacterium UBA2994
GACTCGTGCTGGCGATCACCCTCGCCGGCTGCGCTTCGCGCACCTCGCCGGCGACCGCCCCCACCATACCAGTGGAGCCTGCCGACTTCGAGACCCAGCTCTCCGAATATGTTCAGGTGCAAGAGGCGCTAGCCGCCGACGACTTCGTCGCCGCCCGGACCGAGCTCGAAGAATTCGCTCAGCTCACCGACGCCGCCACGCAGGCTCTGGCCCTTGTCGCTCTCGACGCTGGAAACATCGAGGCCATGCGCGCCGACTTCAAACCACTATCCGAGTCGCTGGTGTCCCAGGAGCTCCCCCAGGGGTTCGCGCGCGCCTACTGTCCGATGTACGACAACGGGTCTTCCTGGATTCAACGCGACGGCCCGGTCCGCAATCCCTATTACGGCGCGGCCATGCTGACCTGCGGCGTGGTCGACGCGGCCGCCGGCGCGCATATGGACCACGGCCCACAGCACGGTGGCACCGTGTTCATGGCGCCAGACAGCTTCCATCACATCGAAGGCATCTACCCCGAGCCTGGTGTGTTCCGGCTGTATGCGACGAATAACTACCGGGAACCGGTCGACGTCAGCGGCTGGACCGGCCGGGCCGTCACCCAGGAGGACTACGACGCGGACACGGACGAGTTCGTCGAGGTGGCCGCGTTCGACCTCATCCCCGGCCCGGATGGTGCCTACCTCGAGGCGCTGATCCCGGGCGGCGCGATTCCTGCCGAGGTCGCGGCCAAGGTGTTCTTCGAACCGGACTTCCCCGCCGAGCGGTTCGACTTCATCTTCGCCGAGCTCACGGTCGAAGCGTCGGTGGACGCCGCTCCGACCAGTGGCGCGGTCGCCCTGGACGCTCCTGAGACGGTGCCGCTATCGCAACGTATCCTGCCAGACATCCCGGCCCAGGCTGGCGACATCGCGGTCGCAATTGTCACGCGGGACCGCCAGATCCAGGACATGATCGGGCGCGGCGCCTTTACCGAGATATTCATCCCGGCTCTTCAGGCCAAGGAGCTCGCGTTGGCGCTTCAGCGCAACGAACAGCCGCTACCAGATGCCGCGCGCAATCAGGTTCAGATTGCCGTACGTCACCTCGTACGAGCAGCCTATCTGCTCGACTGGTACGGCGACCTGGGCAACAAGAACGACGTCGACAGTGCGTACGGCGTATTTGGCGACGCGGTCGGTATCATCAGTGAGGTCTACGGCCTACCAGGCGGCCAGTAAGGCGCTACAAGGGAATGCGATGCGACGCTATACCGCAGTACTCGTCGGAGCAACGTTAGTCCTGGCCCTCGGCCCCATTAGACAGCAGATTCACGGCCATACGCCGATCGCGTCCAGGTTCACCTACAACGAACACATCTATCCTATTTTTGAAGACCAGTGCGGAAGCTGCCACGTCGAAGGCGGCATCGCCCCAATGTCGCTGCTGACCTACCAGGAGGCGTATCCCTGGACTCAATCCATTCGCGAAGAAGTCCTGGGGCTACGGATGCCACCCTGGAAGGCTGAAGACGGCTTCGGTCAGTTCAAGAATGGCCACGTACTCCCGGCTCACGAGCTCGACATGATCCTAGAGTGGGCGGCCGGTGGTTATCCGCAGGGACCTCGAGACCAGGTTCCGACGCCTCCCGCTCCGCTCACCGACTGGAAACTTGGGGCCCCGACCCTGGAGCTGACCATTCCGGAACCATTCGCCCTGGGCGCGAATACCAGCGAGGTGGTCCGCTATTTCGCGATGGACAGCGGGCTAGAGACCGAACAACTGATCACCGGCGTTGAAGTGCTTCCCAGCAGCCGCGCCGTCGTGCGCCATGTCTCGGTCTACGTCGACACGAGCGGCACGGCGCGCGCTGCCGACAGCGCCGACCCGGCGCCCGGATTTGCGGACGGATTCACCGGGCAACCGGTCTCGGTCTGGTGGCCAGGTCAACAGGTGGTCACCCTCGACGACGTCGGATACGCTCTGCCGGCCGGCGCCGACGTGGTCGTGCGCATCCTGTACAAGAAGACCTGGATCACCGAAGGCCAGCAGTTCTCAGACCAGACCCGGCTCGGGCTGCACCTGGCGTCGGACGTCTCTCCTATCGACTCCGCCGTCCTCCACTCGCAGTCTGACCCGATCGATCGCCAGCTGACGTTCAGTCACCAGGTGGACGAGGACCTCACGCTGCTCGGCCTCCTACCCGAAGTGGATATCGATGCGACCGAGCTCAAGGTCGAAGGGGTCCACCCAGACGGCTCTCGTGAGCCGCTCCTGCTTATCCGTGAGCCGGACGCCGACTGGCCGACTCGCTACTGGTTCGACACCCCCCACGTAATGCCCACCGGTAGCCATATCGAGGTGACGGCCACCCTCCGCCCAGGCGCCGAGCGGCGCGCCGTGTCCTCCCTATTCACCAGCCAGGCGCCAGTGCGTCTGCTCCTAGACTTCACTTCGGCCTCGGCCGCGAACTGAGAAGGTCCGCCCGGGACGTTCGGGAGCCTCCCTCATCGAACGGCGCCCCTCTGGCTGCGGGCCCTCCTAGTCTCGTGTGCTCCCGGCGTGGACTGGACGGCCTGGATCCACAGGGATGGATTCCGGAGAAGCGTATCTCGCTGGAAAACGCAATCGACACCTATACCAGCCCCGCCTATGCGGGGTTCTTCGATGAGGTGGTCGGACAGATTACGGTGGAGCGCTCCGCCGAGAAGTAGGTCAACTAAGCTCAATCGAACCGTCCACACGCATCAGCTCTGCATTGAGCAGCGCCGCGCCGGCCGCGCCCCTGACGGTGTTGTGACCCATCGCGACAAACTTGTGCCCCAGGACGGGACAGGCCCGGAGTCGACCGACCGACACAGCCATCCCCCGCTCCCGGTCAGCATCCAACCGTGGCTGCGGACGATCCCCCTCGGCGCGATAGATCACCGGCCGTGGTGGCGCACTCGGCAATGCCTCCTCCTGTGGACGCCCGATGAATGCACTCCACGCAGCGATCAGCGCGTCACCCTCGACTGACTGGCCAAGTGCCACACTGACGAGCTCCATATGCCCGTTGATCACCGGCACTCGGGTCGTGGTCGCACTGACCACCACCGGATGCAGCGCGATTCCGCCATCCCCGAGCTCTCCGAGAATCTTCTGGGTCTCGGTCTCCATCTTCGGCTCTTCGCCTCGGATGAGCGGAAGAACGTTCCCGAGGATGTCGAGCGACGCCACACCCGGATACCCTCCACCCGAGACCGCCTGCTGCGTCGAGACGATGACCCGCTGCAATCCGAAGGTGCGGAGCGGCGCCAAGGCGAGTGCCAGCACGACCGTCGAGCAGTTCGGATTGGTAACGATCCGACCGTCCCAGCCACGCTCCGCCTGCTGCCGATCCAGGAGGGCCAGATGATCAGCGTTGATCTCTGGAATTATGAGCGGGACGACCGGGTCCATCCGATGATTACTGGCGTTACTCACCACGATGTGGCCCGCCTGGGCGTATGCGATCTCCACCTCTCCCGCCACTGACGAATCGAGCCCGGAAAACAGCAGTCGCGGGGCATTACCAGGAACCACGCGTTCGACCGTCATCCTGGCCACGGCATCCGGGCGGGGAACGGGCAGCCGCCACTGGGTCGCCTCTTCATAGGCTTTGCCCGCAGACCGTTCGCTCGCGCCAATCCAGCTCACCTCGAACCACGGGTGATCCACTAGCTCAGCGATGAACTCCTGGCCCACGGTGCCGGTGGCACCCAGTATCCCGACCTCGATCTTCGCGCTCATGTCCGTACGGTCTCCTACGCTCGCCGCTCTCGCTACAACGCTATGCCGTCGCAGCCTCTGCCCCACCCGCCGGAAAGAACTCGGCATGCACCGATCGCGTCGCCTCCTCCAACCGATCCGCCGAGATTACGCAGGCCACCTTCATCTCCGACGAGCTGATGCAGTCGATATTGATTCCCTCGCGCGCCAGCACCGCGAACATCCTGGCCGCCAAGCCTGGCGTCGACGCCAAGCGCGACCCCACGATCGATATCTTCGCCACGTCATCCTCAACAACGCAACCGCTCGTGACCTTGTCGGCCTCCCATTGCTCCACAAGCTCGCGCGCGCCATCCAGAAACTCTTTATCGAGAATGAGCGTGATTCGACCCTGATGCGCTGAGCTGGCGCTCTGGATTATCAAGCGGATATTGATCCCAGCCGCCGCCAGGTCCTGAAACACACGAGCCGCAAGCCCGGGCTCGTCTGGCACATCCAGCAGAGTCACCTTGGCAATCTTCGCGTCACTGGTCACACTGATGACTTCCGCTCGTTCCATGATCTCCTCACCTTCCCGAATCCAGGTACCTTCGCGCAGATGGAAGCTGCTCCTCACGTGGATGGGCACGTCATACTCCATGCACACCTCGGCCGCCCGCGGATGCAGTACCTTGGCTCCGCTCGACGCCATCTCGATCGCCTCCTCATAGCTGATAGCCGGCCACAACCGCGCGCCTGGCACCCGCGACGGGTCCGCTGAGAACACCCCGTCCACATCGGTGCAGATCTCACAGGCGTCGGCACCGAGCGCCGCCGCTAGCGCCGCACCGGTGATGTCGCTCCCGCCGCGACCCAACGTGGTGACGTCGTTGGTCTCGTTAATCCCCTGAAACCCGGTCACGATGACGACCCGCCCACTGTCGAGCTCCTCGTGGATGCGCCCCGTGTCGATACTCCGGATCCGAGCGAAGTTAAAAACGCCGTCGGTCCGGATTCCGCACTGGAGCGCTGTCAACGACACTGCCGAGATGCCACGCGCCTGTAGCGCCAGGCCGAGCAGCGACACCGTGATCTGCTCGCCGGTAGACAGCAGCAGATCCATCTCGCGCCCTTCCGGCCGCTCGGACACCTGATGCGCTAGACCGACCAACTCATCGGTCGTGCTACCCATGGCCGAGAGGACCACGACGAGACGCGGCGTCTGGGTCAGATTCGACTCGATCCGGTCGGCAATCGCCAGAATCCGCTCCGCGGTTGCCACCGATGTTCCTCCGTACTTCTGGACCACCACCGGTGGCCTTTCTCCGCGCTCGCTCATGCCCTCCTCATCCGCGCACAGGCCGGCTCGCACCAGGGGCGCAGGCTCCCTCTCGAGCGTGCTCGCGCCCACTGCCCGGTGCCATCTTCGATCCGAGTTGGGTCGCCAGCTGGTGAAGAAACAGTCCCACGTCGGTCACGATGCCAGCCGTCTGCGACGACCCTCGGTCGGCAAGCTTGGTCACCACCGCCGGATTGATATCAACGCACACGACACGGACCCATGCCGGCAACATATTGCCCACTCCGATACTGTGGAGCATGGACGAGAGCATCAGCACCAACCGAGCCCCTTGGAGCTGCTCAGCGTACCGCTCCTGCGCCTCGCTCAAATCCATGATCGTGTCCGGCAGCGGGCCGTCGTCCCGGATGCTGCCAGCTAGAACAAACGGCACCTCACGACGAATCACCTCGTACATCAAGCCGCTCTGAAGCAGGCCCTCCGCGACGGCGCGTTCGATCCCCCCCACGCGGCGAATGGCATTGATGGCTCGCATGTGGTGCTTGTGTCCGTCATCGACCGCGACCCCGCGCTCGAGGTCGACCCCTAGCGAAGTACCGTAGAACGCATGTTCAACATCGTGCACCGCCAGCGCGTTCCCCGCCAAGAGACTGTCGATCCAGCCGTAGCGTACTAGCTGGCTTAGATAGCCGCTCCCGCCGCTGTGCACGACCACCGGTCCGGCCACCACGACGACACGCCCCCCGTCCGCCTTAACCTCCTGCATCATCCGAACGACGCGCGCCACCGTCACCTCCACCCGTCGTTCGGTGGAGACATCGTTCGTCATGAACGCGAAGCCTAGCCGATCCCGCTCCTTGAATTCGGGCACTACGCGGATCCCGTCCACGCCGCAAACGACCGGGTCTCCCGCCCGCACGTCGCGAAGCTTTCGGCAGGCAGCGCGACCGTCGCTGACAACGACGACCGCATCCATCCGCTGCCGTTTCACGTCGAGCCACTCTCCGTCGTGACGGACCTGGGTACGTTGGTTGGTCGTCGAATAGAAGTCGTCGGGCACGAACCCGTCGCCAGCCGGCTCCAGACGCGCATCCCGCTGGGGACGGGGATAACACCCCAGCGGCACAAGCTCTTCGAGCAGCTCGCGGAGCGCCTCTTCGGATTTGGTCGTGACCTGCAGCTGTAACCGTGAGAAGTCGTCATTGGTCCGTCCGATGGCAAAGTCTAGGACGTGATACTTCGCTCCTCGCTCGATCACCTTGTCGAACACGGAGGCCAACAGACGGGAGTCGATCAGGTGACCTTCGGCCTCGACGATCTCGCTATGTCCATCGCTCATCGTTGCGGTCACCGCACGCTCGCTTGAGCGGACCGTGACGCCAGAAAGGCCTCGAACTCTTTCAAGGCTCGTCCGAGCCGCGTCGGCTGCTCGAGCTGATCGGCTACCACGTGCGACGTTTTGTAGCCGTTGCCAGTGATGCACACAACCACCGACTCGTCACGCGGGATCACGCCAGCCTTAATCAGCTTGATCGCCACCGCGAGGGTTGTGCCGCCGGCTGGTTCGGTGAAGATCCCCTCAGTTCGCGCCAGCAGACCAACCGCGTCCAGGATCTCCCGGTCGGTGGCGCGCTCGCCCGAGCCGCCGCTCCCACGCACCGTCTCAAGCACTTGATGCCCGTCGGCAGGGTTCCCGATGGCGATCGACTTGGCGATGGTGTCCGGACGAACCGGCTCCGGATGAGTGGCGCCGCTCTCGAGCGCATTGATTACCGGGGCACAGCCAGCGGCCTGGGCCGCATGAATCCGCGGCAGCATCCCCTCGGTCAGCCCGACCTCACGCAGCTCACGGAACGCGCGGCCGATCCGAGGCAGCAGCGTGCCGCCGGCCACCGGCGACACGAGGTGCGTGGGATAGCGCCAGCCCAGCTGCTCGACAATCTCGAACGCGATGGTCTTCGCCCCTTCGGCGTAATAACTCCTCAGGTTGATGTTCGCGAATGCCCAGCCATATCGGTCACCAACCTGAGTGCACAGACGGTTCACGTCATCATAGGTGCCGTCGATGCCAACCACGTGGGGCCCCGCTACTGCCGACCCCAGAATCTTGCCCGGCTCCAAACTCTGCGGAATAAAGACGTAGCACTCCAGGCCAAGCCTCGCCGCATGCGCGGCCACACTATTGCCTAGGTTGCCCGTAGACGCGCACCCGAAGGTATCGAAACCCAGTTCGATAGCCCGGGTCGCAGCCACCGGCACCACCCGGTCCTTGTAGGACAGCGTGGGGTGATTGACGGAATCGTCTTTGATGTACAGCTCGTCGACGCCAAGCTCCCGGCCAAGCCGATGCGCCCGCACGAGCGGCGTGTAGCCTGAATCGAGCCCGGTCAACGGCTCGCCATCAATCGGCAGTAGCTCCCGATACCGCCAGAGATTGTTGGGGCGTGCCTCGATGCTTTCGCGCGTCATCTCCCGCCGCACGAGGTCGTAGTCATAGACCGCCTCGAGCGGGCCCAGGCACTGGTCACAGACATACAGCGCTTTGGGGGCGAACGCGGTCTTGCACATTGCGCACTGCAACCCGATCAACGCACTCATACCCCATCCTCCCCGTCGCTGAGGATCGGCAGCCAGACCGGCGCTTGCACATGGAAATCAAACCGCTCGATCTCGCCGAGCGCAGCGCTCACGGCCATCGAGCCGCAAGTCTCGAGCGTCATCACGAACGGCAGTTCCGTCTTCGACCATCCTGGCTCCTGGAGCACGGCGTCCACGTTAACCCCATGCCGCGAGAACACCTCCGCAAGAGCGGCGATGATGCCCGGACGATCCGCGATTGTGAACCGGAGGTAGTGGCCCGCTTCGAAACCTTGCACCACCCGAGCCGCCCGTTGTTTGTCGGGAAACAGATCCGTGGGAGCCACCGCCTGGCCGCGAGCCACAGCAACCAGGTCTGACACGACTGCCACTGCTGTGGGATCGCCACCGGCGCCATAGCCGGAGAAGGCGGTTTCTCCACCATACCGTCCTTCCACGACGACGATGTTCTGGCTGCCGTCGACCCGGGCGAGCGGCGAGGCCTCGGGCACCAGAGACGGCCGCACCGAGGCGCGGACGCTCCCATCATCAAGCACCTCGGCCTGAGCGACCTGACGGATCACACATCCCAGCCGCCTGGCGTAGGCGAAGTCGATCGCCGCGACAGACGTCATGGAGGCCAGGGGAATGTCGTCGGCCGTGACCACCTGCCTCAGCCCTACCGCAAGCAGAATTGCCAGCTTGGCCTGCGCATCGAAGCCTTCAACATCGGCGGTCGGATCCGCTTCGGCGTAGCCCAACCGCTGTGCCTCGGCCAGCGCGTCTTCGAACGAGACCCCGTCAGCCTCCATGCTCGTCAGGATGTAATTGCAGGTGCCGTTGAGAATTCCGCTTACTCGGGTCAACCGATCGCCGGATACCCCGTCCCTCATCCCGCGCACGATCGGGATGCCTCCAGCAACCGCCGCCTCGAACAGCAGCTGCGTCCCGTGACGACGTGCCTGACTCATCAGCTCGGTCCCAGCCTGTGCGATCACCTGCTTGTTGGCCGTAACCACAGGTATCCCTGCCAACAGCGCCCGGTCGATCCAGTCCCGGGCAGGCGAGGTGCCGCCAATCAACTCGACAACGACATCGACCTCGGCGGCGAGCAGATCGTCGAACGATTCAGTCCACACGACATCCGGACCGGTCCAATCGACTCGCTTCGACGCGACATTGCGGTTAAAGACATGGGTTAGCGTGAGCTCGGCGTGCACTCCACTGGTCAGAATTTTGGCTACGGACTGGCCTACGGTGCCAAAACCGGCAATGGCGACCCGACACTGCCGGGACCGCGCGGACTCGCTCGTCATGACGTTCACTCGCACCGTCGTGGACTGCGCCAACCCCTACGGAGGCCACCGCGTCGGGTAAAAAAGAAGGCCATCACCCAGGTGCGGATGATGGCCTCGTTTCGTCTACCTTTACCGCTCAGCTACATCATCCGCTCTGCCCGAGCCTAGCCGGCGCCATGGTGGCCGTCGTCGGACCAGGCAGGCAAATCGGAAAAATCGCGCTCATCAGGGACCTAAACTGAGGGCGTTTGGGACCCTCAAGCCCTTATTTTATACACTGATAGCGGCATCCAAGTCAATCGCGCCGGTGCCCGGTTGACACCCGCAGACCCGAAGAGTAGTATCCGCCGCATTCTCAGAGGCAGGCTCGTATGTCCACCCGCTCCAAGTGGCAATCGCTCCCCACCGAGGCCATCAACCTAAACACCCTGTCGATGGACCAGGCGTCCACTGAGGAGATCATCACCCTGATGCTCCAGGAGGACCGCAAGGCCATCACCGCGGTCCAGCGGGAGAAGCAGCGAATCGCCGTCGGCGCCGAACTGATCACCGAGGCCTTTCGGCGAGGTGGCCGACTCGTGTTCGTCGGCGCGGGCACCAGCGGCCGGCTCGGCGTACTTGAAGCGGCAGAGATGCTGCCCACTTTCGGCACACCACCCCGCCTGATCCAAGCGATTATGGCTGGCGGCCGGGAAGCCTTCTTCACCCCCCGCGAGGGCGTCGAGGACAATTTCGAAGAGGGCAGCCGCGCGATCAGCCGGCTGCGCCTGACCAATCGAGACGTGCTCATCGGCGTGTCAGCCAGTGGGATGACGCAGTTCGTTCGTGGAGCGTTGACCCGGGCCCGTCGAACCGGCGTCAAGATCATATTCGTGACCTGCTGGCCGGGCACCGAGTTACAGACCTTCGTCGACGTGATCATCGCTCCGGCCGTGGGCCCGGAGGTCATCGCGGGCTCGACTCGACTAAAAGCGGGCAGCGCCACCAAGATGGTCTTGAATATGTTGACCACCATCTCGATGGTGCATATCGGCAAGACCTACGGCAACCTCATGGTCGATGTGCAGACCGGATCGGAACAACGACGCGACCGAGCTCGCGGCATCATCACCATGGTGACCGGGCTGGACTATGACGCCGCGGGCGCGTTGCTCAAGCGCGCGCGGTGGAACGTCAAGGCTGCCATCGTGATGGAACGGACCGGCGACACCTACGGCAAGGCGATCGGAAGACTTAAACGGGCCGGCGACTCGGTACGTAACGCCATCGGGGAAGACGTCGAGCCCCGCCTCCGCGAACGCCTCCGCCACGGGCGGGTCTCCCCCTAGCGCCAGAAAGCGAAATGACGAGGGGCAGGCGACGCAAGCTACTCGGCGTGCTCCTGGGCGTGCTTCTCGGCGCACTCCTAGCGCCGAACTCTGCCGCCGCAGAGCGTGGCCTCTGGGTACGCACTGCGACATGGCAGGACCCGCTACGTGCCGCCCGGCTCATCGCCGACGCCGCGGCCACCGGCTTCACGCTCCTGCTGCTGGACGTGCCGCTGGATGACGCTCCAGGAGCCAGCTCAACAAGACGCGACGAGGCACTCCATGCGTTCATCGCCAGCGCCAAGGTCCGGGGGCTGCAGGTTCACGCCTGGGTCCAGGCCAGCCGGATCCTGGCCGCGGGGGCGCTCCCCGCCTCGGGCGATCACCCGGTCCGGACCTACCCCGAGTGGGTGATGGTACCTAGGGAGCTAGCCACCGAACTCGCCAGGCTCGACGCGCACAACCCCGCCTATCTGGGCGCGCTCGCCCGCTGGGCGCGCGATCGCGCCGACGAGGTAGACGGTCTGTATCTGTCGCCGCTCGTTCCCGCCGCGGCGGAATTTCTCGCCGATCGCCTCGGTGCCCTGCTCAACCGGGTTCCCTTTGACGGCGTCCAGTTCGAGTCCGCTTACCTCCCGAGCAGCGACTTCGATTTCGGCGCACTCGCCGTGCGGCTGTTCCGTGAAGAGGTTGCATCGAGACTGCCCCCCCTCGAGCGTCGTCAGCACGACGCTCGATCCGCCATCGATCCCCGCACCTATCCCGACGCGTTCCCACAGCAGTGGAGCCGATTCCGCCGCTCGCGCGTCACGGCACTCATCGCGCGGCTCGGCGCCCGTGCTCGTCAAGCGCGTCCCGGCATTCACGTCAGCGTGCTGGTCGCCGCCGACCCGGACGAGGCCTTGGGACGCCACCAGCAAGACTGGCGCACCTGGGTAGAGATAGGGCTTGTTGATGCAATCTGCCTAGCGCCAGGCACCGAAATGCCGGGTGAATTCAGCCAGCACCTCGTCGACGCCTCGACCATTGCCGGCACCGCGGCACTGTGGACCGGCGTGGCCGCCCATCGGCTGTCTCCTAGCGACACCCTTGCACGGATACGTACCGCTCGCCGGATCGGCGTCGACGGCCTGCTGGTCTGGTCCTACGACACCGTGATCGACTCGACCCGACAGCCTCCGGGGCACCTTCAGCAGATCGGCCTCGCACTCTCGACCGGTGACCAACGCTAAGCATGGGCGGACCGGATCTCGCCGTCCTTGCGCTCTATCTCGTCGGCACCCTCTGGCTCGGACTCCGCTTCGCCGGTCCGCAACGCAACATCGACGACTATCTCCGAAACGGGCGACGCGCGCCCTGGTGGGTACTGACAGCATCGATCGTCGCAACCGAGACCAGCACCGTCACCGTTATCAGTATTCCCGGTTTCGCGTTCGGCACCGATCTGACGTTTCTCCAGCTAGTGATCGGGTATCTCGTCGGTCGGGTCGTAGTCACCGTCGTACTCCTCCCCCGCTACTTCGCGGGCGACTACCTGACCGCCTATCAGATACTGACCGAACGTTTCGGCAGCGGCGTCGGACGGCTCGCCGCCGGGGTGTTCCTTATCACCAGAAACCTTGCGGACGGATTCAGGCTGTTCGGGGCCGGACTGGTCCTAGGCGCGGTACTGCTGACTCTTCCCGGCGCCTCGTCCCTCGCGACCGTGATCGTGCCTGGAAGCGCGCCAGCCACCACCCTACTGGTGGTCGGCGTGGTGCTACTCGGAACGATCACCATCATCTACACCTGGCTGGGCGGCATGAGCGCCGTCCTCTGGACGGACCTGCTCCAGCTCACCGTCTATGTCGGCGGCTCGGTGATCGCGGCCCTCATCCTGCTCGACCTGATCCCCGGCGGCTGGCTGGAGATTGGTGAGGTTGCTGGCAGCGCCGGACGACTGCGCCTTATCGACCTTTCGTGGTCGCTCGATCGCAGCTACACACTCTGGTCGGGCATCATCGGCGGGGCGTTTCTAACCCTAGCCACGCATGGCACCGACCAGCTGCTCGTCCAGCGCTATCTGTGCACACGCTCGGCCAACGACGCCGGCCGCGCGCTGCTCTGGAGCGGCGTCCTCATCTTGCTTCAGTTCACCCTCTTTCTCTTGATCGGGGTAATGATGTTCGTCTACTACACGACCTACGCCCCGGACGCTCTCTCCGTCCTCGGAGCCGCGGGCTCGGTGCCCCCAGATCGGGTCTTCCCTCACTTCATTGTCACCGAGCTTCCCGCAGGCGTTCGGGGCATCATGGTGGCCGCGATTCTCGCCGCCGCCATGTCCACGCTCTCGTCGTCGCTGAGCGCCTCAGCGTCTACCACCCTGGCCGACTTCTATCTCCCCACGCGGCGACAGGAGCACACGCCGGCGCACGACCTCCGTGTGGCCCAGTGGTCCACTCTCGTCTGGGGTGTCGTCCAGCTCACGGTGGCGCTCGCGGCCATCAGCATCTCGGACCGGATTATCGACGAGGTGCTCGGTATCTCGTCATTCACCGGCGGCCTAATCCTGGGGCTCTTTCTCCTTGGGGTGGCGGGATATCGTCGTCGCGCAACGGCCTATGCCGGCGTAGCCGGCGGGCTCGCCGTCATGCTGGGCATCCGCCTACTGACGACCGTCTCCTGGCAGTGGTATGTGCTTCTCGGAGCTACCGCGACTATCCTGACCGGATGGCTTATCGACCGCTTCCTTGGAGACGAGACGATTGATACCCATTGATCGCTTTCGCGACATCTCGGCCATGATCGACCGGGCCACCGAGACCAGGGTCTCGCCAGCTGTGGCCATCGAGGTTGGCCGTCCGGAGGGAGCGCTCTGGCGGCACGCCGCGGGACGTCTGACCTACGACGACGACGCCCCTGCTGCCACCCTGGAGACCATCTTCGATCTTGCCTCCCTGACCAAGGTCGTCGCCACCACATCGCTCGTCATGCGGGCCGTCGAGCAGGGCCAGCTTGAGCTGTCAGCCCAGGTGTCGGCCTATCTGCCCGCCTGGCAGGGACATGACCGTGACTCGGCCACCCTCCTTGACCTGCTCGAGCACGCCAGCGGTCTCACGGCACATCTTCCCTTCTTCCGCGACCATCGAGGACGCGCAGAGTTTGAAGCGGCCATCTGCTCGCTCCCACTCGAATACTCGCCGCGGTCTCAATCGATCTATAGCGATCTGGGCTTCATCCTGCTCGGTTTCATCCTAAGCGATGTCGTCGCCACGCCGCTCGATCGCCAGTGGGCGGAGCTCTCCGAGCAGCTCGAGCTTGGCGATCTCCGCTACCGCCCGCCACGGACGTGGCGCCCACGCATCGCGCCGACCGAGCTCGACCCGTGGCGCGGACGGCTCCTACAGGGTGAGGTTCACGACGAGAACGGGTGGGCCCTCGACGGCGTCGCCGGGCACACTGGGCTGTTCGGCACGGTGGCCGCCGTCAGCCGTTTCGCCCGGGTCATGCTTGCCACCATGACCAGGTCAACGCCGCTGGGCAGTCCCGACACGGCACGTCGCTTCTTCACCAGGACTACCGTCTCCGGAAGCTCGCGCGCCCTGGGGTGGGACACCATGCTTCCCACGTCCTCTTGCGGCGACCGTCTGTCCCCCTCTGCAATCGGACACACGGGATTCACCGGCACCTCGCTCTGGATCGACCCCGACGCCGGCTTCTACGTCGTGCTCTTGACCAATCGCGTCTACCCTACCCGCGCCAACGAGGCCATCCTGGATCTGCGCCCCGCCATCCACAACGCCGTAGCTCAACGCCTCGCATCCGAACTGGCATGATCCCATGGCGTTGACCGCGCTCGACTGGTCGATCCTCACTGTCTTCCTGCTCTTCCCTCTCGTGATCGCCGCCCGCTCAGCCGCGACGGCCGGACAAAGCCTTGAGCAGTACTTCCTGGCCGGACGGCAGCTTCCCTGGTGGCTGGCCGGAACCTCAATGGTGGCTACGACGTTCGCCGCCGACACGCCACTCGCCGTTACCGGCATCGTGGCTGCGAACGGCGTCGCCGGCAACTGGATCTGGTGGAGCGGCGCCCTGGGCAGCATGCTGAGCGTGTTGTTCTTCGCCCGTCTCTGGCGACGGGCCGGCATTCCCACCGACGTGGCGTTCGTAGAAATCAGGTACTCTGGGCGACGCGCCGCGGTCCTGCGCGCGGTGCGCGCGCTCTACCTCGGTCTCCCGATAAACTGCATGATCATCGGCTGGGTTAACCTGGCCATGGCCAAGATCCTGAACGTGACCCTTGGCTGGGACCGTCTGACCGCCGTCCTGGCCGGCCTGGCTCTGACCGGCGTCTACGTCTCGCTGTCCGGTCTGCGTGGCGTCGTCCTGACAGATCTCATCCAGTTCGGCTTCGCCATGCTCGGCGCCATCGCCATCGCGGCCTTCGCACTCTCCGACCCGGCCGTTGGCGGCCTCGATGGACTACGAACGCGACTGCCGGACGAAACGCTCCGCTTCCTGCCTACGCTTGACCAGGGCGTCGGCGACACCGCCGCGCTCTCGCTTGCCGCGTTCCTCGCCTATCTGGGCGTACAGTGGTGGGCCAGCTGGTATCCCGGACAGGAGCCTGGCGGGGGCGGCTATCTGGCTCAACGGATGATGGCTGCGCGGGACGAGCGCCACTCGATACTCGCCACGCTCTGGTTCACGCTAGCCCACTACTGCCTTCGCCCGTGGCCCTGGATCCTCGCCGCCCTGGCGACACTCCTGCTCTACCCTGATCTCGCTGACCCCGAATCGGGTTATGCGTTCCTGATTCGCGACCATCTTCCGGCGGGCTGGCGGGGTCTCGTCCTCGGTGGGTTCGTCGCGGCGTTCATGTCGACTATGTCGACCCAGCTCAACTGGGGCACATCGTATTTGGTACACGACGTCTATGCGCGATTATTACGGCCACACGCCAATGAGCGGCACTACGTCCTGGTCGGCCGGCTCACCACGCTCCTGGTCATGGCGCTCAGCGCCGGGGTGACGCTCCATCTCGAAAGCGTACGGCAGGCATGGGAAATCGTGCTGGAGGCGGGAGCCGGCATCGGACTAGTCCTCATCCTCCGGTGGTACTGGTGGCGCGTGAACGCCTGGTCCGAGATCGTCGCCATGCTAGCGCCCCTCGTCGGCGTCCTCGTCCTCCGCCTCAGCGGAGGCGCGGCGTTCCCCGAGTCACTTTTCGTGATCGTAGCCTGGACGACAGTCTGCTGGCTCGCGGTCACCGCGCTGACCGCGCCAGAAACAGACGACACACTGGAAACGTTCTACCGCCGGGCACGGCCGCCGGGCCCCGGCTGGACCTTTCTTGCCAGGCGAGTCGGCGCCCCGGCCCCGGGCCCGATAACCGGACAGCTACTCGACTGGGTGACCGGCGTCGCGATGATCTACGGCGTCTTGTTCGGGGCAGGCACCCTTCTTCTCAACGACACTATCCTCGCATTGCCGATGCTGGGCACTAGCTTGCTGAGTGGGATGTGGCTCTACCGTCGGTTGACAGCGAGAGGGTGGGGCTCGCCGACCCGGTAGGCGCAAGCGTCTACTTGTCGACGGTTACGGTGACCTGTGTCGCCGTACTTGCTCCATCGAGAGCCCTGAACGCCGTCACCTCCACAGTGAAGGTCTTGCTCGTCTCGCTGGTGGTCCAGTTGTAGGTGTGCGGCACCGAATTCGCACTGCCAGTAGTCGTAAAGCCGTCGTCGAAGTCCGAGTCATGCGAGAGACTACGGTCGTCGACGGTGACACCGTCGCCGTGAATGTCACTGTAGAACCTGCCTTCGGGGAACTCGGACTGAATGTCAGGTTTACCGAGAAGACGCTGGGCGCCACGACCAGCGTGATCTCCGCCATTCCGGTCGTGCCATCGGTATTGCTCGCAGTGACGGTCACCGTACGATTCCCGGCCGTGGTGTAGACATGGCTCGTGCTGTTGCCGTTCGTCCGAATCGACGTGCCATCCCCAAACGTCCAGTCGAAGTGCTGGATCGGCACCGTCGTCGTGCCCGTATTGGCCGTGAAGGTCACGGCTTCGTTGACCGTCGCCTGCGCCTGACTGGCGCTCAGGGTCACGTTGAACGGCACGGCCGGCGTCACCCGAACCACGGCAGACGCCGTGACACCCTGTCCGGTTGTATCGACGACCGTCGCCACGACCTGGTAGGTTCCGGCTACCCCGTAAACGTGCGAGACCGATGCTGTCCCAGTCACACTGCCCAATGCCGCCAACGGAGAACCATCCCCAAAGTCCACCGAAACGGTCGCAATCGGCGCCCCGCCTGCCTCGACACCGGTCACGACGCTGAACGTCGTGGTGCCTCCGGCCACCAGCGAGGCCGTCGTCTGCGTGATCGAAATCGAGGGCGCCGGATTGACCGTCACAGCCACTGTGCCCGTAATGGTGCCGCTCACGGTCGCAGTCACGGTTGCACTAACGCTCGTCGTCAGGGTCGTCGTCGCGATGCCGTTAACATCGGTCGTCGCCCAAGTGGTCCCCAGGCTGCCCGACATTGCCGAGAACGACACGGGCACGCCATTGAGTCGATTACCGCTCGCATCCGAAACTGCCGCGGAGATCTCGACCGCACCTCCCGTCGCTGACAAAACGGCCGGGTTCGCCGTCACCGCATCCCATCGGCCGCCGCACCTCCGATCAGCGCAGTGATGGGTGCTTCGGTCCGCGCGCTCCCGCTGAACGCCAAAATCTCAGCCGTCCCAGACTGGATACCAGCGCGCAGCGTGACCTTGGCTTGGCCGTTGCCGGTGACGGCCTCGGTCGGGTCGAGCGTGCCCAGGGTCGACGTAAGCGTCACTAGGGTCCCGTTGTGGGCCGGCGTTCCGCTCTCTTCGATCACGATCGCCGTAAGCTCGGCGTTGCCGTTGATGGGCAGAATGCTCCGGCTGGATACGACGGTAATCACCGACTGGGTCGGCGCCAACAGCGGCACCTTCTGGCAGAAGCCAAGCACCAGGAGGGCCGAGGCCCTAAGGCTTTCAGGATCAACCACCGACGAACGGACGTGTGCGTGCGTGGTACCATCGGTTCTAACATCGATACGACCGGCATGGCTCCCGAGCAACAACAGCGGCAGTTAGCGAGCGAGCGGGGCTACGCGATGGCTGGCATGCTGGTGGCGATCGCCATCATGGGGATCACCATGTCAATGCTCCTGCCCTCTTGGAGCACCTACGTCCAACGTGAGAAAGAGGCGGAACTCATATTCCGGGGCGAGCAGTACATGCGCGCCATCGAGCTCTACCAACGTCAGTTCCCCGGCGCCTACCCCACCGGCGTCGAGATGCTGGTCGAACAGCGGTTTCTCCGTCGTGCCTACCTCGACCCGATGACCGGCTCGGACTTCCAACTGCTCGATCCGACCTCGGTCACCGCGGCCGTCGGTGAGGTGCAGGAGGTCATACCCGGGGTAAACATCCAGCAGCCTGGAGTGACCCGGGTTCAGCAGAGACCGGCGAACCCACGCAGCGAGAGGGCGCCGATGACCGAAGCGGGGCGAGGCCTGGAGAACGGAGACGGGATCATCGGGGTCGCGACCACCGCCACCGGAGACTCCATGGCGCTCTACAACGGCCGGAACAAGTACGAAGACTGGCTGTTTGTCTACATGCCGCAGGTCACTGACCCCGGCCAGGCGGCGGCTGGCGCATTACCCGGCCCGTCGCAGAGGAACCCAGTTATTGGCGACCCGTTCGACGGCGTCGAGAATCCGAGCGGAGGCTTCGGAGACCGTCGTGGACCCGGCGGTGCGGATAGTCAGGGCGGACTGCGCGGTCGGCCTGGAGACAACCAGCCAGGCACTTCACGCGGCACCTCGCCGGGCGGCACGGTCCCTCCAAATTAGGAGCCCGCTACGGCCTACCACTCCGCATAGTTCGAACCGTCCAGTGCCTGGCTCTGGGCACCACTACGAACGTCGAAAATCCCTTGAGATAGCGGGTTCGTCGGATCAAGTTCGGCCAGCACCGGCGTCCAGGTCGCGTTCGAGTCGGTGAACGGGTCAATCGGAATCGAACGCAGATAGCCCCCGTCTACCAACATGTCCAACGAGCCAGGGTACTCGTTCCGATCGGCGTAGTGCTGGTCGATCGCGTCGCGCATCCTGAACAGGTCTTCCTTCAGGACCGCCTCACGCGAACGTCGTACCGCGGTGCCGTAGCTAACCACGGCGATCCCGGCCATGATCACAACCAGTGAGATGACGATGAGCATCTCAGCGAGGGTCCATCCGTCGGTACGGCGCAGATCACGCCAGTTGCAGACCGGACGATGCCCACCGTTCCTTTGTCTCACCATTCGTTATAGTTCGTTCCGTCAAGGGCACTCGCCCGTGACCTGGTATACACGTCGTAGACGTTGTCGCCACTCCAACTTGTCGCGCCAGGGTCGTCCTGATAAGCCCGCAACCCCCATTCCTGGCTCTTGGTGATCGGGTCGAACGGAATACGACGGAGAAACTTCAGCTTGCGTCCAGTCGCGTCGTTGGTAACCTCCACTCCTTCGACCAATGTCTCCAGGTCTGGCGGATACCCCTCGCTCCCAGCTCGCACGTCCGTTCCTCCGATCATGCCCAAATCGACGGCGTCCTTGTATCTGTCGATCGCCGTACGCATCTCGCGCAAAGACCTTCGCAGCTCAGCCTCGCGCTGCCGCTGCATAGTGACCTGACTCAATGGCAGCACGGCCGAAGCCAGCACCAGCAGGATGGCGCTGACGACGAGGAGTTCCACAAAACTGTAGCCGCGCGAGGACCGCAGCCGCTTTAACAGGGACGCAGAGGTCCGGTCGGGCATGGGCGACTCATTGGACGGTCACCGTGACCGGGGAGAACGTAAGCGCGATTGGCGCCCCACCCGGGGTCATCTCGGTGCCACTCAGATCGAGTGTAACCGACCCCGGCCCCACCGCATCGAAAAGCACCGCCGCAAGCAGACCCGCTCCGGCCGCGCCTGCCTGGTCGCTGGCGCGGGTCGCCAAGATGTCTATCCGACCGGCCGCCCCATCGACCTACTGCAGGAAAACCACATCGTTTCGCCCCTGATCCCCGGCAGGAAGCGCGCCCACCAGGACAGTCGGAGTCACTGGCGGCAGCGCCATCCCTCCGCTCGAGTCTCCTGCCTCGGACGCCCCACATCCGGCCATGGCCAGGCTTGCCAACGCTAAGCTCCAGAGAGCGCCCGTTCTCTGTTTACGACTCTGCATCCAGTCCAGCCCAGTAATAGGTGGACAACCCCAGGGTCAGAGTAAGGGCTTCTTCGACCTCATCTCCCTTGCTGAGGATGACCTCCTCGATCAGGATGAACTCCGGCGCCGTTTCCACCGCATAGATAAACCGTCGTATGTCTTCGTACTCGCCGGCCAGCATCATCGTCGTACGAAGCTGCGCAAGCAGGCTCTCCCTCTCCTTTTCGGGCACACTGCTCGAACGCTCCAGCACAAGATCACTCTCTTCAGCGAGCCGATCGAGAAATGGCGAAAGGATTAGCCGCGCGCCTGCCAGATCCCTAGGGATAACCTCTTGATAAAATCTCTCCAACTCATTGTCAGCCAATGACTTGTTGTTTATTGCCGTTGTCGCTTCACTAAACGCGGTCCGCACCTGCTCTATCTGTGCGTCCGCGGTGGCCATACGTGCCTCAGATTGAGACACCTTGGCCAACCATGGGTTGATCGCGAAGGCATAGAGGACTACATCTACCACTAAGATCGCACCCACCACGGTGACAAATGTTCGCTTTTCAGCCAGGATCCGGTTGAGCAGCGTCATCTCGGCTCCTCATCGGCCGCGGCTGCCTCCGCAGTCGGAATCGCCTCATCTGTCGCATCGACCGATTCGTCTGTCTCCAGAGAAGCGTCGTTCTCCTCGGAGTCCGCCTCCTCCCCGACCAGTCCAAGCGCCGGCGTCTGCAGATAACGGCCTCGAAGCACGGCCCGATACATCCCGTCCTCTGTCAGTTCCGCCTGCCGGTTCAGCACTCCGGTAAAATCGCCCGAAGCCTCAAGCTTGTCGATGAAGCCGCTGATGTCGTCGAGCCGGCGCCCCAGCACCCCCATGGTGACCTCGATCCGCTCCGGCGATATATCCGGTTGCACTTGCGTCAGCATGACGTCTGGGGGAAGCGTGGTCTCGATACGGTTGAAGAAATCGGTCCAGGAGAACACTCGCTGATCGATCAAAGCGTTGGCCTCCCGGGCGGCAGCCGCCACCTGCTTAAGCGCTTCCGGCTTCACCGCCTGTTCAATCTGGGCTGTCTGGGTGCTGAGCTGGGCGGTCTCAGCCTCGGCCGTCTCGGCGCGAGAGACGAGCTCGGTATTCCGTCGGGACAGGTCCGTGATCTCGACGATCTCCAATCCCAGCACGGCCAGGCCTAGCACTGCCACCAGGCCGAGACCCAGATACACGGCGCGCTCGTTGTAGAAGGGACGCGTGGCGAGATTGGTACGAAGCATGGGACCTATGCTGCTGTTTCGGTCGACGAGCGCTCCCGCAACAGGAGTCCCACCGGCGCGGCTAGCAGATCGGGCGAAACACCCTCGGCCCCGGCGCCCGAAAGCGCCAGCTCCGCACCGATGGCCTGGACCGATACGCCTAACCGGCTTTCGAGCGTGACGCGCAGAACGTCGGCCTCCTCCGGGCTTGTCTCGACCAGGCCGACCACTAGCAGCACACGCGAGAAACCGGCGCCGCCAAGACGATCCTCGTGGTACATCGTGGTCTGGTGTACCAGATCCACGAGGTTGCCGTCTCCCTCGAAGGAGCGGTTCCGGAACAGGATCAACTGGCCATGTCGGACCACGGCAATGGTGCTGTAGCTGTGAGCCACGTGGACCAGCAGCCAGTCCCCTTCGCTCATCGTCCGGCCGGCTAGGACGCCATTGATCAGGCTGAAGCTCGAGAGATCCACAACCCCGGCGTGCACTCCAGCAGCGGAGCAGACCGACTCGTATTCCTCGACTATGTCGCGGCGCATCAACGACACCACGTACTCCCTTCCGCCGCCTTCGAGCGCGCGTCCCTGAGAGTACGTTACCTGCGCATCCTCCACCCGAAAGGGCGCGGTCTTGCGCGCCTGCCATCGAACGAGTTCCTTCAAGTCTGCGCTCCGGCTCGGAATCTGCTCGAAGCTGGTCAGCGACACCTTCGCCGCGCTGTCCGGCACCACCAGCGCCAGGCGGTTCGGCGACCCAGGCAGCGCCTCGAGCACGTTACGCACCGCCGCTTCGACGGCCGCGCGGTCTCCGAGATTTGAGGCATTCGCCGACGCTATCAGGGCACCCTCGGGCAACGGCGCCGTGGACACTGCAGTGACCTCTCGCGCGCCCCGTCCCAGCGCAACCCCGGTCACCCGGTCGGTGGCAATCTGCAGGCTGACCCCGGCTGGACCCGGAGCAAGTAGACGGCGAAGCCATGCACCTCTGGCCATGATCCTTCCTTAGAGGAGGTCACTTGACGAAGGTAACCTTGTTGATCTCGCGAATGGTGGTGAACCCCGACAGAAGCTTCTCGACCGCCGAGTCGCGCAGGAAGCGCATACCGTCGGCCCGAATCGCCTGCTTGACCTCAGAGGCCGGAGCCTTGGCTAGAATCATCTCCCTGAGTTCGTCGGTCAGGTCGAGCAGCTCACAGAGCGCCGTGCGCCCCCGGTAACCGGTGCCGCCGCACTCGATACATCCGGTCCCCTCATAGAATTGATGGGTGGTCGCCAGAGCAGTATCCAACCCCGACTCTTCGAGCTGCTGCTCGCTAACCGTCGTCGGCCGGCGGCACTCGGTGCAGATCATGCGGACCAGGCGTTGCGCCATGACGCAATTCAGTGACGAAACGAACTGATACGCCTCCACACCCATGTTCAGGAACCGCCCCAGCACGTCGAGCACGTTGTTTGCGTGGACGGTCGTAAAGACCAAGTGTCCGGTCAGCGCGGACTGAATCGCGATCTGGGCGGTTTCCGAGTCACGAATCTCCCCCACCATGATCTTGTCTGGGTCGTGACGCAAAATCGACCGCAGGCCCCGGGCGAAGGTCAGTCCCTTTCGCTCGTTGATCGGAATCTGAGTAATCCCATGCAGCTGATACTCAACCGGATCCTCAATCGTGACGATCTTGTCTTCCGGCGAGTGAATCTCTGACAGCGCCGCATACAAGGTCGTGGTCTTGCCACTCCCGGTCGGCCCGGTCACCAGCACCATCCCGTACGGCTCCATGATGGCGCGCCTGAACCGTTTCAGCTCAGACTCAGCGAATCCGAGGATGTCCAGGTTCAATTCCCGGAACTGCTCGCTGATCGTCTCTTTGTCCAGGATTCGGATGACCGAGTCCTCGCCATGGACGGTTGGCATGACCGAGACACGAAAGTCGATGGTCTTCCCTGGCACCTTGACCTTGAAGCGTCCATCTTGCGGCACCCGTTTCTCGGCGATGTCGAGCTCGGCCATGACCTTGACGCGGGAGAGAATCGCACTGTGGAAGTGCTTGTCGACCGGCCGCATGGCCGACTGCAACGTGCCGTCAATCCGATACTTGACGTAGACCGCATCGTCCTGCGTCTCTATGTGAATATCACTGGCCCTCCGTTGCAAGGCCGTATAGATCATCGAATCCACGAGGCGAATCACTGGACTAATGTCGCTGGTTAGCCGCTCGACCGTCAGGTGCTCCTCGCCCGCTTCATCCTCCTGCAGAATCTGGAGCTCGAAGCTCTCTTGCGCCTCATCGAGAACGCGCTGCGAGCCTTCGCTCTTCTTGAGAATCGACTCGATGGCCGAGGACGTGCCCACTGTGACCCGGATCGGCATCCCGAGCAACAGCGCCAGCTCGTCGATCATAGGCAGATCGGTTGGATCCGACACCACGATGACTAGGGTCTGCCCGTCCTTCCGGTGCGGCACGAACCCGTAGCGCAGCATCAAATCGGCTGGGATCGACCTGAACAGCTCCGCGTCGATGCGGAACTTCTCCATGTCGACGAACTCTAGCCGATACCGCTCGGCCAGCTGCTGGCCTCGTGCCAACTCTGCGACATGATCGACGGCCTCCGGTTCACCGCCGATGTACAGCTCCTCGGTGGTCCCGGGCTCGATCTCGGCCTGTGTCTCGTCTGTCATGCGAGCACCGATCCCATCTGCAACAACGGCATATAAAGAGCAATGAGGAGGCCGGCGATGACGACTCCCATCACCACGAGCAACGCCGGCTCAATGATCGTCACGAAACGCCCGAGCTGAGTGTCGATCTCCTCGTCGAAAAAGTCGGCCACGCTGATCAGCATCTCGCGGAGCGAGCCAGTCGATTCTCCGACCTCGACCATCTTGATGGCAACTTCGGGGAAGACCTTCCGTTCAGCCAGCGCCGACGCCAACGCCTCACCCTCCCGGACCCGCTGCCCCACCAGTGTGAGCTGATCGGCGAAAAAGCGGTTACCGAGCGAGCGTGACGCGACATCGATGGCATTGACCAACGGAATGCCGCCTCCCAGCAACGTGGCCAAAGTCCGCGCCAGCTGAGAGGTTGCGAAGCGCGCCGCGATCTTTCCGACCGCCGGCACCCGCAAGATCAGACGGTCTAACCCCGTCGCCCGGCCCGACTGCTTGAACCAGTACCAAGTGCCTCCCACCACACCGATCACACCCAGAAATACCACCAAGAAATAGGCCCGGAAGAACGCGGAGACAGCTACGATCAGACGGGTCATAATCGGAAGCTCCGCCTCGAAACTCAGGTAGAATCCCTCGAACTCTGGGACCACACGCAGGACTATGATCGCGACGACGATCAGGGCAAGACAAAGCAGGATCGCCGGATAGACGAGCGCCGAGAGCGTCTTCCGCTTGACCGCGCTAACAACCTTCACGTGGTCGATGTACCTGCGAATGACCTCCTCAAGTCCTCCGCTCTTCTCCCCAGCCATGAGCGAGGCCGTGTAGACGCCCGGGATCGCCTCACCCTGCGCCTCAAACGCCTCCGACAGCGCCGCCCCCGCGCGGACGCGATCGTGCACGTCATTTAGAGTTCGCTTGAATCCAGGATCGTCGACCCGCTGGCGCAGGATGTCCAGCGACTGGACCAGGGGCAGACCGGCCTTGAGTAGAGTTGCCAGTTCCTGATTGAAGACCAGAAACTCCCGTGTCTTGATCCGCCGGTGTCTCTCCCACGAGAGCACGGGAACACTGAAACCGCCGCGCCGCTGTAGCGAAAGGATGTACATCCCCTTCGCTTCCAGTTCCTGACGAAGCTGCGCCTCGCTTTCCGAGACGAACACCTCCTCAACAACCTCTCCGGTCTCGGTGCCAAGCCTGCAGCGAAACTCCATGCTTTCCAGCGCGATCCGGGGTGACCCGCCGAGTCGCAAATTAAAGACTGGCGTTACAAGTTAAGGAATGGCGGTACAACCCCTTGTCAAATATGCAATTATCGGCGCTCCACCTAATGAGAATTATACCTTGGGCTCCGATGACCGCTTTGGGGGGCACCGAGGTTGTAGTGTGCCGGAACGGATGGCCCTTAGCTAGGACCTGGCCTACTCCCCGGCCGCGTCGACGATGCTCAGGATCTTCTCGACGTAGCGACGCGTTTCGGGATAGGGCGGAACACCGCCGAACCTCCTGACGGTTCCTTCTCCGGCGTTGTAGGCCGCTAGGGCGCCCGTAACGTCGTACCGATCCAACAGCGACCGCAGATGCTTGGTGCCAGCCTCAATGTTCGCCCTAGGGTCATAGGGATCGCTCACCGAGTACTGGCGGGCAGTGGCCGGCATCAGCTGCATCAAGCCCATTGCTCCCTTCGGTGACCGAGCGTCAGGCCGATAGGACGATTCCACCTCAATGAGCGCGGCGACCAGTGTCGGGTCCACTCCGTGCCGCACCGAAATGGTGTCGATGATTTCGGCATAGGGGAGCGATGCGAGAACCGGCTTCGCCACGGCCTCAGCCTCTGCCACCGGTGGTGGTGAAGGCGTGGGCGGCGCGGGGTCAGCCTCGATCTTAACCACAAGTGAGCGTGCCGCCGAGATCTGGCCGCCATTGGGCAGATACAGCACCACTCTGTCCCCCTGAAACTCGTGCCCGGCTACCGAAAGCGTGTGCCCGGTAGTCAGCAGCACCAGTTCGGCCGAGGCGGGGGCCACGGCCGGCCGGACGACCAGCAGAACCGCCAGCAGCGCCAAGGCAAGGACGCGCGTCGCGCTCCACATCCGATCAGCGTAGCATGTCGTCCGAAGGCCGACCAATGCGACCAAAGTCGTACCGCAGACCCAATTCTTAACGCTTCGACTACCGCCCTGAGCCATACCTCTACTCTTATCGGCAGGACGAAGGGCCGGGGTGAACTGGACCGGTTCTGACCGGTTTTCCACATCTTCTGTTGAATGACCTAATCTATCTCAAGGAAAGCGTAGAAGACCTGAATCCCCAGCTCACGATTGTCGGCGTTGGCGCCATCGGTGATATCAGACGGCACGAACGCAGGGTCCACCGTCAACACCAGCGTCACCGTGTCGTCCTCGCCCATCGTCGCGGCCGACACAGGGAGCTCGTGAAAACTCGCGTCCGGTACCATCTCGAAGCTCGCAATCTCGGTCTCGCCAATGGCCAGCGTGACCAACTGTGGATCGTCGAGAAGTTCCGGACGCCCGTCGACCTCAAGATAGAGCGTGGAGTCTGTTCGCGGATTACGGAACGAGATAGTCGAGCGCCCCATCGTCCATCGCCACTCGCGTTCCGAGTTTTCAGGCATCGACTCCACGTCGTGCCACCCGTCCTCAAAGAACAAGAATCCGCTTTCCGATTGCGGAGCCATCTCGAAGGTCCCCACCTGATACGCACGCTGACCTAGGTGGTCACCGCCGAGCGGCAGACGATCGCCCTGCGCCGGTGAGTAAAGCCCGAGCGCGACAGTGGCCTCACCGATGTAGGGGTACACCGGCGTGAAAAAGCGACGCCGGTAGGTGATCTCTCTCCCGGCCGTCCAGCTCGACAGCGGCTCTGGAGGATCGTGGTCGTCCGAGAACATCACGGCCCCGTCTGCATCGAGGAAGTGTACAAAGACGCGGTAGTCGTCCTCGAGCGCCGGCGCGGACGGCGCGAGCGTGAACCGATAGGTCATCTCGAGCGGCCCACCGAGCGGCACCCGATCGCGACCTAATGCCACGGCGGCGGTCCCGATCGGGGGTGCCGTATCGGCCAGGCCGCAAGCCGACAGCCCCGTCACGAGCGACAAAAAGGCCGACACACAGAGGAAGATCGAGCGTGGGGAACGCGTGATTCGCAACACCATCGTACGACGGCGGATTGTAGCTCTCTTTCGGCGGCGCCCGCAAGTTGCCGCATCTCCTGCAATATGTTACATTTCCGGCGCTTTCGTGCCCGCGGTGTACCCGAGGACGGGACCACGGCCACGTAGCCCCGGCCGCCCCGTGCCGCGGCCGCTAGTGCGGTCATATCGGCACACTTCGGAGAAGGGTTATGTCGCTCGAAGCGCTCGGAATGGTGGAGACGAAGGGGCTGGTCGGCTCAATCGAGGCGGCCGACGCGATGGTGAAGGCGGCCAACGTTGTGCTGATCGGCAAGGAATACATCGGCGCCGGCTACGTAACCGTGTTCGTGCGCGGCGACGTGGGCGCGGTCAAGGCCTCGACCGACGCCGGCGCCGCCGCCGCCCGACGGGTCGGCGAGCTCGTCTCCGTACACGTCATCCCGCGTCCCCACGGCGAGGTCGAGAAGATCCTGCCGCAGCCCAAGTAGACACCTAGGTTCCACCCGACGCTGATCGGCTTCGTCGAGAACCATGGCCGACGCCGCCGCTTTCCCCGACCGCGACCTCGACTCCATCCGCGAAGCCAGAGAGCTCGCGCGACGGGCGCGAGCCGCCCAGACCCGGCTAGCCGACCTTAGCCAGGAACAGGTCGACACGATCGTCGATGCCGTCGCCGCGGCGGCGCAGCGTGAGGTCAAGGCGTTCGCCCGTCTCGCCGTCGACGAGACCGGCTACGGCAACGAGGCGGACAAGATCAAGAAGAACCGCTTCGCCGCCGAGACCATCTACAACTTTATCCAGCCGATGCGAACTGTCGGCGTGATCAACCGGCGCGAATCCGAACGGATCATCGAGATCGCTGAACCGTTCGGGGTTGTAGCGGCGATCGTTCCCTCTACAAACCCGACATCTACGGCGATCTATAAGATCCTGGTCTGCCTGAAGGCGCGGTGTGCCGTCGTCCTCAGTCCCCACCCATCGGCCGCCCGCTCGATCATCCGGGTTGCCGACGTGCTCACCCGTGCCGCTCTCTCGGTGGGAGCGCCTGAGGGCGCAGTTAACTGCATGACCACCATCACGCAGGAAGGCACGCTGGAACTGATGCGGAGCCGCGAAGTGGCCTTGATTCTGGCCACGGGCGGTCTCGGACTGGTCCGCGCCGCCTACAGCGCGGGCAAACCAGCCTATGGCGTCGGTCCGGGCAACGCGCCGGCCTACATCGAACGCACCGCAGACGTTCCCAAAGCCGTCGCGGACATCATCACCGGGAAGACCTTCGATAATGGTGTCCTCTGCTCATCGGAAAACTCCGTAGTCGTAGATGAGGCGGTCGCTGGCGACGTTCGGCGGGCGTTCGAGAAACAAGGCGGGCGTTTCCTCAACCCACTGGAAGCGGCCAAGCTGGCCGAGGTGCTCGTGACACCGCAGCGACTGCCGAATCCGGAACTAGTCGGTAAGTCGGCTATCGAGATCGCCGCCCGCGTCGGAATCGAGATCACCGGGGACACACGGGTGCTCATCGCCACGCTGACGGGCGTGGGCCGCGACCACCCGCTATCGATGGAGAAGCTCTGCCCGGTGCTCTCCTTCTACGAGGTCTCGGATTGGCGAGCCGCCGGTGCGCGCTGCAAGGAGATTCTGGCCTACGGCGGCATGGGTCACACCATGTCGATTCACTCGGGCGACGAGCGGATCATCCTGGAGTTCGGTCTCCAAGAGCCCGCTTTCAGGATCGTGGTGAACAGCCCGACGACCCTCGGGGCAATCGGCATGACCACCGGCCTTGATCCGTCGATGACACTCGGCTGCGGCGGCTGGGGGGGCAATATAACGTCCGACAACGTCACGCCCAGGCACCTACTGAACGTCAAGCGGCTCGCATACGAGACTCGGTCGGCGCCGCGACCGAGTGCAACCGTCGCCGGCGGCCCCGCGCTCCCCCTGCAACAGGCGCCGGACCGACCAGTAACCCACGGCGTGGACCCGGCGGTTCTGAACGAACGCATCGAGTTGTTTCTCGCCTCGCGCGGCATCGCCAGCACTACGCCCGCGCCACTGGAGGACCAGGCGCCCACGCTGCCACCCGCGGCGCCGCCGACGGCACCCACCTCGGCCGCCCCCCTTCCTCCAGCCGCTACGCCAATGGACTTCGTCTGCGAGGACGATGTCCGCCAGGCGCTACGGGAGAACCGGCAAATTCTCGTCAGCGCGGCAACGATCATCACTCCGGCCGCCCGCGATCTCGGGGAGGCGCAGCGGGTGTTCGTTCACGCATCAACTCCTCGCTAGCACCGAACCGACGCGTGGCCGACTTCGACCCCACCGCGCATCGCCTAGTCCCGACCCGCACCTTCGACGAGTTGGCGATCGGCGAGCAATTTCCGATCCCGAGCCGCACGGTGACCGACGGCCAATTCGCCGCGTTCCAGGTCGTCTCGGCCGACAATCATCCGGTGCACTACGACGCCGAGTATTGCCGCTCTCAAGGGTATTCCGCGCCGATCGCACATGGTTTTCAGGTGCTCTCGGCCACCGCTCCCGGCGCCGGGCTCTTTCCCCACGTGATGGGCCAGCGGCTCATGGGCTTCCTCGAACAGTCCTCCCGTTTTCTCGCTCCGGTCTATCTGGGCGACACGCTTTATCCCGAGCTCACGATTACCGATCTAGTTCGACAGCGCACGACGGGCGTCGTCACCCTCCGCGCCACTGTGCACAACCAGCACCGCACCTTAGTCCTCGACGGCAGCCAAAAGTTCCTCGTCCGTCTGTAGCCGCCGCGCCCCACGAGGAGCGCGCAAGAAACTGCGGCTAGACCTATCTCGATACAGGCCGCGGCCTCGGGTCGACGGGTCAAGGTCTGGCCCGGCTCGTATAATGCGACGAACAGGAGACAGTCCCATGGACCGCCAGATTCATCGAGTCATCGACCTCATCGACGATTCCGAGCAACTGATTCAGAACATGGCGATCGCCGATGCCCGCGACCGGTTACGCGGCTCTCCTGACGGCATGCTCGGGATCCAGGGCTCGTTTGCGCTGACGGTCAGGGACCGCGAACAGGTGCTCATGGCGCGGAGCCTCGACCGACCAATGCGCTACTTCCTCGCAAAAGAGGTCGCCGGCCCGTTGCTCATCGTCGCGGAGCGAATCGACGAAATCGCCGACCAATTACAGCGTCTGGGGTACGGCGACCAGTTCCATCCAACCTACACCCGGATGGTACCGGCACATCACGTGACCGCGCTCCGACTGATCGGCTGCCCTGACCCGAACCCACAGCAGCGCCGGTTCTTTGCTCCACCCCGGGCCACGCTCGCTCCCGACCTCGATCAGATCGGCGATGCCTATATCGAGGCACTGACTGGCGAAGTCACGACCTGGCTGGACGCGCAAGACCCTAAGGCGCCACTCGGCGTCCTCTTTTCTGGCGGCATCGACAGCACGGCCGTGCTTGTAACGCTGTACCGCGCCTTGATTGACCGGGGCGACAGCGCCGCGCGACTCAAAGCCTTCACGCTGGCCGTCGACGGCCAAGGTTCCGACCTGGAACAGGCACGTCGTGCGCTCGCGCACCTCGAGCTCGGATTCCTGCACGAGCCGGTGGACGCTCCAAGTAACGCGCTGGATCCCCTCGAGGCGGTGGAGGTGATTGAGGACTACAAACCACTGGACGTCGAATGCGCCACCATGATGCTGGCGCTGCTCGGTGGCATCCGCGCCCGCTACCCCCACTGGCGTCTCATCGTTGACGGCGACGGCGGTGACGAAAACCTTAAGGACTACCCTCTCGAAGAAGACAACGAGTTGACGATCCGCAGCGTCGTATCGAACTCGATGCTCTACCAGGAAGGGTGGGGCGTCGACGCGCTCAAGCACTCCCTGACCTACTCCGGCGGTCTCTCGCGCGCCTGCGTCAGGGGCCGCGCGCCAGCCCGCCGCCTTGGCTTTCTCGGCTTCAGCCCCTTCACGCGCCCTGGTCTCGTGCGAGTGGCAGAAGCCATCCCGTTCGACGCGCTGACCAAAGGATCGACCGCGCGGCTCTACGCCCTGAAGGGCGAGATCGTCAGGCGCGGACTCGAGCATCGCTACGGGCGTTCCATGCCCATTTACCCCAAACGACGCTTTCAGCACGGCGCCGCGACGCCATCGACCTTTACCTCGAGATTCTCGGTACCCGAAGAGCGCTATCGCGCCCACTTCCAGACGCTTTGGGGAGCCCCCACCGGCGCACGCTCCATCTAATCCGGCATGACTGACCCACCAGGGCCGGTCCGGCCAAGACCTCCGGTGCGACTTGTTCACGAGTGGGAGCACAGCCCCGCCGGGACACGCTGTCAAGCCAGCACCGTCTTTCTTGTCGGTGCTCGGTGCCCCTTCGCCTGTGTGTTCTGCGACCTCGGGCAATACACCATCGGTGGCCCAACGCCTCCCGGGGCGATCACCGGACAGTTGGACTGGGCGCTGTCCCGCATCGTTCACCGGGATCGCATCAAGCTCTACAACGCCAGCAACTTCTTCGACGAGCGTGCAATCCCAGCCGCCGAGGACCGGGACATCGTTGAACGCCTCCACCGGTTCGCTGAAGTGGTCGTGGAATGTCACCCGTGCCTCATTGGCGACCGATGCTTCGCCTTTGCCGATCGCCTTGCCGGGAGACTGCAGGTCGCGCTCGGCCTGGAGACCGCGCATCCGGAAACACTGGAGCGCCTGAACAAGGGCATGACACTCGCCGACTTCGACCGCGCCGCGGAAACCCTCCGGCGGCACCGGATCGGTCTCAGAGCATTCGTACTCGTCGGTGCCCCGTTTCTGACAGCCTCGGAGCAGCACACCTGGACACTCCGGTCTGTCGATCACGCGGTGGCGCAGGGCGCCGAACAGGTCTCTCTCATCCCGGTCCGTCCGCAGGCCGAACTCGACGGCCTGTCCTCCCAGGGCAAATGGCTCCAGCCCAGCTTCGCCCGGTTCGAGTCCGTGGTCGAGTCGGCGGTGGACAGCCACGGCCGATTGGTCCAGGCAGACCTGTGGGATCTGGAACGGTTGTCGACCTGCGCGGTGTGTCTCCCTGCGCGCCGGAATCGCCTCGACGCGATGAACCGAGACGGGCGGATACACCCGGCGGTCGGGTGCTCGCGGTGCGAGAGGGTAGCCTCGTGAGCTCCGTCGACCTGGTGGTGGTCGGCTCTGGATTCGCCGGTTCGATCCTGGCCCGTCTGGTGGCGCTATCCGGCCGTCAGGTGCTCCTCCTGGAACGAGACACACATCCTCGGTTCGCCCTCGGAGAGTCATCGACGCCCCTCGCCGCCCTCTGCCTTGAACGGCTGGCCGGCCGCCACGGCCAAGAGGACCTCGCCGCACTCGCCTCGTACGGGCGCTGGCGCCAGGCATTGCCAGCCCTCCGCTGTGGACTCAAGCGCGGATTCACCTTCTACCGGCAGCGGCCCGACGTCTCGTTCTCGAGCTCCGACAGCGAGTCCCGCCTCCTCGTGGCGGCCAGCCCGGACGACGAGGTCGCCGACTGCCACTGGATGCGCGCCGACGTCGACAAGGCGCTGGTAGACCGTGCGATTGACGCCGGCGTCCACTTTAAGGACCGGGCCGAGGTAATAGGTATCGATCGCCGCGCGAGCCTGATGGCCGTGGACGTGCAGACGCCCAAGGGTCGCGAGACGATCGGCGCGCGGTTCGTGGTAGACGGCACGGGCGGAGGACCGCTGGCCCAGGTGCTTGGCGCCGGCCGGGGCCCATCGCTGCCATTCTCGAGTCACTTGATCTACGCGCACCTCGACGGCGTCGCGGAGTTCCAGGCCGCCGCCGCACTGCCCGATGGCCCGTATCCAGATGACCAGGCCGCCGTACATCATCTTCTCGATGAGGGATGGATCTATGCACTGCGGTTCGACAGCGGCCGCCTTAGCGCGGGCCTCCTCCTAGAGAATGCGCCGACGAGCACCTCGCCCGAAGACACCTGGCGGGCCACGCTCTCCCGCTATCCAACGTTGAGCGCGGCGTTCGCGCGAGCCCGACCCTACGGACCGGGTTTCCGGGCGGCCGGACCGCTCCAGCGGAGGCGACAGTATGCCGCCGGACCGGGCTGGGCGCTGCTCCCCCACAGCTATGCCTTCTTTGATCCATTCTTTTCAACCGGTCTTGCCTGGAGCCTACTCGGGGTTGAGCGGCTAGCCGATGCGCTGTGCGGTCCGGAACGTGAAACCGCACTTGGCCGGTACGCTGCGCTGCTCGCCGACGAGGCCGATCAGCAAGCCGCGCTGATCGCCGCGGCCTATAGCGCGAGGCGGGACATGGCACTGTTCCGGCCGCTCACATTTTTGTACTTCGCCTGTGTCAGCTATGCGGAAATGCGGCTGCGGCTTGGCCTCGTACCGAATGACAACGCCGCGGCCTGGCGCGGATTCCTCGGCGCTGGGCAGCCTCCCTGGCCATCTGTCTTCGCCGAAGCACGAACGCGCATCGAGCACGCGCGCGACGCCGCCGACGCCGCGTCCTTTAAAAAGTGGGTGCAGGCGGTCATCGATCCCTATAACCTCATCGGCCTCGGGGAAGACCCGTCGCACCTCTACGGCGTCCATCTTGACCGGCTTAGGGCCAGCCACGCCCGCCTGGGCCTCTCCCCCGCCGAACTAAAGGCTCGGCTCCCTCGGCTCCGGGGCGGCCAGCCATGACCCGCCGCTTAGGCTTCCACGCGATGCCCCTGTTGGGCTGCACATCATTTCCATGTTAGAGTCCGAAGATATTTAAGGGCGTCCCGCATACGAGGCATGCTGCCAAAGCGCTATACCTTCATCGTCGCTGACCGGTTATCCGGCTCCCTCCACCGCTTCACGGTGGCGGTGCGCCCGGTTGTCGCTATACTTGCCGCTATCCTGGCTGTCCCGATCGGCTGGACCGCGCACTCCCGCTGGTCGGCGGCAACCCATATCCAGCATCTGCAGCTCAGGAACGCCACCCTCGAACTCGAGAACGTCCGCTACCGCTCAGCGTCGGCGGAGCTGTCGAGCCGCATCGCCGCCCTGCAGCTGGCGCTCGGAGAGCTCCGCGACCAGTCCACTGTCGATCCGAGAGTCCGACGAGCCATGGGGCGTGTGTCTGAATCTTCCGAACCCCTCCGCTCCGTAGCACTCAGCACGCCCACCGAAACATTCAATCTCCTACAGGACCTGCTGAACATGCTTGACGCCGAGCTGGTCGTGGCGGAACAGAGTGTCGAAGCGCAGCAGGCGCTCGCCGCCGCGACCCCGTTCAACCTACCGTCTGATGGCCGGGTCACCGACCGCTTTGGGTATCGGATCGATCCGTTCACAGGCGAGCGCAGCTTCCACAGCGCGGTGGACATCTCGACCGGGTATGGCCAACCGGTCTACGCCACCGCCGACGGCACCGTGGTGTCGGCCGGGCGCAACGGCGCCTTCGGCAACCTGATCCGGATCGACCACGGATTCGGTCTCACCACTCGCTATGGCCACCTATCGGACTTTGCGACCACCGCCGGAGAAACCGTCGCTCGGGGCGACGTGATCGGCTACGCGGGCGCAACGGGCCGCGCCACCGGATCGCACGTGCACTACGAAGTGCTCGTCAATGGTCGCGCCATGAACCCGCTGCAACTCGGCTCGCTGGCACGGTCCCAGTCGGCCAACTGAGCCCTCTCCGCACAGTGCCGTCCAGCCATCGCGTCAGCATTCTTGACGCGTCCTGGACCCTTTCTTAGAATCGAGCTATACCCTGCGGATGGTCCTCTGTTCACCGCATCGCCGTAGTCACCTGCCCTCTCTTTCCCGGCGTCGGGCCGCCCCCCAGCCGGTTACCGTGTGATGCTGCAAAACGTCCTCAAGAAGGTCTTCGGCACCCAGAACGAGCGCGATCTAAAGAAGCTGCAGCCGATGGTCGCAGCCATCAACGACCGTGAGAGTGAAATTCAGGCGCTTAGCGATCACGAACTGCAGGAACAGACGGCACAGCTCCGGGTCAGAGCCCAGGATGGAGAGTCCCTCGACGACCTAATCGTCGATGCGTTCCCGGTAGTGCGAGAGGCCGGCTGGCGGGTCTTGAAGATGCGCCATTTCGACGTCCAGCTCATCGGCGGGATGGTGCTCCATCAGGGCAAAATCGCTGAGATGAAAACGGGCGAAGGCAAGACGCTCGTCGCCACGCTTGCCGCATATCTCAACGCGCTCAGCGGCAAAGGCGTACACGTGGTCACCGTCAACGACTATCTGGCGCGCCGCGACGCCGAGTGGATGGGGCGACTCTATCGCTTCCTCGGCATGTCGGTCGGTGTCATCCAGCATGACATGCGTGACGCCGACCGCCAGGCAGCCTACGCGGCCGACATCACCTACGGCACCAACAACGAATTCGGTTTCGACTATCTTCGCGACAACATGAAGTTCGACCTGTCGCAGTTCGTCCAACGTGGCCATAACTTCGCCATCGTGGACGAGGTCGACAGCATCCTGATCGACGAGGCGCGGACCCCGTTGATCATCTCGGGCCCCGCCGAGCAGTCGACCGACCTGTATTACGAGGTCGACCGCGTCATTCCTAAGCTCACGCCGGGGGCGGTGGTACAGGACAACATCAAGGCGGAGAACCGTGAGGAGCTCGAAGCGACGGGCGACTACATCAAGGACGAGAAGGCGAAGACCGTCAGCCTGACCGAAACCGGCATGGCTAAGGCGGAGAAGATACTGTCGGGCCGCCTGAACCCGGGCGGTCTCTATGACCCGGCGAACATGCCGCTGCTCCACCACGTGAACCAGGCGCTCCGCGCGCACGCATTGTTCAAGCGCGACGTACAGTACATGGTCAAGGACGGCCAGGTAGTCATCGTTGACGAATTCACGGGACGCCTGATGCCTGGTCGACGCTGGAGCGACGGACTCCATCAGGCCGTGGAGGCGAAGGAGAAGGTCAAGATCGAGCGTGAGAACCAGACACTCGCCACGGTTACCTTCCAGAACTACTTCCGCAAGTACGACAAGCTGTCTGGAATGACGGGCACGGCGGACACCGAAGCGCCGGAGTTCGCCAAAATCTACAAACTCGACGTCATGGTGGCCCCCACGAACCGCGAGCTGATCCGGATAGAAGAACCAGACACCATCTATAAGACCGAGCGAGAGAAGTACGACGCCATCGTCGAGGATGTGCTCGAAAAGCAGCAGCAGGGGCGTCCGGTCCTGGTCGGAACAATTTCGATCGAAAAGTCAGAAAAGCTCTCCGGACTACTCAAGCGCCGAGGCGTCAAGCACGTCGTGCTGAACGCGAAGTACCACGCGCAGGAGGCCGAGATCGTCGCCCAGGCAGGACAGAAGGGGACCGTCACCATCGCCACCAACATGGCTGGCCGTGGCACCGATATCCTCCTCGGGGGCAACGCCGAATTCATGGCACGACAACATGCCCTGGCCGAAGAGGTTGCCGACCGGCTCCCGAAGGAAGAGGCGAAGTTCGTCGACGACGAAGACTACGTCTACTTCTACCATCTGGACCATTTTTACCGAGTGCCGCGCGACGCCTGGGAACAGATCTTCACTAGGTTCACCGACCAGACATCGGTCGAGCACAACGAGGTGGTCGCTGCGGGTGGCCTACACATCATCGCCACCGAGCGCCACGAGTCACGACGCATCGACAACCAGCTTCGAGGGCGCGCCGGTCGCCAAGGAGACCCAGGTTCATCCCGGTTCTACTTGGCCCTCGAAGACGACCTGATGCGGATCTTCGGCTCCGACCGGATCTCGGGTCTGATGGAGCGGTTAGGCATGGAAGAGGGCGTACCCATCGAAGCCGGGATGGTTACCAAGGCCATCGAGCGAGCCCAGAAACAGGTCGAGGCGCAGAACTTCTCCGTCCGCAAGCACCTCCTTGAGTACGACGACGTGATGAATAAGCAGCGTGAGAACGTGTATACGCTGCGTCGCGAGCTCCTCGAGGGACACATCCACCTCAGCGACGAGGAGGAGGTCGACAGCCGTCAATATCTGATGACGCTGGCCGAGGACCTGGTCGACGATGCGGTCGAAACCAGCTGCGGCAAGGACATAGACCCGGAAGAGTGGGACACTGGCGCGCTCAAACAGTCGGTCGGAGAACTCGCCGGTCTGTCGGCAGAAGAGCTCGATGAGATGGAGCTCGACGACAAGAGCCCAGATGAAATGCTCGACCTGCTCTGGGGCGCGGTCAAGAGTCGCTACGAGGAGAAAGAGCAGGCGGTCGAATCCGAAGTCCTACGGCGGGTCGAACGCGACGTTATGCTCCAGATCGTCGACGCTCAGTGGAAGGACCATCTCTACAGCCTAGACCACCTCAAGGAAGGGATCAGCCTCAGGAGCTACGCACAGAAAGACCCTCTCGTAGAATACAAACGCGAGAGCTTCGCCTTGTTCCAGGGCATGAAGGATCGGATCGACACCGAGATGATCCGCTATCTCTGGCGACTTCGCCCGGTGGTCCAGGGCCAAGGCGACGAAATCCAGCGCCCCACCCAGCGGCCTCGGGCTCCGCTCACGCTGAACGACCCCGGTGCCACAGCGTCAGCCTTCGCCGGCGGCGGCGCCGCGGCGCGCGCACCTCAACCGGCGCGCACCGGCGGCGACGATGCCACGGTCAAGACTATCCGTCGAGATACCCCCAAAGTGGGGCGGAACGATCCCTGTCCATGCGGCAGCGGGAAGAAATATAAGAAATGTCATGGGGCCTGAGATGAGCGTGCAGACCGAAACCAGAGCGACTCGTTTCACGACAACGGACATCAGCGTCGCGCTGACCTTCGATGATGTCCTGCTGGTGCCACAGCACTCGGCCGTACTGCCGAGCGAGGTCGATATCTCGACCCGGGTAACGAGAAACATCTCGCTCAACGTCCCGATCATCAGCTCCGCAATGGATACCGTGACCGAGTCTCGCCTGGCCATCGCCATGGCACAACTCGGGGGGATAGGCATTATCCACAAGAACCTCTCGATCGAGGAACAAGCCTCTGAGGTCGACCGCGTCAAGCGATCCGAGAGCGGCATGATCGTTAATCCGATCACGCTCTCTCCTACCGGCCGGATCTACGAGGCGCTCGAGTTAATGGAGAAGTATCGGATATCGGGCGTTCCCATCACCGCAGACGGCGGCACCGAGGGCAAGCTCGTTGGCATCCTGACCAATCGCGACCTCCGCTTCGAGGGCAACCTCGACCGTCCGATCGGCGACGTGATGACCCGAGAGAACCTCATCACCGTCCCCGTAGGGACGACACTCAGCGAGGCCGAACAGATCCTGCACACCCACCGGGTCGAGAAGCTGTTGGTCGTCGATCAGAACTTCATGTTGAAAGGCCTGATCACCGTTAAAGACATCCAGAAAATGATCACCTACCCCACCGCCTCCAAGGACGAACTTGGGCGACTGCGGGTTGGCGCCGCAGTGGGAATAGCCAAGGACACCGAGGCGCGAGCCGAGGCGTTGATCGGCGCCGGCGTCGACCTGCTGGTGGTGGATACCGCCCATGGTCACTCTGCCGGGGTCATGACAATAGTGCGGCAGCTACGGGACCGCTTCCCGAGCATCGACCTGGTCGCCGGGAACGTCGCCACCGAGGAGGGTACCGAGGCGCTTATCGACCTTGGCGTCGACGGGGTCAAGGTAGGGATCGGATCAGGGTCCATCTGCACCACCAGGATCATCGCCGGCATCGGCATGCCGATGATCTCGGCGCTGGCCGAGTGCGCCAAAGCCTCCTCCCGCCACGGCGTACCGATCATCGCCGACGGCGGCGTGCGCTACTCCGGCGACATCACCAAAGCGCTGGCCGTCGGAGCGAGCACCGTGATGATCGGCAGTCTGTTCGCTGGGACCGACGAGAGTCCGGGCGAAATGATTCTCTACCAGGGCCGCAGCTTCAAGGAGTATCGGGGCATGGGCTCGATCGGCGCAATGCGAGCCGGGAGTCGGGACCGGTATTTCCAGGAAGAATTCGACCTCGCCAGCACCGACGAGGCAGGCGAGAAGCTTGTTCCGGAAGGGATCGAAGGGCGGGTCCCGTACAAGGGCTCGGTCGGTGCCATGATCCACCAACTAGTCGGCGGCCTCCGCGCCGGCATGGGATATTGCGGATGCGGAAGCATCCCAGACCTACATCGAGACGCCCGCCTGGTACGTATCACGCCCGCCGGCATGCGCGAGAGCCATGTCCACGACGTGGTGATCACCAAGGAAGCCCCGAACTACCGCTCTGAGTAGGACCCCACCGGCTCTACAGTTTAGGCAGCTTCGCTTAAGCGTTACGCAACTTCTGGCCGCTGCGGAGTACCTGAGACGGTTAGTTCTCGCTCCTCTTCGCCGACCACCGTCATCCTGACCGTCACCGCTCCGGGCGGCGGTTCGCGCCACCGCTCCGCCCACTCCACGCAAACGACCGCCCCTTGCTCGCTGAGCTCGTCGAGTCCCAGGTCGTCGACCTCATCAGGCCCGAGACGGTACAGGTCCACGTGCTGGAGCCTAGCGTCGCCGTACTCCTGTATGACGACGAAGGTCGGACTGCTGACCTCGTTCGGGTCTAGTCCTCGCCCGCTTGCTACCCCGCGCACGAACGCGGTCTTGCCGGCACCAAGCTCGCCATGCAGCAGAATGACGGTCCCAGCCGCAAGCTCCCGCGCTAGCTCGGCCGCGACGCGCTCGGTCTCGGCCTCCGATCTGGTCACATGCCGCCCCGCCCTCATCTCTCCGGCTCCGACGCCAGTGTTAACCCGACAGCCGCCGGCCCTAGCGCGAGCAACAGATCGCTCGCGATCATGCCCACCTCGCCCTGTTCATCAGCAGCAAGATCGCCTGCGGCGCCGTGAAGATACACCCCCAGCGCACAAGCCGTTTCCAGGTCACCGGTTTGCGCTATCCAGGCCGCGATCACACCAGTCAACACGTCGCCGGTACCGCCCGTCGCCATCCCGGGATTACCCGTCACGTTGATCCACACTCGACCGTAAGGTGTCGCCACCACCGTCCGCGCCCCTTTGAGCACCACGAAGATGCCGGCATCGGCCGCCAGCCGCCTGGCCACTCCAAGTCGATCCGCCTGCACATCCTCCACCGAGGCTCCTATCAGTCGTGCCATCTCACCCGGATGCGGAGTGATCACTAGCGGCCGGGAAACCGGACGCCGAAGCCAACCGTCGCCCAGTGCGTTCAACCCGTCCGCGTCTAGCACTAACGGTACGTCAGTGACCTCCAGGACCTGCTCGACGAATGCACTAACGTCGGCGGATTGCCCCAAGCCCGGACCCAGCGCGATCACGTCGGCTCGCGTACTAGCGACGGCTTGCGCCGCCGCCGGGTGCACAGTCCCGGCCTCGGTGTCGGCCAATCCGAGTGTCATGTAGTCCGGTACGTGAGCGGCCACCCCTCCCTGACAGACGCGAGGAATTCCCACCGTAACCAGCCCTGCGCCCGACCGGAGGGCGCCCATTGCTGCCAGCACGGCCGCCCCGGTCGTCCCCACCGCTCCCCCCACCACTAGCACCCGTCCATAATCGCCCTTATGGACCTCGTCCGGACGTGGACTTATCTGCGAGGCCGCCCACTCTTGCGTAATAGCGGCACACTCTGGGCCGTCAAGCGCCTCGAGCACCGCGTCGGGAATCCCAATATCGGCCACCATCAGGTCCCCAGCGTGCGCAGCCGCAGGCGGCACCAGAAGGGCAACTTTCACCGCCCCCAGTGCTACCGTCAGGGTCGCCTCGATCGCTTCGCCGAACGGCACTCCTTCATCGGCCGAAAGCCCGGAGGGTAGGTCGATCGCAACGATCGGGACGCCGGATAGGTTGAGGTCCTCCACCATCGCCCGTGGATACCCCTCGAGCGGTCTCGTCACTCCGGCACCGAAGAGCGCGTCGACCAGGAGGTCGCAACCGAGCAATCTGCTACGGCTCGCCTCCCAGGCGTCGAGTGTTGGTGCGTCGACGACCGCGACGTCGCTCCCATCGAGCGCCGTCAGGAACGCTCTCGCATCGCCAGAGACCTCGTCTCGGGGCGCGGCGACACAGACCGTGACTCTGCCGCCCCTCTCGGCCAGCATCCTGGCCACGACGAATCCATCACCACCGTTGTTCCCCTTACCGCACACCACCGTGATCCTGCGTCCGACCAACGTGGTGGGCAGCTGCTCTTCCATCGCCGCCACGACCTCCCGACCGGCGTTCTCCATCAATACGGCCGAGGAAATCCCCAACTCCGCGATGGCTCGACGCTCAGCCTCCCGCATCTGTGCCCCGGTCAATATCCGCATCTGGTCCGTCCTCCTAGCGGCCAGCGGACCGCAGGATGCGGTATATGCTACTTTGCTGGGTGCGCTCGGTGAGCGATCGCGCTCAACCACGGACGGCACGCTCATGTACCCAGTTCCCGCCACCGTCAACATAGACGGACGAATCACCGACGCCGCCCACGCTACGGTGTCGGTCTTCGACCACGGTTTCCTGTTCGGTGACGGCGTCTACGAGACCATCCGCACCTACAACCGGATGCCGTTCTTGTTGCCTCCGCATCTGAACCGCCTGCGCGCCTCCGCGGCCAGACTCTCACTGGCAATTCCGCCCGACGACGGCGAACTCGTCCGACGTCTGAGCGACACGATGGCCAAGGTTAATGTTGAGGGCGAGGTCACACTGCGCATGCTGGTGACCCGAGGAGTCGGACCACTGAGCTACGACCCGGCGGCCTGCCCGACCCCGACCGTCGTCATCATCGCGCTCCCCCACCAGGCTCCGTCTCCCAAGGTCCACCGTGACGGCGTTCGCGTCGTCGTCGCCGGCGTGCTCCGGAACCACCCCCGCAGCGTTGACCCCAGCATCAAGTCGAACAACCTACTCAACAACGTGCTGGCGATGCAGGAGGCGATCCGGCGAGACGCTTACGAGGCGATCCTGCTGAACCACCGCGGCGAGCTGACCGAGTGCGCGCAGTCGAATCTGTTCGCGGTCCGCGATGGGATCGTGGTAACCCCTCCGCTCGACGCCGGCCTCCTCGAAGGCGTGACTCGGAACTTCTTGTTCGAGATGGGCGCCGACCTCGGGATAGAGGTTCGCGAAAAGGTGCTGCGGGAAGCCGACCTCTCGTCGGTCGATGAGCTGTTTCTAACCAGCACCACCCGTGAGGTGGTCCCAATCGTAGAGGTGGGCGATGTCCGCATCGGCTCGGGCCGCCCGGGCCGGGTCACCGCACGGCTACTGAGCCGGTTCCGTGAACGCGCCAACACTCTGACCCGGGCAGCCGCCGGCTAAGCGCCGGCTTCGGCGTACGCCTGGACCGGTGGACAGGCACAAACCAGGTTCCGGTCGCCGTGAGCGTCATCAATCCGACCAACAACCGGCCATACCTTATGCTGCCGCACGAACGGCAACGGAAATACCGCTTGCTCTCGACTGTAGGGATGTGCCCACTGATCACCGACCGCCTCGGCCGCCGTGTGGGGAGCATTCTTGAGCACGTTGTCGACCGGATCTGCCACGCCGTCAACCACCGCCTGAATCTCACCTCGAATTGCAATCAACGCGTCACAGAACCGGTCTAGTTCTTCCTGCGGCTCGCTCTCGGTCGGTTCCACCATCATCGTCCCAGGCACCGGGAACGACACGGTCGGTGCGTGAAAACCGTAGTCCATCAGCCGTTTAGCGACATCGATCTCCGCGATCCCGTGTGGCGTAAACTCTCGCAAGTCAAAGATCAGCTCGTGCGCCACCCGCCCATTCGAGCGGGTATAGAGCGCCGGGTAGTACGGCGCGAGCCTGGCCTTGATGTAATTTGCGCCGAGGATCGCGATCTCCGTAGCACGACGCATGCCGTCAGCGCCCAACATTCGCATGTATCCGTGCGAAATAAGCTGAATGCTCGCACTGCCCCAGGGAGCCGCGGCGATCGCGGGAATCGCGCGCTCCCCTCCGACCGGCACAACCGCGTGCCCGGGAAGGTAGGGAGCAAGATGGCCCCCGACGGCGATCGGTCCCATCCCGGGCCCTCCTCCACCGTGCGGAATGGCAAACGTCTTGTGCAGATTGATATGGCACACGTCGGCGCCAATGGCGGCGGGACTGGTCACCCCAACCTGTGCGTTCATGTTCGCGCCGTCCATGTAGACCTGGCCACCATGATGATGCACGACGGCGCAGATCTCGCGAATGGCGTCCTCGAACACCCCATGCGTCGAGGGATACGTGACCATCAGCGCGCAGAGCGCGTCGGCATGAGTCTCGACCTGTCGCCTCAAATCGTCTACGTCTACGTTGCCCGCCTCATCGCACGCCACAATAACCACGCGCATTCCAGCCATCGCGGCAGTCGCCGGGTTCGTACCGTGAGCCGACGCCGGAATCAAGACCACATCACGCCGACCATCGCCCCGGTCGCGCTGGTACGCGCGGATCACCATCAAGCCCGCAAACTCCCCCTGCGCGCCCGAATTGGGCTGCAGCGAAACCGCGTCGAACCCGGTGATCGCACAGAGAGACGACTCGAGCTCGCGAAACAGCGTCTGGTAGCCTTCCGACAGCGCCACCGGCATGAACGGATGCATCTCGGCGTAGGCCGGCCAGGTCACCGGCAAGATCGCCGAGGCCGCGGTCAGCTTCATCGTGCAAGACCCGAGCGGAATCATGGACGTGTCCAGCCCGATGTCCCGGCTCTCAAGACGCTTCAGGTAGCGCATCATCTGGGTCTCGGACCGGTGTCGGTGAAACACCGGGTGCGTCATGAACGCTGAAGTCCGCTCCACCCTGTCCGACCATTCCGGAGCCTGATCCGGCACGTCCATCAGGACTGTCGGCGCCTTGGCGCCGAGCGCCGCCGCAAAAAGTTCCAGAATCTCGACTACGTCTGCCGCGGTCGTGACCTCGTCGAGGGCTATGCCCACGCCAGTGGCGTCAACATACCGAAAATGGATACCCGCCTCGGTCGCGTGGTGCCTGAGGCGCTCCACCGTCGTCTCGGCCAGAGTGACCCTGAGCGTGTCGAAGACCGTGCCATGCACCGGGGCCGCTCCCATGGCCTCGAGCCCGTCGGCTAGTCGTCTGGCAAACCCGTGCACTCGCCGCGCAATCCCCCGCAGACCATCCGGGCCATGATAAACACCGTAGAAGCCGGCCAAATTAGCGAGCAGCGCCTGCGCCGTGCAAATGTTCGACGTCGCGCGCTCTCTCCTGATGTGCTGTTCCCGGGTCTGCAGCGACATCCGATAGGCCGGATCGCCATG
>DEAA01000025.1 GCA_002346545.1 Acidobacteria bacterium UBA2994
GCGCCTAGTGGCGCGACCTCTTAGTGTGGTGGCATGACGACGGCCGAGCCCCCTGGGGCGGACCAGCGGATGCGAGAGGAGCTCGGCGGCCGCATCGCGGCGCTGCGCAAGAGCAGGAGTATGACGCTCGTGGTTCTCGCCGCCAAGGCAAAGCTCTCGCAGCCCTTCCTGAGCCAGATCGAACGTGGGCGCGCCCGGCCGAGCATGCCCTCGCTCCACCGCATAGCCGCGGCTCTGGGCACGACGACGCCCGCACTGCTCTCCGATACCGGCGCCAATCCGGAAGACGACAGTCACTCCGGCAACGGCAGGGTCAGCCTCGTCAGAGTCAATGAGGGACGGATGGTCTCGCAAGTGGACGGGCAGGCGAAGTCGCTCGTGTTCGGCGCTCGCGCGATGTACCCCATGGAGTTTGTCACCCAGGTCACCGAGTTCGAGGACTTCTACGAGCATACCGGCGAAGAATTCATGTACGTGATCTCGGGCCAACTCGAAGTGGACCTGGCGGACGACGGACTCTTCATGCTCGGGCCCGGAGACACCCTCTACTTCGGCGGCGGCGTGCGCCACCGCTGGCGCACCGTCGGGGCATGGCCAGCGCGGGTGCTTGTGACGCAGGCCCAGCCAATCGCCGCGACAGCGAATATTTCGGAAATGCATATTTGACCCATCAGCCATCTCAACGGGCTGGCAACCATCGCGAAATATCAACGAAACATCTTCTCGTCAGTATTGCTCATATCAATATTGGAGGTGGAGATGACTGCGGCGGCCGTCGAATTCAGCGATGTCGGCGTGCGGTTTCCGAACGGAACGACGGCGTTGTCAAAGGTCGATCTGACGATCCAACCGGGCGAGTTCGTCACATTGCTCGGCCCGTCCGGCTGCGGCAAATCGACGCTTCTCCGCCTCGCATCGGGCCTCGAAAGCGCTACCTCGGGTGCCGCGACGGTGTCGACCGATCGCATCGGATATGTGTTCCAAGAGGCGACTCTGTTGCCTTGGCTCACCGTCGCCCGCAACGTCGCACTCCTAGCGGAACTCGATGGACTGCCCCAGCGAGAGGTCTCCTCACGCGTCGCTCGCACGCTGGAACTCGTCGGACTGCAGGATTTTTCACAGAACCGCCCTCATCAACTGTCCGGTGGTATGCGAATGCGAGCATCCCTCGCACGCTCGCTAGTACGCGACCCTGAGCTCTTCCTCTTCGACGAGCCATTCGGCGCCCTAGACGAGTTCACCCGGGAACGTCTCAACGACGACCTCCGCGCTCTGTGGCAACGCGAGCGGTTCACGGGAGTGTTCGTCACGCACTCGATAGCCGAGGCGATCTACATGGGCACACGCGTCGTCGTGATGGGCGCGCATCCCGGCCGCATCATCCGCGAATACGACGTCCCCTTCGGCGCTGAACGCGATGAGCACACACGATACTCAGCGGAGTTCGCCGCCCTCTCAAGCGAGATATCGGACGTCTTGAAGGGAGCGATGTCATGAGCCGGATGACCGCACGCGTACTCTTGCCCGTCGCGTTCGCCGCCGGCGTCGTGGCGATCTGGTACCTCATCAGCGGCCTGTTGCTCTCCCCCAGCCGTCGTTTCATCCTGCCGATGCCCCACGAGATCGTGGTCGTCGCCTTCCTCGACGGCAACAACCTCATGGATCTGTTGCGACCCCTCGCGGTGTCGGCAGGCGTCGCCCTCATCGGCCTGTTGATCGCGGCCGTCATCGGAATCGTCACCGCGACCCTCATGAGCCAGGCGAGGTGGGTCGAAACGACCCTGTACCCCTACGCTGTCGCACTGCAGAGCGTGCCGATTCTGGCGATCGTGCCGCTGATCGCGTTTGCCCTCGGCTACGGTTTCGGCAGCCGCATCCTCGTCGTCGTCCTGATCGCCCTGTTCCCGATCATCACGAACACGCTCTTCGGCCTGCAGTCGGTGTCTCCACAGATGCGCGATCTGTTCAAGATCACCCACAGCTCACGGTGGACCACGCTGCGCCGCCTCGAGTTTCCGGCCGCGCTGCCCGCGATCTTCACAGGTCTGCGGATCTCTGCAGGGATGGCCGTCGTCGGCGCCATCGTCGCCGATTTCTTCTTCCGACGCGGGCAGTCCGGAATCGGGCTGGCGATCGACACGTATCGCAATCTGCTCGATGGCGAGATGCTCTACGGCGCCATCATCCTCGCCTCCGCGCTCGGCCTCGTCGTCTTCTGGCTCTTCGGCCTGCTTTCGAAGCTCGCCGTCGGCGCCTGGCATCAGCCCGACCGCCGCTGACCCACGCTCCAACCACGACCAGCACCACCCGACTCACGAACCCGGAGGACCCATGCCCATTCGCAGAATCTCCCTCGCCGCGACCGGCGTCTTCGCACTCACCGCCTTCAGCCTCGCGGGCTGCGCATCTTCGACGCCGACGGCTGCGGAGGCAGAGTCGGCCGGCGGCGACGGCGCGCTGAGCGCGTGCCCGAGCACCGTCGTGTTGCAGACGAACTGGTACCCCGAGCCCGAACACTCCGCCGCCTATGCGATGATCGACCCGGCCGACGCCACGATCGACGCGGACGCCGGAGTGTATTCCGGACCCGCCATCGCCGATGACAACGTCACGATCGAGGTGCGAAGCGGTGGCCCCTTCATCGGCTTCCAGCAGTCAACGGCGGTGCTCTACTCAGACGACTCGATCATGCTCGCCATGATCGACACCGACGAGTCGGTCAAGCTCTCCGAGAGCCAGCCGACGCAGGCCGTCTACACCCCGCTGCAAGTGAACCCTCAGATTCTGCTGTGGGATCCCGAGCGGTATTCGTTCGACTCGATCTCCGATATCGGTGACGCCGACGCGACTGTGCTCTATTTCCAGGGCGCGACCTACATGGACTACCTGCTGGCTGAGGGCGACGTGCGCCCCGATCAGGTCGACGGCTCGTTCGACGGCTCGGTGACCCGGCTCGTGGCGGGCGAGCCCGTCGTGATGCAGGGCTACATCACGCAGGAGCCCTATCGCCTCATGGTCGACTACCCCGACTACGGACGCGAGGTCGATTCTTTCCTGATCGCCGACTCCGGATACGACATCTACCCCGCGGCATGGTCAGCCAAGCCCGATGTCGTCGAGGCGCAGGCGGACTGTCTCGCCCAGCTGATTCCCGCTATGCAGCAGGCGCAGGTGGACTACATGAACGACCCGACAGCGGTCAACCAGGCCATCTCCGACTACCTCATCGAGATGGACCAGTTCTTCCAGATCACCCCCGAGATGGCGAGCGAGGTGCACAGCGTCATGCTGAACGAGGGGATCGTCACCGACGGCACGGACGGCGTTTTCGGCTCGTTCGACCCCGCTCGGATGGAGCGGATGACCGAACTGCTGACTGGAGTCTTCAGCGAGACCGGCGTGGAGATCGCCGCCGACCTCACCCCCGACGACATCTATACAAACGAGTTCCTCGACCCGTCGATCACGCTCGACTAGCGAGTGAGGGGGCGGCGCGGCCGTCCCCTCACCGTCACCACCCGCTTCGATTCAAAGGCGTCACCATGATCATCTCGCGCATCTCCGCGCTGCCCGCACGACTCAGCACCGACTACGCGCGGATGTCCCTCTTCTTCGTCCGCGTCGAGACGACCGACGGCGTCGTCGGTTGGGGCGAGAGCTGCGACAGCTTCGGCGTCTCGTACCCGACGGTGCTCGAACGCATCGTCGACGACGTGTGGGGGCCTGCGGTAATCGGCCATCCCCTCGATTCGGCACCCGCCCGCCTTGCAGCAGTACGTTCGGCCACGGCACGCACGCTCGGCTCGACCTACGCGTCGGCTCAGGCGCTGAGCGCACTGGAAATCGCCATCGCCGATGCTGCCGGCAAACAACACGGTCGCAGCGCCGCACCCGCACCGCGGCTTCGTGATCATGTCGAGGTGTACGCGGGCAACAGCCATTTCCTGGAATCCCGCGCCGCGTCAGCTCACTTCGAACTGCTCGCTCCGCTGCTCGAGCGCGGCGTGCGCAAGGTGAAGATGCGCATCGGGCCGGCTTGGCGGGATGCGATGCGCATACTGAGAGACCTGCGTCCGCTGCTCCCGGTCGAGACAGACATCATGGTCGACGGCAGCGAGCTGTTCAGCGTGGGCGAAGCGATGGAGATGGCACTGGTGCTGGCCGACCTTCGCGTGTCCTGGTTCGAAGAGCCTGTGCCCAGCACGCAACACGCAGCGATCTCGCGGATCGCCGGCGCGTCCCCGGTCCCGATCGCCTACGGGGAGCACCTCTTCAGCACCGCGCAGGCGCTCGATGCGCTGCAGTCGAGCGCAATCTCCGTCATTCAACCCGATGCGTCGATCTGTGGCGGGCTGACGGAAGCGCATCGAATGGGAACAGCGGCCGCATCCCGCGGGGCCCGCGTCGTCATGCACTTGCACGGCAGCCCCGTGACGATCGCCGCGAATGCGCTCGTCGCGGGAGGGCTGCCGGGCGTCGACCTCATCGAGTATCCCTTCCATCTGTCCCCCATGCTCGAGCGGGTCGCCCCCGCCGCAGGCTTCGGGATCGCCTCGATCGAGGACGGCAGGATCGCAATTCCGGACAGCCCGGGGCTCGGCATCGACGTCGACGAAGAGGTACTCATGGAAGGACACCGCACGTATGTCGACGCGTGATCGCAACTCAACGCCGCAACGCGTTCTCGTCACCGGCGCAAGAGGAAAGGTCGGCGCTGCGACCGTTGCCGCGCTCGCCGGGGCCGGACACGAGGTCATCGCCACCGATCTGGGTCGCCCGACGTATGACGCCGACGGGTCGAACGTGAGATATGTTCAGGCCGATCTCACCCAGCCCGGCGACGCCTTCGCCATCGTTCGCGACGTTGACGCGGTCGTCCACGCCGCAGGAATTCCGGAACCGACCCGCAACGTCGCGCACACGGTCTTCCTCACGAACGTCGCGGCAACGTTCGCCGTGCTCGAGGCGGCGACGGCGAACCGCGTCCCCCGCGTCGTGAACCTCAGCAGCGATTCGGTCACCGGGATGACCTGGGCGCATGCGCCGTTCGAGGGGCTGCGTTGCCCCATCGACGAGACGCATCCGGAACTCGCGCACGACGCGTACGGTCTCTCGAAGCGAGTGGGAGAGATGCTCTGCGAGGCGTTTGTCACGCGCACGGGTGGATCCGCCGTCTCGGTACGTCCGACGTGGGTGTTGACAGCCGACACCTACGCATCGAATCTCCGCCCGTTCTTCGACGACCCCGATCTCACGAGCGCGGTCTTCTGGTCGTACATCGATGTCGACGATCTCGCCGATCTGCTCCTCGCGTGCGTCGAGAGGCCGAACGGCGGCCACGAAACGGTTTTCGCCGCCGCCGCGGACAACATCGGCGGGCGCGACCTCGCCAAGGAGATGACACGGCTGCATCCCGGTGTCCCGGTCGCCCCGCTGTCGCGGACGGATGCCTCGGGAATCGACTCAGGTAAGGCCGAGGCCCTGTTCGGATGGTCGCCGCGCCGTTCCTGGCGCAATTACCTCGACGACAAGGGCAATCCGCTCGCGGCGGAGGCGACGTCGTGATGCCCACGGACCGAAGCCTCACAGTTGCAACCGGGCTCGATGCGTTCGTCAGTGACGCGCTCAGCGGCACCGGCCTGACACGGGAGGGGTTCTGGTCGGGGCTGGAAAGCATCTTCGAGGCCGTCACGCCACGCATCCACGGTCTGCTCGCCGAACGGGCTCGTCTGCAGCACCGGCTCGATGCGTGGCATGCCGCGCACCCGGGTCGCGCTGGCAGCCAGGAGTACACGGCGTTCTTGCGAGACATCGGCTACCTCGTGCCCGACCGCGACCCGAGCGTCACGACGGCGAACGCGGCTCCCGAGCTCGCGGCACAGTGCGGCCCTCAGCTCGTCGTCCCGGTCACGAACGCTCGATACGCGATCAACGCCGTGAATGCGCGGTGGGTTTCCCTGTACGACTCGATATACGGAACCGACGCCCTCATCCCGCAGGAGCAGATCTCCGATCGCCCGGCGACAGTCGTGCGAACCGTGCGCGAGCTTCTGGACCATCACGTACCACTCGAAACCGGCAGTCACGCCGACACCACCGGATTCTCGGTCGTCGATGGCGCTCTCATCGTGCACGCCAGGGGCGCGCGCACGGGGCTCCTGGCGCCGGAGGGCTTCGTCGGCTTCTCGGGCGAACCAGAACAGCCGACGATGATCGCACTGCAGCACAACGGGCTGCGTCTTCTCGTCGACATCGATCGGTCGACGAGCCCCGGCGCCGTCGACGCCGCGGGTATCTCGGATGTTCGTATCGAGGCGGCTCCCACCACGATCGTCGATCTCGAGGACTCCGTCGCGGTCGTCGATGCCGACGACAAGGTGCTCGCCTACCGCAACTGGTGGGGACTGTGCCGCGGCGACCTCACCGCGCGGTTCCTCAAGGCCGGCTCCGTCATCGACAGGAGCCTCGCCCCGCCCATCGTGCTGAGAACGCCCGGTGGTGCACTGACCCAGCTGCCCGGCCGCTCTCACATGCTCGTCCGCGGCGTCGGGCTCCACATGACCACCGACGCGGTGCTGGACGCCGACGGGCAGCCGGTGCCGGAGGGCATCCTCGACATCGCGATCACGGCACTGTGCGCGACCCTCGCCAGCCGCGGCGGCCGAACCGAACAAACCCTCGCCGTCGTTGTGCCGAAACTCCATGGCCCCACCGAAGTCGCGCTCGCTGTCGAGGTGTTCGCACGCGTGGAAGCGCTCCTCGGCTTGCGCGAGCACACTCTGCTGCTCGGCCTCATGGATGAGGAGCGCCGAACATCGGCGAACCTCGGTGCGTGCATCGCTGCGGCCTCCGATCGTGTCGTGTTCATCAACACCGGGTTCCTCGACAGATCGGGCGACGAGATCCGCAGCGTCATGAACGCGGGAGTCGTTCCCGGTCGGGATAGCTTGCGCAGTGCAGCATGGATGGCTTCGTACGAATCGCGCAACGTTGCGGCCGGGCTGCGGGCCGGGCTCGCGGGCCGCGGTCAGATCGGTAAGGGCATGTGGGCTCAACCCGACGAGATGGGCCGAATGATGACGGAGAAGATCGCGCACCCAACCGCCGGCGCCAGCACCGCGTGGGTCCCGTCCCCCACGGCCGCCGCCCTGCACGCGCTGCACTATTGGGATGTCGACGTGCGCTCACGTCAGCGTAAATTGGTCGTTGAGAGCACCGGGGGCGACGACCTCTCGGCCTTGCTGACCGCCTCCGTCGTCGACCCCGCCGACCTTTCTACCGAGTACGTGCAGCGCGAGCTCGACAACAACGTGCAGGCCATCCTCGGCTACGTGTCCCGCTGGGTCGACCAGGGCATCGGCTGCTCCACGGTCCCCGACGTCGATGGCGTCGGACGAATGGAGGATCGAGCGACGCTACGGATCTCGAGTCAGCTCGTCGCGAACTGGCTCCACCACGATCTCGTGAGCCCGGCGCAGGTCGACGAGGCGCTCGACCGAATGGCCCGCCTCGTCGACAACCAGTCAGCGAATGAACCCGCACACGTGCCATTGGACTCGGATTCGTATGCCTTCCGCGCGGCGCGAAGCCTCATCTTCGAATGGGCCGACCATCCGAACGGGTACACCGAAACCGCGCTTCATCGCTTCCGCCGACTCGCGAAATGCAGAGCGCGGATGGCGCGGGTCCGAGCTGAGCGATGATGACGCGCGCCACCCACGTCGCTGAGTGAAAGCGGAGTACCGTGCACCTACTACCCTGGCGATCACCGGGGGGCGGGTGGTTGACCCGAGCGGTCGATCGATGACGCCGATCAGCGGAGCGCTTGGTCTCTTCAGCCCCGCGCGATCACGACCGCGCAGGCAGTCAGCACCGCAGACACCGGCGTCATCACGATGCGTTCCGGTCGGCTCCTCGATATGGCGTTCAGCAGCACGCCGATGCCGAAGTATGCGAACAGCACCCAGGTCGCCACCTGTGAGACGGCGCCGGCATCGCCGAGTGCTCCGGCCCGCCGCAGGAGGAGCGCGGCGAATGCCGCGTAGAGGACGACCGACACCGAGCCGCCATCAGCCTCGCCGCCACGCTGATCTGGATCAAATCAGACTTGATCAACACGGCCTAGGTGGTCCGTGGGGGGTGAACGGCTCACCGTGGGGGGATGCGCCCCGCGCTAGTCACCCGGAATCGTCTCGAATGGAAGCGGACCGGCGCACGCCGTTGTGCATCAACGACGTACGTCGGTCCCGGATTCGCGCTACGGGCCGGGCGATCGCGCGCCGGATTGATCCGGTGCAGGACCGGCTAGGCGCCGACTGCCGTGTCGACAAGTTTCCCGTCGACGAGGTGGACGACACCGTGCATGCGGGGGAGGTGGACGAGGTCGTGGGTGACGAGCAGTGTGGACGTGTTCAGCTGGTCGGTGAGTTGCAGAATCAGCTCAATGATGCTGGCTCCGCGCTCCTGGTCGAGGGCGCTGGTGGGCTCATCAACGAGGAGCACGCTGGGGTCGTTCATCAGGGCCCGGGCAATGTTCACGCGCTGCCGCTGCCCGCCGGAGAGCTGGTGCGGCCGCTTGTCGCGCTGGTCGGCGAGGCCCACCGCATCGAGGAGCTCACCGGCTCGCGCGGTTGCTTTCGCGCGGTGGCGGCGGGAGTGTGGGGCGCCGAGCTCGTTCATGACGGCGAGCTGTTCCATCGCGGTGAGGGAGGGGACGAGGTTGGACTGCTGGAACACGATGCCGATCTTGTCGCGGCGCAGCTCGGTCGCAGCTTTTGGGTCGAGGCGTGTGGCGTCGATGTCGTCGATCAGGACGGTGCCGGAGTCGGGCCGGATGAGGGTAGCGGCGACGGCGAGGAGGCTGGATTTGCCGGAGCCGCTGGGCCCGGTGATGCCGGTGACCGTTCCGGGGTGCGCGGTGAGGGTGACGTGGTTGACAGCGGTGACGCGGGCGTCTCCGTCGGGGAAGGTGAGGTGGATGTTGTCGAGGCGGATCATCGGTTGCTCCCGAGGGCGGTGAGGGGGTCGGCGGAGGTGACGGATCGGAGGGCGAACGCGGCCCCGGCGAGACCGAGAGCGATCATGATCACCCCGGGCAGGAGGGTCGTGATCGGGCTGAGCAGGAACGGCAGTGCGGTGCCTGCGAGGGCTCCGAAGAGGGCGACGAGCCCGAGCCCGACACCGATGCCGAGAAGGAGCACGATGAGGGCTTGCCCAAGGGCGTCTCGGACGAGGGAGCGGGTGCTGGCACCAAGTGCTTTCAGGACCGCGATATCGCCCTTGCGTTGCATGGTCCAGACGGTGAAGAACGCGCCGATGACCAGCCCGGAGATGCCGAACAGCATCGCCACCATCAGAAGAAGCGACCCGATTTCGGAGCGGAACGCGCTTAGCGCGGTGAGCGACCCGAGAACGCTCTCGGACACGGTCTGGTGGGCGGTGTCCGCAGCATCCCAGTCCGGGCTCCCGGAGACGGCAAGCACGGTTGCGTAGGCGTCGGGGTTGCCGGTGGCCGCGGAGTATGCCTGCCAGTCGGTCAGGGTCATCTCGACGACCGGGGTGTGGCTGTACCAGGCGTCACCGGCGATGGTGTCGACGGTGAAGGGCGTGCCGGCGATGGTGACCGTGTCACCTGCTGTGACATTGAGGGCGTCAGCGGCGGGTGTGGAGAGGCCGAGCTTCCCGTCAGCGGTCGGGGCGGTGTCGTTGAATCCGGGCTGGACGCCGAACACGGCGATCGCGGTGCGGGTGTCACCGGCTTCACCGCGGGTTTGGCTGATCCCGATCGGCTGAGCCGCGGTCACCCCGGCCGTGGAGGCCCAGTCGGTGGCCTGCTGCTCGGTGATCACCGAATCAGAGAAGCTCGCTCCGGGCTCGCCAGAAGACGGCGCGGAGAACACGACCCGATCGCCGGGGATCGCGAGAACAGCGGAGATGTTCTGGATTGCGAGCCCACCGGTGAGGCCGCTGAGGAAGCCCACGAGCACGGTGATGAGCCCGACGACGGAACCGATGAGAAGGAATCGCCCTCGGGCGAAACGCAGATCGCGCAAGGCGACGAACATGGTGTGGTCCTTTCCGGTGACCGGCTGATCTGTGACATCACCACTGTCCCGCCGGGGAGGGGAGTGAGGCATCGGTCCTCGGCACGGCTGCGGAGCATCAAACGAAGGACGGGGGAGTGGACCTTTCGGATGATTCGCGGTCCAGGGCCGGGACATAAAATTCGGGCATGCCTCACTCCGTGCTGACACCCGTGTTCGCGGGCCTGCGCACGGGCCTGCATGTGCTCTTCGTTGCGCTCATCGCGTTGATCATCGGACGGGCGATCCTCGCCCCCGCGGACGCCAGCGCGGCCGTGATCGGTCTCGCTCTGCTCACGCTCGCCACCTACGGGTCCGGTGCCTATCTGGCCCGCCGCTCCCGGGGACGCGCGGCGCGGCTGATCTGGCTGGTCGCGTTGACCCTGGAATGGGTCGTGCTGATGTGGCTGATCCCCGAGGCCGCGTACCTGGTGTTCCCGCTGTTCTTCCTCTACCTGCACCTACTCGGTGCGGGGTGGGGATCCGCGGCGATCGTGGCCGCGACGGCCGTGGCGATCACCGCGTTGGGAGCACACGGAGGGTGGAGCATCGGCGGTGTCGTCGGCCCGATCGTCGGAGCCGGGGTCGCCCTGCTGATCGGGTTGGGGTATCAGGCGTTGGCAAGGGAAGCTGCCGAACGCGAAGCTCTGATGCAGGAACTCCTCGCTACCCGTGGCCAACTCGCGGCGATCGAACACGAATCCGGGGTGCTCGCCGAACGAGCCCGCCTCGCCAAAGAGATCCACGACACCCTCGCCCAAGGACTTTCCAGTATCCAGATGCTTCTGTACGCGGCCGAACGCGCAGACCCCGACCGGCCCGGCGTCGAACACATCCGGCTTGCCCGGGAAACCGCCGCCACGAACCTCGCCGACGCACGCCGATTCATCCGCGAGCTCACACCGCCCGACCTCGACAGCCACGGCCTCGGCGGCGCCCTCCGACGCCTCGCCAAGGGCCAGTGGTCCAACCAAGGACTCACCGTCCATGTGCGAGTGTCCGACACGATCGAGCTGCCCATGCATCTGCAGACGGCGCTGCTGCGCATCGCGCAAGGCGCGATCGCCAACGTGCTCCAACACGCAGAGGCCGCCACAGCGACCATCACTCTCGCCACGACCCCGGACGAGCTCGTCTTCACCGTGAGCGACGACGGCATCGGATTCGACCCCAGCTCGCCCGCAACCCGCCACGGCAAATCCGACTCTTTCGGCCTGCAGGCCACCCACGAACGCGTGCAACAGCTCGGCGGCACCCTCCTGGTGGACTCCACACCCGGCCACGGAACGACCCTCACCGTGACTCTCAGCCCAGTGAGAGCCGCATGATCCGCCTCGTCATCGCCGATGACCACCCCATCGTCCGCGCCGGCCTCACCGCACTGTTCGATCAAGAAGCGGACCTCACCGTTGTCGCGGAAGCCGCGACCCCCGAAGAAGCCATCGCCGCGGCACAACGCGAGAACCCCGACGTTGTCCTGATGGACCTCCAGTTCGGGAACAGCGCCGAAACCGGTGCCGATGCCACCCGCCACATCCGCGCCCTCGATGCCGCCCCCTACGTGCTCGTCCTTACCAACTACGACTCCGACGCCGACATCCTCGGCGCCGTCGAAGCCGGCGCCAGCGGATACCTGCTCAAAGACGCGCCCCCACACGAACTCGTCACCGCCGTCCACGCCGCCGCCGCCGGCGAATCCGCACTCGCCCCCGTCATCGCCTCCCGACTGCTGGGTCGCATGCGATCCCCACAGATCAGCCTCAGCTCCCGCGAAATCGAAGTCCTCGAACGCGTCGCCGACGGCCGCTCCAACGCCGAGATCGCCACCGACCTCTACGTCAGCGAACCCACCGTGAAATCCCACCTCGCCCACATCTTCACCAAACTCGATGTCACCTCCCGCACGTCCGCGGTGTCAGCCGCCCGGCGGCGCGGCATCCTCCGCTGAACCGCGCCCCGGACACTGCGACAAAGCTGCACCCCTAGTGGCACGATGAGCAAGTGCCGGAGGACGTATCAACTAGCGGAACAACGCAGCCACTCGTTGTCGCATGTGATGAGTCAGGGAACGACGGGGGAAACCTCCTCGCGGGAAGCTCCCCTGTCTTCGTCCACGCGAGCGTAAGTGTGAGCAAGGCAAAGGCTGCCGAGATCATGGCGGAGGTCCGAACACGAACGCGAAGTGAGGTGGGGTCGATGGTGGAGCTGGCGAGGATTTCGCCGCTGCTGCGGGCGCTGATGATGGCGTGGTCGTTGTGGATCAGGACGATGATCTCGGTGCGGGCGTGGGCTCTGCGGACGACCACCGCCTCCAGCTGACGCCACGGAACCGGTCAGGCGTCGTGAAAGAGTTCGCGCTGCTAGCGTGAGTGCGGGAACGGGTGGGGGAGCGCACATGTCGGTTGGACTTCTGGCCGTCGTCGACGACATCCTGAGCGCGGCGCTGAAGGCGAGCGCGAAGACGGCCGGGGTGGTCATCGACGATGCCGCCGTCACGCCGCAGTACGTGCAGGGAATCACGCCGGCGCGCGAACTGCCCGTCGTGTGGAAGATCGCGCTCGGGAGCCTCGTCAACAAGTTCGTGATCATCATCCCGATCGCGCTCGTGCTGACCGCGTTCGCTCCGTGGGTGCTTCCGTACCTGTTGATCCTCGGTGGGGGTTTCCTATGCTTCGAGGGTGCGGAGAAGGTGCTGGAGTGGTTCGGCCTGCATCATGGTCCGGCAGAGGACGGCCCTCGAGACGAGGGCAAGCTCGTCTTCGGGGCGGTGCGCACCGACCTCATCCTCAGCACCGAGATCATGCTCATCGCCTTGACGAGCCTCGATCCGGGCTTGGACATCTGGATGACGCTCGGAGCCCTGCTCGTGATCGGGCTGGCGATGACGGCGCTCGTCTACGGCGCTGTCGCGCTCCTGGTGAAGATCGACGACATCGGTCTTCGTCTGATGAAGAGCCCGAAGCGGGGGATGCGGCGCACCGGGGCACGCGTGGTCGCATCCATGCCGACGGTTTTTCGTGTGATCGGCATCATCGGCACCGTCGCGATGCTGTGGGTCGGTGGACATCTGCTCATCGAGAACCTGGGTGAGACGTTCTGGAGCGGCCCGCATGACCTGGTTCACGCGGCGACTCATCTCATCGAGGGCGCCGGCGTCGTCGTGGTCTGGATCGCGGAGACCGCGATGTCGGCTGTCTTCGGGCTGGCCGTCGGTCTCGTGATCGCCGGCATCGTGTTGGCCGTCTCCCGCCTCCGACGGCGCGAGCCGGTTCACCCCGACTGACCCGGTCCCGAGTCGGGCGGGCCCGTCACACCCGTCGGTACGTGGCGGTGACCGGGCAGTCGAACGGGTCGCGAGCGGCGAGCCCGACGCGGTTGAGGTAGGCGATGACGATCCCATAGGAGCGCCACAGCGTTGTCTCGGTGTAGGGCACCTCGAGCGTGCGACAGTGCTCGCGCACGATCTGGCGTGCCCGTGCGAGGTGCGGTCGCGGCATGTTGGGGAACAGGTGGTGCTCGACCTGATAGTTCAGGCCGCCCATGAGCCAGGTCGCCCACCACCCGCCGGAGACGTTTCGCGAGGTGCGCACCTGCTTGCTGAAGAAGTCGAGTTTGGCGTCCGCGTCGATCACCGGCATGCCCTTGTGGTTCGGTGCGAACGAGGCGCCCATGTAGATGCCGAACACCGCGAGCTGTACCCCGAGGAAGGCGAACGCCATCCCGATCGGCAGAAAGACGAACACCGGCGTCCAGATGAGGGCGAATCGCGTGAGGAGGAGGGCGATCTCCCACCCGCGTTGGAAGGGCCCGTGACGAGGATCTGACGGTGCGCGGCCTCGTGAGCCAGGAAAGCGACCTGTGTGAAGAGGATGCCGAGTGCTCCGGCGGTGAGCAGCTGGAACCAGCTGTCGCCGAGAAGGATGAATCCGGTGATGCAGCCCCCGAGCGCGAGCGCCAGCGCGATCCCGACGAAGCCGTAGAACCAGCGTGTTCGACCGAGGAGCCTGCTCTCGCGCACGACCTGCGACCCGTCGGTGTACGCGCGTGCGATCGGGGGAAGTCGGCGGTGCGGGCGTACGTCTGCCTGACGGGTCTCAGACGGGATGCAGCGGTGGAGGAGATGTCCCTACCTGCGTTTCGATCGCGACCGTGTCGGCCGATGAAGCCAACGGCGGTCGCCGAACGCTGAGGGGAACGCTACGGGGTGTCGTATCCGGGCGGCGGAATACGGCGGTACTCCCAGGTGCCGGTCAGGCTCTGCCGACGACACCCGGGATGGCGTGCCGTCAGAGGGGACGGATGTTCGCGGCCTGCATGCCCTTGGGCCCGCGCTCCGCGTCGAACTCGACCTTCTGGTCCTCTCGCAGTTCCTTGAACCCGTTGCCGGTGATCGCACTGTAGTGCGCGAACAGATCGGCGGAACCATCGTCGGGGGCGATGAAGCCGTATCCCTTGTCGGCGTTGAACCATTTCACGGTGCCAGTGGCCATCGTGTTCTTCCTTCTCGTGTGCCGGCCGCGTGAGCGGCCGAGGATGTGCGGCCTCCGAGTGAGACCGCGACGGGTGTGGTGGGTGGTCGTGGGTCGTCGCGTGGGGGGCGCAGCGGATGCGGCGACGGCAGCGCGGGCGAGAGGCTCGCTGGGGTAACATCCGAGGTCGTCGCCCCGGGCGTTCTGCGCTTCGTATCGCCCGCCGGACGACGAGGCGACGAAGCCGGCGTACTCGCCGGACTGCGTGGCGACGTGGACGTCGTCATCGGCTTGCGCCCAAGACAGGACGGGTGTGGACAGAGGGGCCGCGAGCGCGGCAGAAGAAGAGGACAAGAGAGCTTTCGACGAGTGCGACGGCCAGGGATTCGGGGAATCCGCGGAGAGAACGTCAACCTGCGCTGGTGCGTCGGTGGCGTCGCGAGAACAAGATGAGTGGCCCGATGGGGCTGTTCAGTCTATCAGTTCGATGGCCGTTGGCAGCACGGTCAGCTCGCCCGGTGCAATGATCGCCGTCAATTACGCGCTGGCGGCAGCGAGTCGGGTCCGCGCACCCCGCTATGACGATCGGGAGTGACCTCACGCAGGGGGCGGTCGACGACCGAGCGCGCTTTGCCCAGCGCCTCGGTGAACTCCGCCTCCGCGGTGGAGCCGATGATGATGCCCCCGCCCACGTCGAGGCGATAGTGGCCGTCTGAACCCCAGAGAGTGCGGATGATGACCGAGAAATCGGCCTGCCGGGCGTCGAACCAGCCGATCGCGCCGGCGTAGAGGTGCCGGTCCTCGCGCTCGACCTCGCGGATCAGCTCCATCGTGCGCCGCTTCGGCGCCCCGGTCATGGAGCCGGCGGGGAAGACGGCCCGAAGCGCGTCGACCGGGGTCGTTCCCTCCTGCAGGGAGCCTTCGACGACCGTGACGAGCTGATGCACACCGCGGTAGGACTCCACGCCCATGAGCTGGGTGACGGCGACCGATCCGCGTCGGCACACCCGGCCGAGGTCGTTGCGGACGAGGTCGGTGATCATCAGGTTCTCGCGGCGGAACTTCTCATCCGTGGCCAGGCGCCACCGGGCCAGGGCGTCGCGCTCGGGATCCGCGTCGCGGGGGAGCGTGCCCTTGATGGGGCGCACCTCCGCACGCCCGTCGGCTCCCACGCGCAGCATCCGCTCCGGGGATGCCGACAGCACGACGTGCTCGTCGTGCCGCAGGTACGCCGCATAGGGCGCGGGGCTGCGCGCGCGCAGCGCGAGGTAGTGATCCAGCGGGTCTCCCGGGATCGTGTAGCGCAGAGGGAACGTGAGCACGGCCTCATACGTGTCGCCCGCCCGGAGGGCTTCGTCGAGGCGGTCGAACGCCCGCACGTACGCAGCCCACGGCGAGTCGGTCTCCGCGACGATGGGCCCGAGTTCGGTTTCGGGATGCGGGGCGTCCGCAGCCGCATCCAGCAGCGCCCGCACGCCGTCCGACCGTGCCACCGAGCTCGCGCCGTAACGGACCGTGCGCTCGAGGTGATCGAAGACCACGACGCGATCGACGCGCAGGAAGAAGCCGTCTGTCGGTGAACCCACCTCCGTCGATTCGAGGATCTCCTGGGTGTCGTAGCCGGCGGCGCCGACCCAGGATCCCATCGAGGGGATGCCGGAATCCTCGCCGTGACTGTCCGCGCCGAGCTCGCGCAGGCGGCCGAGGAAGTCGCGTCGAGGGACGGCTCGGGCGCCTGGTGTCTCATGTTCGGGTCCACCGACGACGACGCTCGTGTCGTCGTCGTCGAGGTAGCCCATGACGGAGTAGCGCCCTGACCAGTCGCGGCGATCGGCACTGTCGAGCCAGAAGGCGCGCCGGCGCCCGCGGAGCATCACGGGCGCAAGGTCGACCGGCTCGACCCACCGGGGATACCGCACCAGGGATTCCGGCTCGGTTGCGCTCGGGGGGCCCGGCGCCGCGCGAGGGGCCTCGGCGCCGTCGGGTGGTACGCCGGCTCGCGCGAGGAAGTTCGCGATCATCCGTGCGCCGTCCTCGGTGAGGACCGATTCGGGGTGGAACTGCATGCCCACATGGGGGAGTTCCCGGTGCTCGACGGCCATGACGAGCCCGTCGGGTGTGCGCGCGGTCACACGGAGCATCCCCGGCACGTCGCGGGAGGCGAGCGAGTGGTAGCGCACGACGTGCACGTCGTCGTGAACGCCGCGGAAGAGGCCCGTCCCGTCGTGTTCGAGACGGCTGAGCACGCCGTGGGCCGGTTCGACCCGCTCGACGCTGCCGCCGTGCGCCGCGACGAGACCCTGATGGCCGAGGCATACGCCGAGGATCGCGCGCTCCCGCCGTCGGAAGAGGGCCAGGCATCGTCCGAAGTGGGGCTCCGTCAACGGGTGCCCGGGGCCGGGGGAGACGATGATGGCCGCGTATGCGGACTCGTCGTCGACGTCGAAGTCGTCGATGGCGACGACGTCGGGTCGCATCCCCGTCAGGCGGTCGACGAGCTGAACGAGATTGAACGTGTAGGAGTCGTGGTTGTCGACGATGAGGACGGGCGCACGGCCGTCGTCGCCGGTCATGAGGACGGCGTCGGTGAACTCGCCTGATCCCGAGCCTCGAGGCGGACGACCACCGACTTGGAGGTCGGCGTGTTGCTCACGTCGGCGACGGACTCGAGGGGAACCAGCACATTCGTCTCAGGATAGTAGGCCGCGGCGTTCCGCCGCGGCGTGGCGTAGGGGACGATGCGGAACGCCTCTGCGAG
>DEAA01000047.1 GCA_002346545.1 Acidobacteria bacterium UBA2994
CCGCCGTTAACGCCCGACCAACACCGATGCGACTTCCCCCAACTCGCCGTCGATATCCGGGTTCGGCGCCAGGCGCAGTAGATGCGCCATCAACGGGTAGACGTGGACACTCTCGACTCGGCCCAGCCTCGAGCCGGGGACGATGTCGGGACCAGCCATCAGCAGGATGCCGGCCATGTCCTCGTGTGTTGGGTCGTATCCGTGCATGCCGGCTGGCGGGTCGTCGAGCTCGCGCATTGACAGCATCGCGCCTGATTCGGGTACGACCACTACATCGCCGATACGCGGGTCGAGTCCGTAACGCAGGGTCTCAGGTACCTCGTCCCGCAAGTACGCCCGGCCCGCCGCGAGGCTCTCATTCAGGTCGTCTCGAATGGCGACCGCCCGTGCCGCCGGGCCATCGACGAATAGATTCGCCTGAGGCCCGGTCACCACCACCCGGACGCCACTCAAGTCGGCGTGGTCCGTCAGATTAACCACGAGGGCTGGGTCCACCGCGGTCATGCCGTGGTCGGCCACCAAGACCAGTGACACCTGGTCGCCGTGCGGGAGCGCGTCGAGCCCGTTGAGTAACCGTCCCAGCGCTTGATCCACCTGACCCACCGCGTCCTCTACCGCACGGCTGGCCGGTCCGGATCGGTGCCCGGCACCGTCCACGGCCGAAAAGTAGAGCGTGAGCAGGTGCGGTCGAGTTTCGGCAGGCAGTGCCAACCACTCGAGCACCTGGTCGACCCGCTCGCGCTGCGAGCCGCGGTCGCCATAGGGTGTCCAAAAGGTTGGTCGGACACCACCGACGTCGGCTTCGGTCCCCACGAAGAGCATGGCTGCGCTCACCATCCCTTGGGTCTCGCTTGTGACCCAGATCGGCTCGCCTCCATACCAGCTGCCGTCCTCGACGTTCCGCCGGTTGCGATAGTTGTAGTCTTCGCCTCGGATCGGGTCGAAGAAGCGGTTGCCCACCAGTCCGTGCCGCTCCGGATAGAGGCCTGTCGCCACGGTGTAGTGTGCTGGGAAGGTCAGCGACGGGAAGGGAGGCACGAGGCGTTCGGCTCTGGCGCCGGCAGCCGCTACCCGGTCGAAGTTCGGCGTATCGAATCGGTCCAGGTAGTCGTGCCGGAACCCGTCGAACGAGATGAGGATGAGATATGGCTTGTCGAGCGTCGCCTCGCTGTTGGTCCCACCCGTTCCGGCCGGAGTGGTGAATCTTTCGGCGGCTGGCGTTTGTTCGTTTGCAGACGAAGTGGTCTCTTGCGGGCTCGCCTCAAAAGGCGACCCAGCCGGCTCGATACATCCCGGCAGGGCCAGCGTGACCCCGGCCGCGAGGCACGCGTGGGCAAAACCTATGAAGTTGAACCGAAAAAAGGTGGGGTGAGTGACGGGGATTGAACCCGCAACATCCGGAGCCACAGTCCGGCGCTCTACCATTGAGCTACACTCACCACAACACTACAGCGTGAGGCCGTGTTCGTGGGCCGAGCCTCCCATTCTAGCCGGCGGACTTCACCCCGTCTAGCCAGTTAGAATGGCCTGGATGGCCGATTCTGCCCCGCCTGAACCCATCGACGCTTCCACCGACGACGCGCTGCGTGCGGCGCGCGCGCTGGTCGGTGCCTATCGGCTGTCGGCCGAATCGAACGACGTCGACGTCATCCTGAACGGTGTCCTTGACGCGGTGGCCGAGCTGGTCTCGTACGACGCCGCTGGCGTGTATGTGCTCGGTCGGTCGAGCAGTCAGGTCAGGCACTGGCGCTGGCGGGGCGAGGCAGGTCCAGCCGTCGGCCGGCGCGACCCGGTCGAAAAACGGGGCATCGTGGCCAGCGCGATGACCACGGCGCGGCCGGTGCTGGTCCGCTGTAGGGAAGACGAGCCCGACGCCAGCCGGGGCGCCTTCGAGTCGTGCCTGGTGGTGCCGGTTATCGGGCTGAGCCATGCGGTGATGGGCGCCATCGAGCTGCGGTCGCTGACGCCGCGCGCCTTTGATGCCCGTGCCGTCGAGCTGGTCGAGACGCTCGGGACCGTCGTGGCCGGCACCATCGAACGCGCTCGCCTCAAGGAAGAGGTGCGGGACAAGCGGCGCATCGACAGCGAGCTGCTCGTGGCGCGCCAGGTGATGACCGAACTCATCCCTCGAGACATCCCATCGCTCGAGGGGTTCGACATCGCCGGCGTGAACGAGGCGTCGTTCGAAGTGGGCGGCGACTACTACGAGTTCATCCCGCTGCCCGACGGTCGGTGGGGCATTATCATCGCTGACGTGGTCGGGAAGGGCATCGGGGCGGCGCTGCTCGTGTCGGCGATTCGGGCCTCGCTCTACGCGCTGGTCGGCCGCGAGTTGGCGGCACGCGCCGTGATGCGCCGAGCCAACCGTTTCTTCTACGACTCGGTCAAGGAGGGGCACTACGTCACGCTGTTCTACGCCGTGCTCGACGTGCCCTCGCGCCGCATGATCTACGTCAATGCCGGCCATCAGCCACCGATGGTGCTGCGCGACAATGGCGAGGTTGAGGCGTTGAGCAGCGGCGGCGTGCCGCTCGGCATGTTCTCGGCGCCCCGCTACTTCGAGGGGATCACCTCACTCGACCAAGGTGATGTGATGGCGCTCTACACCGATGGCATCGTCGAGTCGAGCGACGCCCGCGACGAGTATTACGGTCACGACCGACTCACCACCATCCTCGGCGGTGCCCGCGGCGAGAGTGCGGAGGAGATCTGTCACCGGGTGATGGAGGATGTTCGCAGTTTCTCGTTCGGCAATCAGGACGACCGGACGCTCCTGGTCCTCAAAGCGATCTAGGTCAAGGACGGAAGTTATGGGTCGTCGCTGGACCTAGTTTGCGAGCAGCGGCTGGTGGGTGAACGCCTCGTAGTGCTCGGCCAGGAGATCGCGGCCGAAGTCACCCCGGAAATCGCGCCACACGCTGTGCACGTGATTCGCGTTGCCCTGAGTGTTGTCGTACTCGATCAGGAAGTTCGACCCTTGAATCCGGTAGTAGTGGGCCTCGCCCCGATTGGGGCTGCCCATCCATCCGAACTTGATGGTGTCGAGACCGGCGGCCCGAACCTCGGCCAGCCTCGCCTCGGCCACCGAAGCGGGCTGAGCGCTGGCGTACTCTTCCACGATGGCCCAGAGCGCCTCCTGCTGGCGACCGTCGAGGTCGGCGTAGGCCACACCCAGGTCGTCCAGCATGGCGACCTCGCGCTCGGCCGAGGTCAGAATGTCGCGCGGCGCCTCGTCTGACAGCATCGCCGCCGACCGTTGCTGCGTATTCAGCGACGTCAGCAGCGCGCGCGCCTCGTCTTCCTCAGTGCCGAGCACTCGCTGTCCTCGCTTTGGACCCTCGCGCACTTCAGCTGGATTGGTGCCGAAGAACTGCGGGGTGGCGGCGACTTCGCCGTTCACGATTGTCCAGCTGTGTGACAGGTGATGTCCCTCGTACCGCCAGCCCCAGGTGTTGCCGGACGGGTCGCCGAAGATCATGAAGAAGTAGAGGTCGGGGTCACGGATGTCGCGTCCTTCCAGCTCGAACAGAATTTGCTCGAGCTGACGGATCGCTTCCGCTTTGGTGAACCCGGTCTCGCTCAAACCGACCCGTACCAGATCGAGTGCCGCCGACCGTTGGGCCGAGGTCATCGCCTTGAGCGGCACTCCTTTGCGTTCCCGCGGGATGAAGTGCCAGTCGAACCGGTCGTCACTGTCGAACGCGAAGCGCGCTGCCTGCTCCTGTTCGTCGTTCAAACTGTCCAAAAACTTGATCGCCGCGGCGCCCATCTCGTCGGCGGGATTCGCTGGTTGGGTATACGCCAGAGTGCCCAGCAGTACCACGCCGCACGCGATGTTTAGGATGGTTCGTGCCATTGCCGCTTCCCTCAGGGATGGTCCGCACAGAGCGGACGTCGAGCCGGGTGTCTCAGGGTGATTCGAGGCGGAGCGTACCCCCCGAGGTAGGGCGAGTCAAGATGTCGCCGACCCGGGGGCGAGCGGCGATTCTGCGATGGCGTAGAACAGCCAGCCGGCACAGTTCTCTGCCTCCGAAGTGGCCCGGAAATCGGATCGCTTCGCGTGATCCTCAAAGTCCCACAAGATCTCGACGTTGAGGAACCCGGCGGCCTCCAGCGCATCCCGGAACTCGGCCGGGGTATAGAGCCGCCAGACATAGCTGAAGGCTTTCTGCCATGTCTTGTTGTTCCGAAACTCGAAGTGGATGTGGCAGGTGGCCAGGTTGTCGATCGGATTGAATGTGGCCTGTTCCCAGACGTAGCCGAACGTGCCATCCGGGCTCTTGACCTTTCGCCGGTCTGACACCGCCTGGCCGGCTTCCCAGCCGCCATACCCATCCAGCATGACGATGCCGCCTGGGTTCAGGCTGCGTCGCACCAGGCGCAGGTAGGACACCAGCGCCGGGAACGGATAAATCGTGTAGGCCGAGAAGTTGAACGCCTGGACTACGTCGGCGCGCGGCCGGGTCAGTCCCCGGACGTCACGCTGACGCAGGTCGACGCGTGAGGCGTCGTCCAGTTTCGACAGGTTGTGCTCGCGCGCCCAGCCGAGGGTGGCCTCGTCGAGGTCGATCCCGATGGCCCGATTCTCTTTGTGCTCTTCGACCCACCGGCATGCCACCGCAGCGGTGCCGCAAAAGTCCTCACGGAGGATACGGGGCGGGACGCCTCGTCGACGGCGATATTGGCGGGTGGCCAGCTCTACCTCGAAGCTGGGGTCCTGGACCGCCAGCTGGTAGAGCGTGTGTTTGTCGGCTCCTCGCCGACGCAGGGTGTATTTGTAGGCCATGCGGCCTGGAATTCTACCTTCTGAAACGCGCCCTTAGCCCGCCACAGTCTACGCCGGGACGCCGGTCGAGGTGTTCTGAGCGGGAATGAACAGCGTCATTCGATAGCTTTTCGTGTCCTTGCTGACCCCCTTGAGGACCGTCTGGGAAGGGGTCACGAGTATGAGAAGATGACGAACAGTCCCTGATGTGCGCCCGTAGCTCAGTTGGATAGAG
>DEAA01000013.1:0-109180 GCA_002346545.1 Acidobacteria bacterium UBA2994
GCTCTGGGCCGAGGCCGCGGCCGGCACCAGTATTAGGATGCCGAGCACGACAGCAAAGAACTTACCAAACTTCATTACGCCCACCTCCTTGGTAGCGAGAACAGCAAGCTGCTACAAAGATCCTCAGCGACATTACAGCAATTAGCATGCCTGAAATACGCACTTGGTTCATTCCATCAAGCAATTGTTAAAAAAGAACTTAGTGATCTTGAAGATGGCACGTCGATACGCATAATTGGATATCAGCCCAATAAATCCAAAGATATGGATATTGGTCTTTTGACCGAAGAGCAAGCAAGGACGGGGACGTGGATGACGAAGCCCCGACCAGTTTTACGTCGGTTCAATTTACGTCGATCCGAGGTACGGTGACCTCCACGCCAGGGCACGTGTCGGTCGCAATACCCGGCCCTCCCTCACTTCGCTCGAGGTGTTCGTTGCCACGGTGTTTCCGCTGACATGCGGCGATTCTCCCGCCGCGTGTGGTAGATTTCCCGCCGGTATCCACTCTTGACGAGGCCCATGCTGAAACATCTGAAACCGTACTGCCTGACTCTCTTCGCCCTGGTCGTTGCCGCGACCGTTTCCGCGCAAGGTCGCGAGATCCTGCCGCCGGTGCCGACACCTGACATCGCGCCGGGGAGCATCACGTGCGACGAGTGTCCCTATCCATATCCGAGCAAGTATCTGGACATCAACGTGTACCGCCAGGACGTCCGCATTTCTTACATGGACGTCGCCCCCCGAGGCATCGCCAATGGCCACACGGTCATGTTGCTGCACGGCAACAACTTTGGCGGTTTCTACTTCGGAGTGATTATCGAGGGGCTGATCGACGCCGGTTTCCGCGTGATCGTGCCCGACCAGATTGGCTACGGGAAATCGTCGAAACCGATCGCACCCTACAATTTCAGTTCGCAGGCGAGAAACACCCATCTGATTTTGCAGGAGGAAGGGATCGAGAAGGTCGCGCTGGTCGGGCATTCCATGGGTGGGATGCTGGCGACCCGTTTCACGACTCAGTATCCCGACTCGGTCGAGCGGCTCGTAATCTACAACCCGATCGGGCTGTCCGATGGCCGCTTCAATCGCCCGATGACCCCTGTCGACCAGATTTACGAGCGGGTGTTGCAGACCGACTATCAGAGCACGCGTCGGAGCCTCAGCCGCTACGTCGGACACGACCCGTCGGCTTGGAACGACGAGTTCGAGCTCTACACGCGCATTCGCACATCGTGGACGCTCAGCTCGGACTGGCCACGCCTTGCGATGGTGCAGTCGATCATCAGCCAGATGCTCTACGGCGATCCGGTGGTCTACGACTGGCCCCACATCCGCGTGCCGACCCTGGCGTTCGGAGGTGCGGAAGACCTGCTCCTCGGGCCCGCCGAGACGTTCCAGGAGCGGATGCGGGTGCTGGCCGAGACCGTGCCTAACGGCAACGGCCGCCTGCACTTGATTCCGGGCCTCGGGCACGTGCCGCATCTGGAGGATGCCGATGCCATCGTGGTCCCACTGGTGGAGTATTTGCTGGAGAGCGTCGAGTGATGCAAAGCGTCTGGTGCCGGTTGCTTGTGACCGGCCGTGCCGTCGTGCTGCCGTTGGTTGCGCTGGCTACCGCGTGTGGGAGCGGCAGCACCGGAGGTGACGCGCCGCCGGGCGTCGAGAACGACGTCGCCACTCATGTCATCGATCGCACCGCATACCTGGACCAACTTCGCGGTTTCTGGCTGGGAGGCGTGATCGCTAACTGGACGGGGCTCCCCACCGAGAATCTTCGCACGAGCAAGCCGTTCTTCACCGACGAAGACTGGCTGTCGACCCAGCGTGATGGGCGCGTTACGCTCGACTACGTGCTGGATCAAGATCCGTGGCAGGCCGACGACGACACCGACATCGAGTACGTCTACCAGCACGCCATGGAGCAGTACGGTACCTACCTGCTCACGGGTGAGCAGATCAGTCGGGAGTGGCAAGACCACATCCGGTTGCCTCGTCTCTGGGTGTCGAACCTGGCGGCGCTTGGCCAGATGCAGAATGGGGCCATGCCGCCGGCTACCTCGCTTCCCACCAACAACCCGATGTGGGACATGATCGACGCTCAGCTGACCACCGAGGTTTTTGGTGTCTTTGCGCCTGGCCGTCCCGACGTGGCGCTCGAAATGGCCCATCTCCCGATCCGGACCACCGCCTACCTGCACTCGGAGTGGGCGGCAGAATTTTACGTAATCATGCACGCGGTGGCACCGGTCGTTGACCCGAACCTGTCACGCGGCGACCAGGTCATGTGGCTGGCCGAGCAGGCCCGCCAACGGGTGCCCGACTGGTCGTATATTGCTGACATGTACGATTTCGTGAAGGCCGAGTATCTGGCGAACCCGGACAAGGACGATTGGGAGCAGACTCGAGACAAGTTGCACGAGCGTTACCAGAACGACGGCGCGGCCGGGTACGTGTATCGCTATTCGTGGGACGCGGGCATCAACTTCGGCGCGTCCATCGTGAGCCTCTTCTACGGTGAAGGGGACTACAAGAAGACCATCCGGATCGGCACCTTGTCCGGCTGGGACTCGGACAACCCGACCGCCACCTGGGGCGGGCTGCTCGGCTTTCTCTACGGCTACGCCGGTCTCGAGGAGCACTTTGCGAAGTACGACTTTGCCGACGGCTACAACATAGAGAGGACCCGCTACGATTTGCCACGGCCGCTCGATAGCCTGACTGGGATGTCCGAGCGTGGGCTCGAGGTCATCGACCAGGTCGTGGTGGAAGCGATGGGCGGCGCCGTCGACGGGGACACCTGGGTAATTCCCGTCGGTGAGCAGATCGCCGTGGCGGACGTGGCCGAGACCGAGATCGCTTGGACGACCATCGAGGATAGCGATCCTCGCTGGGAGTTCGACGGGTTCACCAGCGAGCCACGGCACTGGAACGCGTCGGGGGCGACGCTGGCCTTCGGTTACGCCGACTGCGAGGCCCGGGTCACGTTCACCGGCTCGGCCGTGCAGTACTACGCCCATCGGAACCCGACCAGCGGTTCAGTTGCGTTGAGCCTCGACGGCGTCGAGCAGGGAATGTTCGATCTGAGCTACGACGCCGACCCGGAGGGGCAGTTCTACGTGAAGGTGTTTGAGGCGCTCGGTCTCGATGACGGGGAGCACACGCTGGTTATCGCGTGTGACTCGACGGACGCCGAGAAGACCATCGACATGCTGTGGGTGATCGGTGAGCAGGCGGACTAGCTCCGCCGCTCCGGTCGGTCGAACGAACTAGCGACCCGGCGACCATGCTGATTGAATTCGACAACAGCTACGCCAGGTTGCCCGAGCGTTTCTACGCGCGCCAGGCCCCGACCCCGGTCCCTCGCCCCGAACTGATCCGGCTGAATGCCGAGCTAGCGAAGGTGCTCGGGATCGATGCGGTATGGCTCCGTTCAGACGAGGGGGTAGCGATGTTGGCGGGCAACGTCACACCCGAGGGAGCCGAGCCGCTCGCTCAGGCGTACGCGGGGCATCAGTTTGGCGGCTTTGTGCCACAACTGGGCGACGGTCGGGCGTTGCTGCTGGGAGAGGTGGTGGATGTCGTAGGTGCCCGCCGTGACGTGCAGCTGAAGGGCTCAGGCCGGACGCCGTTCTCCCGGGGCGGTGACGGGAAATCGGCACTGGGGCCTGTCATTCGCGAATACGTCGTCAGCGAGGCGATGGCCGCGCTCGGGGTCCCGACGACTAGGGCACTGGCGGCGGTGGCCACCGGCGAGCAAGTTATCCGTCAGCAGGGCCCGGAACCGGGTGGGGTCTTTACCCGGGTCGCCTCCAGTCACATCCGGGTCGGCACGTTCCAGTACTTCATTGCGCGTCGGGACCACGACGCCGTTAGGGAATTGGCCGACCACGCGATCGCCCGTCACTATCCTGAGGCAGCCGAGTCGCCCGCACCGTATCGGACTCTGCTCGAGCGCGTCGTGGCCGCGCAGGCCGACCTGATCGCCCACTGGCTCTCGCTGGGCTTCATTCATGGCGTCATGAATACCGACAACACGACGGTGTCGGGGGAGACCATCGACTATGGCCCGTGCGCGTTCATGGACGACTTTCAGGCGCGGAAGGTGTTCAGCTCGATCGACACTGGTGGCCGGTACGCGTGGGGCAACCAGTCGGAAATCGGACTCTGGAACCTGACACGGTTTGCCGAGACCTTGCTGCCACTACTGGCCGACGTCGAGTCCGAGGCCATTTCGACGGCCGAGCAAGTACTGCAGGGCTATGCGGGTCGGTTTAGTACGGAGTTCGGCCGACGGTTCCGGAACAAGCTGGGCCTGACGGCCGAGGTCGACGGCGAGCGGATTCAGGCCTGCCTCGATCTCCTGGAACGCCAGCAGATCGACTTCACGGTGTTCTTCCGGAGGCTGACTGTTGTGGCCGGGGGAGGAGACGTCGGGCCGCTTCGAGCGCTGTTCTCGGAGGGGGCGTCGTTCGACGACTGGTTCGAGACCTGGACAGGCGATACGAGCCCAGGCGTGCGGTTCGACGAGATGCGCACGGCCAATCCGATCCGCATTCCGCGGAACCACCGGGTGGAAGAGGCGATCCGAGGGGTCTACGGCGGTGATTACGCTGCTTTTCACCGGCTGGTCGATGCGCTCGCCGTTCCCTATGAGGACCGGGCTGACTACGCCGACCTCGAGTGTCCTCCGCAGCCCGAGGAAGTGGTCCAGCGGACGTTCTGCGGCACGTGAGCGGTCGCCCCCGTGGCGTGCTTGGCGGCGCGAGCAGTCTCCTCGAAGAGCGGTGCGGCTTGAGGCGCACCGGCCCACTAAAGGAATCGGCAGATCCGGCCGCAACCGTAGGATGGGTCTAACTAGCGTTCCCGGGCACCCTGGCAGTCCAGGCAGAACGGCGCTTCGGGACGCGCCTTCAGGCGCGGGTAGCCGATCGGCTCCTCACAGGTCCGGCAGTGTCCGTACTCACCCGTGCGATACGTCTCGAGTGAGGCGTAGACCTGACGGAGCTTAATGTCGAGGGTTGAGCGGCTCGCCCTGGTCATCTGTTGCTGCTGGATGGCATCCATCCGCGAGAGGCGCCCGATGGGCGTATCCAGATCGACCGGCTTCGCTCCGTCATTGGCGAGCCGAAGGGTGGCCTTGAGGTCTTCCCGGGCCGTCAGCAGGGCCTGGTGCAGTTCCTCCAGCTGTTCCGGCGTCAGTTCTTCGGCACTCATCAGGGGATGACCCAGATGGGCGAGGACCAGGCGCGCTCTTGGAGGGTAGCCGGCGTGTCGGGACGCGGTTCGACACCGGCGCGGATGGCGTCCCAGGTGGTCCACCGGCAGGTCGGGTTTTCAAGCACGCGGACGTAGTAGAAAGCACGCTCGGTCGGGTCGAAATCTGGGTCGGACCATAGGGTCAGCAGGTCGGTGTCTCCGACGTCGTCGCTGATACCGCAGGTGGTCAGGTCGACAGTGGACCCGTTGTCCGGGCACCGATGCGTGTCCGGGTCGACCGACAGGCCGTCCGAGCAGGCGACGTCATAGACCTGTTCGGACGACTCGCCGTTCTCGAGCCAGCCTTTGATGATCTGTACCCGCTGCAGGGGAGCACTGAGCGGGTCGCGCACGGCCCAGACGAGAAACTTGGGCGTCTCTGCGGGAGCTACCAGCTCACCACCCATGGCGACACCGTTCGCATAGGCCGTGGCAATCATGTCTGGAGCGCTGGTCAGGTCGTCGGCGTAGCCGGTGCCGCCAAAGAACCGCACCCGAATTCTTGGGCCGGTGGTGGCGAATGTCTCTCGGCGGCGGAAGGCATCAAAGATCGACTCGCGCGTGTTCTCCTCGGCCCATACCCCCGCCAGGCCAGCCGCGCCGTTCAGCACGCCCAGGCCGGTGCCATAGCGGCTGCCGTCAGGTCGCGTTGTCTCGAACGGCACCGAGACCCCTGGCTGCGGTTGGCCGCTCGGTGTGAAGTACTCCTCTTCTCTGGCGTAGGTCGCGCCGGTGTGGTTGTCTGTGGCGCCGATCAGGCCGAAGCGGAACGGGTTGACGCCGAGCTGTTCTTCGAGCCGGAGCCCGTTCAGATATGCGTCCCGCACGTAGCTACCGCTCGGCTGGCTAGGGCGGTTCCCGCCAACCCGGTATGGGCGGATCTCGAAGTCGGCCCACTCGTCGTTGGGCGAGAGGGCCGGATGCGTGTCGGAGGTGCCCTTGGTCTGGGTGACCTCGACGACCGGTTCGTTGCGAAGACGGGTTTCTGCGTAGGTCGCGTCGAGCGGCGCTCCGTCGTAGGTCTCCATTGCGAACATGAGCCCGTTCGAGCCGTTTGAGTTATGGGGGATGGCCAGCGCTTCCATCCCCGCCTCGCGGTTCAGGTCCATCCAGGCCCAAAGCTCTTCCGGGTTGAATGTGTCGATCCGGCTGAGGGGCATGTCCGGCACCTGGCTGCCCCGGTAGATCACGTTCCGGTGCAGGTTCTGGTTCTCGGGGCTGCCGGTGAATTCGTAGCCGATAAAGGTGGTGAACTGTCCCGGTTCGTAGTGCCGCTCGGCCGCCTCGATGATGTCTTGCCAAGCGGATCGGACGACGGTCTCGTCGAGCCAGCCGTCGCGGAGGCCCAGGGTATAGGCCCTGATCGACGCGTAGGCGCCGGCACGCTCGGCGCCGGTAAGTTCACCTGACCGAATCCGCTCGACGACGACGGCATCGGGGTGCTCTGAGACCGTCTGGGTCGGGTCTTGCGACGCCCGCAGCATGCCGAGCATCGCAGCGTGGTCGGTGACTGCATAGAAGTCGAGCGGGCGGTCGAGCTGGACCTCGAATCCGGCCGGATGCATGAGCGCCTCACCCTTGGCGTGGCGATAGGCATCGTCCGGCGTGTTCCGTGTCCCGTTCATGAACGCGTCGAACGAGTAATTGGTATGGGTGTGCAGGTCGCCGAAGTAGGCGTTGCGCAGCGGGTTGGCCTCAACGGCGGGTTCGGCCGGGGACGGCGTCGATTCGGTCGGGGCCGTGCCGCCGCAGGCCGCGAGTCCTACGACAAGCAAGAGACTTGCGCGCCATGCTCCAGGTCGTTCCACGGTTGCGTCCCTCTCGTGGTAGGTGTGACCGAATTCTCTCTGACAGCTGGAGTCTATCGCGACTCGCCGCCGGGGATGTTTCAGTCCATCCACGTTTTCCGGAAGTAAGCGACGAAGCGCCAATTCATCCGATGAGGCGAAATGCCGTCGCCGTGACCCCGCTGGATGAACGTTGCCCTGATGGCCGGTTTGGACGGTCCCCCGGCCTATGCGGGACAAGACCGGTTCACGCTGGTGACCGACGCGATGCTGCAGGCGCGCGATGCAGACGGCTGGATCTAGCGAGCGGGGTATTTCATCTGCGAGCCCGCGCTATGGCGGCGGCCAGCGCCTCGGGCTCGTCCGTGCCAATTCGGACCCGACGTCCGTTGGTCAAGTCGAGTTCCACGGCCTCGAAACCCGCGACATTGTACAGCCAGCCATTCCCGATATAGCGGATGCCCTGCCCAAGTAACCAGCTGTTGCGGACCGTTCGATGATCTTTGACGGTATCGAGGGCTATTCGTTTGCGGAACCAGCCTCGAATCGGCCGCACGCCGAAACGGATGGTGATCTCTGAGGCGTCAACTGAGACAGTCAGAGCGCCAAAGCCGAGGAGTAGAAGAAGCACCGGGCCGACAGCGACAACGGCGACTCTGGCGAGGAAGAAGAGCAGTGCGCTCCCGCCGACGATCAGCCAAAGGCTGCCTCTCTGCGTGTGCGTATAACGCAGGAAGCCGTCACGTTCCATCGGCTCAGTGAGATCACCGCCCGGCCTTACGGCGTGGCGTTCCAGATGTCCCGATGCATCCGCCAGCCGGCTTCACCACGGGTCCACATCTCGACGTACTTACCCGTCAGTGGTTGTTCGCCCGCTACCTCCAGCCTGAATGTGCCGATCACGTTAGCCAGATCGCCGTCCACGAACATCTCTTGAATCTCGAGGCTCGCCGACTCCACGCTACCCGCAAAATCGCCCCAGAATCAGGAAATCGCCTCTAGTCCTTCGATGGGTGCCGCGTCGGGGGGCAACAGCACCGCGTCCGCGGTGTAGACCGCAGCGATCCCGGCACCATTCTTGGCGTTGAAGGCGCGTACCCACTCTTCGCTTGCGGTTCGGATCTGGTTGGCATCTGCTGATATCAGTCGACTCCTTTGCTCTAATAACTCACATTCTTGTGCTGCGTGTTGCTGGCCGCTGTTCAACCGCGTCGCATGATCGATGAATTGATCAGATCGCGTTCAGCTGCCAGCTGGTTTGTAGTCGACGGCCACCTTACTTGCGGCATCTATGTCTTCAGGCGAAATCAAAGGCATGAGGCTTACCTTGATGACACCGCTGGCATTAACTGCCAAGGATATGGCCGTAGCCGTTTTTGCGTCTGGTGCATCTATAAATCCCACGACATCATCTTCGCCATAAGCGAAATACGCCGACTCAACCGTGCACCCATGATTGGAGAACAGCTGGGAGATATAACGAAGTCGTGAGGTTCCGCCTTCTTTGAGCAGACCTCTCACCCCTTCCGCGGCATAGCGCCCTTTGAACATATATTTGGCCACTGCATGCCCTCCTCTACGAATTGATATCAGGCACCATTTGGTCCACGCCAAACGCCTGGATCAGCTGACTTCTACGTAAGTACCCGTCCACGACCCGTCCGCGTGATTCAGGATTCCTTCGGTCCTAAGTTTTCGTCCATCCGACAGGTCATGATTCAGCTTAATCCGCACGCGGAGTTCCATGCCGATCCGTTCAAACGTGCCATGGGCGATATCTGCGAGAACCGTTCCATCCTCAAGAATGGTCTTGGCGACCCAGGTACAAGTGCCGGAGCTTGCGCCGCCCTCGCTAAGTGGCTGGCTATAGCTAAGGCTCCCCAATGGGGCATTGAACTCAGTCGCGCTGCCTTCAAATGAGGTGACGTGAGTGAGGACGCCCGGTGAGGTCTCGGTGAGCGTGAAGCCCGTTCGGGTGAAGCTGTATTCTCCAGAGCTGGCCACAGTGGTCTCCTCTTGAGTGTGTTCGTGAAGTCAGCACGCAGGCTCTCAGTAGACAGCTCGTCCTCACGCTTAGTCGCCAGCTGAATAATTAAGGTCTGGTCTACTCCGCCAATTTGTGCGCTCAGTTCTGACGCTAAAGGAATTACCACTGAGAGCGCCCTGGATAACACTTCGGTTCTCTTCGCGGTGCTCGTAGTAGTCAGCCGCGTCAAGGGCAGGGTAGAACACGGAATACGCATTGCCGCTTCCCCCAAGAACCGTCCTCGCCACAAAGCGAGGTTGATCGCTCCCAGCCGCCCGAAGTGCTGCACTTACGCCAGCCATCGACTCCATGGCGGCTTGTCTGGTCCCCGGTCGCGCATAGATCTTGATCTGATGTGTAAACATTCCTTCGCCCTGGGCGACCCTCGGGTTGTCCGGCCGGTAAAAAAGTTCTGGCATCGGCGCAGAGATCTCTCTCCAGAAGCGGTTGACAGTGTCAGGTATCCCTGAATTACCACCTCCAGGGCGAGCGTCAAACCACTCGGTCCGCGCTGCCATGTCGGACCAGCCGTTCGGTAAAGCAATGCCGATTCGGGCCACGTTCGTTTCGCTAATCCATACGGTCTCGTTCCACGGATAGTCCTCTGACTCGCGGTACTCGATGGCTCGTTGGCGAGCCTCTTCCCAGGCAGAGACTTCACCGGGCTTAATCTGCATATACATCGAAAGATATAACCCCTGCGTTTGCCCCTCATTAGTCTGTGCGCCATCTGGCGAACAGCCAATCAGAGCGACTGATGTCAGCAAGGCAAGAGTGAGATAGATTCTTGAAAAAGAACGAGTCATTGAGAGCCTCCGCAAAAAGTGTCGGTGTGAGCTGAGTTAGTCCTCGGGCACGAAATCGAGATCTCGTAGTCGCGTCCAGTTTCTGACCACGGTTCTCTGTACCGCTCCGGGCGTCCGCTCGCCGCGAAGACTCTCAAAAATCGGTTGCAGCGCCTCTCGTCCGCCGTAGTAGGCGGCAGCACTTTCTGCTGGATAAAAAATACTGAAGTGGGGGCTTCCGCCCATGACTCCGCTCATCACAAACCGTGCCTGAGCGATGCCGGCCTCCTCGAACGCCGAAGACACGCGGGCCATGGAGTCTCGCAGAGCCTGTCCATGACCAGGGGCACCATAAAGACGACGTTCTTGAAGGAAGTTTGTCGTGCTCGGTTCATACCCACTTGGACGATAGGCTAATTCAGGCCGTGTGCGTGTCAGTTCGTTCCAGAACCGCGAAACTGTATTCGCAAAGGTTCCAGAGCGAGGGTTGTCTCTGCGCCATGCTCGGCGTGCCTCTATGTCAGAGAAGCCGTTCGGCAGTCGTATGCTCAGGCGAACGACGTTGTCTTCGCTGATCGTGACTCTTTCATCCCAGCTGTAGCCATGTTCCTGCAGATGCGCAATCTGTTGTTGGCGCCCTTCTATCCAGGCGTCTCGTTGGCCAGGCGCAATCTGTGCGTACAGGCGCATTACCATCATGCCTTCATCATTGGTCTGGGCGTCAGCTGCCGTCGGCCCCATGAGCACGAACGGTAGCCCGAGGAGGGAGCAAAAAACGTGTTTGGTGATGTGCTTAATCATGATGTCTCGCAAGCATGGATATCCGTAGTCTTTAGAGCCAGAAGCCATTCAATGACACGAGCGTCTCTTCGCGTGCGTGTCCTTACTGCCCTGAACTATTTCCATTCCCAGCACTTGTTCACGGCAGTTCCATCCGGCGCCACGTCGTATTCCCCAGCCAGGCCAACATGGTTCAGGTCGGCGAACCGCGGAGCGTCTGTATGGACAAACAGCATCGTGGCAAAGTGGGTTGATCCGTCTTCGCCGGCGGCCTTCGCTGCACCACGGCCTGTGACCGTCAGGACTTCACCGTCCACGGTTGTCATGACTGCCGTGCCCTCCCCGTAGACCGAACCGTCCGGCCTCGCCAGTGCCGTGTATGTCCATTTCGTCGTCTCTTCGACGCCTCGGATCGTGCCCTTGAGCGTGAGTGAAATCTCGTTCTTGATGCCGTGTTCGTCATTCGACAGTTCACGGACAGCGTCTATGGTTCCGGTCTCGTCGAGAATAAGGTTTCCAAGTGCCATGTTGCCGTCTCCTTCCAGGGGATACGTGAGGGCCTGTCCGGCAGGCCACAGTTTGGCGCGGCAAAAGCGCCACACCAGCTTTATCTTGCCGGAGGCGGAACTGCCGCCCGCGGGTTCTCGCCAAGCGCATGTTTCGACGCCAAGCTCAAGGCCGAAACAGCGTCTACGAACGCGCTACCTTTGAGAGCGAATTCATCATAGCAGAAGAGGTGCAAATGGAGGTGAGCCGGAAGACTGGCACCGGAGGCAACATCCTGGGCGACAGTGGCAAGAGGGGACGTTGAATTAGAACGGGTGATTGTTCTAATGGCGAATGGTTTGACGTGCCCTCGCAATTGAGCAGCAGTGATAGGCGGACCAACTCTGAGCTCAGCGCTTGGTGTTGACGGAACTATGACGGGGCGATCGCGCGATGGGGATCAGTGAGCGGCGGCCCTGGCCGTGGTCAAGATAAGTGCGTCCGTGCTGCGCTATCAGCCGGCGCTGGACTGCAACCGAGGGCTGCGGGCGCGGACCGTCCCCTCGTGCATTAGCATCGTCGGTAGGGGGTCGGTTTGTCTGAAGCTGCGACCCTCTCGCGCGCGCAGTTTGCCGCGCACCTTACGTAGGGACAACGGAGCATGGTCACCGTTGGGCTCTAGACCGATGCGCTACTGACGGTGGGGGGTGTCGAGTTCTCGCTCATTCGAGCGACGAACGGTGCTAATCCACGAAGGCGGCTGTCACCAACTCCGTGTCAAGGTATTCCGTCCACTTCTTGATCCGGCCATCATGCACCTCGATGACAAAACAGTAGGTGTTGTTGTACGACCGTCCGGTCTTCGTTCGAGCCGTCCCTTGCACCTGTGCGACTACGGTATTCCCTTCCGCGATCGTGTTCTGGACCTCTCCACGAATGCCATTCTCGTCGAGCTGCTCTCCGAGACGCCCAAATAAACGCGAGGCGAGGTCGTCTTTCCCGACGTAGGTCCCGGAATAGATGGTCTGGCCGATGATCGTCCACTGCACGTCGTCAGCAAAGCAGTCGAAGAACCCTGGCATGTCTCCAGCAGAGAGCGCCGCGAACGTCCGTACGACCAGATCTCGGTTTGCCTCAACAGTCATATAGATTCCACTTTCTGTGCGACCAATCTTTCGACGCAACACCCATGCCTAGCGAGTTCTATTCGTCATCGAGCCATTCGGCTCTGCAGTCGATCGCAGCGGAGCGTTCTAGTGGTCGTCTGACATCCTCGTTGCGTTGGAGCACGTCCTTTCTGCTCCCGCCTCCTACTGTATCGCCTTTGGGGGCTTGCCGCGGGGGCCGAACGTGCGGATTAGTGAAGCCATGTGCAGCCGGGAACAGCCTGGTCCGCCGGCGGCCGTCTGAGAGTGTCGCACCCCTGCTCGGCGCGCCAGCGCCAGGCGTGTTCTCAGTCCTGATCTACTAGCGGTAGAAAGATCGAGATCCGGTCCTCATCACCCACCGCCCGCGAGATGTGGCCCTGGCCGGTGGTGTCTTCGGCCAGTAGGATGTGACCGGGTCCGAGCGTGACGGTCGAGCCGTCGCCGATCACGATCTCGCTCGTGCCGCTCAGCGTGATCACAAACTGCTTACGCGGGGCCGGGTGCCAGTCGATGAAATACTCCGGTGATGTGCGGCGGAACTGCACGCTGCTGATGTCGATGGGTTCGCTCATCTCCGTGAAGCTGTTGGTCCGGGTGAGCGACGGCTCCATTTCCTCGGCGTGCGTCTTTCCGTCGTCGCCGGTGTAGATTCGCGTGAACTTGATCGGCGTGCGCTCCTGCGCGAGCGCGTGGGTGTCACTGGTCCAGTGCACGCTAACGATGGCGAGCGTCGGAATCCAGCCGAGAGCGAGCACAGCGAGGGCAATGCGGCGCGGCAGGGTCATGGTTGGAACCTCCGCGTCCTAGGCTACTGGCTTTGGCGCTCGTCTTCCAGATGCGCGGTACACCCCGCGAGGCGGACGGTCCATGGCGGGCGAGGCTCGATCTCGGTGAGGGAGGCGTTGACGAACCAGTCGAGCGGGGCCTCCCCGGGCGTGGGTTGCAAGTGGAATTCGGCCAGCGCCCGACAGACGAGGCCGTGAGTCACGACTGCCACGGGACCGTCGTGTCCCGAGGCCACCTCAGTGACATGGGTCCACAGCGACGCTACTCGTGTCCGAAACTCGACCCAGGGCTCGCAGTCGGTTGCGTCGCAGGCCGGTCCGTAGAAGAAGTGTTCCACGTCCTCATACGGACGTCCGGCGAGGCCGGCCAGTCCGCGCTCGCGCAGGATCGTCAGTGAGTCGATCGGGATGTCGCCAGTGGGGGACAGGGCGGCGGCGGTCTGGCAGGCGCGGTGGTAATCGCTGGACAAGATCCGTCGCAGGCCGACACTGGCCAGTCTCGCGCCGAGTTGCCGCGCCTGCCATTGCCCATGGTCTGACAGTGGCGTGTCCGGTGTCTGCACGACCCGGGCCGCGTTCCCTTCCGTCTGGCCGTGTCGAATCAGGTAGATCATCTATCTGGGGTGTGACGAAGCGCCCGGCATTGTACTCAGCCTGCGGACGTTGTGCGTGATACGTTGCCGAGCATGTCGGGACCTCCGATGAACAACAAACACGTCGGCGCCTGGGCCTTGTTCGACTTCGCGAACTCCGTCTACCCGGCGGTGATGACCACCGCGGTGTTTCCGGTGTTCTACGTCAACGTCGTCATCGGTGACGACGGCGGGCTGGGGGAGTTGTGGTGGTCGCGGGCCGTCTCGCTGTCGGCACTGGTGGTGGCGGTCTCGTCGCCGTTGCTCGGCGCCGTCGCCGACCGCGGCGGAGCGCGCAAACGGTTCATGTTCGGCTATACCGCCGTCAGCCTGATCGCGGTGGCGATGATGTCCACCCTCGACCAGGGCATGGTGGTCCAGGGGTTCTTGCTGTTCGTGGTGGCCAACATCGGATTCGAGAGCGCGCTGGTGTTCTACAACGCCTACCTACCCGACATCGCGCCGCCCGAGAAGCAGGGCTGGGTGTCCGGGCTCGGCTTCGGCGTGGGCTACCTGGGCTCGGCTCTCGGGTTGCTGATGGTCATTCCGTTCGCAACCGATCGCATCGAACTCGTTTGGCTGATGGTGTCCGGGTTTTTCCTGGTGTTCGCGTTGCCCGCCTTCGTAGTGCTTCCGAAGGACGCGCCGACCGAAATGACGATCGGTCAGGCGGCGCGGTGGGGTCTCACCAGCTTCCGTGAGATCGTGGGTGAGGTCTGGGCGCTGACCGATCTCCGTAACTTCCTGCTCGCGTTCTTCTTCTACATCGACGGCGTCCTGACCATTATCGTGATGGCCGGCGTGGTTGCCACGGAAACCTTCGGGTTCGACCAGCAGGGCACGATCATTCTGTTTCTAGTCGTCCAGTTCTCGGCGCTCATTGGCGCTTTCTCGCTGGCACGTCCCACCGATCGCCTGGGGCCGAAGAAGGTGCTGAACGGCGTCCTGGTGCTGTGGATATCGGTGAGCATCGCCGCCTACTTCATCCAGAGCCAGGTGCTGTTCTACGCTATGGCGGTGCTGGCTGGTCTCGGACTCGGGTCGGTGCAGTCGGCGAGCCGGGCTTTCCTGTCGTCGCTGATTCCGGACGGCAAAGAGGCCAGGATGTTCGGGTTCTATGCCCTGTGCGGCAAATCGTCGTCTGTGCTGGGGCCGATGCTCTTCGGCTACGTGACACTGTTCGCCGGCGGTAACCAGCGTCCCGCCTTCCTGGCCTTGACCGGGCTGTTCCTGCTGGGTCTCGTGCTGCTCCAGCGGGTGCCCGATCCTAGAGCTGTCTCCCGGTAGCCGGCGCTATGCGTCGTCGGCCGGAGCCGGCGTGACCCCTTCGGCCTCGAACACCTGCCGCGCCAGCCGGAACGCCTCCACACCCGCCGGAATGCCGGCGTAGATGGCCACCTGCATCAGGGTGTCCCGGATCTCTTCGACGGAGCAGCCGTTCCTGATCGCGCCCCGGACGTGGGTCTTGAACTCGTCGCTCCGGTTCAGGGCCGAGATCATGGCCAGGTTGATCAGGCTCCGCTGCTTGTCGCTCAGCGTTGGCCTAGTCCACACCTTGCCCCAGCAGTAATCGGTTACCAGCGCCTGAAACTCGGCGTTGAAGCTGTCCAGGCCAGTCAGCGCCTTGTCGACGTACTCGTCGCCGAGCACCCGACGTCTGGCCTCCAGCCCGGGTCTATCCAGTTGTGGCATCTCATGGTCCTTTCTCGGGTCGTTGCGGCCCGCGAGTGTACCATCTGGGCGGTCGGCGTCGGAGGCGCTGACCGACGGAGGAAGCCGTGGATTTCAGATTAAGTGAAGAGCAGGAGGCGCTGCAGGCGGCTGCACGGCAGTTTGCGCGGGGAGAGGTGCTCAAGGTAGCCGAAGAGCTCGAACGCGACGCCCTGCCGCTGTCACGCGACTGGGTCAAGAAGTACGCCGAGATGGGCTTTCTCGGCATCAACGTGTCAACCGAGTACGGCGGCCTCGGTTTGGGAAACGTCGACGCGTTTTTGGTGCTGGAGGAGTTCGCCAAGATTTCTTCGGCGGTGGCGTTCCCGATCTTCGAGTCGGTCGCCGGGCCTGTCCACGCGCTGGCACACTTTGCCACCGACAGCGTCAAGCAGCGAGTCATCCCAGCCGTGTGCCGTGGCGAACTGATTGTCGCCGTGGCGATGTCCGAGCCGGAGGCCGGTACCGCGCTGACGGATCTCCGCACCAGGGGTGAGATCAAGAACGACCGGATCAAGATAAACGGCGCTAAGCGGTGGTGTTCTGGCGGCGGTCATTCCGACACCTATCTGGTCTACTGTCGGCTGTCGAATGCCCCTGGTGCCAAGGGGATCGGCGCCGTGCTCGTCGACAAGGACACTCCGGGCCTGACCTTCGGTGAGCCTGAACGACTGATGGGGTTCCGGGGCATTCCTGATTCGGACCTCTACTTCGATAATGTGGAGGTACCGGTCGAGCATCTCGTGGTGCCGGCCGGTGGTTTCCCGAAGCTGATGCAGGCGTTCGACCTGGAGCGGTGCGGAAATGCAACGATGGCACTTGGCCAGGCCTCTGGGGCTCTTGAAGAGGCGCTGGCCTGGGTCCAGGAGCGCGAGCAGTTCGGCAAGCCGATCGTCGAATTCCAGGCGGTGCAGCTCAGGTTGGCCGAGATGGCGATGAGGGTGGAAGCTTCGCGGCTGCTGATCTACCGCGCGGCGCAGAACGCCGAGAACGGGCTGCCGTCGATTGCCGATTCCAGCATCGCCAAGTGTGTGGCCAATGAGTCAGCGCGCGAAGTCACCAGCGCTGGCGTGCAGCTGATGGGTGGCTATGGCTACTCGAAGGACTACCCGATGGAACGCCGCATGCGCGACGCCTGGGGCTGGGGTATAGCCGGCGGCACCATTGACATCCAGAAGGTGAACATTGCGTCGGCGCTGGTTGGTCGCAGGTTCAACCAGCGTCGGTGACCGTCGGCCTGCGGACGAACGACGGCAAATGGAGGGACTAAAGTCACGCCCTATCGGAATTCCGGCAGTTCCTGCATGCCCGGCGAGAGAGCCGTCCGGGTGGCGTTCATCGTCATGGCCAGAAGTGAGTAGTAGCCGAGGATGCCGACCAGATCGATGACTCCCCGTTCGCCGAAGCGGTCGAAAGCCCGCGCGTAGGTCGGCTCGCTCACCTGCCGGGTGTCGAGTAGTTCCCTGCAGAGGCCGTAAAGCGCTATCTGATCCTCATCCAGATCAGCTGGTGTGTCGCCCTGCTCGATCGCCTCGATGATGGCGGCTGAGACCCCGGCCTTGGCCGCTATCGGAGCATGGATGCCCCATTCGTAGCTCTGGCTCCAGTGCCGGGCGGTGACAAGGATGGCCAGCTCGCTCAGTCGCGGCGGGAGTGCGCTCCGATAGCGTAGGTATTCACCGACCCGCTGGGCGTGGCGCAGCAGCTCTGGGCTCCGGAGGAGCGGCACGAAGGGTCCCTCGAACTCGTCGGTTTTCCGGGTGTCCTTGTAGTCCTGGACCGCCTCGCGTTGGGCGTCGGTCATCTCGGCATCTGGCATCGGCGGCATTCGGTCGGTCACTGGCGGCTCCTTAACGTACGGTCGAGTATCAATCGTATAATCCCGGAGCGGACCTCGCACTGAAACGGACACGCATGACGACTGCCGACGGACCCTAATGTCGACCTGGGTTCGTGAGGTTGCTCCATCCAGGGGGAGTAAGGCGTCGTTGCGTGGGAACCGGACCAGGGATCTAATTTCCACAAGAGTTGTTCGCTGGTTGACCGTCTGAGGTGCGACGAGACCTAGTTCGAGGGCGGGCCCGAAGTCGAGTTCGGCGGTCGTCACCCTGGCGATTAATTTCAAGGGGCTACGGTCCACCGACCAGTGCCCAGAGATTTGAAGGACGGGTATGAGTTACAAGGCGTTGTTCGATCTAAGCGGGCAGGTGGCCGTGGTCACCGGGTCGTCGAAGGGGATCGGCCGGGTCATCGCCGAAGCGCTAGCCGAGGCGGGCGCCAAGGTGGTGGTGTCGAGCCGCCGCGAGGAGAGCTGCGCGCCGGTGGCCGAGGCGATCAACGTGGCTGGCGGCGAAGCGGTGGCCATTCCCTGTCACATGTCCAAGGGCGAGCAGATTGACACACTGGTCGATGGCGCCATGTCGAAGTGGGGACGAATCGACGTGTTGGTGTGCAACGCCGCCGTCAATCCGCACTTCGGTCCGATGGCCACGGTTACCGAAGAGGCGTATGACAAGGTTCTCAATACCAACGTCAAGCACAACCTCTGGCTGTGCAACCGGGTGATTCCGCAGATGGCCGAGCGGCGTGATGGGGCGGTCATTATCGTGTCGAGCATCGCCGCGCTCAAGGGCAATGACATGCTCGGCATCTACGGAATCTCGAAGGCAGCCGATGCCCAGCTAGCCCGGAACCTCGCCGTGGAATGGGGACGCAGCAACATCCGTGCGAACTGCATCGCCCCGGGCTTGGTCCGCACCGACTTTGCTCGTGCGCTGTGGGAGGACCCGGAGAGGCTCGCTAAGGCGACCGCCACCTATCCGCTGGGGCGGATTGGCGAGCCGGAAGATATCGCCGGCGCCGCCTTGCTGCTGGCATCGCCGGCCGGCCGGTTTATCACCGGCCAGACACTTGTGGTTGACGGTGGCGTGACGATTTCTGGTTGAGGTCGAGGTACCATTCGGTCATGAACTATCAGGTCTTTGTCGTTCTCCACTTGGTGTCGGTGATCCTGATGTCGGGTGTCACCTTTGCCGCCTTCGCTGCGTCTGCTCAGGAGAACCGTCGCACCTTCCTGATGACCTCGGGCATCCTCAGCCTGCTGGTGTTTATCAGCGGCTTCGGGGTCATGGGCATGATGGGGCTGGGCTTTCCCGGTTGGGCCATGGTGAAGCTGGTCTGCTGGCTAGTCCTCTCGGGCCTGACGGGGATGGCCTTTCGGATGACCGACAAGGTGCCGATGCTGTCCACCCTTGCGGGCGTCATCATCGCGATCGCGGTCGTGATGGTGGTGTACAAGCCGTTCTAGTACTACCGTGGGGCTTCGCCTCAAAGCCCTCGCCATCAATGGTGGGGCTCACCAAAGCCCCACGCCGTGCCGGCGGGGGGCTTTGTGTGCGCCTAGGCGCTACTTCGCACCGTCGATCAGATCTATACCCTTGCGGGCCAGATCTCGGACGCGGCGGCCGTAGCCGGCGAATCGCTGATCCTGGGTCTGTCCGCGGACGAAGCGGATGTAGATCTGCTGCACGATCACCAGCAGCTTGAATACTCCGAACACGTGATACCAATCGGCGCGGCTGGTGTCGAGGCCGGTCCGTTGGGCATACCGCTCGATCACCTCGACCCGGCTCGGGAAGCCGGGCTGCTCGGTCGGCATCCGTGCGGCTGCCTGCCAGTGGGGCGGATCGTTCGCTGCGGTCCAGAAGCTCAAGAGGAATCCAAGGTCGGCCAGCGGGTCGCCACGGGTAGTCATGTCCCAGTCAAGGACGGCCACCGGCGTGGCCGGGTCGTCCCAGGAGACGAGGACATTGTCCAGCTTGAAGTCGTTGTGGACGAGCGTTGTCTTCTGCGCGCCAGGCGGCTCGCTGCCGAGCCACGAGATCATGCGCTGCACGTCGGCGACGTCTTCGCTGCGGGCGACGTCCCACCGACTCGTCCAGCCGGCCATCTGACGTGCGAGAAATCCGTCGGGTCGCCCGAGACCGCCGAGCCCGCCCGCGGCCGGGTCGACACCATGCAATTCGCCGAGCACGTCGACCAGCATCTCGCCGATCCGTCGGTTCAGCGCCGGGTCGTCGCGGAATACCTCCGGCATCTGCTGCCGGATGACCTGCCCGTGGCGTCGCTCAAGGACGTGGAAGTCTACGCCCAGCACCTCCGGGTCTTGACATAGGACGTAGCTGCGGGGAGCGAGCGGAAACACGTCGCCGAGACGCTCAAGGACCTGATGCTCGCGACCCATGTCGTGTGAGCCGGGCGCGACAGGCCCGAGGGGAGGCCGCCGCAGTACGTACTCGCGCGTGCCAAAGCGGAGCAGGTAGGTCAGATTAGCGTGGCCACCGCCGAATTGTTCGACCTCGAGCGCGCCGTCGGTTTCCGGTAGGTGATCGCGGAGCCACGGTTCGAGCCGGGACAGGTCAAGCTGCTCGTCCGGCCGGATCGCGATCAGCTCGGGGTCAGAGGGCACGACCAGCGACCCTAGGTGATTTCGAAGAGGCCGGCCGCGCCCATGCCGCCGCCAATGCACATCGTGACGACCACGTTGCGCGCGCCGCGGCGCTTTCCCTCGATTAAGGCGTGGCCCACAAGCCGGGCCCCGCTCATCCCGTAGGGGTGACCCACCGAGATCGACCCGCCGTCCACGTTAAGCTTCTCCATCGGGATGCCCAGCCGGTCCCGGCAGTAGACGGTCTGGACGGCGAACGCCTCGTTGAGCTCCCATAGATCGATGTCGTCCATGGTCAGCCCGTGCCGCTCGAGCAGCTTCGGCACCGCGAACACCGGTCCGATGCCCATCTCGTCCGGCTCGCACCCGGCCACCACCATGCCGCGGTAGATGCCGAGCGGCTCGATGCCCCGTTGTGACGCCAGGGTGCCATCCATTACGACGCACGCCGAGGCGCCGTCCGACAGCTGGCTCGCGTTGCCGGCGGTGATGCACTTGTCCTCTCCCATTACCGGTTTAAGCCCGGCCAGGCCTTCGAGGGTGGTGCCGGGACGGTTGCCTTCATCCTTGGTCAGCGTGACCTCTTCGTCCCAGGTCTCGCCGGTCTCCTTGTTGGCGGCGACCTTCACCGTGGTCAGCGGTACGATTTCCTTGTCGAGCCGACCGGCGGCCTGCGCGTCGGCCGTGCGCTGTTGGCTCACCAGTGCGTAGGCGTCCTGCGTCTCCCGGTCGACGCCGTAGCGTTCGGCCACCACCTCGGCAGTGTCGATCATGCTCATCCACAGCTCGGGTTTGTTCTGCATCAGCCACTCTTCGGTGAAGTGCTCCTGGTTCAGGTTGTTCTGCACCAGGCTGATCGACTCCACCCCGCCGGCTACCATCACCGGTACCTTGTCGGTCAGCACGCGCTGGGCCGCCACGCTGATCGCCTGCATGCCCGAGCTGCAGAACCGATTGATGGTCGTGCCCGAGGTCGTCACCGGGAGCCCGGCGCGGATCGCCGAGAGCCTCGCCACGTTGTGCCCGGTCGCCCCTTCGGGCAGACCGCAGCCGATGACGACGTCCTCGACCTCTTCGGGCTCGACTCCGGCGCGGGAGACGGCGTGCGAAATGGCGTGCGCGGTCAGTTCTGCGCCATGAGTCTTGTTGAAGGCGCCACGGAAGGCCTTCCCAATCGGGGTGCGGGCGGTCGATACGATGACGGCGTCAGACATGAGGGTTCCTCGAATTAGTTCCCGGCCTTCGGTGCCGGGTCGTGTTTCTTGATCTCCAGCCGTGCGACCGCCCGACGGTGGACCTCGTCGGGACCGTCTGCCAGACGGAGGGTCCGGGCATGCGCCCACGCGGCCGACAGGCCGAAGTCGTCGCAGATGCCGGCGCCGCCGTGCACCTGGATGGCGCGATCGATAACGTCGAGTGCCATGTTGGGGGCCACCACCTTGATCATGGCGATCTCGGCGCGGGCCACCTTGTTGCCCACCGTATCCATCATGTGCGCCGCCTTTAAGGTCAACAGACGCGCCTGTTCGATCTGGATACGGGAGTTCGCGATTTGTTCCATGACCACGCCCTGCTCGGCCAATGGTCGTCCGAAGGCTACGCGGGAACGAGACCGGACGCACATGGCCTCGAGCGAGCGCTCGGCCACACCTATGAGCCGCATGCAGTGGTGGATGCGGCCTGGACCCAGCCGCCCCTGCGCGATTTCGAAGCCCCGGCCTTCACCCAGCAGGATGTTGGTCTTCGGCACCCGCACGTTCTCGAAAGTTACTTCGAGATGGCCATGCGGGGCATGGTCGTAGCCAAACACGGTCAGCGGACGAACCAGCGTGACTCCGGGTGAGTCGGCCGGCACCAGCACCATCGACTGCTGCTGGTGCTTCGCCGCCGTGGGATCGGTCTTCCCCATCAGGATGAACAGCTTGCAGCGAGCGTCTCCCGCGCCGGATGTCCACCATTTGCGCGCGTTGATGACGTAGTCGTCGCCGTCGGCCTCGATCCGGGCCTCGATGTTGCTGGCGTCCGACGACGCCACCTCCGGTTCGGTCATGGCGTAGGCCGAGCGGATGGTGCCGTCGAGCAACGGCGGTAGCCACTCGGCTTTCTGCGCAGCGCTCGCATACCGCACGAGCGTTTCCATGTTCCCGGTGTCCGGCGCCGAGCAGTTGCACGCTTCGGGGCCGATCGGCGAGCGGCCTAGGATCTCGCACAGCGGGGCGTACTCGACGTTGCTCAGCCCGGCGCCGAGGTCGCTGTCGGGGAGGAAGAGGTTCCACAGACCGGCGTTCCGCGCCGCTTGCTTGAGCTCCTCCATGATGGGCGGTGACACCCACCGGTTCTCTGACCTGGAGACCTGTTCGGCGTAGACGGCTTCGTTGGGGTAAATGACCTTGTCCATAAAGGTCAGGAGTCGCTCGCGAAGCGCGTGGGTGCGGTCGGAATAGGCGAAGTTCATGTTGGTATCCGGTTGGGGCGGGCCGGTCACGCGTCGGACGGCCCACAGTATAGTCCGCCTGTTCTGAGAGCTTTACCGGAGGTTAAGCGCCCCACAGTAGACCATTCTGCGTGTGGACCAGATGAAGAGAGGCATGGAGACCGACCGGCACCGTGTACCGTTATTGCCGGCGCACTCCCTGTCAGCGTGCTGCTGGGCCACGATATCTTTGTCTGGGGGTTGAGAAAGGCGGAGAGCTAGGAGTTCATGCTGATGCCCTGGGCGCTTGCCGACCGGATCCGGCTAGCCCTGTCTGAGGGACTGCCACTGTCGCAGTCGCTCCTGGAAATCTCTGGACTTTCCCGGGAGATCCGCCATACTGACGAGTGGCGGCGAGGAATCTAGGAGCGGTGCGCATTGGCGCCCGTGGGGGAGAATGAACATGCGACTTTCTAGTGTGGTTCTGGCCGGCGGCGCGGTACTGGTGCTGGCAGGAGCCGCGGCGGCTGTGGCGGCCGAAGGGACGCCGACCTTTGCCAAGGACGTAGCGCCGATCCTGTACGAGAACTGTGTGTCATGCCATCGGCCGAACCATCTGGCGCCGATGTCGCTCATTACCTACGATGACACCCGCCCCTGGGCGCGCGCGGTGAGAAGCAAGGTCGAGTCGCGTGAGATGCCTCCTTGGGGCGCTGACACGAGCGTGCGGACCTACAAGAACGACTCGAGCCTGACCGACGAAGAAATCAAGACAATCGCCGCCTGGGTTGACGCTGGTTCACCACGAGGCAACGACGCAGACCTGCCCGAAGTGCCGCAGTTTACTGAAGGCTGGTCGATCGGTGAGCCGGACCTGATCTTCACGATGCTGGAACCGTTCAAGGTGCCGGCCGACGGGACCGTGCCGTACTCCTACGTCACCGTGCCGACCAATCTTCCGGCCGATACTTGGATCTCGGCCCACGAGTATCGTCCGGGAGACAAGCGCGTCGTGCACCACGTCATTTCCCAGGTGCTCGAGGACGACGGCATGCCGGCCACTGGAGAGGTGAAGCTAGAGCGGGATCGCACCCGCAGCCGGGCGCGCGGTTCGCGCGTGGGCGGCTATGTGCCGAATCGCCTCGGAGACGTCTATGAGGACGGCGTAGCCGTGCGGCTACCGAAGGGCGCCGACATCGAAGCGCAGATGCACTACACCACGATCGGCGAAGAGGCCTGGGACCAGAGCAGCTGGGGGGTCGTTGTGACCCGCGAGCCCGATTCCAGCATTCGCCGGGCCGGAGGCGGGCAGGTGGCCAACCTGGGCTTCCGGATTGAGCCGAACAACCCGGCCTATGAGGTGACGGCCAGCCGGAAGATCGACGAGGACACCTATCTGTCGACGATGATGCCGCATATGCACGTGCGCGGGAAGTCGGCGAAGTATGTGATCGTCTACCCCGACGGCACCGAAGAGGTGGCGCTGTGGGTGCCGAACTATGATTTCAACTGGCAGCTGAATTACGAGCTAGAGGAGCCGATTTTCATGCCGGCCGGTTCGCAGCTGAAGACCATCTTCACCTACGATAACTCGACCAACAATCGATTCAATCCGGACCCCTCGTCCGAGGTGCGTTGGGGCGACCAGACGTGGGAAGAGATGATGCTTGGCTACTTTGGCACCGTCGAAGCGCCAGCTGACGACAACTAGGCGCGCGACACCGTTCGGATGCCAAACTCTGGCATCAAAGGCCGGGAGCCCACGGGCTTCCGGCCTTTTTCTTTGCGGACGTCAAAGACTTGGTTGGGCAGATCGTTGAGGTGGACTGGGTTCGGCCGCCTTACCCCGTTCTGCTGTAGTCTACAGACCGTGGTTTCGCCTCCGGATACCTTGGTGTTTCGACTTGAAGCTGGTCCCGGCGCCTGGCCCGCGTGGGGATAGGACGCCGAGACGTGCCCCCGTCGAACCCCGAAGCGCGCACGGACTGGCCGATCTTCATTACCGCGGTCACAACCTTGCTTGCGATCGCCGGGCCGCTCATGGTCTGGCCCGAGGCAAGTGCCAGTCTGGTCGATCGGCTCTACGAGGTCCTGACCGGCCGGCTCGGCGTGGTGTACATCGTGGCGGGCTCGGTCGTGCTGATTTTCGTGCTCTGGCTCGCGCTGGGCCGCTACGGGATCGTGGTGTTGGGACAGCCTGGCGTGCCCCCGCGTTTCACGACTGCCAGCTGGGTGTCGATGGTGTTCTGTGCTGGGGTGGCCACCGGCATTCTCTATTGGGGCACCGTGGAGTGGGCGCACTACTACGTTGGCCCACCCTTCGGGGTGTCGCCGCGTTCGGATGAGGCGATCGCTTGGGCCGCCACCTACGGAATGTTCCACTGGGGGCCGACCGGATGGGCCTTCTACTGCTTGCCGACGCTGGCGATCGCACACGCCTACTACGTCTGTCGCCAGCCCCACATGCGCATCAGTAGCGCCTGCCACATGGTGCTGCGTGACGCCACCACCGGCCCGCTCGGACGGGTCACCGACACACTCTTCATCGTCGGCGTGCTGGGCGCGGCTGGGACCTCGCTCGGTTTCGGCACGCCCATGATCGCTGCCGGCCTGGGGCGGCTCGCTGGTCTGGAGCCGACCTTTGGTCTGCAGGCCGGCGTCGTGGCGCTTTGCGCCGTACTGTTTTCATTTAGCGTGTATGTCGGACTCGAGCGTGGGATCAGGCGCCTCAGTAACTTAAATGTGGTGGTCACCAAGACGCTGCTGCTCTTTGTCCTGCTGGCCGGGCCGACGCTGTTCATCCTGGAGATGTTTGCCAACAGCCTGGGTGTGCTCGTCTACGGCTTCCTGCGGATGAATACCTGGACCGACCCGCTGGGGAACTCGCGGTTCATCGAAGACTGGACGGTGTTCTACTGGGCCTGGTGGGTGGCGATCGGGCCGTTCATGGGTATTTTCGTGGCTCGGATCTCCGAGGGGCGGACCATTCGACAGGTGGTCCTGGGCATGTTGGGTTGGGGCAGTCTGGGCTGCGCTGTTTACTACGGCATCCTCGGGAACTATGCGCTGAACTTGCAGCTGACTGGCGTCCTCGATGTCACGAGTCTGGTGCTCGAGCAGGGTGAACCGGCAGCGATCACGGCCGTAATCGCGTCGCTACCGGCCGGCGAAATCGTGCTGGGTGTGTTCTTGCTGGCCAGCCTGGTGTTTCTGGCGACCACCTACGATTCGGCCGCTTACGCGCTGGCCTCAAGCGCGTCCACGGGGCTGGCCCAGGACGCCGAGCCGGAGCGGTGGCATCGGATGTTCTGGGCGTTCGCTTTGGCGCTCCTACCCCTGGTGCTGATGCGCCTCGGCGGGCTCGATCCGATGCGCACGGCGTCGCTGCTGGCCTCGGTTCCGTTACTCGCCGTCTTTGTGATGATGGCGGTGTCGCTGATGCGGGCGCTCGGTCGGTCGGCCTGACCCTGTGATCAGGACGTCACGCGGCCGAATACGAGTCCCTGAGCCGTACCGGCCGAGAGCGTGAAGCCGGTCACGGCCCCCCGCGCGTTCCGCCGGAACACGAACTCCACTTGGCGCGGTCCGGTCCAGGCCGGGAAGTCAACGCCCCGGAATCGGTCCTCACCCAAGGGCTCGAGCGCGAGCGGTGGCCATCGTTCGATCCGGACCTGGAGCGTGCCATTGGCCAGCGCCAGGTGATACCGCCCGTCTAGTTCCTCGCTGTAGAACACGCCGTCGTAGTCGCCGGACACCAGCGAGAGATCGACTACCGGCTCCCTCTCCTGGACGGGGCGCTCTCGGCGCGGGGCGGTTGGTGCCGCCAGGTCAAGGCGGTCGGCCAGGACCAGGTCGAGCACCCGATACGCGAACCACAGCGGGTTCAGGTCTTCCCGGTTACACAGCACGGCGACCGTGGTGTCTTCCTCCGGTACCCGAAGCAGGTGCGCCCGGAAGCCCCAGGTGCTTCCGCCATGGGACTGGGTGATCTCGCCACGGTACTCGCCGAGCACGATGCCGCCGCCGTACTCCGTCCGGCTGCCATCGGCGAGTGTTCCAGGCGCCAGCATCTGCTCGGTGAATTCCGGTCCAGCCACACCGTCGGCAATGAACGCTCGGCTCCAAACCAGCAAGTCCTCGACGGTGGTGTAGAGCTGCCCATCGCCCGCTGTGGCAAAAGGGAAATTGTGTACCATCCGGAAGCTGGCGGCGTTACCCCTGGCCGGGGCGTAGCCGGTAGCACGGTTGGGTACCACCTGCTCGGCATCCTCGTACAGGAAGCTCGCTGTCATCCCGAGCGGGTGGAAGATGCGCGTTTCGGCGAAGTGGTCGAACCGTTGGCCAGACACGCGCTCCACGATCGTTGCCGCGAGCATGTAGCCGGTGTTGCTGTACCGATAGCGTGATCCGGGCGGGTCGACCAGCGCGTGTTGCCGTGCGAGGAGTTCCACGATGTCTTGATGCTGGATGGGCGCGTAGAAGTCTCGCCCGCCCAGCGCCATCAGATTGAGGTAGTCGCGAACGCCGCTGGTGTGATGCAGCAGGTCGCGCACGCGAATCGGCGTTTCGTGCTCCGGCAGTTCCGGGAGATAGTCTCTGACGTCATCGTCAAGTGAGAGTGCCCCGTCTTGGGCGAGTAGGACCGTGCTGGCCGCGGTGAACTGTTTTGTGACGGAGCCGACATCGAAGACGGTCCGCGGCGTGATCGGGATCCGATGATCGAGGTTGGCCAGCCCGTATCCGCGTGAGAGCTCCGTGGTCTCGTCGCGTGCGACGCCCAGCGCGCACCCTGGGCTATCCGCCGCGATCTCGGATGAAAATATCGTGTCGATCTGGTCAGACAACGCGGAAGAGGAGTATTCGCCGGCGCACGCGATGGTGCCGGTGGTCAGGATGAGCAGGAGTGCCACGTGCCTGGCCGTCATCGCAGTTCCAGGTTACGGGCGGTCGGTCAGATAGGGGATGGTCTGTGGTCCTTCCGGTAGCACGCACAGACGCGCATTTGGGCCCGATCGGGCGAGCGCCTCACGGGTCGCAGCGGCCACGTCGGCCACCGGGGTCAGGTGCGCGGAGCGGACTTGGTCGTCGGACAGCCCGTCGGTTCGCAGCAGTACATCGGCACGTTGCTGGATCTGCGCCTGTACCTGCACCTCCCACTGGTCGTGCCGGTTATGTCCGGGGGTGTTAATCATGTCCAGCAGGTCGGGCGCGTTGTTGCGCTGGGTGAGGATGTCGAGATACTCACCATGATTGGGGTAGCCGTCGGCGCACTCTGCCGCGCAGACGATGACGCCTTGGTCTTTTACCACCTGCGCCGCGGCCGACATCCCCTTGACTGCCTGATACAGGTTCTGGTCGAGAGGATAGCCGCTGTTAGTGGTGACCACCACGTCGAAAGGTTCGTCGCACGCCTGCATCGCTGTACGGCGGACCACTTCCCGCACGGTTCGATGTACTTGGAAGAGTTCGCCCGCAGCGACGTACGTGATCTGGCGGTCGCGGTTAATGGCCACGTCGACGCTGAAGTCGACGCCCACCCGCGCCGCGATGCGCCGGATGCCGTCGTGGATGGGGTTGCCTTCGGTGATGCCCCAGCGCGCATTGGGATGCCGGATCATCTCGGCATCGTGTAGCCGCATGATGGTGGCGAAACCCGCTAGGCCCGGCGCCACCATCTTGGGACCGCCGCTGAATCCAGCGAAGAAGTGCGGCTCGACGAAACCGGTCGTGATCCGGACGTCGGCTTCCATCCAGGTGCGATTCAGCCACACGGGGATCCGGTCGTCGACTTCACCCTGTGACACGAGCTGCGACTGGTCGAAGGCGTCGTGGATGACGATGCGATTGTCGTCGACGATGCGCCCACCGAGCATCTCAACGAGTTCGTCTCGCGTGGTGGCCCGGTGGGTGCCGCTGGCCACCATGATGCTGATCTGGTCGGTAGGAACGTGCGACAGCGCCTCAAGCACCACCGGTAGGACCGTGGCGCTGGGCATCGGCCGAGTGACGTCGCAGATCGAGATGGCGACGGTCTGGTCTGGCCCGACGAGCTCGCGCAGCGGGGCCGTGCCCGTCGGGCGGGTGATGGCGTCCCGTACCGCGCTCGCCTCGTCGGGCAGCCCATCCACGTAGGTCGGTTCGATGATCGTGGTGCGGTCCTCGGGGAACTCGACGTCCAGCCCAGAGCGACCGTAAGCGAGCGTCACGCGCATGTGAGTACCGTCTGGATCTGGGACACGACTTCGTCGGCACGCGTCCCGATCTGCTCGTCGGAGAGCGTACTCAGTGGGTGGGTGATGATCACCGGTTCGAGCGTGTCGGCGCCCAGTGCAGCGCGTTGGACGTGCGCCTCGCGTATGAACCCGCTGGTGATGATGGCCGCCACCGGAACTCCTCGTGTTTCGAGCCCGACTGCGTCGTGCAAACTGCACGACGTGCAGGACCCTCAATCGCCTATGGCGCTGATGACGACATCGTTCTCTGCCGCCACCCGGTCGAGCAGGTCGTCAGGCGCAAGCCGTGAAAAGCTCTCCTTGGTGTAGCGGGTGAAGGTTGTCCCGGACGCGTCGCGTTCGACCCGGCTCATCACCGCTCGGAGCAGCTTCGACGCGTTCCATTTCGAGTTATCGAAGATGCCAATGCGGAGCGTGTCGAGCGAGCGAACCCGCGGCGCGAGCGAGACGGCGGCGGTGGTGACCGTTCCACGGGGATCGAAGACGGGGGGAGACGGGAGATGATTGGTCATTGGGTTTGTTCTGTAGGCGACTCACGAAGTCTGAAGCTTGAACCCTCTGGGCCTCTGACGTCGACCGCTCCCCTTACAGTTCACACGTCCCGTCCACGCAACGGTGTGTGCCGGGGTCGCGGCCGTCGATGGCACGGAGGACGGGGGAGGTCATGTGGCCCCAGCCGGGGAGGAAAGCCGAAAACCGTCCTTCTTTGCCACCGGCCACGAAGAGGTGGATGTCCTCGGGTGTCGGTACGATCGGAATCCGGGCGCCGGTCTCCCGCCGATACCAGCGTGGGAGATTGCGGTTGTAGACCTTGCCGTAGCGTCCGCTGAAACTGATGTCGTCGTAGGTATTGGTCGTGTGCGACCACAGATAGCGGCGGACATCGCCGCGCGTCCAGTTCCTGGACGCGATCGTCGCCGCATGTTCCGGACCGATGACCACGGCGCAGGAACCGCTGCTGACCGCGTTGTTGTGAGCGATAGTGCTCATCGCCGAGATGATGCTGTCGAGGATGCCCTCTGGGTCGTTAGCCACGTGGTTTGTCACACTGTGCGGGGGCTCGGCGGCAATGCAGAAGGCCGTGCTCTCGTCTGGCCGATAGCCCTGCTCGACGTGATAGGGCGCCCAGGGGCTGGCCTCTTCGTTCTCGGCGATGCAGAACGTGTACTTGCCGGGGTGACCTAGCGTGCTCTTGTCGAGGTCGCCAGGCCAGCCGCCCCCCACGTTGAGCAGGATGAGGCGGATGGCGCGGCCGATAGTCGCGTTGGCCCGATGTCCAGACCCGAACACGTTGGCGCCAGAGTTCAACCCGATCGCCTCGCGTACTGGGCCGTTCACCACTACCAGCGGTGCCGCCATATGGGTGGTGGCTTGGATGCCGTTCAGATTGAAGTGCGACGTGCAGAGAGCCAGTAGTGCCGTCCTGACGACCGGGGCGTAGGCGGGCTTGCATCCGGCCAGCACGAGATTGATGGCCATTACCTCGCGGGTCAGGTTGCCCCATCGAGGCGGCACTCGCACTTCGAGGTGGTCCGGATTGCCACCCAAGGCCTGCACCATCGCGTCCACCGACTGTGGGGTCGGAGGCACGACCGGCAGCCCGTCGGTCCAGCCTTGCTCGAAATACCACTCGATGAGCCCGGCGGGATCGGTGGGAGTGCTCGTGATTGTCTGTGGTTCCGACATGGTTGACCTCGCCACTATACCCCGTGACCGTGGCTGCCGGCCCTCTGGCGGTACTTCGCGCGAATTCAGGCCCGCCCGGCGACCAGGGCGGGTAACATTGGCGCCAGTAAGCGATATCTCCACGGGTGCCGACGGCACCAGGGAATGGTCGAAGAGATGCAGAGACAGACAGCCGTGGCGCTCACGTTGGTGATCTGCTTGACGCCGAAGTTAGCCCTTGCACAACGTGGGGTAACCGACGGGCAGTGGAGAAGTTACGGCGGCGACGACGCCAGCACGAAGTACTCCGCGCTCGAACAGATCGACGCCGACAACGTGGAGCAGCTCACCGTGGCTTGGCGATGGGAGTCGCCAGACGGCGCCATCGCCGGTGACAACCGACGCCTGACCCCGGGTGCCTTCAAGGCGACGCCGTTAATGGTTGATGGCGTCCTCTACATCCGGACGTCGCTCAGTGTCGTGGGGGCAGTCGATGCGGCGACGGGCGAGGAGCTGTGGGTGCGCGATGTCGGTAGCTACGAGATGGGGCGCCCGACCAACCTGGGATGGAACTCGCGCGGCGTTGGCTACTGGAGCGACGGCATGGAGTCACGTATCTTCCTGGCGACGGGCGACGCGCATCTGTGGTCGTTTGACGCGGCCACCGGCCGCCCGATTGGTGGCTTCGGCGCCGACGGTAAGATCGATCTCACGCAGGGCATGCGGCGAGAGGTCGACCGACGCGCCTACACCGTGATCTCGCCGCCGATGATCGTCGGCGACGTCGTGATCGTGAACTCTTCGATTTCCGACGGGCCTCGCTATCAACAGGCGCCTCCGGGCGACATCCGCGGGTTCGATGCCAGAACGGGAGAGCTTCGTTGGACGTTCGAGACCGTGGCACAGGCGGGCCAGTTCGGCAACAAGACCTGGGAGGACGACTCCTGGACCTATACCGGCAACGCGAACGCCTGGTCGATCATGAGCGCCGATCAGGAGCTGGGCTACGTCTACCTTCCGATCGGGACGCCGACCAACGACTGGTATGGCGGCCATCGGCTCGGCGACAACCTTTTTGCCGAGAGCCTGGTGTGTCTCGATGCGGCCACCGGCGAGCGGGTCTGGCATTTCCAGATGGTGCACCACGGGCTGTGGGACTACGACCTGCCGGCGGCACCCACCCTGGTGGACGTGACCGTCGACGGGCGAGAGGTGAAGGCGGTGGCTCAGGTGAGCAAGCAGGGGTTCACCTACGTCTTCGACCGGGTCACCGGCGAGCCGATCTGGCCGATCGAGGAGCGTCCGGTAGCCGCGTCGACGGTCCCTGGCGAGCGCGTGGCGCCGACCCAGCCGTTTCCGACTAAACCGCCTGCCTTCGAGCGGCAGGGCATCTCTGTGGACGAACTAATTGACTTCACGCCTGAGCTGAGAGCCGAGGCGGAGGAGATTCTGTCGCGATACGAGTACGGCGATCTGTTTCATCCGCCCTCGCTGAAAGGGACTATCCAGATGCCCGGGTGGGCTGGCGGGGCGAACTGGCAGGGCGCTGGGTTTGACCCCGAGTTGGGCTATTTATTCGTTCCGTCTCGCACCAGCCCGATTTCGGTTAGCCTCCAGGATGCTGACCCCTCCGGCTCAGATTTTCGGTATATCCGTGGTCGTAGCCCACTGCGTGGTCCGCAGGGGTTCCCACTGGTGAAGCCGCCGTACACGCGGCTGACCGCCATTGACTTGGAGACTGGCGAGCACGCCTGGCAGGTGCCGTTCGGAGATGGTCCAAGACAGCGCGTGATCGCGCTTGGCGCGCCGGATCCTGGGCCGCTCGGGGGCGCCGCCTTCACCGGACCAGTGGTGACCAAGACCCTGCTCCTCATTGGGATGAACGATCGACAGGCGGGCGAGTCGCAGGTCCTTGTGGCGTTCGACAAGGCAACGGGCGAGCAACTGGCGACGGTGGCGTTGCCCGAGAGTGTCGCCGGCACGCCGATGACCTACGAGGTCGACGGACGGCAGTTCGTCGCGGCGGCTTTCGGCGGCGGCTCGACGGCCGGTTTGCTCGCGCTGGCGCTGCCGTAGGTTTTGTCACCGACGGCTGGATGTTCACCGAAGGAAGAGACCCGGGGTGCCCCTCCTTTCGGACCGGTGTCGCTCTTTCGGCGCTGGCGACGATCGCGTGGCTCTGGTTAGTGGGCCACTTCTCGGACGACTGTTCCTACATTCACACCCAGGGCATGAAAGCCAGTTTCTGGGACGGGCTCGTGCCGAGGAGGTCGTTCATCAGCCTGCCGCTCGGCTGGATTCTCAGGCTGATGCCTCGTTTGGAGTATGTCTTCGCGTCTTGACGACTTGCGGGAGCTACCCGGACGGTGGCTGAGTTGGCTATGGCTCGCCGTAGCTGCGGTTGGACTGACGTCCGGTCTGCTGTTGAACGACCAGGTCGCGTCCGATCCGCATGCGCTAGGGCCCCACACGATCAGTTTGCTTGGCCCGCTGGTCGGAGCTACGGCCTTCTTGACCGCTGCCTGCCTGCTTGATCGGCTGACAGGGTCCACGCTGCTGGCAATGGGCGGTCTGTTTATCGTCCTATGCCTTCCATTCGTCGGGATGCTGGGCGCCCCGATCGTCCATCTCGAGGGAGATGACTCATTCCGCTACAGCACCTACGCCCATCACATCCTTACGGAACGGACCCTCTGGGGCGCCGACGGCCTGTTGCACGATGTGCCCTACTACGTCGACCAGCCTGGCTACCGCTATGTGCTTGCCGCGACGATTGCGCTGCTGGGAGGCGAGCATCGCGGGCTCCAGTTGTTCGACATGGGGGTGATGCTGGCCGGCACGGTCGGCGCGCTCGTGGCCGTGTCCTCACGTGGCGACAGGCCGGCCACTATGGCTCTCGCGGTGTTCCTGCTCGCTGCCTCCCCTTACGCCGCGAAGAACATCCTCTATGGCTACACGGAATGGTTTGCGGTACTGCTCTGTATGCTGGCCACGTGTCACGTTCTGAAGAGGCAGTGGCTGGTCGCGATGGTGATGCTGGCGCTAATGCCATTCGTGCGTCAGAACCTGCTGGTGGTCTCGATGGTTCTGGCGGCGACGGTGTTGATCCTCACCCGCCGCTATTGGCTAGGTCTCCCTTATTTGGCGCTCCTCGGACTGCCGCTGTATCACAACGTCCATTACGCGGACCGGTGGCAGTTCCTAGTCACCAATCGTGGTGTTGAGGTCGAGCTTGAGGCCGGGTGGTTGGGGACCCTGCGCGAGGTGATGGTCGCGGCAGCGTCGAAGGTGCCGCACTACCTCGGTTACCACCCCGACCAGGATCTGGGCACGATCGCGATCGCGGTCATGTTCGTGCCGCTGGGCACCGGGCTGGCTGGGTGGCTCCTGTCGAGGCTCGAAGCGCCGGGCCGGTGGGTGCTGGCGGCGGTGGCCGTGGCAGCCATTGCGCCGACGCTCGTGCTTGGGCACGGGTCGTACCCGAGGTTCGTCTACGTGAATCTGGCGGTGATCGTTCTGTCCTACTGGATGGTCCGAGCGCTTACAGGTCGCCGAACTTCTTCCCCTCGTCGGCCAGACGCTTGAGGAGCGGCGCTGGTTCGAGCCATTCGCCGTGTTCGTCGTGGAGCCGGCTCATGACGTCGTAGATCGTCTTCACGCCCACGAGATCGGCCCAGAACATTGGGCCGCCGCGGTAACGTGGGAACCCGTAGCCGTTCATCCAGATCACATCGATATCGCTAGCACGGAGGGCGAGCCCCTCTTCGAGGATCTTGGCGCCCTCGTTGACGAGCGCATACATGCAGCGCTCGAGGATTTCCTGATCGGTTACCTGACGCCGCGTGAGGCCCTGCTCCTCCGAGATCGACACGATGAGCTGCTCGATCTTCGGATCTGGGATCGGCGTCCGGTTACTCTCTTCGTACCGATACCAGCCGGCCCCGGTCTTCTGACCGAATCGGCCCAATTCGCAGATCCGATCAGCCACCGTGGAGTAGCGGAGATGTTTCGGGCGTGTGGCCGCCTGGCCCTGCCGAATCCTCCAGCCGACGTCCAACCCAGCGAGGTCCGCCATGGTGAACGGACCCATTGGGAGACCGAAGTCAAAGATCACTTTGTCGATCTGCTGTGGGGTGGCGCCTTCCTCGAGGAGGAAATCGGCCTGCCGACGGTAGGCATATAGCATCCGGTTGCCGACGAAACCGTCGCACACGCCAACCAGCACGCCGATCTTTCCGATGCGCTTCGACAGCCACATGATGGTGGCGATCGTCTTGGGCGAGCTGGCCTCGCCGCGGACGTTCTCCATCAACTTCATGACGTTGGCCGGACTGAAGAAGTGAGTACCGATCACTTTGTCAGGACGAGAGGTGACGCTGGCGATCTCGTTCACGTCGAGTGTCGATGTGTTCGTGGCCAAAACCGCCTCGGGCTTGCAGATAGAGTCGAGCGTGCCGAATACCTCTTTCTTTAGGGCCATATTCTCGAACACGGCTTCAATCACGACGTCGGCCTGGGCCAGGTCGGCGTAGTTGAGTGTGGTCGAGATCAGGCTGAGCCGCTGGTCCATCTCTTCCTGCGAGAGCCGTCCTTTCGAGACGGTGGCGGCGTAGTTCTTCTTGATGGTCGCTATTCCCTTGTCGAGTGCCTCCTGAGAGACTTCGAACACCTGCACCGGGATTCCGGCGCCAGCAAAGTTCATGGCGATGCCGCCACCCATGGTGCCGCACCCGATGACGGCGGCCGCGTCCACCGGCTGGGTCGGTGTGTTCTTGGGGACGTCGGGAATCTTGGCTACTTCCCGTTCAGCGAAGAACGCATGCCGCTGCGCCTTGGACTGGTCGGAGGCTACCAGCTTCAGGAAGCTGGCGCGTTCATAGGCCAGCCCCTCCGCGAACGGCTTCGTGACGGCCGCTTCCACACAGTCCACACAGGCGTAGGGAGCGTCGAAGCCACGGGCGCGGCGGGCCATTTTCTGCCGGAACTCGTCGAACAGCGCCGGGTTGTCCCGCGCTTTAGCGAGACGTTCGTCGAGGGCCGAGGCGCGGCGCACCGGGGCGCCTCCGTCAGCTAGTTCGAGAGCCTGGGCTACGGCGGCTGCCACGACGTCACCGTCGACAACCCTGTCCAGGATGCCCAGAGCGGACGCCTTGGCGGCCGGCAGCATCTTTCCGCTCACGATCATGTCGAGCGCGGCGGACACCCCGATCAGACGCGGCATCCGCTGCGTGCCCCCCGCCCCCGGGAGGATACCGAGCGTTACCTCCGGCAGCCCGACCCGGGTGCCCTGGGCGGCAAGGCGCACGTGGCAGCCGAGGGTCAGCTCGCAGCCACCGCCGAGTGCGACACCGTGAATGGCGGCCACCACGGGCTTGTCGAGTGCTTCCAGCCGGTCGATAAGATCTGGCAGCGGAGGTGTTCCTTTGGGCGGTGTCTTCCCGAACTCCCGGATATCGGCGCCGCCGCTGAACATCTTGCCGTTCCCTGTTAGCACGATGCCGAGGACGTCGGCATCGTCGGCCACCGTGTCGAGTACCTGTTTAAGACCGGTACGAACGGCGAAGCCCAACCCGTTTACCGGAGGGTTATTCAGGGTGATGACGGCGATGCCGTTTTGGTGCGAAACGGAAACGGCGTCTTCAGACATGCAGGAAACCTCGGGATGACGGAAACGGGCGGGACTGTTGCGGCGGGAATTATAGCGCGGGAGGGCGGGTTGCGGGCTGACGGCTACACTAGCTCCTTGGCCACGTGCTTCCGGCCAGACAGGATCTCGTAGAAGTCCTCCCGGATCGGACCCTGCTTGGTCAGCATTGAGATAATCGGCACGGCTACGAGTGGGACGAAGAACGTGGGATACGACGGATCGATGCCTTCGCCGTCGACGGTGAAGCAGTAGGCCAGAATCTCGCGGAGCAGTCCGGAGCCCTCAGGCGCCGTGAACCCGACGGCAAGCGAGATCTTGATGGCCGCGAACCAGATGAGCCCGGACCCGTAGCCGACGGCCATACCCCAGTAGGCGCCCAACTCCGTGGTGCGTGGCCAGTAGACGACGTAGGCCACCGAAAGTGCTGGTGGCACCACCATGGCAAAGCCAAACAGCAGCAGATCCAGAATAGACACGTTGGTATAGGTGGCGACGACCCAAGCCGCTAGGGCTGCGACGAACGCGTAGATCGTGGTCGTGATCTGGTACGCCTTGAGCTGCTTCTTCGATGAATAGTTTCGTGTGAAGGGGAGCCAGTCCCTCACGAACATGGTGGCGCTCGAGAGGAGAATCGGACCACCCGACGAGATGACGGCGGCGAGGACGGCGGCTATCGCCACGCCGCCCACGACAGGACTGATCTCGGAGGCCAACGTGGTCAGGTTCCGATAGCCACCGAGCCCGGCGTCGAGACCGTAGCGCGCGGTGGTCAGGATGCCGATCAGGCCGGCCAGAATCGGCATCGCCGCGCCGATCAGGCCGCCGAGGAGAAAAGCCGGCGCAATGCTGCGCTCGGCGCGGGCGGCGGTGGAATAGTTCGTATAGATTGACGCCGCTGGGGTATGGACCGCAGCAGCGAAGAACATACCGAACACTGGGAGCCAGCCAGCGCCGATAAAGCCCCACCAGGCAGCCTCGCTCCGGGACGCCGTGGCTAGGTGTTCGCTGATGCTGGCCTGCACGCCCGTCCAGCCGCCGAGCTGGTCGATGCCCATGAGGCCGACAGCGCCCAGCCCGAGCAGAACTACGGTGCAGTGGATGAGGTTCGAGACCGCGGTGCCCCACAGTCCTCCAAGTGACACATAGGTAGCGAAGATCACGGCCGCCACCATGACCCCGCCAAACATCGAAAGCGGCGTCAAAGTGCTGAGGATGACCCCGATCACGTACGCCTCGATCAGGTTGACGATGGCGTACTCGGTCTGCACGCAGAGGCTGGTTAGCCATTGACAGCGGCGGGTGCCGTAGCGGATCGTGAAGATCTCACCGACGGTGTGGAGTTTGGCCCGTCGATAGTAGATGCCGAAGAACAGTCCGACGATGGCCAGGGCCAGGAAGGTGTTGATGCCGTACCACCAGAGGTTCCAGACCCCTCCGCTGATGACGTCGCCGGCGACGCCATAGGTGCCAGCTCCACCGATCCGGGTGCCCGCGACGCCGAATGCGACCATCGAGGTGGACATCCCGCCGCCGGCCACAGCCCACCCCGCCGAGCTGCGCGACCGCCGGGCCATGAGGCTGCCCACGGTCGTCACTACAACGAGGTAGACGACAATGACGCTGATGGCGATGGCGTCCATGACGAGGCCGCTGCGCTACCCGGTGATGGCCGACACAATCGAGTGATAGGCGGCGCGCGCCTTCTCGTGCATTTCTTCGTCAGTCGAACCCTGGACCGGATGAGGAACGAAGATCGACGCCTCCGCCATTTCGGGCATTCCGAGCGCGGCCGCCTGGGTTTGGGCCGCGTGGACAAACTCCGATGAGGCGATCATCACCGACGGGATGCCTCGCGCTTCGTAGTCGACCAGGTCGTGCACACTGCACGACGTGCAGGACCCTCAATCGGCGAGGGCCTGGATGACCGCCCGGCACCGTGAGGCTACCTTGGCCCGGAGGTCGGATGGTGACGGCTTGGTATAGGTGGGCTTGCGTAGTCGGATGATCTCCAGATCGGGAAGGTCTGCTCTCAGGAGCCGTTCCACTTCATTCAGGAAGACGTCGCCGCGCGGCTTCGCGATGTCGATCAGTCCCAGGGGACCAGTCAGCTGGTCGGGCCGCGTGGCTGGACGACGCCCAATCGGCTCCTGTTCAGCCGTGGGGTCAAGAATCACCAGTGATCCACTCATGACGTACCCTGTCGGGAGAGCCTCACTCTATCACCGCTATCTGCAAATTTCCCGGGTGACCGCCATCGAACCCATGGTGCCACTGGCCCAGCCGCCGAGGAACGCCGAGAACTTCCCGGCAGTGCCTCCGCCCACCATGATGAGGATGTCGGAATTCTCCTTGAACTTGGGGACAGGTCGGGCTAGAGCTTCCTCGGTCGGCTGTCCGTCTGGTCCCTTCCAGTCCGGTGGCAGACCGGCCGGCACCGTGCCTTTCTGGCACTCGTCGTTCGGCAGCAGGTCGCGAAGTGGGCGGGCCGTCACCTCCTGGATCCTCGCCCGCAGGTCCGCTTTGCTGTAGCCGTCGGCCTTGAAGGTGCGGGCATGCTCGGGGCTGACCACCAGGAGCACTTCGCCCATGCGGTGCAGTTTCGGATGGGCCATGGTTTCGAGGCACCAGCCCATGCTGGCGCCGAGCGATCGGGCGGAGCGGGAGAGCTGGTCGCGAATGGCGCGTGGCGCCTCGCCCGCGAAGACCGTGACGGTACTGGTTTCCGGTGAGAATCCGCGCTCGACGTGCAACGGTTCCCAGGGGCTGAGGTCTTCCCGCTCCCCCACGCAGCAGGTGAACTTACCAGGTTGTCCCAGCGTCGACATGTCGACGTCGCCGGGGCGTCCGCCTCCGACGTTCCGGACTAGCAGTTGCAGGGCACGTCCGATCGTCGCGTTGGCGCGGAACCCTTGCCCGAACATGTTCCGGCCGCAGTTGACGTCGATCTCGTCCCGGATCGGTCCGTTGACCACGATCACCGGCGTGGCGAAGTAGGTAGTGGCCAGCACGCCGTGCAGGTTGAACTCGTCGGTGCAGGCGGCTTCGGCCGCGGCGATGACCACTGGAAGATACTCGGGCAAACAGCCGGACATAACCGCATTGATCGCGACCTTCTCGACCGTCGCCGGGGTCAGGTTTGGCGGGATGTGGGCCACCACGTCCGATGGGCTGCGACTCGTGCCCTCGAGCATCCGGAGCACCCGTTCCTCGGTGGGAGGTACCACGGGAAGCCCATCGCCGAGCCCTTGGGCCGCGAGAAACTCGAAGGGGTCGTCGTCGACCGGCACCCGAACCCGTCTCGCGCTAAGCACAGCTGCGCCCCGACGGACCGCCAGGCGCTGGGCCACGTCCGGAGCGTGCGCTTTTGAACCGCAGCCCGGACGCATCTTGGGCAAGCCATCGCTCTCGGTCACGATAGGCGGTGTCTCGGCGCCACATTGCTTGGCCGCGAACTCGATCAGACCGGCCAGATCGGTTCGTGCGAAGCCCTCGTAGCTGGCCAGTACCTGACGATCCGGTCCCAGCAGGACGAGTGCGGGCACCGCATCGAACCCGTAGTCGTCCGAGACATGGAGTTCGGAGTCGAGCGCAATGGGGAAGCTGAGCTGGTGACGGTCGACGAAGACGGTCGTGTGGCTCGGGTCGTCCTGTGAGACACCGACGAACAGCAGGCCGCTCGTCGCCAGGGCGTCTTGTAGGCGAACCACGAGCGGCGCCGTCAGGTCGCAGGTGTCGCAGTCGTGTTTGAAGAAGAAGAGGAGTGTGCCAGGGGCAGCGACCTCGGTAAGGTCGACCTGGCCGCCGGCACGATCACCGAGCGAGAAGGCGGGGGCGGTGGATCCCGCGGCTGGCAGCCTAGACATAGCCTGGCATTTTACCCATTCCAGCCAGGCTCCAGCGCGGGCGTCCGAAACCGAGATGCGTTACTGCTGCCGGCGACGGTCGCCGAACAGTTGCATGTTTAGCTGGCCCGCCACACCGGCGCCGACCTGGCCGCCAGGCTCGTCACCCGGGCGCTCGTACACCAGCCGGTAGCGATCCGACATCTCGGTGTAGTGTTCGTTGATGGCGTTGGCCATCCCTTCCATCGCATTGGAGAGGCCGCTGGGAGCCACGATTGAGTTGTAGTAGCCGGTAGTGTTCGAGGTGAGGTTCTGGCCAATCTGGGTCTGGAGACCGCCACCTTGCGTCGACAGCACGAGCACGTTGACCGTGGCGGCCTTGCCCACCAGGTCGATCACAAAGTCGCTGAACTCGTTCTCGTTGACGTTGCCGCTGCCTTCCGGACCGTCGGTGGTGAGCACGGTGATGACCGGCCAGAAGTCGTCTGGCGAGAAACGCCGTTCCCAGGTCTCCATGATGCCATCGATGAATCGGCTGCCGCCTCTGCCGCCGAACAGGCCGTCTGAGGCTTCGATTAGCACTTCGCGATCGCTCGTGAAGTCCTGTACCTCCGTAATGTTGCCAGCGATGCTGTAGATGGCGATCTCATGTTCGCCTTCCAGCGTCTCGAAGAATCTCTGCATCGAACCTCGGAGGAGGCCCAGCGCACCCCCGACCGACACCGTTTCGCCATTGTCGACCAGCAGCGCCATTTTCATCGGTGTGGTCCCCGGCTCGACCGAGACGATGTCCATGTTCGCACCACCTTCCTGGACCACGAACTTGTCGGCGGTCAGTCCCTCGACGGGTGTGCCGTCCTGGTCGGTGATGCGGGCAAACAGCTGGCCTCGTGACTGCGCGTCGGCTGGACCGGCGACACTCACCGCAAGGAGTGTGAGAAACACGAGCGAAGTGAGACGGATCGTCGAATGTCGCATGGCTACAGGTCTCCGGGGCTCTCCGAGTGCATCGCACTCTAACGGTCAGACGACCGGGGCGGCAGCGTTGTTTCTCCCCGGGATGAGGCACGAGACGTAGGGGGGAGTGTACCCCAAGCGGCGATGTGCCGGCGGCTGGCGGCCAGCGTCAGCCAGGGACCGGGATTGGGCGCGTCAGTAGGTCTTCATACATAGTGAAGAATCGCTCGACGTCGAGGTCGAGCATCACCTCGAGCGGACGCTCCTCGGCGGTGCCGATCTTAGTGCCGCCGTAGGTGGGGCCAAACGTTGTATCCACGGCGATCGGCAACTGTTCTGAGGCGGTGACCATGTCAGGGTCGAGAAGCCAGGCGGCCGTGATGCAGTCCCAGACGTAGTAGGAGGAGGCCGTGTCTCGGGCGTAGCGGGGGCCCATGTTGTGTCGCATGAGCCGGGTCAGTGGCGTATCGATACTGACGATGCGGTCGAAGCGCGTCCGGTGCAGCGGGGCATGGTTGGTGATATCGAGTCCGAACATCACCACACGCGGAATAGGGGCCGCGAGCACCTCGTGGGCCGCCTCCGGATCGAACCAGATGTTGAACTCGGCTGCTGGCGTGACGTTGCCTGGCACCCGCGCGTTACCGCCCATGAAGACCAGGCCTGCAATCCGACCGGCCAGCGACGGGTCGCGGCGAAGGGCGAGCGCCAAGTTGGTGAGCGGTCCGACGGCCACCACGGTTACTTCGCCCGGGCGGTCGTTGATCGTTTCGGTGAGCGCGGTCACGGCGTCTGGTGGTTTGGGGCGCACCGAGGCGAATGTGCCGCCGTGAGGGGGGCGGACCGGCGATGTCTCGTCGAAGGCGCCCTTGAATGAGATCGGTCCCCACCGTCGTTCCTGCTCTGCAGCTCGCTCCGGGCTGTTGACCAGCGGAGTTTCGGCCCCGAGATGCAGAGGAATCTCACCGGCTCCACACAGCTCGAGCAGATGCAGCATGTGCTCGGAGCCTTGCGGCACGGTGTGATTGCCAGCCACCACCGTAATGGCCGCAATGTCGATCAGATCGCGACGCTGAAGCAGCATCGCCAGCGCCGCCGCGTCATCGTTGAAGATGGCTGAGTCTGTGTCGAAGACGATGCGCATCAGTCCGGCAGGGCCAACGCGATCAGTTCTGGCACAGGGGAGCCGCCGACGGTCAGCGCGATGTACTGCTTGCCGTCCTGCAGGTAGGTCATCGGCGTGCCGATGGCGCCACGCGGCAGATCGACCCACGCCAGCTCCTCGCCAGTCGCCTTGTCCACCGCCAGCAGGCGCGGCCCGCCGTCGCTGCCGCCGGTTGTGAGGGCGTAGATCAATAGCGTCTGCGTGATCAGCGGTCCACTGCGACTGTGGTCACCGCCGAGCGGCGGCAGATCGAGTTCTCGCAGCATCGGGTGGTTGCGGACGCGTCCACCCTCCCCTAGCGGTCGCATCCAGGCGTGGTCACCGGTATTGAGGTCGATGGCCGTCATCCGGGAGTAGGGCGGTTTGAAGAGCGGGAGCCCTTGCGGCATCGTCGGCGCTCGCGTGCCCTCTCCCCGCAACTCGATGATGTCCAGGGTGGCGCCTTCGCCTGCTTCCGGATCCCGGTAGTTCCTGACCGAGAATGCGTTCACCGAGGGGACATACAGCATGCCGGTCTCGGGGTCGACGCCGGCCCCAGACCAGTTTGCGCCGCCGCCCGTGCTGGGGCGTTGGATGGTGCCCTGCAAGCTTTGTGGCGTGTAGAGCGGGCCCAGCCGGAACCCGTCCACGGCATCGATGGCCATTTGGCGGATCTCTGAGGTGAAATTAGCGAGATCGTTGATGGTGACTCCTTGATACTCGAAAGCGGCCGGCCGGGTGGGAAACGGCTGGGTGGGCCAGACCTGTTCACCCGGGATGTCGGTGTCGGTGGGCACCGCCCGCTCCTCGATCGGCCAGACTGGTTCGCCTGTGACCCGGTCGAAGACGTAGAGGAAGCCTTGCTTGCTGACCTGGGCCAGCGCCTTGATCCTGCGGCCGTCCACCTCGATGTCCAGCAGGTTCGGCGCGGCGGGGAAGTCGTAGTCCCAGAGTCCGTGGTGCACCGCCTGGAAGTGCCACTCTCGTTCACCGGTCTCGATATCGAGCGCCACCACGCTCTCTGCAAAGAGATTCGCGCCTGGGCGATGGCCGCCATAGTAGTCCGGCGCCGGAGTGTTGGTGGGGAGGTAGATGAGCCCCAGTTCGGGGTCGGCGCTCATCATCGTCCAGACCCCGACCTTGCCGGTTACCCGCCAGGAGTCGGCACCCCAGGTATCGTTGCCGTACTCGTCACCCTGGGGGATGGTGTGGAACGTCCACTTCGTCCCGCCCGAGCGCGTGTCGAACCCGCGCATCCAGCCTGGTGGCGCACCGCGGGTGATGTTGTACGACGAGATCGACGAGGGGGTGATGATGGTGTCGCCAACCACCAGCGGCGGCGACTGCACCGAATAGAGCAGCGCATTCAGCCAGTCTCGCGACCCGCGTTCGGCACGCGGAATGCCGTCCATCAGGTCGAGTCGGCCCTGGTCACCAAAGTCGAGACAGGGACGACCGGTGGGCGCATGCACGCAAACCAGATAGCCGTTGCCCGTGCCCCAATACACGCGTCCGCCAGCGCCATCGTTCCAGTAGGCTACTCCGCGCTGGTTCCAGCGCGCCGTCATCGTGGTGGTGCCCTCCTCGTAGGTCTTCGGATTGTAGACCCACAAGGTTTCGCCGGTGGCCGCGTCGATAGCGGCGCCCTGGGAGGTGGGCATGTTGATGAACAGGCGTCCGTCGACCATGAGCGGCGTTGCCTTGAGGTTGTTGGTGTAGGGCGGTTGGGCGTCGCGCCACCGGTTTGGTTCTTCCTCGTTCAGGGCCGCGAAGATGAGGTTCGAGGCGGCGTACCACTCGCCACCGTCGGCCGAGGTCTTGCTCATGAAGGCGTCGGCCGACTGCCACGCCCAGGCGATCTCCAGATCGCCGAAGTTCGTGGCGTCGATCTGGTCGAGCGGAGAGTATTTCGAGCTGCCGAGGTCGCCCCCGTAGGTGGGCCATTCGCCATTCGCCGGGGCGCCTTGCTGGGCGTCGGCCAGTGGGACCGTCCACACCGACAGGGCCAGCATCCAGCCGATCGCACGTGAAGATCCGGGCATGCGCACTCCTCGTTGGGTCCGCGCCATCATACCCTGTGGCTTTGCGACCGCAGCTTGGGTGGTCGCAGACGTCGGGATAGAATGGCTCCACCGTGCCCAGCCCGAGCCGGCGTCCACCGCCCCCGCCGTCACCCATCGTGGGGTATACGGCCGGAATCGTGGCGCTGGTGCTCGTCGGCGCACCGGTGCTGCCGCATCCCGAAGCTGCCGAGCAAACCAGGCGCCGACCGCGGCCTGAGACCTATCACTGGGTGCTGCCGGCGCAGCACGGAGGCGTGGAGGTGGCGGACCTCCATCCCGGCGACTGCTACGTCATCCAGGAGGCCGAGGGGATGGTTTACTTCGGCGAGCCGTGGCCGGAGCTAACCGCGTTGCAGACCGAGCTTGGCGACCCGATCAGTCACCTGGTCGAGACGAGCGACGAGCATCCCGAATGTCTCGACGGGCTGTGTTTGCAGCTAGCCAGGGTGCGGGCGGCGCTGACGGTGATGGTGGAGGAGCAGGGCAACAGCCGCTACGTGCGTTCGGTGCGCCACCGGCCGATCCCGATCGATGGGCTCAGCGGTGGGGCCTACTCGGACGTCGGCTCTGACGAGCGGCCCCGCTACCGGCGGGCGCCTGAACAGCGCATGGCCTACCTGCATCTCGGCACAGCCCAGCGGGGTAATTGCTACGAGGCCAAAGTGCCTCGAGCCCTGAGTGTGCATGTCCGCGACCAGGCGCAGCGAACGGACCGAACTGGGGTATACAGCGGGTTCTTGTATATCGAGCATCACCACGATGGCCAGGGTGGACGGGTGGCTGAGGCGCCGTGGCGCGACGAGCTATTCGGCGCGCCGGACCAGACCGTGGCACAGTCACAACTGAGGTGGAACTTGCGGGCTCCCGTTCACCCGGGGCCCGCGTTGACGGTGGAGGCGAATTGATGAAGCGATGGAGCCTGACGCTGGCGACCGCGGCGCTGGCAGTGTTGTCAATACAGTGGCAGACGGGCGCTGCTTGGCAGAGTCCGGACGGAAGCCCGAGTCACCGATTCGAGGAGCTGGCCGACGGCGTGTACTTCGCCACGGGCACCGGGTCGATGACGACGATGAGCAACAACCTGGTCATCATCAATGAGGACCATGTGATGGTGGTCGACTCGTCGGTGACGCCGGCCGCGGCCCGCGGACTGGTTGAGGGTATCAAGACGCTGACCGACAAGCCGATCAAGTACGTCTTCAACACCCACTACCACTTCGACCACGCGCACGGGAATCAGATCTTTGGCGACGACGCAGAGATCATCGGGCACGACTTCGTGCGTACCATGCTGTCGTCGAACGTGCTCGAGCAGCGGACGAACCGAAACTTCACCGCGAACCTGCCGGACCAGGTCGAGGCGCTCCGGGCCCGCGTCGCGTCGGCCTCCGGTGATGAGCGCGCGCGTCTCGAAACCCAGCTCCGCATCACCGCGGCGCACGCTGAGGCAGTCCAGGAGACCGTACCGACACCGCCCAATGTGACCTACAGCGACACACTGACGTTGGTGAAGGGTGGCCGCGAGGTGCAGTTGCACTTCCCGGGACGCGGACACACCGGTGGCGATACGCTGGTGTTCCTGCCGGAAGAGCGTATCGTGTTCACTGGAGACTTTTTCGTCGGCAGCCCAGACGCTCACATGTTGCCCTACATGGGGGACGGGTTCGTGGAGGAGTGGCCGGCGGCACTCGATGAGCTCAAGGCGCTGCAGTTCGATACCATCGTGCCGGGCCACGGCAACCCGTTTACCGACCGGTCGCAGATTGACCACCTGCAGGCATTTTTGCGAGATCTCAATGGTCAGGTGGCAGACTTGCACGCGCGCGGCGTACCGGTCGATGAGGCGGCCGCGCAGGTGGATCTAACTGCTCACCGCGAGCACTACAGGGCCCGTGCCGACCAGGCCGATCCGCGCGCCGTCGTCCGAATGTACGAACTGCTGCAGATCAAGATGCCGCACTAAGGGGCGCCGAAAGACATGTTCGATCGGTTCACGGCGTAGCTCAGGGCAGTTTCGACGAATTGAGGGTTGTGGCTGGCAGGCCGTGATCGCGCGCAAGTTGTATATCTGGCGCGTGTCCTACCGCTAGGCGTGGGATATCCAGGACCGTCTTCGGTCGGCGTCTTTTCGAGGTCGATTCCCGGCGGAAACAGCGGTTGCCCGCCGAACCCGATCGTGCGGCTGGTCAGCGCCCAGCCGAACTGCGGATCCGGCGGTTCTGGTTCCCACGTGTAATCGTCCGCCGTGCTCCGTTCGACGTAGCCACGGAGCACTTCATAGCCCTCGCGGCTGCTGAAGTAGTAGGCGTTACGCGCTTTCGACGGCACCACGTCTACGGCGTCGAAGAGCGCGTCAGCCATGCGGTACTCCGCTAGCACCGCGCCCCTCGCATCGGTGACCGCGATGATGACCTTGGCAGTCTGCCCGAAGGGCAGCCGCACCTGCGCCCGGGTGATGTCGGCGGTGGCGAGCGCCTGATTGACGATTTGCTCGACGTCGGCTCGCGTTAGTCCGCCACCTGGGCTTCCCCGCGGACCGATAAGATAGCCCTCGGGAGCGTCGGCGCCCGATTGCGGTGGCACCAGCATGCTGCCTTGGCTAAATGACCCGGGCGCGGTGCCGCTCGGTCGGCCGTCAGCCTCTGCCTGGATACACCTCAGATTGGTGCCGCACGACCCGTAGAACGGCAGCCGGATCCCGTCGATAAAGACCGCGCCAGGGAATGGCAGCGCGTTTGGGAAGTCCAGCGCCGTCGTGAGTCCGCGTCCGGTGGCCGCCGCCGCCACCAGCGCCGCGTATTGAGCACGGTCTGGGGGTACTCCGGCGACGCCAATGCCACCGATCAGCTTGCCGCTGCGATAGAGCGGGATTCCGCCCGGATCGACGTCCTCGAGACCGCCACCGGTGGCGGGGAATGCATTCGGCGAGTCCTCGAGGTTGGGCTTCCCGGTCGTGATACCAAGCGAGTAGATAGGCGAGCCGTCCTGTCCCTCGATTGGTCCCCCGACCGCGCAGCCACGTGTGTCGCGTGGGTTGCAGGGAAGCGGCACGTTGCCCGCTCCGGTCCCGACCGTGCCGGCCAGAGACCGCGGCCGCGGAATCGCGACCCCAGAGTTGAACGGGCCAAGGTCGCAGCCGCGGTTGATGTTTTCCACGCCGTAGAGTGCCGCCGGGGGGGTATTCGGTACTCCGGCCGGGAAGTGGATGCCGCTGATGAATCTCACCGTGCGAGATGACAACGGCGCTTGGTCGTTACTGAAGAATGCGGTGGTCCGTGCCAGTGACACCGCGATGTCAGGTGTCCGAGGCGGGGTGGCCGGCCGCCCGTATACGCCGAGGATGGCGCCTCGGCGGTCAACGACTGCTACGGCCAGCGAGCTGTCGTCGAGAGCCGTCGCCGCCGTCGTGATCAGCGCGGTGACGTCGGCGGCGGTGAGTACCTGCGCCGGCCCGCCGACTTGGGCGATTGCTGGTATGCCGGACGCCAGCAGGGAGACCAGTAGAAACGAGATACTGTGCCGGTTCCCGGGCCGGGACGGCGGGTCGGTTCTGAGCTTGATGCGCATGACGTATCTCGAGGGGGGCAGTCTAGCCTTGCAGATACCGGCTAACAGTAGTGTTCCCGTCGCTACTTCGCAACCCCTGTAGTACGAGGTGTGGCGACCCTCTTGTACCCTTGCGGCGGAGCACTAGAACGAATGGCGAATTCCCTGACTAGAGTTCGAAGACCTCAACCGGCTCGGACCGGCCGCGGAGAGTAATGGGGCCACGCGACCGTGCGGTTACTTGATCGCGGATCTGGTCATAGGTGGCGCGGCTGATGACGATATCTCCCGCGCCGGCGACCTGGGACTGGAGCCGGGACGCGGTGTTCACCACGTCGCCGAGCACGGTGTATTCCCGCCGTTTCGGTGAGCCGATGTCGCCCGTCATGACGAGGCCGCTGTTGATCGCGATGCGAACCGCCAGCGGGTCGTCCGGACGCTCGCGGTTCGCGGCGTCGAGCCTGTTCCGGATACCAGTCGCGGCCCGCACCGCCCGCAGCGCGTGGTCGGGCTGATCGAACGGCGCGCCGAACACGGCGAGCAGTGCGTCGCCCATGAATTTGTCGAGCATCCCATCCTGTTCGAAGACCGCTTCGCTCATCGTGCCCAGGCAGCCGTTGAGCAGATGGGCCACTTCATTTGGTGGGAGCCGTTCGGCGCGACTCGTGAAGCCCACTAGGTCGGCGAACAGAACGCTCACCTCGCGCTCCTGCGCGAGGAAGGCACCGTCACCGGCGTGGGCATCGTCCAGGATCCGCTCGACGACTGCCGGCGAATGATAGCGCTGCAGCCGTTCGCGTCGGCGCCTTTCTTCCAGCACCCGATCGGCGAGTCGCGCCCGCTCGATCAGGACGGCGGCGGAGTTCGCCAGCGCGGTGAACAGATCGAGATCCGCGGCGACGAAGCGGTCCACCTCCGGGCTGTCGGCGTAGAGCACACCGATGACGTCGGTCCGGTTCCACAATGGCGCGCACATGAACGCGCGGATGTTCTGCATCTGGATGCTCTCGCCGGTAGCTAGCCGCGGGTCAAGCTGGGCGTTGGCCGCCAGCATCGCCACCTGATCCTGCTGGACGCGATTGATGATGGTCCGGCTGATTGACGCGTCTGCCGGGGGCTGGCCGTTTCGCTGCCGCACCACTCGCGGGCTGGGGATGTCGTCGGGACCGCCAAGCAGCAGATAGCACCGATCGGCTGGCACTGCGTCGAAGACCAGTTCGGCGACTCGCTCGAGGAGGTCCGCGAGGGTATCGGTCTCGATCAGGAGGCGTCCCAGAGCCGAAAGGAGCGACAGTAGGCGTGGAGCGTCGACGCCTGACACCCTCGTTTCTGGGGTGCCCAGCTGGGACACCGACCGGGAGAGCGTGCGCTCCTCGTCGAGGACGACCACATCGTCGGTGAGCGTAAGTTGCTCCTCATGCGACTCGTGCACCTGGACCGGTAACTGCCCCAGCGTGAGTGTGTCGCCGCCGCCCACCGTGACCCGCGTCACCCCCCGGCCGTTACGATAGGTCCCGTTGAGGCTTCCCAGATCCCGGACCTCGCACGCCGTGTCGGTCACCGAAAATTCGGCATGGTGTCGAGAGATGCTCTGGTCTTCGATCAGCAGGTCGCACTCGGGCGCGCGGCCGACCAGCGTGGTGCCGGGCTGTAGCTGGTGCCGTCGGGCGACGCCGTTCTGGGTATAGCTCAGGATGAACATTGGCGGGATGCGACCCCTGAAGGGACCCGCGGACTGTATGGTAGCGTAACGGCCGACATCGGGATTGTTCGCTGGCGGCCCTCGCGAGATTATCCCGTCCACGAGTCATCTGGCCCGTCCTGGGAAGTAGAATTGTCTCCCGTCGGGATTCGCCCGGCGGCCGCGATCATCGCGCGAGGGATGCCATGGTGACGGCCCACCCCGAAACCGACACCGGTCACGTCCGCAAGACCGAGGAAGACCTCCTGCTCTCCATTTTCGAGACCGAGCCGTTTCCCGTGGTCGAGGGCACGGGTGAACGCCTAACCGCGTGTTTCCGTGAATCCCAGTGAGCCGCGCCGGTGAATCGACAACGGATACTGATCCTCGGTGGCGGGTTCGCCGGGGTCTACGCGGCGATGCGGCTCGAGCGGCGGCTCAGGCGTCGAGACGACGTCGAGTTGTCACTCGTCAGCCGTGAAAACTACCTCATCTTCCAACCGCTCATCCCCGAAGTCGTCTCGGCCAGTATCGGGCTTGTCGACACGATCGCACCGCTCCGTCGTCTGTGTCCCCGCACCCGGCTCTACACCCGGGAGATCGACTCCGTCGATCTAACGGCTCGTACCGTCACGCTGCGACCGGGCGTGCGCCCTCGGCCCGTGGTGCTCGGTTTCGATCATCTAGTGGTCGCGCTGGGCAACGTCCCCGCTCTTGGCGACCTTCCAGGAGGGCGTGAGCATGCCCTTCCGTTTAAGTCGTTGGGCGATGCGTTGCAAGTCCGAAATCACGTACTTAACGTCCTCGAGGAAGCCGCGGTGGAGATCGACCCGGAGGTCCGACGCGGGCTCATGTCGTTCGTCGTGGCTGGCGGTGGCTTCTCCGGAGTGGAGTTGGCGGCCGAGCTCAACGACTTCGTGCACGAAGTCGTCCGGGACTACCGAGGTCTCGATGCGGCCGAGCTTCGTGTGGTGTTGCTGCATTCCGGCGATCGGATTCTGCCTGAGCTCGATGAGAGTCTGGGCCGGTTCGCCCACCGGCTGCTGACCCGGCGGGGCATGGAGATCCGACTTGGCACCCGGCTCGAAGTAGCGACCGCTACGGGGGCACGAATGTCGACGGGCGATCGACTAGAGACCAGGACAATCGTTAGTACCGTGCCTTCCGGTCCGAACCCGCTTCTCCAGACACTGCCGGTAGAGCTGCATCGCGGCCGGGTGCCGGTCGACGCGCATCTCGCGGTGCCTGGGTTAGATCGGGTGTGGGCAGTCGGGGATTGCGCGGCGGTGACCGAGACGCGCACCGGCCGGCCGGCGCCGCCGACCGCACAGCACGCTATCCGAGAGGCCCGTTGCGCCGCTGACAATATCCTTGCCGCGATCGATGGTTCAGCCCAGACTACGTTCTCGTTCTCGTCGCTTGGACAGCTCGTGTCGTTGGGACGGCGGTCGGCCGTGGCCCAGGTATTCGGATTCAAGCTCTCCGGATTGTTCGCCTGGTGGGTGTGGCGCACCGTTTACTTGCTCAAGCTGCCAGGATTGGATCGCAAGCTCCGCGTGGCCACCGACTGGACGCTCGATCTGGTCCTGCGTCAGGACATCGTGCAGCTCAAGACCGACCGGACCAGTTCAATCTCGGCCGAGCACTTCGACGAGGGAGAGGAACTGGTGCGCGAGGGTGACTTCGGTGACAAGTTGTTCGTGGTACGGACCGGTCGGGTGGCGGTGAGCCGCCGCGGTCTCGACGGTCGGCCGGAGCGGCTGGCTGTGCTCGAGGCAGGAGATTACTTCGGCGAGGCGGCGCTCCTTGATGTGGTGCCTCGGAATTCGACTGTGACCGCCTTGACGCCTGTCGATGTGCTGACGATTGGGCGGGGTGACTTCCGGACCTTGATCGCGACCTTCCCGGCGTTGGCCACGGTCTTCGAGGACCTGGCTCGCGCCCGACAGAATTCCCCGCGCCCGGACGGTCGCGAGTGACCGTCCAGACGACACGGGTGCGTCAAGAAGTTAGGGCAGGTTACCGTCGATCGTCGGAATTAGGTTGAGTCCCACCCGGGTCGAGGCCACCGAGATGTTAGGCGCTGGGCCGGCGTTGGCTGGTGGGTTGTACCGCACGCGATACTGCACACTCACCAGCCCGTTCTTGCGGGCGATGTTCTCGGCCAGGGCCGTCAGGTTCGCCTCGAGGGTCGTCACGTCCGCGATGGCTTCGTAGGAGCCGCCCGGGGTCTGCTGGCCGATCGGGCCAACTAGCGCCTGCATGCTCTGATCTGCGTCGCCATCCTCGGTGTAGAGCAGTCGTGTATGCACGGTGCCGGCGTTTGTGGCCACGTTGTTTACCATGCCCTCGAACGCGGCCTGGTCACCCTCGCTGCCCTCGTCCTTGTCGGTCGCCAGGTTGACGAATACCGGGAAGAACTCGCGCTCGGCTGCGGCCACTGTTGCGGCTGCCGCGATCATGGCGTCTAGGAAGTAGGCGTCGTCGTTGCCCCGTTCCATTTCGTCGACCCCGGCCGTCAGCGCCGCCTTGTCGCTGGTGTAGTCGGTCACGCTCAGCACTTCGTCAGAGGTAGCGACTAGCGCCATCTCGACGCCTTCGGGAAGCGCCGCGATGAACGCCTTTAGGCCGGCCCGGATCTGATCGATGTGTTCGCGGCCGCCACGTCCGTTGTCGACCATCATGGTGACCTGGACCGGCCACTCGATTAATTCGAGTTCGACGATCTCGGTGTCCTCGCCGTCCCACTGCACGACGATTTCCTCGGCGGTGAGATCGGAGACCGGCGAGCCGGTGACCCCAGTCGCGCTGATGTAGAGCACCTGCTCCTGGCCGAAAGCGGTCGATGGCGTCGCTAGGGGCACTCCAAGGGCCAGAAGCGCAAACGCACCAAGCGGTGTCACGAGCCGCGACACGCGCGCGTTAAGGGTCGTCATCTTGAGAGAGCCTCCAGTGTCTTTCAGGGTGCGCGTCCGATGCGAGCTGCCACATCGGTGTTCAGAAGCGCCCATTGTAGTGTGTGCGTCCACCTGGTTCTCGCTATTCTCGCCTTGTCGACAATCCGGTGTCCCGGCGCCCGAAGGAGCAACGCTATAATCGCTAACCTTTCTTTCCCGAGCCTGGCCACGATTCCAATCAGGAACGAGCGCCTGTAGCCTGAACCCTGATGAGCGACAGAGAGCAGAAACCTGGCGTCCCGTGGTTCCGTGAAGTTAACGGCCAGCAGTGGCGCGCCTTCTTCGCTACCTTTCTGGGCTGGCTGCTGGATGGTTTCGATTTCACCATCATGACGTTCATCCTGGTGGACATCCAGGAGAGTTTTACGGTGGATGCGGCGCTGGCCGGTGCGCTGGGGACGGTGACGCTGCTGTTCCGGCTAGTGGGCGGGCTCGGCGCTGGGATGATGGCGGATCGGTGGGGGCGCAAGCTTCCGCTGATGCTGTCGATCCTCTGGTTCTCGCTGTTCGCGTTCCTGAGCGGTTTCTCCACCTCCTACGCGATGTTGTTCGCATTTCGGGCCCTGTTCGGGATCGGCATGGGCGGGGAGTGGGCCGCCGGTATGCCGCTGGCGATCGAGCACTGGCCGACCCGCCTTCGGGGTCTGGCCTCAGGCCTGCTGCAGGGCGGTTGGTACTGGGGCTACATCCTGTCGGCGCTCACCTTCTCTTATGTCTATCCGCTCTTCGAGGGGATGGCCGATCCGTTCAGCGACAATCCCGGCTCGTCGCTTGGGTGGCGGGTGATGTTCTGGACCGGCGTGATCCCGGCGCTTCTCGTGTTGTGGATCCGGACAGGCGTCGACGAGAGTCCGATCTGGCTGGAGCGGCAGCGGTATTTGAAGGAGCGTGGAGGGCAGGAGCTGACGGACCGGGTCTCGATACTTCGGCTGTTTCAGCCGGACCTGCTGTGGGTGACCGTGCAGAGCTCGCTGCTGCTGTCGGCCTTCATGTTCTCCTACTACTCGATCTCGTTCTGGTATCCGACCTTCCTGCTTGATCTGGATCTGGACCCGTTGCGGTATGTGGTGGCGTTCAACGCGGCCGCCGTAGTAGGCATCGCCTTCTGGGGGCGCGTGTCGGAAGGGGTTCTGGGGCGCCGGGGGGCGGTGGCGCTGGCTGCGCTGACTGGGGTTGCCACCGTGCCGATCTTCCTGGGCTCAACTAGCTCGACGGTGCTGTTACTCGGGTCGGTCGCCATGGGGGCTACCGGTGGCGGGATCTGGGGTATGGCGCCCGCGTATCTGACCGAGCGCTTCCCGACGGCCGTACGCGGCGTGGGTCCCGGGCTTTCTTACCACGTGGGGGCGGCGGTTGGTTCGGCCACCCCGTTTGTGCTGGGGCAGCTCCAGGATGGCGGGATGACGACCGGCTCGGCGATGTCGGTCTGTATCGTCGTGTCCGGGTTGCTGGTGGCCGCCTTTATCTGGTTAGGCCCGGAAACCCGCGGGCGCCATTTCTCGGCGGTCGACGAGGCGGCCTAGTAGGCCGGTCCGGGCAGAATACGGAGTAGGAAATGCTGAAGCGAACGTGGATGTTCCCGGTGCTCGTGCTGGTGGGATCGATAGTCGGTGGGGCGATGTCCTCGGCGCTGCTGAACCGTCCCGTGAAGGCGCAGGGCCACAATGTGGTGACGGCCAGCCAGATCAACATCGTCGATGGCGCCGGCACGCTGCGTGCGCTGCTGTCGGCGTCGGACGAGGCGGGACGGACCACGCTGGCGTTCTATGCCGCGACCGGCGAGCGTCGAGGATTCATCGGCGTCGACCTGGATGGCACCCCGCACCTCCAGTTCACCGATCCGACCGGGGCGCCCCTGCTTGAGGCGACCTTGTCCGGCGGCGATCCGTCGATCACGCTTGGTGACGCGCGGGCCAGGAACGTGACCCTGGGTGCGATCAACGAGACCCCGTTGGTGGCGCTGTCCCACGGTGGGCAATCGCGCATGCAGGCCACCCTGGCGCCCAGTGGGCGGCCGAATCTCAGTCTACAGGGCGAGCCCAGCATCGACCTGCTGGGCGCACCCGGACAGAGAGGCATCGGGTTGTCGGTGGGCAGCGACGGTGCGCCGTTTGTCTCGCTCTACGACGCCACCGGCGCCCAGCGGGTGGCGATGGGCGCCGTCCAGGGTACCGCGGTGGTTAATCTCGGCGATGGCTTGCGTCCCCGGCTGGTGCTGGGGGTGGCCCCAGACGGCCAAGGCAGCGTTGGCTACTACGATGCGGAAGGCGAACTCGTGCGGATCGAAGGGGAGGTGGCCACACCCTCCCAGTGATAGGGTAGGCCTGCCCTCAGTCGTCTCATAGCGGAGGAGTGATCCAGTCATGCCAGGTTCGATGGTCACGTTTCCTGTCAACGGTAAGCCCGGAAACGGCTATCTGGCGGTGCCCGAGTCCGGCGGTGGTCCCGGCGTCATCGTCATCCAGGAGTGGTGGGGTCTGGTCGACCACATCAAGGACGTGGCAGACCGTTTCGCTGCCGAAGGGTTCGTGGCGCTAGCGCCAGACATGTATCACGGCGAGAGCACGTCGAGCCCGGACGATGCCGGCAAGCTGATGATGGCTCTTGATATCGACCGCGCTGCCAAGGACTTGTCCGGCGCCATTGGCTATCTGCTGGGGCGTGATGAGGTGACCAGTAGCACTGTCGGGACAGTAGGCTTCTGCATGGGCGGGCAGCTCTCGCTGTATGCGGCATGCGAGAACGCGTCGGTGGGCGGCTGCGTTATCTTTTATGGCATTCACCCAAACGTGAAGCCCAACCTATCTGCGCTCAAGGCTCCGGTGCTCGGATTTTTCGCCGAGAAGGACGAGTTTGTCCCGCCAGCTGCCGCAAAGCAGTTCGAAGCCGATCTCCAGGCTGCTGGCAAATCGGCCGACATCACCGTGCTCGAAGGTGTCGACCACGCCTTCTTTAATGACACCAGAGACGCGGTCTACGATCCGGCCCATGCGTCCACCTGCTGGTCGCGCATGCTCGGTTTCTACCGAGAGCATGTCCGGTGAAGGGAGTCTCGTCGGTTGGCTTAACCGGCTTCGCTCGTGGCAGCTCTTCGTGCTGGCCGGCGGACTGTTTCTGGCCGATCTGTTTGTGCTCGACCCGATCCTGTTTGTTGACGAGGTCATGCTGGGGCTCACGACGCTCCTGTTCGCCCGGTGGAAGCGGCGTCGGGACTGAGGCCTGTTTCGCGACCTGCGGTGCGGTGCCACGAGACAGCGGGAGGCCTGATGCCGGCATCATCCCGCTCCAAGCAGTGGCGGCCAGGCTCGCCGCATAGAGAGGGAACCGGGCCGTCGGAGTGGTGCGTATGCGTCTTCCTTGACGTGGCCACCAGCGCAATGGGCCTGAGCAGCTAGCGTAGAGATACGCCGGTCAGGGTTTCAAGTGAGGCAAGCGCCTCGGTCGGGTCGCCAACTTTGATGGTGGCCATCCCCATGGCGCGAGCTGGCTTCAAGTTCCCGCCGAGGTCGTCGAGGAACACCATCTGCGTGGGACGGGCGTTGAGGATCTGGCACGTCAGCTCGTAGATCCGGGGCTCCGGCTTCCGCATGCCGACGCGGAACGATTCGATCACGGTGTCGAACCGACCCAGTACCGATGTCAGGCGGGCGCCGCGGTCAGGCATGTCCCAGGCGTTGGTCAGGGTCGCGACGCGTAGCCCGGTTGTTCGGAGTCGGTCGATCGCATCGAGCATCGCCGGGCGAGGGGTGGCAGCCTGCTCGATACGTCGAAGCAACTGGGGGGCCTCCATGCGGTGGCCGGCGGCCTCGGAATGGATGCCCAGCGCCGTGCCGAACTCGGCGACAGTAAGCTCGCCCCGCTCCAGGCGGGCCCACGGACCGTCGTTGCCGCTGTCTTGGATGAGTTGCGCGAGGAAGCCCGTCGGCGCACCCAGTTTCTGCTCGTAGTCGGTGATGGCCGGGAGCGGCGAGTTGAGGATGACGCCCCCGAGGTCGAACACGACCGCGCGCAGGTGGGCCCTGGGCGCTGGTTTAGTCGGCATGGCGGTCGGTGGTGAGGATGAGCTTGCCCACGGCTTCGCGCCGTTCGATCATGCCGAGCGCTTCGGCGGCCTCCTGCAGCGGGAACGTGCGCGCTACCAGCGGTCGGAGTTTGCCCGCATCGAGCCAGTCGAAGAGGCGAGCGAAGTTGGCCCGGTTGCCCTCCGGATCCAAGCTGGCAAAGGCGCCCCAAAACACGCCTACCACCGAACAGCCCTTCAGCAGCATGAGATTGGCGCGGGCCGATGGGATGGTGCCGCTGGCGAAGCCCACCACCAGAAGGCGGCCGTTCCAGTTAATACAGCGGAGCGACTTCTCGAACACCTCCCCCCCCACCGGGTCGCAGATTACGTCGGCCCCCTTACCACCGGTGAGTGCCTTGACCTCGTCCTTCCAGTCCGGGGTGGTGGCGTAGTTCACGACGTGTTCGACGCCGTAGTGGTCGGCGATCGTCGCCAGCTTCGCGTCGCTGCCGCCGGTGGCGATGATGCGGGCGCCCAGACATTGGCCTATGTCGACGCTGGCGGTGCCCACGCCGCCCGCAGCCCCGTGTACTAGCAGCGTCTCGCCGGTTGCCAGGACTCCGCGCTGGACCAGAGCGTAGATGCTGGTGCCGTAGGTCAGAGCCAGTCCGGCCGCAACGGTCATGTCGACAGAGGCCGGGAGTCGTATGCAGCGGTCTGCTTTGACCACCGTCTCCTCGGCGAATCCGTTATAGCGGCACATACCGATGACGGCGTCGCCCGCGGCGAACCCGGTGACCTCGGCGCCGACCTCCAGCACCTCGCCTGCGACCTCGCCGCCTGGCGCGAACGGCGGCTCAGGCTTGTACTGGTACTTGCCTTCGATGATGAGCAGGTCGGGGAAATTTACGCCCGCGGCATGGACGCCGATGCGGATCTCGTTGTCGGCCAGGGCGAGGCGGTCGATCTGGGTGAAGACGAGCGTGTCGGCCGGTCCGTAGGCCGAGCAGAGCATTGCTCGGGGTGCGCTGGACATGCCGTCATGCTACCTGACGCCGGGGGTACTGCTGGTTACGCTGATAAGATCGTCGGAATGCCAGGAGACACGTTCGGGCACACCTTCCGCATCACCACCGCGGGCGAGTCGCACGGGCCGGGCTATGTCGTCATCATCGACGGCTGTCCGCCGGGTTTACCGCTGGCCGAGGACGATTTCTCGAAGGATCTGGCCAGGCGCCGCCCCGGCCAAAGCCGGATCGTCACCCTACGAGACGAGGCCGACATCCCTGAGATCCTGTCCGGAGTTTTCGAGGGGGAGACGACCGGCACCAGTATTGCGATTTTGATCAGGAACCAGGACCAGCGCAGCCGCGACTACAGTGACATCAAGGACAAGTACCGTCCGGGGCACGCTGACTATACCTACGACGCGAAGTACGGTCGGCGGGATTATCGCGGCGGTGGGCGGTCGAGCGCGCGCGAAACCTCGGTGCGCGTGGCGGCCGGCGTGGTGGCGAAACGCCTGGTTGCCCATGCGTTCGGAGGGCAGGTCGTCGGCTATGTCAGGCAGGTGGGCGACATCACCGCCGATGTCGCCGATCCGGCGTCAGTTACTGAGGAGATGGTTGAGCGGCTCCCGGACGGCGAGCCGAACATCATTAGGTGCCCTGACCCCGAGCGAGCTGCCGAGATGGTTGCTCTCATCGACCAAATGAGAGAGGCACGTGATTCCATTGGTGGCGTGGCCGAGATCGTGGCCACTGGGGTGCCCGCCGGGCTGGGCGAGCCGGTGTTCGACAAGCTGAAAGCCGACCTGGGGAAGGCACTCTTCAGCCTACCGGCGGTGTTGGGCGTGGAATACGGCGTGGGATTCGCCGTTGGAGGGCTCCGCGGAAGCGAGAACAACGATCTGTTTCAGGCCGCCGGCGAGCCGCCCGTGGTCTCGACCCGGTCGAACCGCCACGGCGGCATGTTGGGCGGCATCTCAAGCGGGATGCCGATTGTGCTCCGTGCCGCCGTCAAGCCGACCAGCAGCCTCCCACAAGAGCAGGACACGGTAACGCGAGACGGTCAGCCCACCACGATCGCCACAAAGGGGCGACACGATCCGTGTCTCTTGCCCCGCTTTATCCCCATGGCCGAAGCCATGGTTGCCATCACGCTCGCCGACCACTGGCTACGCTGGCGAGCGACAGGTCACGGACCGGAGGCTTGAGTCTGGCGCGTGTCGCAGTAGAATCTACCTCTGAAGTCCAACGCGCGTTCCGATGGGCGCGTCTTCTTGTCGTGGAGGTGTAATTCATCATGCGCAAGCTGATTCTGGTGCTGTCCGTGGTGATGGCGGCCGGTGTCATTACTGGCCCGGTGTCGCTGCAAGAGCCACCCCCCCCGCCCCGGTTGAGGGACCTCGCACCTACGGTGCCCATCGCGTACGACATTGCCGCCGGGTGGCCGCAGGCGTTCGCCGATGACGGCTATGCCTGGGGTGGCAACTCAGGTGTGGCTATAGACAACGACGATCGGATTATCGTCCTCCAGCGCGGAGAGACCCGGTTGCCCGACCCGCTGCCCTCTGGATTCCAGGGCTGGGCCGGGTCGATCGACATCAACACGTTGCGGCAGACCGAGTACAAGGTCATCCAGAACGTGATCTATGTCGTCAATGGCGAGGGTGAAGTCCTTGAGGTGTGGGACCAGTGGGACCATCTGTTCCAGGGCGGCGACGGACCGGGTCCGCATCGTGTCCGGATCAGCCCTTACGACCCGGAACGCCGGGTGTGGGTTGTCGACGAGACCCAGCATCAGTTCTTCGTGTTCTCGAACGACGGCAGCGAGCTGCTACACACATTCGGTGAGAAAGGCGTGCCGGGGAACGACGAGGCGCATCTCGACGGTCCGCAGGACGTTGCGTTCACCACGGATGGCCGCGTGATGGTGGCCGACGGCTTCAACAACGGCCGGGTGATGATTCTCGATGGCGACCTGAACTACATCACCGAGTTTGGTGGTGAGAAAGGCTCTGGACGGGGCCGCTTCGACGTGGTCCACTCGATCGCTATCGGTCCTGACGGCCGTATCTTTGTGGCCGACCGGAACAACCGACGGGTCCAGGTGTTCAACGAGAGCACCCGGTCGACTTGGTATCACCCGAACATTTCGCCGATTGGTACCTGGTCCGGTTTCGACCTGCCGCTCGACATCCTCGTGAACCAGTACGACGTATGGGTGACGGATGTGGGCCAGGATGGCGCGTCGATCATGAAGTTCGACCTGAACGGCAACATCCAGACGATTCAGCAGCTCCCACGGGAAGGGGCTGGTCGTTACACCGAGATGCATTCATTCGCCGTCGATAGCAACGGCGTGCTTTACGGCGCCGACAATCAGCAGGGCCGCATCCAGAAGCTGGTGCCGAAGTCCGATGCCGACCCGACGCTGCTCGTGAAGTCGGCGTGGGTGGACGAATCCGCGGTTCCCTGAATCACGCGGAACCGACCGAGAGCAAAAGGGGGCGAGCGCATATGCGCTCGCCCCCTTTTGTGTGCGGTGTATCGGTCGGAGTTCTTGCGTCTGGTTCGGCCGTACGAACTCTGACCCCCGACGCCCAGGCGGGCGCGAAGCGGAGCCTGGCGTGGAGCCCAGTTATGACCTTCTTGAGTAGCTCTTGACGATGTGCCGGGGAACGACGATGGGCGTCGGCTAGGGCTTTGGATGGCCGAGGAGCCACTCGATGACCAGGCGACTGAAGTGGGGCGAGAACTGCGGAACGTGCCCTCCATCCTGGATGGTCCACAACTCAGCTGAGCCGCCCAGTCGGCAGCCTTCCGTGTAGCGTGTCACCGTTGATTCGGCGCCCGCCAGTCCAGACTCCAGATCGAGGGTGCCGGCGTCGACGCCTTCCACCGCACATCCGTTGTGGGCGGCCCAGTTCTCCACCGATTCGCGCGCTCCGGGGTGCCCGCCGCCAATAAACTCGCCGGGCTCGTAGGAGATGGCGTCGTCGGCCGTGCCATGAATCTGCAGGATGTGCACCGGCTCGGAGGGCGCGGACCGTTCCTCGGTCTGGTCCGCGCCGGCCAGGCTCGCGATGGCGGCGAGTGTCTCGGAACGCTCGTGCGCCATCAGATACGACATGAACCCCCCGTTCGAGTGGCCGAAGAGAAACACGCGCTTGTCGTCGATGGAGTACTCCCGCTTAAGCGCCGCGATCAGGTCCGAGAGATACGCCACATCGTCCACGTCGCTGCCGTGGAAGTTGCAGCAGGCCGTCGAGGCGTTCCAGAACTGGTTGCCTGAGGCGTTCGACTCCTTGGTGCCATCCGGCGCCACGAAGATGAACCCGTAGTCATCGGCCAGGGGGCTGACCTGCATGTAGCTGTCCTGCCCCTGGCCGGTGCTCGTGTAGCCGTGAATGAGCATGACCAGTGGAGCGGGTTCGCCGGCATCGTAGCTATCGGGCACGATGACCGGCAGTGGGCCTCGACCCGCGTCGATGGTCTGCGCTGTTGCGGGGCTGGTCACGAGCGACACGAGGGTGATGAGTAGCGCATACCTACGCATTGTCGAATCCTCTCTCCACGTGGCGAGGTCCGTGTGTGCGGCCTCAGTTGCCCGCGCCGGCCCGGGCGCCCTCGAAGGTGGAGAATGGCGCGAAGCCGCCCCCCTGAGCCTCGAAATTCCCCTGGATTTCGCCGTCGGTAGCCACTTCTCCGGCTACCACGAACTGACCGCCGATTGGGCCCAAGCGCAGCTGTAGGTCGAAACGATAGCTGTCGCCGTCCCACGCGATCGCCTCGGCCGGTAGCACCAGCAGGTTCCCGCGCATCGGGAGATACCAAGTCCCCTCGCCGGACCGGGGTAGATGGAGAGCGGTGGGGATGGTGCGGCCTCCCAGCATGGGCGCCGCCAGGTCGATCCGATAGGCGGCGTCCGCCGGCAGCGAGGCGATCAGCGCGTCGCGACGGCTTTCGTCCGTCGCCGGCACGGGACTGACGCCTTCATCAGCCACGAACTCGAAGACGTTGAACATCATCTCGTCGGTCGTTTGCAGTCCGAAGCCGACGGCCTGGTCCGGGTTGGGATTGTTCGGGTTGGAGGCCGAGTTGTTGTAGTTGGCCACGATGTCGAGCCGGGTACCGGCGGGGAGCGGTACATGCTGCTCCGGGTAGTAGAACAGCTGCCAGTCGAAGTTGTACTCCGGCACGTTGATCAGCGACTGCTGCTCGCCATTTGGATAGTTGGCGATTAGGTCCATGTTCAAACCGCGGACGTGCATGTGCGGGAAGTAGGAGATGACATTCACGTCCTGGTCGACGATGTAGGACGCGCGCACTTCGTGGTTGCTGACGTTGGGCGGAATCTCGAAAGTCATGGTGCCGGCCAGGGCTGCCATGACCTCCTTCTGCATCTCGCCCTCACCAAAGTACAGGCCGATCTGTGTCTCGTCGCTTTCGGCGGTTCCGCTCGGGTGGTAGTGGGCGTTGATGGTCCACTCCTGACCGGGATAGACCCACCGTCCCATCCCTTGGGGGAACTCGTGGGGGTTGGTGCCCACCGACCAGACGGCGAGTACGTCGAAGAAGCCGCTTTCCAGCCCGCGTCCTTCGGCGCCGCCGCTGCTGGTGAAGATCACCGAGTGATGGGCCACCTTGCGGTTGGAGGGGCGGACCTCGATTCCACGGATCCAGCGTTTCTCTGGCAGGTCGAGCGTGTGAGACAGGTCAGGGTAGTAGTCCGGGCCTTCCGCCGGGACGTCGACCTTCGGCAGAGTCACGACTAGGTCCGGCTCGCCGAGTTGCCAGCCTTCGGGGAAACTGGGCAGGGCCGGAAGCATACTTGGATCCCCCTGCGGGGCGCCGGCATCGACCCAGCGGCTGATGATCTCAACCTCGGTGTCTTCGAGCCGAAGGTCATTCTTGAAATAGCCCAGCGGCGACTCAGCGAACCAGGGCGGCATTTCGCCGCTGACCACCTTGTCGCGGATACCGCGGGCCCAAGGGCGCACCTCGTCGTAGCTGCGAAGCGCCATGGGGGCGAGCTCGCCCGGGCGGTGACAGGATACGCAGTTCTCGTACAGGATGGGCGCCACGTCCCGGCTGAACGTGGGCTGGTCCTGGGCCAGCGCCGGGGCGCCGCCGATTCCGAGCACCATCAACACGGCGCCAACGATCCCGACGCGCGTTCGCACTGCGAGCTGTTCCATCGGGGCTCTCCTAGCGGAGTTCAGACAGGAGCGCAGGATACCACGCCGTGCGCGCTTATTAAGGTTTCTTGCGGTCGATGAACGCCTGCATCATGCGGGCCGGTTCATCGGTTTCGAAGGCGCTGGTGAACGACCTGACGCCCGCCTTCACGGCGTGATCTAGGGCGAGGTCTTCCCATTGCCTGGCTAGCGATTTCTGGAGCCGGATGGCCCGGGGGCCGCTGGCCGCGATCGAGTGCACCCATCGGTCCACGGCTTCGTCGAGCTGGGAGACGGGTACCGTGCGTTCGACTAGTCCCCACTGTTCAGCGCGGACCGCATCGATCGTGTCGCCGGTCAGCACGAGCTCTCGGGCGCGGCCTGTACCGATCAGCCGAGGGAGCAACGCCGCCTCGATGACCGATGGAATTCCAACGCGGACCTCCGGCATCGCAAAGATAGCGTCGTCCGCCGCCACCCGTAGATCGCACGAGGCGGCCACTTCGAGTCCGCCACCTAGGCAGTAGCCCTGGATGCGAGCGATGACCGGCACCGGACATTGGCGGATGGCCGCGCACGCCCCGTGCAGGCGCTCGATGAACACCGGCGCCGAACGCCTTGTCAGCGAGCGCATCTCGGTGATGTCGGCCCCGCCGATGAAGGCGCGTTCACCGGCCCCGGTCAGCACTACTGCCTGCAGCTCGTCGTCTCTGCCCAGATGAGTGAACGCGTCGATCATGGCTTCGATCGAGACCGTGTTCAGGACGTTCAGTTTGTCCGGTCGGTTGATCGTAACTCGGGCGCATCGGCCGCCCTCGTCAAGGGACAGCAGATCGGTTCGGATTTGCGACGTGTGTGATGAAGGCATAGTCTCTGTGCGGGGCGCCGGTCTGGCGGCGCCGGACCATTTCAGCAGACGGCAGGATGGAGCTCAAGGATCGGATCGTGGTGGTGACCGGCGGAGCGTTAGGGATCGGGCGGGCCCTGGTCCGGCGGTTTGCGAGCGAAGGCGCCAGGCACGTGGTCGTCGTGGACATAGATGGCGACGGGGCGCGCGATGTGGCGGCCGAAGTCGGTGGCACGGCCATTACCGCCGATGTCGGTCACGGGCCGGACATGAGTCGGGTGGTCCATCAGATCGAAGACGAGGTCGGTTCCATCGACCTGTTCTGTTCTAACGCCGGTCTATTCGTGCCTGGGGATGCAGAGGTCAGCGACGAGTTGTGGGAGGCCAGCTGGCGAGTCAACGTGCTTGCCCACGTGCACATGGCGCGGACGCTAGTGCCGCGTATGCTCGAGCGAGGTAGGGGCTATCTGCTGCAGACGGCGTCGGCGGCCGGTTTGCTGAGCCAGATCGGGTCGGCGCCCTATTCGACGACCAAGCATGCCGCCGTGGGCTTCGCCGAATGGCTGGCGATCACCTATGGCGAACGCGGACTACGCGTGTCCGTGCTGTGTCCGCAGGCGGTCCGTACCCGGATGACCGAAGGTGTCGAGGTGGGTACCGTCTCGGCCGTCGACGGGATGCTCGAGCCAGACGTGGTGGCCGCAGCCGTCGTGCGAGGTCTGGAGGAGGAGCGGTTCCTCATCCTGCCGCATCCGCAGGTCGAGGAGTACATGCGGCGCAAAGCGGCCGACTATGACCGGTGGCTGCGTGGGATGCGCAAGCTCAAGCAGAGATTCCCGGATGTTTCGGGGGACGGGTAGGGCACGACGGCCGTTGGTGGGCGAGGAGGTGGTAGCCTCGATAGACGAGGTCGATCCGCCACGTTGGGAGACCGATGCGACGCAACATTGTTCACATAGGCGCTGGAGAGCTCAGCTACGCGATTCGCGAGATCGTCGAACAGGCCACTCGCCTGGAAGCGCTTGGGGTCGAGATGGCCTGGGAGAACATCGGCGACCCGGTGGCGAAGGGCGACCGGATTCCTGGTTGGATCAAGGACATCGTGGCCGATCTGGTGCGCGATGACTCGTCCTACCGCTATTGCCCGTCCCGAGGAGAGTTGGCCACCAGAGAGTTCTTGGCCGGGCGCGTTAACGCCCGGGGCGGCGCGCAGATCGGTGCCGACGACATTCTATTCTTCAATGGTCTGGGCGACGCGGTCTCGAAGGTGTTCGGCTTTCTACGGCGTGAGGCCCGCGTGATCGGGCCTTCGCCGGCGTACTCCACCCATTCATCGGCCGAGGGCGCCCATGCGGGCGACCACCCGCTGACCTACACCCTCGATCCGAATCGCGGCTGGCAGCCGGATCTGGACGAGATGCGGGAGAAGGTCCGCTATAACCCGTCCATTGCCGGCATCCTGCTCATCAACCCAGACAACCCGACCGGGGTGGTCTATTCCCGCGAGACGCTGCAAGGCGTGGTCGAGTTGGCGCAGGAGTTCGATCTGTTCGTGATGTGCGACGAGGTGTACATCAACATCACCTACGGCGGCGCCGAGGCGGTGCATCTGTCCGATGTGATCGGTGACGTGTGTGGGTTCTCCCTCAAGGGCATTTCGAAGGAGATTCCCTGGCCCGGATCTCGTTGTGGGTGGGTCGAGTTCTACAACCGCGAGCGTGATCCGGTATTCGAGCGGTTCGCGCAGAGCCTGCTCGGCGCCAAGATGCTCGAAGTTTGCTCGACCACGCTACCGCAGCGCGCCATTCCTCGCATCCTGGGCGACCCGCGCTATTCGGGTCACCTCGCGGAGCGGGCCCAGGAGTTCGAACGCCGGGCCGACGAGGCCTGCCAAGTTCTCCAGGACGTACCGGGCATCAGCGTGAACCGGCCTCAGGGGGCGTTCTACATGACTGTGCTGTTCGACCGGGACGCCCTCAACGACCGGATGGTGCTCGAGATCGCCAACCCCGAAGTGCGGGTGGTCATCGACGAGCTTCTCGAAGACACCACCGCGCTCGACTTTCGCTTCGTCTACCACTTGATGGGCGCCACCGGCATTGTCGTGGTGCCGCTCTCGTCGTTCGCTTGCGCCTATCACGGCTTCCGTATCACCCTGCTCGAGTGCGACACGGCGCGTCGTCGCTCCATCTTCGAGACCCTGGCCCGCAGCATTCGCGACTATCTGGCATCTGGCGCGCCAGCCGCGGCGAGTCAATCCTAACCTCCGGCCGGGCGTCCGGCCCAGTGCGATTCCATGGCGACACTTCTTGCGTTGACCGTCTGTTTCATCATCCTGTCCGGGCTCGTGGCGATGGTGGACGCCGCGGTCTTGAGTGTTTCGCGGGCGGAGACCGAGGAAGCGGTCGCGCACCGCCTCTGGGGCGCACCGCAGCTGCGCCGGATCACCGAGCAGCTCACCCGCTCGGTAGTGGTCATTGTGGTCGTCACCAACACCATCAATATTCTGGGTCCGATCCTCGTGGGCCAGGCGGCGGTAGCCGCCTTCGGTCCGGCGGCCATCGGTTGGATGACCCTGGTGTTGACGCTGGGCACCATCGTGTTCTCCGAGATCATCCCGAAGTCGCTCGGTACCCACTACGCCCCGCGGATCAGCCGGTTCGCGGCGTTGCCGATTCTCGGCCTCACCTATGCGCTTTATCCGCTGGTGTTGCTGCTCGACGCCTTTACCCGGCTCTTTCGCCGTGGCCGACGCCGCGTGGGGACCGAGGAGCAGATCCGTGCGCTGACTACGCTGGGCCGTAAGGCTGGCTATATCGAGGCCGATGAGGGTGTCCTCGTCCATAAGGCGTTCATCCTCAACGACCGCACGGCGGCCGACATCATGACTCCGCGGGCCGATATCGCCAGCCTGCGGCTACAGTCCTCGGTGAGAGAGGCGGCTGACATCGTCATGAGGCAGCCGTTCTCGCGCTACCCGGTTTTCGGCGCCTCGCTGGACGATTTCCGCGGGGTGGTGCTGGCGCGCGACTTGCTTGAGGCGGTGGCGCGTGGCGAGGGAGACCGACTGCTCGAGTCGGTGCTTCGGGACGGGCTCGAGGTGGATGCCACGCGACGGTCAGACGCGTTGCTCCTTGAGTTCCGGTTGCGCAGGACGCACCTAGCGGTGGTGCGGCGTGACGACGACACGATCGGGCTCGTTACGCTGGAGGACGTGCTCGAAGAGCTGGTGGGCGAGATTAGTGACGAGACTGACGTCCAGTACTGAGGCCGCCTGGCTACTCAGAACTGACGTTCGTAGCGCCAGCCGGCATCAAGCATCCAAATGCGGTGTCGGGGGCCGTCACAGTCAATGCGCCCGTTTTCGTACGCGCAGTCCTCGGCATAGAGCGCGACCTTCCCGCCGTCCGTTCGGTGGATGCGGCCGAGAAAATGTTCCCGCTTCCAGCCGTCGATCGAGGTGAGCATGTCGGCGGCGCTCTCGTGATCCAAGAGCCGCGTGCTGAGAGCAAAGGTCGGGTTGGCGAACTGGACCTCGCCGGCGCGGTGGGCCTGTAGTGCCTCCTGGGGGCGCTCCCAGCGATAGTCGAGGATCTCGCTGCCGTCAACCTCGACCCGGTCGGGCGAGACTACTGCTGCAAAGAACCAGGTCGCAAAGCGGATGGGACTCGGTTCGGGGGTGGTCCACTCGCAAATCGGGTGCAGAGTGTTGGGAACGACCTCTACCCCGGCCTCTTCCTGCGCTTCCCGGGCCGCGGCACGCTTGGCCTGGGAGAACTCGTCGCTGGATGGTTCGATGGGCGCGTCGCTGGCTTCGATCCGCCCGCCGGGAAACACCCAGAATCCACCCATGAAACGGAGATCGGGATTGCGGCGTAGATAGAGAATTTCAGGACCGTCGGCGGCGTCTCTGAGCAACAGTACTGAGGCTGCTGGTTTCGGAGTCACAGGGGCCGAGGAGTCATTCACTACTCCATGGTACGCTGGAAAGCTCGACCCGCCCCCGATGTCCCCCCTCGATATCGCCATCGTGATGCTCGTCAGCACTGTGGGGTTCACCCTCCAGGGTGCGGTAGGTTTCGGTATGGGTATTCTCGGCACCCCGATCCTGATTCTGCTCGACACCCGGTTGGTGCCTGGGCCGGTGCTGGCCTCGACGATGCTCTTCACTTTGGCTCTCGGATTGCGCGAACGGCGCGCCATCGATATCAGCGGGCTGCGCTGGGCCATGATCGGCCGGGTCGTGGGCACGGCGCCAGCCGCCTGGGTACTCGCGGCCCTGCCGGCCGACCAGCTGAGCCTCGTCTTCGGCCTGGTTGTCCTATTTGGGGTGTCGCTGAGCGTGTCCGGGCTTCGGGTGGATCCGCGGCCGCCGGCGCTGCTGGTGGGCGGCGTGCTTTCCGGTGTGATGGGCACGATTGCTGCAGTAGGCGGGCCGCCGCTGGCATTGATCTACCAGCATGCCCCCGGAGCGCAGGTGCGGGGGACGCTCTCAGGGCTTTTCTTTTTCGGTACTATCGTGTCGCTTGCGGCGCTCCTCATGGTGGGCCGGTTCGGATGGGCCGAGCTGCAGTTCACCCTGGCGATGTTGCCCGGAGCACTGTTCGGGTTCGTGGTGTCTCGCCGTCTGGCGACACGTCTTGACCGCGGCTACACGAGGGCTGGTGTGCTCGGCGTGGCGACCATCGCGGGAACGGTGGTCGTGGTGAGGTATTTCCTTGGTGGGGTCTAATGTGAGCCGTACCCAGTGCCGAGACTACGGGCGGGTTGAAGCGTTCATGACATTGTCGTTTCGGAGCGTGGCTGTCGTGTGGGGCCTGGGGGCCCTGATTGGGACGTTATGTGTGGCGTCAGCCGGGGCGCAGAGCCTACGGGGAAGCCGGACGTCACTCGACCGGCAGACACGCCAAGCGCACGGGCACGACTTCACCTATCTCGCGGGTCCGACCCAGCTCCGCCGTTTCGTTGACGCCGGTCTCCTAGTGCCGGTCGGCGACACGCGCGATTACCGCCTGGAGAAGGTCTCGTTCCCGGTGGCCCGTCCCGAGGTGAAGCTCTTCATCGAGCGGCTCGCGGCCCAGTATCGACGCGGGTGCGGAGAACAGTTGGTTGTGACCAGCCTGACCCGGCCACAATCGCATCAGCCGCGGAACGCTTCGGACCAGTCGGTGCACCCGACCGGCATGGCCATCGACCTGCGACGCCCGGCCGGTCGGTGCCGCAGCTGGCTTGAGGACACGTTACTTTCGCTCGAGGCGCAGGGCGTGCTGGAAGCGACGCACGAGCGGCGGCCGCCGCACTACCACGTCGCGGTGTTTCCCGAACCTTATGCCGAGCACGTCGAGCGGCTGACCACGCGTGGCGACCGTCCGTTCGTGCCCCGGGCCTACACGGTCCGCCAGGGCGATACGCTATGGGGCATCGCTTCGCGGCACGGCCTCTCGGCGGGAATGCTCAGGCGCGTCAACGAGCTGCGGTCGTCACGGATTTATCCGGGACAGTCGTTGACGGTGCCCGTTGCTCGGTGAAATTCCTTGTGCGGCTTCCGTGCCTCGCTACAATAGAGCCTTGACAGTTTCTCGCGCTGGGCCGGATTTCCGGCTCGGTTCGAGCATAGCTATGGAGCATCGAATGAAGTCAGTGGTCGGAGTGTGTGCGCTCGCCTTGGGGCTGTTCGTTCCCGCCTTGGGGACGGCCCAGGGGCTGCAGGATGAGATTCCCCGCCTGGCCAACGGCAAGCCGGACATGAGCGGTATCTGGCAGACCAACAACGAGGCCAACTGGGACATCGAGCCGCATATCGCGCGCCACTCGGTTGAGATGCGTGAAGGGCCGGTCAACCCTGTGCCGTCGATCGCCACGCTCCGGATGGGCGCGGTTGCCTCGGTGCCAGGCAGCTTGGGCGTCATCGTTGGTGGCGGACGGATCCCGTATACGGATGAGGCACGAGCGCTCAAAGCAGAGAATATGGCGAATTGGCACGAGCGCGACCCCGAGGTGAAGTGCTTCATGCCTGGGGTGCCGCGGGCCACCTACATGCCGATGCCGTTCCAGATCGTGGCGAGCGAGAACGACTTCTTTATCGCCTACCAGTTCGCTGGCGCGGTGCGTGACATCTACATGGACAACCCGGGGCCCTCCCAGGTCGACTCCTGGATGGGGTGGTCGGTGGGGAGCTGGGACGGTGACACGCTCGTGGTGGATGTAAGCGGGCTGCTCGAGGGCACCTGGTTCGACCGGGCCGGCAGTCATCACAGTAACCAGCTGCACGTGGTTGAGCGCTACACGATGGTCAGCCCGAATCACATCGACTACGAGGCAACCATCGAGGACCCCGTGGTGCTGACCGAGCCGTTCACCATCAAGATGCCGATCTACCGACGCATTGAGGAGAGCGCGCGGCTCATGGACTTCCGCTGTGTCGAATTCGTCGAAGAGCTGATGTTTGGCGAGTGGCGGCGCAATCCGTTGCCACGCGACTGATTGAGGGAGGTTGGAACGATGCGAGGTCGAATCCCGTTCGCCGTCGGCGTGTTCGCTTTGGTATCGCTGCCCTTGGCTGTCCCGGTGGCCGCGCAGGGTGACGACATCCCCCGGACGTCGGCCGGCCGGCCAGACCTATCTGGCACCTATGACGTCTCCACGCTGACTCCGTTGCAGCGTTCGCGCGATTATGGTGAGACGATGGCGCTCACGGACGAACAGGCCGCCGAGATCGCCGCCGCCGAGTTGCAGCGCAACATCGAGCGCCAGCGTGACAGCGACCCGAATCGTGGAGCGCCGCCCCAGGGCGGTGACGGATCGCGGGGCGCGGCTGGCAACGTCGGTGGCTACAACACGTTCTGGATCGACCGTGGCTCTAGCGCCTTCAAGGTTGACGGCGAGTGGCGCACGTCGATCCTGATCGATCCGCCCGACGGCCGGTTCCCGTCGCCGAGTCCGGAGTTGGTGGCCGAGCGGCAGGCCCGGCGCGCAGCGCTGTCGGCCGGCGAGGCGCCCGTCATCCGGCGGCGTCAGAACGATGGTACAGCCTATTGGCTCGAAGCGGGTCTCGACGCGCCCGGGCCCTACGACAACATGGAGCAGCGGCCGTTCGCCGAGCGGTGCATGCTGTCGTTCAGCTCGACCGGCGGTCCGCCGATGCTGCCGGCGCTCTACAACAACCACAAACGCATCGTCCAGAGTGAGGACACCGTCCTGATTCTGATCGAGATGGTGCACGACGCCCGGGTGGTCCGGATGAACGCCGAGCATGATCCGCCTCACATCAAGAAGTGGTTGGGCGATTCGATCGGCTGGTGGGAGGAAGACACCCTGGTGGTGGAGACCACCAACTTCCGTGACACGCCGGCGTTCTCTCAGGGGTCCGAGAACATGAAGGTGACCGAGCGGTTCCGGCTTGAGAGCGCCGATTCGCTGGTCTATACCTTCACGGTCGAGGATCCGACCGTCTGGACCGCGCCGTTTACCGGCGAGTACTCATGGCCACGTACCGACAATAAGGTGTTCGAGTATGCCTGTCATGAGGCCAACTACTCGTTCGAGGGGATCATGAGGGGTGCGAGGCTGCTGGAGGCCGAGTTCAGAGGTGAGGAGCCGGAAGGGGTGGTCAATCCGACTCGTTGACCGCGGTCTCGTCAGAGGCTGATACACTGGTATGACTAGTTTCAATAACGGCAGGAGATACACGATGCGCAGGCAGATTCGACTGACGTTCCGACTTGGCATGGCGGCGCTCGCCCTTGCTGCGTTGGTGGTGACGGCTGGCGTGCCGGCTAGTGCCCACCATGCGTTCGGCGCCGAGTTCGACCCCAACCGTCCCGTTGTGCTCCGTGGTCCGGTGGTGAAGGTCGAGTGGGTGAACCCGCACACCTGGATTCACATGGAAGTGACGGGTGAGGACGGGAGCACGCAGACGTGGATGGTCGAAGGCGGCACTCCGAATACGCTGCTTCGCCGCGGGCTCAGCCGAGATACGATTCCGGTCGGCGCCATGATCGTGGTCGATGGCTATCAGAGCAAGGACCGAAGCGCGCGTGCCAATGGCCGTGACGTGACTTTTGAGGACGGGCGCAAGTTCTTCATGGGCTCCTCGGGTACCGGCGCCCCGCGCGACGGCCGCGACGTAACCGAGCCTGAGTAGACGGCACTGGGGCCCGCACGGGTCTCTCCCACAGTAGCGTTGGGCGCCCGGGGCCACCGTCCCGGGCGCTTTTTTTGTCTGCCGCCGTGTCTGCCGAACGTCCCTACCTGAGTTTGCCTGACGCCCTGCTGCTGCTTGTTGTCATCATCTGGGGCAGCAACTTCTCGGTCGTCAAGGTCGCTCTCGAGTCAATGCCCCCGCTGGGGTTCAGTGCCATTCGCTTGGTCATCGCGGCCACGGTTCTGCTGGTAGTGTCGCGTCGGGCGGGGTTCAGGATGCCGGCGGCCGCCGATTGGCGGCGCCTGCTGGCGCTTGGCCTCGCCGGTCACTGCGCTTATCAGCTGACGTTCGTCTCTGGACTGGCGCGCACCAGCGTCACCAACAGCTCGCTCATCGCCGGCTGTTTGCCAGTGACTGTGCTCCTGCTCAACGCCGCGAGCCGAGACCGCGAGCCGGTGGGCTGGTTGCAGTGGGTGGGTGTGGGTCTGGCGTTCATCGGCCTCTATCTGGTCGTGGGCGCCGGCGCCGAACTCTCGCTGGATAGTCTCGAGGGTGACTTACTGGTGATGGCGTCAGTATGGTGCTGGGGCTGGTATACCGTCGGATCCCGAGAACTGCTCGAACGCTACAGTCCCTTACAGGTCACCACCTGCACGATGCTGATCGGGACCCTGGGGTTTCTGCCCTTCGGCGTGCCGTCTCTGCTAGCGACTGACTGGACCGGCGTGGGCGTCTGGGCTTGGGTGGGGCTCGTCGCCTCAGGCGTGCTGGCGATTTCGTTGGGCCACGTGCTCTGGTACGTGGGCGTCCAGCGACTGGGTGGCGCCCGTACGGCGCTCTATTCCAATCTAATTCCCGTGGTGGCAATCGGCGTCGCCGCCCTGACCCTGCGCGAGCCAATCGGGACCGCGAAGGTCGTGGGGGCCGCGCTAGTGCTGGTGGCTCTGGCCTTGACTCGGTCGGAGCGCCAGCCGGCGCCGCGCCAGAGCTAGACGCCACGGTGGTGTGTCCCAGCACCCACACTACGGTCATCGCGACGGTTCGTTCTCGAGCTGATGTCTGGTTAGCCCAGGCTGAGCCAAAAGGTGTCGGTCGGTGCTACCATTACCTGATCGGTTCCATTCGAGATTGTCGAACGGGGGTAGAGGATGCGTGGTCGATTCGGAGCAGGGATGTGCGTACTGGGGCTCATCGGAGTGATGGCCACCTCGGCTCAGGCTCAGTCGGACGCGGTACAGCGGACGCCGCACGGCGATCCGGACATTTCTGGCATGTTCACGTTCCGCACCATCACACCGTTGGAGCGTCCGTCGCAGTTCGCCGACCAGGAAACGCTCGACGCGGAAACAGCCGCGGCGTTCGAGGCATCTGAGCGGACCAGGCAGAATCGCGACCTGTTCGACCCCGAGAGCGGGGCGCCGAGCGCCGGCTATCAGTCTCGCGCCGAGGGCGGCGTGCTGTCCTACAACGAGTTCTGGTACGAGCGGGGTATTGAGCTCACTAGTGACAAGCGGACTTCGCTGATTACCGATCCGGCCGAAGGCCGCTTGCCCTGGAAGGAAGAAGCACGGGAGGCCCGTGCGGTCCGCCGGCTCAACCTCCGGAACGGCTTCGCGGATCACTACACCGACCGCAGCCTGGCCGACCGCTGTTTACTGGGCTTCAATTCGGGACCGCCGATGACGTCTGGCGCCTATAACAACAACGTGTTGATCGTGCAGACGCCGGGTTACGTCACCATCTTCAATGAGATGGTGCACAACGTTCGGATCATCCCGCTGGACGGCAGTGAGCACGGAGGCGTTCGTCAGTGGGTGGGCGATTCCCGCGGGTACTGGGATGGTGACACTCTGGTGATCGAGACGATCAACTTCCGGGGCGAGACCGCGGCTCGAGGGTCGAGCGCGGACACGCACCTAATCGAGCGGTTCCGCCGTCTGGATCTGGACACGGTGGCCTACGAGTTTACGTTCACGGACGAGAACAACTTCACCCGTCCCTGGACCGCCTTGATGCCGCTGCGGCGCACCGAGGGGCCGTTGTTCGAGTACGCCTGCCACGAGGGCAACATCGGGATGCACGGCATCATGGCCGGCGCCCGCCAGCTCAATACTCAGAAGGTCGAGAGCATCCGCTAGTTCCAGGGAGATGCCCCGGCTGCCGCTGGCAGCCGGGGCGCCCGCTTCCGAGAACGCTGGTCGTTCATGGACTGGTCCTCTTTCTCGGATTTCCTTCGCGTCCGTTCGGACGAGCTGCTCACTACAGACTTTGACCAGATCCGATTCGGGGATATCGGTCTGTCCTATCTCCTCGCGCTGGCAGTCGCCGCCGTGATCGGGGTGACGTTGCTTAGGCTCTGGGCGACCAAGCGCCGCCATTCGCGCGAGCACTCCGGGCACCAGATCGCACCACGGCACCAGCGCGGGATTTGGGGCAAGACGTTCTACAACCTGCCGAAGGTGCTGCTCGGGCTGTCACTGGCGACCTTGCTCGTGGCGATGGCCGACCCCTACCTGACTGCCACCGAGGAGGTGTCCGGTGACATGGAGTCCCGGGTCCGGATCGACTTGGTCGACACGTCGCTTTCGATGGCCTGGGAACTGCCTGGCACGGGACGGTCTCGGGCGGAGGTGGCCCGCCAGGCTCACCTCCAGTTCCTAGAGATGCGTCAGGACAAGAACGACCGGGTCTCGTTGTGGCTGTTCTCGTCCTATCCGTACATGGTCGATGACTTTGTCATCGACGACGAGCTGTATTTCTTTCAGGTGATGGACGCCCCGTTTGCCATCGTGCGGATTCTGGCCGCGCAGTCGGGTACCCCCATCGACCAGCAGTTCGTGCCGGACGACAAGGTGCGGATCATTGAAAGCGAGGGCAACACCAACATCGTGCGCGCGCTGCAGTCGGTGTTGCGTCACTTCGACCAGGACGCGGCGGTGATTGCCAATGGAACGCTCCCGGCGCGGGCCCTGCTCATAGTGACCGACGCCGATGTCGACGAGATTCCCGAGGCTGAATTCATCGAATTGAACAAGCGGAATATCGTGCCCTACATGATCTTCATCAATGCCCAGGAGCCGGCGTCGGCCACGGCTCGGTCTGGCCTGTCTCAGCAGGTAGGCAATAGCCAGGCGTTGATCGAGATGATTCGGGCCTTCGGGGGCGACTATTTCGACGTGACCGACGCCGACAGCCTGGCTCGCGCCTACGAGGCAATCGACGAAGCCGAGACCGTGTCGGTGGAGCTTTCACACCGCGCGGTTCGGGTGCCGATCTATGGCCGGTTCCTGTTGATCAGCATGGCCTTGCTCATGGTGGGGATCCCGGCAGGTTTCGTGGCCGAGCTGATGTGGGGGACACACCCGTAGGGGCGCGGGCGACTTCCCTTCACACCCGGCTTCAGGACGGTGCTCGGGTGTGTTTAGGCGTGAGGGCGAGACACGCGCCAGCCATAGCTCGAATTGAGCGCTTGTAGCCCTCGTGAAGCGGCGGGCCGGAAGCACCGACCCGCCGCTTATTCCTTACTGTCCGCTTGCCTTCGGCATTTCGAACTGGGCTTCGTGCTGCATCAAAACGTTCTTGATGGTCTTGGCCCAGATCATGTTGCCCTTATCGTTCAGGTGCAGGCCGTCATCCACGAAGACGTCGTCCATCACCGTGCCGTCCGCATTGAGGAACGGGGTGGCGACGTCGATGAAGAACAGCCGCTCGTCGCTGGCGGCAATCTTCTTGTAGAGCGCGGTGGTCTCCTGGGCCTTGTCCCAGGCGTTGACGCGGGCCAGGCTCGGCTTCACCGACAGGAGGTAGACGCGGGTGTCTGGCGACGCGGCGTGGATCTTGGCGACGACCTGCTTGGCCTGTCCAGCGATCGTCATCGGGTCGACGCCGTAGAAGGTATCGTTGTCGCCCTCGTAGATGACGACGGCCCGTGGGGCATATGGTTTCACCAGCCGGTCGACATAGTGCAGCACGTCGGCCATCGTGCTCCCGCCGAACCCGCGCGGTACCACGGTCAGCGGTTCGAGGTCGGCTTCCATCGTTCTCCACCTGGCGAAGCTCGAGCTGCCGGTCAGCACGATGGCGCCCTGCGGGCGGTTGGGCGCGTCGGCATCGAACGCGTCGATGTCCTGGGCCCAGCGTGACGGGTCGCTCTGTGCGCTTGCCGATGGGACAAGACCGACGAATAGCAGCGCGACGGTGAGCAAAGCTGCGGTGCGGAGCTTCATGTTGTTCCTCCAGGGTCCCCGAAGACCGGTATTGAGTCGATATTCCATTATAGGCACGAAGGCGGTGTCTGACCCGCCGCTAGTAGTCTTCCGCAGCAAGGGAGTAGCGGACGACCTCCTCGTCATTGCGTACGATGATGTGCTTGTTGGCGTAGGCCGGGTGCGCCCATACGACCAGCCGGTCGCTGTAGCCGTGACGGGCGCGCCGCGCGGTGCCGACCCGTGAACCGCCATAGCCCGAGTTCGATGTTGGGGCGATCAGGTGGATGCGGTCGTACTCGACGAACCCGTCCGGGTTGAACTGCACGATCATCAGCTCGCCGTTCTCGTTATAGACGAAGTAGCGATCTTCATGCTGCACGAAGTAGGCCGTGCCCCATCGCTCACGATTGGTCAGGCCATCGGCTTCCCAGACCCGCTCGCCTGATTCGGCGAGGAGTCCCCGCACCTGTCCATGGCTGCCGATGCCGTAGATATAGTCTCCGACCACCAACGGCGTGGTCATGATGGTGTGGAGACCGCCTTCCTCCGCGATCTCGACCCCGTCGTCGTCGAGGACACGGCTACTGGAGCCTTTCCAGAGGGGGATGGCCCCGGGGCGATCGAGATCGAGGCGCATCATCATTGAGCCGCTGTAGAAGCCGGACACGAACAGATATGACCCGCTCCGTACCGCGTCGGCGATGGTCAGGTTGGCGCGTCCTTCGAACGGCTCTTCCCAGTAGAGCTCGCCCGTTTGCGGGTCGAGCGCGGCTAGGCCGCGCGGGTGCCAGACGATCAGCTGGCGAACACCGCCCGCCTCGATGATGTTTGGCTGGTGGTAGCCCATCTCGGTCCGGCTCTCGATGGCGCGCCAGACCTCCTGACCGGTCCGTTTGTCGAACGCCATCACCAGACCGTCTGGTTCACCGCCCACCACGAAGATGGCGAGGTCGCCATCCACGAGAGCGGCGCTCGATGTGCCCCAGATCGGGATGTTGGTGTCGTACTCGGCGACGGTGTCTTTCTCCCAGATGACGGCGCCGGTTTCCACGTCGAAGCAGAAGATGCGGCCGGTCGAGCCGGTGATGTAGACGCGATCGCCATCGACTGTGGGCGTCGCCCGCGGCCCAGTGGCGTAGGTGAACATCAACATCCGATAGGTGGTGGCCCACTCGTGGCGCCAGAGCTCTTGGCCAGTTTCTTCGTCGAGCACTAGCAGCCGCTCGGTGCCGTCCATGGTCCGCGGTTCGGTCTCGACGTAGTCCAAGACGAAGACGCGCCCGTCGGCGACGGCTGGGCCGGAGTAGCCAGCCCGCACCGGGACTCGCCAGGTCTCCTTAAGTCCGTTTTCGGGGAACTGCTCGAGGATGCCGGTCTCGGTCCACAGACCAAGCCGCTCTTCTCCCCGCCACTGCGGCCAATCCTTGGCAGAGATCAAGTCACCCGCTGTAACCGCAAGCAGCGACGTGGCCACGATGACGCCGACGAGGTGCCGTGGTCGCATGATGTTCTACCGTCCGAGGTAGTCGTTGTCGCTGACCGGGCCTTCCCAGTTGGTTTGGCCGCTGCTGAAGGTGAGCTGCACCAGCCGCTCGTCTGCTGCCGCGCCGTGCCAGTGCACCACCCCGGCCGGGGTGTAGATGGGCACGCCGATTTCGAGCGCCACCACCGCTTCGCCGCGTCGCTGGGTTCGCCCCGAGCCGCTCTCGGCCATGATGATCTGGAAGTTGCCGTGGCTATGCCAATTCGATCGGGCGCCGGGCTGGAACGTCAGCCGTGAGGGGCGCACGTCGACGTCGCCGCGTGTCGGCGCGCCACCAACGAAGTTGGCCTGGCTGAGCTGTCCCATCGAGGGCGCCGCGGTGACGACCAGCAGGCAGAGGAGGCCTGAGGTCACAGCCAAGGCAATGCGTCCGTGGGTCTTCATCCTGTCTCCCGTCTCAGTGTAGATGTCGCGGCCATCGTAGCGCCGGTCGGACTCCGGGGCAATGTCTCAGTGGTATCCTCGACCAACCGCGAAAGGAGCTTCGTATGGCACGCACACGCATCCTCGCCGCGTTGGTCACGGTCGGCCTGCTGTCGGTTGGCGCGGCCGCCTGGCAGCCGAGTCAGGGCGCCATCGACGGCGCCACGATCGAACAGGTCAAGGGTAACCTCTACGTGATCAAGGGCAACACGCCGGTCGATCGGTCGGTGTTCAGCGGCGGGAACGTCGGGGTCTTCGTGATGGACCGCGGCGTAGCCGTGGTCGACACCAAGTTGCCTGGATGGGGGCCGACGCTCCTCGAACGGATTCGTGAGGTCACCAACAAGCCGGTAGTTACGATTATCAATACCCACACGCATGGCGACCATGTGGGCAGTAACGATGGCTTCCCCGACTCGGTCAATATCGTGGCTCATGCCAATACCAAGGCGAACATGGAGCGGATGGAGAACTTCCAGGGGGACGGCGCGGCGTTCCTGCCGGATCAGGTTTACGAGGACCGCCTAACCCTCGGCTCCGGGGCCGACCAGATGGACCTCTACTATTTCGGCGTGGGGCACACTAGTGGCGACACCTTTATCGTGTATCCGGCGCTCGGCGTGATGCAGACCGGCGACATGTTCCCGTGGCGTGACGCGCCGTTCCTCGACGTCAACAATGGCGGCAGCGGTGTCGCACTGCCAGAGACGTTGGGCCGAGCGGTCGACACCATCGACGGTGTGGACACCGTCGTCCCTGGACACATCCCGGTCACCACTTGGGAGAGCTTGCAGGAGTTTCAGCGCTTCACCGCCGATCTGCTGGCCGCCGTGCGGCAGGCCAAACAGAACGGTCAGACCGCCGACCAGGCGGTTGTGGGAGTGGACCTGTCGTCGCGCTATCCCGAATACAACTCAACCCGGGTCGAGGCAGCGATCCGCGTGATCTACGACGAGTTGCCTTGAGAACGACGGCTATAGTACGAATCGACGTCCGTTGCTTCGGCGCGATGGTGGACCGGTAGCGCCGCCAGGTTTTTCCTACGGTCCGGGGATGACGCCCTCGGTTGACAGGTGGATCCGGTAAAGACCAGTGCTGGCGGTCATGAAGAGGGTGCTTCCGTCGCCGCCCCAGGCGACGTTGGCCGTGACCTCACCCGGCTTGATCGTCCCGAGATGTGTGCCGTCGGGCGTGATTACCCACACCCCGCCAGGTCCGGTGGCGAACAGGTTCCCGTTCACGTCCACTTTTAGACCATCGGCAGCCCCAGGTTCGGTCTGGTCGTTGATGTCGTAGAGCACTCGAGCATTCGACGTGCCGGAGTCGTCGATGTCGTAGGCCATCCAGACCTTATTCTCGGTATCAGAGTTCGCGACGTAGAGGATCGTCTCGTCCGGCGAGAGCGCGATGCCATTTGGCCGGGTCTGGTCCTCGACCAGCAGCTCGAGCTCGCCGTCGGCCGCAAGCCGGTAGACGCCGTTGAAGCCACGCCACTCGGGCGACTCTTCGAGCCCCTCAAGGCCGTAGGGCGGATCGGTGAAATAGAGCGACCCGTCTGAGGCGAACACGGCGTCGTTCGGGCTGTTCAGTTGGCCACCTTCGTAGGCCTCGACCACCACACTGCGCGACCCGTTGTCCTCCAGCCGTGAGATCCGGCGGTAGCCGTGCTCGCAGAGGATGAGGTTGCCGTCGGCGTCCATTGTCAGTCCGTTCGAGCTGACCGACCGTTTCCCGGTGCGGTCGCCCTCGAACACCGGATTGATGAACTCGCTGGCCCCGGCCGCTTCGCTCCACTGATGGATGTGGTTCTCGCGGACGTCAGAGAACAGCAGCCGGTTATTCTGGCGGTCCCAAACCGGTCCTTCAGTGAAGGTGTAGCCGTCGCTCAGTTTCTCGATGACCGCGTTGGCTGGGACGAGCGCGTCGAAGCGCGGGTCGAGTCGCACGATCTCGCCGATCGCAGGTGCTTCCGCCGGCGTTGTCTCCTCGGCCGGTGCCTCTGGGGCACTTCCTCCACAACCGCTGATAACGACTCCGGAAACGATGACGCTCAATACTCGATAGCTCTGTTTCATGGTTCTTCTACTTCGTTCAGGTGGTCGCTAGCGAATGCTACTCGGGTAGCGCTAGCGCGACGTATTCGCTCCCCATGTCGTCCCAGCCGACTGTGACCAGGATGTACTGTCGTCCGCCGATCATGTAGCTGATGGGGGCCGCGGTGGTGCCACCGGACAGCTCCATCTCCCACACAACTGCGCCCGTGGCCTTGTCGTAGGCTCGGAACATCTTGCCACCACTCCCGGGTGGAAGGAAGGCGGCGCCCACGTTCGCGCCTTCGCCGAGGAAGACGAGACTGCTGGTGACTAGTGGCGCGGCTCGGCCGCCCTGTCCGAGCGGCGGGAGGTTGAGATGGGCGATCGCCGGGTGGTCGCGCGGACCGTCCCCGTTGGCCACGCTCCAGAGGATTTGGCCCTGGTTAAGATCGATGGCCACCAGCCGGCCGTAGGGTGGCTTGAACAGCGGCAGGCCCTGCGGCCCTGGAATGTGACGCGCGCCCTTCAGGGTCCAGTCGACGTCTGAGCGTGGATGTTCGGATCGGCCGAGGCCGACCACTGTGCCGCTGTGTGCCGACGGGACATACAGAATGCCCGTTTCGGGGTCTACGCCGGCGCCGTTCCAGTCCGTGCCTCCCACCAGGCCGGGCACGACCATCGTGCCTTTGGTGCCGCCGGGGGTGTCGTCGATCAGTGTCGGTGGGGTGAAGAGCGGACCCCACACGTAGTCGTCGAGAATCTCGATCGCTTCAGCCCGTAGCGCCGGGGTGAAGTCGATCAGGTCGTCCATGGTGACGCCCTGCTGGTCGTAGGCCGGTGGACGGGTCGGGAACGGCTGCGTCTCGGCGTACCATTCCCCGGGGACGTTGCCCCGGGGGACAGGCCGCTCTTCGATCGGCCAGACCGGTTCGCCGGTGACCCGATCGAAGACGTAGGTGTGAGCCTGTTTGCTGACGAGGGCCACCGCCTTGATGGCTCGACCGTCCACCGTGATATCGACGAGGGTCGGCGCGGCGGGGAAGTCGTAGTCCCACAGCCCGTGGTGCACGGCCTGGAAGTGCCAGACTAGTGTGCCGGTCTCGGCATCGAGACAGACCAGGCTTTCGGCGTAGAGGTTGTCACCCGGGCGGTGACCGCCGTAGTAGTCGCTGGTGGGTGTAGAGAGCGGGATGTACACGTAGCCCAGCTCCTCATCGGCGCTCGGAGACGCCCACATATTGGTGTTTCCGGTGTACTCCCACGAGGCCCGATCTTCGTTCAGTGCCGACAGCCAGGTCTCGTTGCCTGGTTCCCCTTCCTTCGGGATGGTGTGGAAGATCCAGCGCTGTTCACCGGTGCGGACGTCGAAGCCGCGGATGTCGCCCGGCGGCATCTCCTTGAGTGCGGCCATGGTGTGGTTAGTGATGTCGCCGATCATCGAGCCGACGACGACGATGTCGTTGACCACGAGGGGGGCCGACCGCCAGCGGAAACTGTCAACGCGCGGGTCGTCGTAGCCCTGGATTAGGTCGACGGCGCCGTTTTCGCCGAAGTCAGGATAGCGGGCGCCGCTGGCGGCGTTCAGAGCGACCAAAGTCGACCCTAGAATGGCCAGGATGCGGGTATCGCTGTCGTCGGTCCAGTAGCCCAGGCCTCGCACGGCGCTCGCCCGGCGGGGCGGCGCCCCGTCCGTGGATGGTGGGGGAGGGTCATGCCAGAGGAGCGCGCCCGTCGTGGCATCGAGGGCGGCCACGCGGCCGAGCCCCGTGCTGATGTAGAGCCGGCCATCGGCCATTAGCGGGGTGTTCTGCGACGCGCTGGGCGCGTCGACCGTACTGTCGCCGCGGGTGCCGTCTGGCACGGTCGATTGCTGCCAGACGACCTCAAGATTGCGAACCGTTTCGGCATTGATCTGGTCGAGCGGTACGTACTTCGAGCTGGCGTGGTCGGCGGCGTAGGTCCGCCACTCCACGTCCTGTCCGATGGCCGGTTCAACACCCAAGCCGATCACGCAACCGACAACGGCGGTTGTTCCGACGCTCACCCTTGAGAGTCTGCGCATGATGACCTCGCTAGTCTCCGATCCGGTCCGCGACGTGTTCTCAGTCTGGCGTGTCGCACTGTAGCAGCTCAGCGTGTGTTTGCCTGAGATCTCGCTTGAGCACTTTGCTGCTCGGGCTCTTCGGAAACCGGTCGACGATGACCACTCGCTTGGGTCCTTGAATCCCGTCAGGTGTGTTCGGCAGTGTGCGGTGACCGCCTCGGCGCTTACCGTCCACCCAGGTCGCCGGCCGATACTCCGCGTGCTGCCAGTCCGAGTCCGAGCCGGGTGTAGAAAAGGTCGAACTCGGCGTAGTTCCACCTGGTGTTATCGCACGCCAGCACCGGTTCGTCCGGCGACCGCGCCTCGGTGCGCCGCAGCAGGTCGCCGAACGTCTAGCGATGGACGACGCTGAGAGCCATCACCCGAAGATTTCCTGCATCACCAGATACGATGCGTCGTCCATGCCCAGCCGGGCGTAGGTGGCCTGCGCCGGTGTGTTGTCCACCTCGACGTACAGCCGTAGTCCCACCACGCCGGGGGCGGTCTTTGCCAGCTCCTGCAGATGTCGGTAGAGACCGGCGAAAACACCTCGTCGACGATGATCGGCGTGGACGTAGACACTCTGGAGCCACCAGATGTCGCCGTTGCGCCAGTCACTCCATTCCCGAGTGTGCATGACCTGGCCCACCACCACGCCGTCGACACATGCCACGAAGTAACGGCCCTTGGCCGGATCCTCGAGTAGGACCTGCACTCCGGCGCGAAGTGTGTCGCGGTCGAGAACGGTATCTTCGGTCTCGGAGGCGATCCGGGCGTTGAAGTCGACGATGACGTCAAGGTCGTCCGCTGTGGCGGGCCGAATGGTGAGATCGGACATGCTACGCTGCCACCATACCTGATCGACATCAACGCGGCGGTCCCGCGTTTCTCTGTGAACGATCTAGTGGGTTGTGACCAGTACCCGTGTGAGGGCGGCAGGGACCGCGGGAGAAGGCGCGGTGTCAGCCCTGCCATACGGGGACGTGGAACTAGGGCCCCACCCTACAGAGTCCCCCAAACCCAAAGCTTTACGGCTGCGGTACGAGTCCCGGCAGCACGTAGGCGAAGATCATGGTCACGACCCCCATGAACAGGGCCAGCACGATGCTGTGCTTCAGGGTGATCCGGAACAGACGTCCTTCTTCTGACGACGCCATGCCGGTGGCGGCGACGGCCACGGCGATGCTCTGCAGTGAGATCATCTTGCCCATGACCCCGGTGGCGGCGTTGGTCGATGCCGTCAGTATGGGATTCAGACCCAAGGCGTTGGCGGTCACCACTTGGAGGGTGCCGAAGAGAGCGTTCGACGAGGTGTCGCTCCCGGTCAGGAATACGCCGGTCCAGCCGAGCATGGCGCTGAAGAAGGGGAAGACGGCGCCGGTGGCGGCGAACGCCAGGCCCAGCGTCGAGGTCATGCCGGCGTAGTTCATGACGAACGCGACCCCGAGTACCGAGGCGATGGTCAGCAGCGGCATCGACAGCTGCTTGAGCACCGAGCCGACGACGCCCACGAATTTGGCCGGCGACATGCCGAGCACGAGCGAGGCGGCGAATGCGGCCAGGAAGCAGGAGCTGCCGGCTGCGGCCAGCCAGTTTACGTTGTAGACCGCGCCGTAGGGCGAGGGTTCGGCGGTCAGTGGCGGTACCCGCATGATCAGGTTGTGCAGGCCCGGCACATCGATGGCGAAGGTGACCGAGTTGACCAGGCTGGTAACCGGCGGTAGCAGCCGCCACGCAAGCACGAAGATGACCAGCAGCATGTAGGGGCTCCAGGCGAACAAGATCTGGCCCATGCTGTGGCTGTGGCCCTTGGCGGTGGCTTCGGTGTCGCCCTCGAGACGGAACACCTGGGCTGGCTGCCAGAACTTCATCACCAGAACCATCGAGATCAAGGCGGCAATGGAGGCGAAGATGACCGCGAGTTCAGGGCCCAGGGTGTTCGTGGCCCAGAAGAGTACGCCGGCGAACGAGATCGAGCAGGCCGCGATCGGCGGCAGTACCTCGAAGGCGCGCTTGAAGCCAGACATGATCACCACCATGTAGGCGGGGATGATGATGGCGATCAGGGCGCACAGCCGGCCGGTCATCGAGCTGAGCGGGTCCATGTCGAGCCCGGTGATGCCCTGCAGGGTGACCACGGGGATACCGAGCGAGCCGAACGCGACCGGGGCCGTGTTGGCCACCAGGCAGATGAACGCCGCATAGAACGGCGCGAAGCCGAGGCCGGTCAGCATCGCGGCCGCCACCGCCACTGGCGTGCCGAAGCCGGCCGCGCCTTCGATGAACGCGCCGAACGCGAAGCCGATCAACACCGCCTGTAGCCGCCGGTCATCGCTGAGAGCGCCGATCGAGTCCTTGATGATCTCGAACTTGCCGGTGTCGAGCGTGACACGGTAGAGGATGAGCGACGCGATGACGATCCAGCCGATGGGAAACAGTCCGAAGGCAGCGCCATAGACCATCGAGGCGCCGGCCAGTCCGGCGGGCATTCCGTAGATGCCGACCGCGAGCACCAGCGACACTCCGAGGGCGCTGAGCCCGGCCACCCAGCTTGGCTTGCGGGCCACGCCGAGCAGGTAGAACAGGATCACCAGCGGAATCGCTGAGACCAGTGTGGACAGAAGAAGGCTCTCGCCAACCGGAACGTAATCGTGTTGCCACATGGGGCGAGACTGTAGCACGCCCAGTTGGCCTGGCGACCATAAACCGACGCCCGAGGTAAGCTTCGAAGATGACCACGTCCCTGAGCGGATGGATTGAGCGTCTGCACACAGAGTTGGGCGTCGACGTTTGCTCGATCTACCTCCTCAGCCTGTGTTACGTGCCGGCTGCCGGTAGTCGGTCATCGGACATGCATCGACGCTAACGGGTTGAGGACGCCGAACATCCGGCCGTCAAGGGCACAGGCTTCTGGCTCCATACTTTTAGCCTTCCAGACACATAACCGCGTTACAATGAACAGGATGCGTCGGTCATACGCATCCCTGCGTGGGGGCTCTTGAGCGCGAAGGCGTCGGAGGACGCCCCCGTCTGAAGCACGAGGTGCCCAACATCACACGGGTTCCTCTGAACACTCGACCCACTGGGAACGGTACGGCAACGCCGGTGAAGGCTGGCGACGGACGCCGACCAGGTGGGTGTTTGTCGGCCACGATGCGCGACCGATGCCCGCCAGTGAAAGGTTAACGACCGTGATTAGCGACCTGACGACGATCCGCAATATCGGGGTCTCCGCGCACATCGATAGTGGAAAGACGACCCTCAGCGAGCGCATCCTCTACTACACCGACCGGGTGCACGCCATTCACGACGTGAAGGGCAAGGATGGGGTCGGCGCCAAGATGGACTCGATGGAGCTTGAGAAGGAGCGCGGCATCACCATCGCGAGCGCTGCCACGCATACCTCGTGGCAGGACCATCACATCAACATCATCGACACACCGGGCCACGTCGACTTCACCATCGAGGTGGAGCGGAGCTTGCGGGTGCTCGACGGCGCCGTGCTGGTGCTGTGCTCGGTGGCCGGCGTGCAGAGCCAGTCGTTCACCGTCGACCGCCAGATGAACCGGTACGCGGTGCCGCGGGTCGCGTTCGTCAACAAGTGCGACCGTGTCGGCGCAGATCCGGTTCGCGTCCGCGATGCGTTGCGGGAGAAGCTCGGCCACAACGCCGTGTTGCTGCAGCTGCCGATCGGGCTCGAGGAGGACTTTGCCGGTGTGATCGACCTGGTCCGGATGAAGGCCTATTACTTCGAGGGCGAATTCGGCGAGACAGTGGTCGAACGGGAGATTCCGGGCGCGCTCACGGCTGATGCCGAGAGCTACCGCGAGGAGATGCTCGACGCGGTGTCGATGTTCTCAGACGAGTTGATGGAGGCGGTGCTCGAGGGTGAGGTCACCGAGGATCTGGTGCACAAGGCGGTGCGCGAGGGGACCCTTTCGCTGCAGCTCACACCGGTGCTGCTGGGGTCGGCCTACAAGAACAAAGGTGTGCAGAAGTTGCTGGACGCCGTCGTGGCGTACCTCCCGGACCCGACCAACATCTCGAACGACGCGATCGACCTCGACGCCGAGGACGAGGCCAAGGTCGGGCTCGAGCCGGACCCGGAGAAACCGGCCGTGGCGCTGGCGTTCAAGCTGGAGGACGGACGCTACGGACAGCTCACCTACATGCGTGTCTACCAGGGTCACCTGACCAAGGACACCGTCATCACCAACAGCCGAAGCGGCAAGAAGACCAAGGTTGGGCGCCTGGTGCGCATGCACGCCGATGAGATGGAAGACATCACCGAAGCTGGCCCTGGCGATATCGTGGCGATCTTCGGGCTCGACTGCCATTCGGGCGACACGTTCACCGACGGCGCGGTGAACGTCAGCATGACGTCCATCCACGTGCCGGCGCCGGTGATCTCGCTGTCGGTGACTCCGGCCGACAACAAGTCGCAGACGAATCTGACCAAGGCGCTGCAGCGGTTCACCAAGGAGGATCCGACATTCCGAGCCGGGGCCGACCCCGAATCGGGGGAGACGGTCATCCACGGGATGGGCGAGCTGCAGCTCGACGTCTACATCGAGCGGATGCGTCGCGAGTATCAGGTGGAAGTGGAGGTGTCGCCTCCGCAGGTTGCCTACCGCGAGACGATCAGCCGGCGGGTCGACTTCGACTACACCCACAAGAAGCAGACGGGTGGGTCGGGGCAGTATGGGCGTGTGGTGGGCTACATCGAGCCGCACACCGAGGCCGCATTCGAGTTCGTGGACGAGATCAAGGGCGGCGTGATTCCCCGACAGTTCATCCCGGCGGTGGAGAAGGGGCTGAAGTCGATGCTGGCCAAGGGCCGGAAGCTCGGCGCACCGGTGGTGAACGTCCGGGCGGTGGTCAACGACGGGAATCACCACTCGGTCGACTCGTCCGATGTGGCGTTCCAGGAGGCGGCGCGCGGCGCCTGGCGCGAGGCCTACGACAGGGGCGCGCCGAAGGTGCTCGAGCCGATCATGCGGGTAGCGGTCGAAGCGCCCTCGGAGCACGCGGGGAACGTGCTGACCACGATCATGCAGCGCCGAGGTACCGTGATCGGCCAGCAGGAAGTGGGCGGCATGACCATCACCGAATCGGAGGTGCCGCTGGCCGAGATGTTCGGCTACGCGACCACGCTGCGGTCGGCGACGCAGGGCAAGGCGGACTTTACGATGGAGTTCTCCCGCTATCTGCCAGTCCCGGGAGCGGTTCAGGCCGAGCTGATCGAGGCCAAGGCGGCCGCCGACAAGGAGAAGGCGCGTGCGAGCTAGTGCCGAGGTGATTCAGCTCGATGCGGTGCGACCGCTTCATCAACGACGTGACCGGACACCCCGGTCGAGGGGGCAGGAGGCGCCCAGCATGCAGCTTGATCAGGTCAACGAGAACAGCCCACTGCGCATTCTGGAGCGTTGCTGCCAGGAGGGCCTCGGAGAGGGCGAGCTCGGGGTGGTGATGGCGCGGGCCGGTGTTGGCAAGACCGCGTTCCTGGTGCAGATCGGGCTCGATCACGCGCTACGGGGCCACTCGGTCCTGCATGTGGCGCTAGGCCAGGACCTCGAGCATGTGCGGTCGTGGTACGACGCGCTATTCGAGGATCTGGCCGACACCACGGCACTCGACGACCGAGATGCCGTGCGTGCCGGCGTCGACACCCACCGCATCATCCAGGCGTATTCCGACGCGTCATTTCCCCACGAACGCCTCGACGACCTGGTGGCGCTCTATGGACAGACCGGATTCAAACCGGATGTGATCATGGTCGACGGGCTGGACTGGGAGGGAGGCGGGGTTGTGGAGCGGGCGGCCGAGCTCGGCGCCCTGAAGCAGATCGCCCGCCGCCTTGGCGCTGTCCTGTGGATTGCGGCCCAGACGCATCGCGACCAGACACCGGCGCATCCGACGCTGGTGCCTCCTCCGTGTGCGCAATACGAGGCGCTGATCAACCTGGCCATCTTTCTCGAGCCGGAGGGCACCCACGTGGAGGTCAGGCTGCTGAAGGATCATCTCCGGGACGCCACCGCCGAGACGCATCTTCAACTGCATCCGGACACGATGCGGTTGGTGCGTGACGAGACGGCGACCGGCGTCGTGCGGCTGCCGGCCAGCGCCTACACGCTGTTGTCTGGCGGGGCCCGTGGCGCCGAGACCATCTTCGGCGAGACCGCTGAGCGATTCGGGGCGGGCGAGACAACCTTCTCGTTCGCCGGCCGCGACACCGAGCGGCAGCGCGGGCTGGTCGAACTGACGCCCACCGAGCTGCAGCGCGGCGCGGTGAGCGAGGCCTACATCACTGCGCAGCTGCATCGCTCGTTCCCCGAGACGCCCGCTTTCCAGACCCTCTTGCAATCGATCTGGCATCAGGTCGCGACCGCTGGCGAAGTGTTCGTCGTGGGCGAGGTGCTCGAGGACGACACCGTCAAGGGCGGCACCGGGTGGGGGGCCGAGCTGGCCAAGCACCTGCGAAAGCGCCTATTCGTGTTCGATCAGAAGCGGGAGCAGTGGTTGACCTGGGGTGACGGCACCTGGGCGCCAGTCGACCCGCCGTGCATTGAGCGCACCCGATTCACTGGGACCGGGACGCGTTTTCTGAGTGACGCGGGGCGCCAGGCGATCGAAGATCTCTTTGAGCGGTCATTCGGCAACCGGTAGGAGGTCTCCATGCGGCGGGTGGGTCTCGCGTTCCTGGCGGCGACGGCGCTATGCACGGTGAATGTGCAGGCCGAGGACTGGCCGCAATGGCGCGGTCCGGACGGGCGTCGCATTTCCACCGAGCAGAACCTTCCAGTCAGCTGGAGTCGGGACGCTGGCGTAGCCTGGCGCACGCCGCTGAACGGCCTCGGTGTGTCGTCTCCGATCGTGGTGGGTAACCGGGTGTTCCTGACTCAACAGCGCGGTCGCGGTCAGCTCCGTCCTGGAGGTCACCCTCAACTCGTGCGTGGTGGTGGGGCCGCGCCCGACCGACCGCTGGGCGGCGAGCGGGTCGACGGCCGTGGCGATGACGTCATCTTCATGGTCAGCGCGTTCGACCAGGCGGATGGGCAGTTGCTCTGGGAGTTCGAGCTGCCCGCCGACGGAGATCAGCCGCTCGGACACCTGAAGAGCAACATGGCCAGCCCGAGCGCCGCCTCCGACGGCGAGCTGGTGTTCGGCTGGTTCGCGACCGGACAGATCGTGGCGCTAAGTCTCGACGGCGAGCCGGTCTGGCAGCGGCACCTGGCTCGCGACTACGGCCCCTACGAGATCGTCTGGGGCCACTCGAGTTCGCCCGTGCTCTACCAGGAGCTGCTCATTCTGCAGTCCGACCACGAGAGCGGCGCCTACATCCTGGCGCTCGATGCCGCGACCGGCGAGGAGCGGTGGCGAGCCGATCGCGGACAGAACCTGCGCTCGTTCTCCACGCCGCTGATCGTTCCCGGCCCGGCCGGGGACGAACTGGTGGTCAATGCCCGCGCCGGCCTCGATGGCTACAACCCCACGACGGGCGAGTGGTTGTGGCATGCCGACGGGCTGAACGACTATCCGGTGCCCTCGGCCACCCACGATGAAGACGGCGTGATCTACACCTCGCGCGGCCACCGGGCCGGGCCGTATCTGGCGCTTCGCCCGGGCGGTCGCGGCGTGGTCGACGAGACTCACCTTGTCTGGAAGGTGGAAACGGGCGCTCCGTACATTTCGTCGGTTCTCTACTACGACGGACTGGTCTACATGGCCAACGGCGGGGGCATCGTCACGGCCGTCGACGCGGCCAGCGGAGACCGGGTGTGGCAGGACCGGATCGGCGGGGTGTTTTCCGCGACACCGCTGGCGGGCGACGAGAAGGTCTACCTCTTCAGCGAGACGGGTGAGACCGTGGTGCTGGCGGCCGGGTCGTCGCTCTCGATCCTCGCACGGAACGACCTTGGTGAACCGGTCGTGTCGTCGCCGGCCGTCTCCGACGGCCGGATCTTCATCCGTACCGAGCAGGCCCTGATCGCGGTTGGCGAGTAGCGTCCGCCGACCTCAGGTCCTCGTTCTTGTCGCCCGCACTAGTGGTGGCAGGACCACTAACGCTAGGGCCAATCCCAGTAGGGCCGCCGAGAGCGGGCGGGTCAAGAACACGGTGGGATCGCCGTCGGCGATGGCCAGTGCCCGGCGTGTGTACTGTTCGAGTAGTGGTCCGAGCACGGCGCCCAGCACCACCGGCGCCAGCGGAATCTCCTGGTGTCTCAGCACGACGGCCAACAGACCCAGCGCATAGACGACACCGACGTCGAAGAGGCTGCTGTTGAGCGTGTAGACGCCGACGGTAGCCAACGCGAGCACGGCCGCGTAGAGAAGGGCCGGTGGGACCTCCAGCAGGCGAACCCATAACCGGATTAGGGGCAGGTTCAGTAGTAGCAACAGGGCGTTCGACACATACAGGCTGGCGATGAGTCCCCAGACCAGCTCCGACTCCTGGCTGAAGAGCAGCGGGCCGGGCTGCAGGCCGTACATCTGGAACGCGGCCAGCATGACGGCGGTGGTGCCAGAGCCGGGCACGCCGAGCGCGAGCAGTGGCACCAGGCTACCCCCGGCGCTGGCGTTGTTGGCGGCTTCTGGTCCGGCGACCCCTTCGATGGCACCCTCGCCGAACTCCTCCGGCGTCTTCGATACCCGTCGCTCGACGTCATACGAGAGGAAGCTGGCCACCGTGGCGCCAGCGCCTGGCAGTACCCCGGTGAAGAAGCCGATGAGCGTCCCGCGGCCCCAGGCAGGCATCGACCGACGCCACTCCGATGGGGTCAGCCGCGCCGGCCCGTCGAGACGTGTCACGTTCGTAGGTGCGTCCAGTCGGGTGGCCGCATGCCAGAAGACCTCGCCCACCGCGAAGAGGCCCACGGTGACCAGCACGACATTCAGGCCCCCGAGCAGACCGGGCATACCCATGGAGAAACGCGCTTGTCCGGTTTGCACGTCGATGCCGACGGTGCCGAGGGCCAGGCCCACGAAGATGGCCAGTAGCCCGCGTGCTGGGTTGGCCCCGGCCAGACCTGCCACACTGGTGAGGGCTAGCACCATAAGCGCCGCGTAGTCGGCTGGTCCGAATCCGAGCGAGAGCTCGACCAGTGGCGGCGCCAGCAGCATCAGCATTACGGTGGCGAACGTGCCGGCCACGAATGACCCGATGGCGGCCGTGGCGAGCGCGGCACCGGCGCGACCACGACGGGTCATGGCGTAGCCGTCGACTGCGGTCATGACGCTCGACGTCTCGCCAGGCATTCGCACCAGGATGGACGTGGTCGATCCGCCATACATCGCGCCGTAGTAGATGCCGCCGAAGAGAATGAACGTGCCGACCGGATCCATCCCGAAGGTGAGGGGAAGGAGCAGCGAGATGGTCAGCGCCGGCCCGAGACCTGGTAGCACACCGATCGCGGTGCCTACGGTGACTCCGACCGCGCCGAGCAGGAGGTTGGTGGGGACCAGGGCCGACGCGAACCCGGCGCCCAGCTGAGGGAGTAGGTAGCTCAGGCTGGACATCAGCCGAGCAGACCCTGCGGTAGTTGCACGCCCAGCACGAAGGTGAGCAGGCCGTGGACGGTGGTGGCTAGTAGTGCAGCGACGACGAGGTCACGGCGCCAGCGCTGGCTGCCGAGGACGCGCGCCTGGAGCACCACGAACGGTACCGTGGCTGGAAGGAAGCCGGCCATGGGCAAGAGCGCCAGGTAGGCCAGATAGGTTGCCGCTGCGCCACCGACGCCGCGCCAGTCCAGCGGGCTGGTAGTCCGGTCGGTGGCTGCTACCCAGCCGGCACATCCCACCAGCCCGAGGCCGATGATCATCGGAAACACCCCTGGGCCAACCGCCGCGTACTGATCCTCGGGCGTGTCAATCTGGAAGGCGGCGGCGAGGTAGGTCAGCGCGGCAGCGACCAGCAGGGCTCGGGCCAGCGGTGGACGCATCGGGCCACCCTATCGCACTAGGCCAACCGAGCGAAGGACCTGGTCGGCGGTGGCACGTTCGTCGGCGAGGAACTCGTCGAGTGGCGCGCCGCTGAGGAAGCTGTCTTCCCACTCGTTGTCGGTGAGGATCTGCTGCCAGGCCGGGCTGTCACGCATGGCGTCGAGCGCGTCGGCAAGCCAGGCGCGCGTCATCGAGTCGGTGTCGGGTGGAGCCAGGACCCCGCGCCAGTTGGCCAGCACGACGTCCAGACCGTATTCCCGGAAGGTCGGTGTTTCGCTGTCGCTGAGTCGTTCGGCGGCCGAAATGGCCAGCGGTCGCATCCGTCCCGTGTCTACGAAGCCCTTCCATTCGCCAACCCCGGACACGCCGGCCGAGACGTGGCCGCCTATCACGGCTACGGCCGCCTCGCCGCCCCCGGCGTGTGCGACGTAGTTCACGCGAGCCGGGTCCACGCCGGCCGCCAGCGCGAGCAGCCCCACCAGCATGTGGTCGATGCCGCCGGCCGAGCCGCCAGCCCAGCTGATTGATTCGGGTGCGGCTCGGAAGACCTCGATCAGAGCGTCCAGCGTGTCGAACGGCGAATCAGCCGGGACCGCCACCATCTCGTATTCGTTGAGCAGTCGCGCGATTGGGACCGTGTCGGCCACTGAGACCGGGCTGTTGTTGGTACGGACCGCGCCCAGCATGACCTGCCCGAACACCATCAACGTCTGAGGGTTGCCCCGGTGGCGGCTGACGAGATCGGCCAGTCCGATGGTGCCGCCGGCGCCGCCCCGGTTGACCACCTCCACCGGGACACCGAGTAACCCCGTGTCTCTGAGCACCTGCTGCAACTGGCGCGCAGTCTGGTCCCAGCCGCCGCCAGGGTTGGCCGGCGCAATTACGGTGATCGGCCCATTGGGATACCCAGCCTCGGTGCGGGGAAGGGCGTTCGCGGGGGCGCTGGAGTCTGCGCTGCCACAGCCAACCGCTAGGTAGAGGCCGGTTGCGAGGAGGGTCGTGGCCAGCGTGTGGGCGCGACGAACGCCGAAGAGCATGCGTCATTGTGGCCCAGAACCTGCGGGGTTGGCGCCGGCGTGGTCTGAATGCCACGGGGGGTGCGCGCTATGCTTTACCCATGGACAAGCGGGCGCTACGGAGCCTGGTGGCGGTGGTGATCAGCGTGACGGTGGCCGCCGCGGTGAGCTGGGCGGGCAGCCAGCACGGCGTGTGGGTGGACGGCGCGCCGCTGTTCGCGCTGTGTGGGATGCTGTCCTTCGGCATCAACTGGCTCGTCTTTATCCCGGCCTACATCTGGCAGACCGAGCGGTTCTTCGATCTTACCGGCAGTCTGACCTATCTGACGGTGGTTGCCGTGGCGCTGGCGATGACCCTGGGAGGCGACCCGCGGTCCTTGCTGTTGGCCGGCATGGTCTCGGTCTGGGCGGTCAGGCTGGGGAGCTTTCTGTTCCGTCGTATCAGGCGCGACGGTCACGATGGCCGGTTCGACGAACTGAAGCCCAGTTTTCCTAGGTTCCTGCTAACCTGGACCCTGCAGGCGCTGTGGGTGCTGCTGACCGTCTCCGGCGCCCTGGCCGCGATGACGGCGATGCGTATCGAGCCGCTGGGATGGGTGGCCGCCGTTGGCGTCGTCATTTGGCTGGCTGGCTTCGGGATCGAGGTGACGGCCGACCGGCAGAAGGCGCGTTTTCGCCGGGACGCGGCCAACGACGGGCAGTTCATCACGACCGGCCTCTGGGCCTGGTCCAGACACCCGAACTACTTCGGTGAGATCTTGCTGTGGGTCGGAGTAGCGGTGGTTGCGCTGCCGGCGCTCCGAGGATGGCAGCACGTCACCTTGATTTCTCCGGTCTTCGTCTACCTTCTATTGACCAGGATCAGCGGGGTGCCGCTGCTCGAGGCGCGCGCAGAGGCTAGATGGGGCGAGCTGCCGAAGTATCAGGCCTATCGGAACGCCACGCCTTCACTGGTCCCGCGCCCGCCCAGAAACTGACAAGACTTGGTAGACTGTGCGGCATGCTAACCCATGTCGGCCGCCTCGGTGCGGCCGCCATGCTCGGTGCCCTGAGCGCGGCGACGCCGACGTCGGCCGAGGGTGACCTGCGTCTGGTCGACGCGGTCAAGGCACGTGACCTGCCAGCGGTGGAGCGTCTACTGGGTGCTGGTGTGCCGGTGGACTCGGCCACGCCCGACGGCGCCACTGCTCTGCACTGGGCGGCCCACCGCGACGGCCTGGAGATGGCCAGCCGGTTGCTGCGGGCGGGCGCCGATCCCGATGTGATCAATGAGCTGGGGGTGTCGCCCTTGGTTCTGGCATGCGAGAACGCCAGCGCCGCGATGGTCGGGCAGTTGCTCGCGCACGGGGCGGATCCGAACCAGGCCCAGCCCACCGGCGTGACGCCATTGATGGCGTGCGCGCGGACCGGGAGCGCCGCCGCGGTGGAGGCACTGCTGGCGAGCGGTGCCACTGTCGACCGCCGCGAATCCGTGAGCGGACAGACGGCGCTGATGTGGGCGGTGGCAGAGCGCCATGCCGACGTCGTCTCGCACCTGATCGCGGCGGATGCCGACGTGGGGGGCGGGTCAGCGCGGGGTTTCACCCCCCTGATGTTCGCAGCCCAGCAGGGCGACGAGGCACTGGCCACCACGCTGCTGGCCGCCGGGGCAGACGTCGACCGGGCCAATAACGGTGGCAGCGCGGCGCTTCTGGTGGCGACCGAAAGCGGGCATCTCGAGATGGTGCGCTTGCTCCTCGAGGCGGGTGCAGACCGGGATGCCGCCGGGACCGGCCGAACGGCGCTGCACGGGGCGGTGCAGCACGAGCGGCCCGACATTGTCACCCTGCTGCTCGACTATGGCGCTGACGTCGATGCGCGCCTGACGGCCCGGCTGCCGAAGTTCGCCGGTGATCTCGCGAGCAACACCGGACCGGGCAGCATGGTGGGCGCGACGCCGTTCTGGCTGGCCACCAAGTTCACCGATGTTGACCTGATGCGTCTGTTCCGCGATCGCGGGGCTGACACGACGCTGGCTGCCGATGACGGGACGACACCGCTGATGGTGGCCGCCGGGATCATGTCGCTCGAAGGCTACGACCGCTACGGCCGGCTGGTCTTCGCCGACGACACGGCGCGCCGCCGGGAGCACGAGCTCGACACCGTCGAGCTGGCCTTCTCGCTCGGCGGGGATGTCGCGGTGGTGAACGAGCATGGACAGACCGCGATGCACGGCGCGGCCTACACCGGCAACGATGCCGTCGTGCGGTTTCTGTTCGAGCGCGGTGCCGTGGTCGATGTCGCGGACCTGACGGGCCTGACGCCGCTGGGCATCACCGAAGGGATCTGGATCAGCGGAACCTTTCTCGAGCGTCCGACGACCGAGGTGTTGCTCCGCGAACTGGGTGCCGGCAGGGGGGTGGTGCAATGACCCGGCACGGGGTGCCGTGCGGTCGGCGAGCGTCCTGGTCGGTCGGGGTGCTGGTCGTCCTGGTCGTGGGTCTCGCGAATCCGCCGATGGCGTGGTCAGGGCAACCGAACACGGGAAACGACCCTTCCCGTGCGTTTCTCGACCGCCACTGCACTGCCTGTCACAACAGCCGGCGTCCGACGGCCCAGCTCTCGCTCGACGCCGAGGCGGTGGACCCCGGACGAGCGCCCGCGCATGCGGAGGTCTGGGAGAAGGTGCTCCGCAAGCTCCGGACGGGCGCCATGCCGCCCGTCGGGCGTCCCCGACCTGCCGCCGACGAGGTGGCCGCGCTCGTCAGGGGTCTGGAGACGAGCATCGACCGCGCGGCCGCCAGCCGGCCGGCTGTGGGCCGCCCGCTTGCGCATCGGTTGAATCGGACCGAGTACGCCAATGCCGTGCGAGATCTGCTGGCGCTCGACATCGACGGGGCGGCGTTGCTGCCGCCCGATGACGCCGGGTTCGGCTTCGACAACATTGGCGATGTGCTGACCGTGTCGCCATTGCTCCTCGAGCGCTACATGTCGGCGGCCGGCAAGGTGGCCCGGCTGGCAGTTGGTTCGGCAAAGGGGCCCAGGTCTCACACCTACCAGGTGTCGAAGTATCTGCGTCAGGACGATCGAATGGGCGAGGACCTCCCGTTCGGTACTCGCGGTGGGACCGCGGTGCGGCACACGTTCCCGGCCTCGGGCGAATATCTCCTAAAACTGCGGCTGCTCAAAAACCACCGGGATCAGATTCGAGGCGTCGATCAAAGGCACGATCTGGAGGTGCGTGTCGACGGCGCGCGGAAAGACCTGTTCACCGTCGGGTGGACGCCCGACCTGGACATCGACCGCTCGACCTACCTGCTCCACGGGGATGCCGAGCTGAACACGCGTGTGCGAGTCGGTGCCGGTCCGCATCTCGTGTCGGCCGCCTTCCTGGCCCGTCCGACGATGCCCGAGGGGCCGCTGGGGCCGATCGTCTCGGTGGCGAGCTTCGGATTCAGCGCCGACCTGGCGGTGTCTGCCGAGGAGGCGCCCGCACTCTGGACCCTCGAGATCGAGGGGCCGCTCGGTTCGGCGGAAGAGCTGGCGGCCGAGGAGTCGCCAAGCCACGAGCGCCTCTTCGTGTGTCGCCCGACCCGGACGCTCGAGGAGCGGTTGTGTGCGACCGAGATTCTCGGTCAGCTCGCCCGACGAGCCTATCGGCGCCCCGTGACCGACGCGGACCTGGCGCCGTTACTCGAGTACTTCGAGGACGGGCGTCGGCGGGGTGGATTCGAGGGGGGCATCGAGCTGGCGCTGCGGAAGGTGCTCGTGAGCCCCGAGTTTCTCTTCCGGATCGAACGCGACCCGGTTGACGTGGGGCCCGCAGTGCCCTATCGGTTGAGCGACCTCGAACTGGCGTCACGCCTGTCGTTCTTTCTCTGGAGCACAATTCCTGACGATGAGTTGCTGGCGGCCGCCGAGACCGGACGGCTCGGCGATTCGGCCGAGCTGCGGCGGCAGGTCGAACGGATGCTGGCTGACCCACGGTCCCGCGCGCTGGTCGACAACTTTGCGGGGCAGTGGCTATTTCTGCGAAACATGCGACTGGTGATGCCGGATCCCCAGGCGTTTCCGGAGTTCGACGACAACCTGCGGGAGGCGTTTTCGGCCGAAACCGAGCTGTTTCTCCTGAGTCAACTCCGGGAGGACAAGAGCGTCCTCGACATGCTCACCGCCGACTACACCTTCCTAAACGAACGTCTCGCCCGGCACTACGGCATTCCCGGGGTTTACGGCAGTCACCATCGCCTTGTCTCATTGACCGACCCCAACCGACACGGGCTGCTCGGGCACGGCAGCGTGCTGACCGTGACCTCCTATGCCAACCGCACGTCGCCCGTGCTCCGGGGGAAGTGGCTGCTGGAGAACCTGCTCGGGGCGCCACCGCCCCCTCCGCCAGCCGACGTACCGGCGTTGAAGGAGATTGGCGAGGAAGGGGTCGCGCCCAGCTCGGTGCGGGAGCGTCTGGAACTGCACCGGCAGAACCCGGCCTGTGCCACCTGTCACGCCCAGATGGACCCGCTGGGGTTTGCGCTCGAGAACTTCGACGCGATCGGCCGCTGGCGGACGACGGGTGAGGGCGGTGCCCCGATCGATGCGTCGGCGACGACGCCGGATGGAACCACCATCTCGGGGCCGGGGGATCTGGCCCAGTTGCTGACGAGCCAGCCCGAGCTGTTCGCCGCCACCGTGGTCGAGAAGCTGATGACGTATGCGCTCGGACGCGGGGTCGAGCACTACGACGCGCCCGTTGTTCGGGCCGTGGTGCGGGAGGCTGCCGACGAGGGATACCGCTGGTCGGCGCTGATCTCCGGGATCGTGAGCAGCTCGCCGTTTCAGATGCGAATGTCGGCGACCGAGTCGGCTGAATGAGGAAGACGCCATGATCGTCACTAGCAAGCGGATGTCTCGACGGACGGTGCTGCGAGGCCTGGGGGCCACCATGGCGCTGCCATGGCTCGACGCCATGATGCCCGCTTTTGGTTCCGTTCGGCTCTCAGCGGCCAGCCCGATCCCGAGGCTGGTCACCGTATATGTGCCAAACGGTATGCAGATGGAACACTGGACGCCGTCCATCGAGGGACCAGCCTTTGAGCTGACGCGGACGCTGGCGTCGCTGGAGCCGTTTCGTGACCAGCTGCTCGTGGTGAGTGGGCTCGTCCACGAGACTGCCAACCCTCTGCCGGGCGAGGGCGCGGGCGACCACGCGCGGGCCGGCGCGTGCTATCTGACGGGCGTCCATCCGAGGAAGACCGAAGGCGCGGATATCCGCGCCGGCATTTCGGCCGACCAGGTCGTGGCTCGCCACGTTGGGCAGGAGACGCAGCTCGCCTCGCTCGAACTGGGGTGCGACCCGAACTACTTCCTCGGTGCCTGCGACGCTGGCTACAGCTGCGCTTATGGCAACACTTTGTCTTGGCGGGACGAGACCACGCCACTCCCGGTCGAGGTCAATCCGCGCGCCGTTTTCGAACGGATGTTCGGCGATGCCGAGGATACGAGCCCAGAGGTTCGACGTCGACGGATCGCCGAAGACCGGAGCATCCTCGACGGCCTACTCCGAGACGTGGCACGGCTGAAGTCGGATCTGGGCCCCGGCGACCGGCACAAGCTGGAGCAGTATCTGGCCGCGGTGCGTGATGCCGAGCGCCGCATCCAGGCGGCGGAGCGGCAGGCGGATCGGGAGCTGCCGGTCATCGAAAAGCCGTCCGGGGTTCCGGAGAACTACGCCGACCACGTCCGGTTGATGTTCGATCTGCAGGTGCTCGCGTTCCAGACCGATCTGACCCGGGTAACCACGTTCATGATGAGTCGAGAGGTGAGTTCGCGCACCTATCCGGAGCTTGGTATTCCAGACCCTCATCACCCGTTGTCGCACCACCAGGACGACTCGGCGAAGATGGAGAAGTTGGCCAAGGTGAACGCCTTCCACGTCAGCTTGCTCGGGCATTTTCTTGAGCAACTCCGGCAGACCAGTGATGGCGACGGCACGCTGCTGGACCAGGTGATGGTCACCTATGGCTGCGGCATCAGTAACAGCAACCTGCATCTTCACGACAATCTCCCAATGCTGGTGGCGGGCGGCGGTGCTGGCCAGTTGAAGGGCGGGCGCCACCTGCGCTATCCCGACGACACGCCGATGACCAACCTGCTGTTGACCCTGCTGGACAAAATGAAGGTGCCGGTGGACCGACTCGGGGACAGCAGCGGGCGGCTTCGTGAACTATCGGAACTTGGCTAAGCGGTCTGTGTTCAGGCCTCACGAGGAGAGAACGATGGGTTGTGTGCGTAAGAACAACGTCGTCCGGGCCGGGCTCCGGCTGTCTGTCGCCGCGATCGGCATGAGCCTCCTGTTCGTGGCAGGCGCGCAGGCGGAAGTGCCCGGCACGGCAAGTGTTACCGGAACCGTCTCGGCTTCCGAGTCGTTTCAGGCCGCGCAGGTCTATTTGCGAAATGTCGACCGCGGTATCGTCTACCAGGTCTACACCAACGGTGGGCAGTTCCGAGCCGTGGCGTTGTTTCCCGGGACCTACGAGGTGAGCGCTAGCACGAAACGGCTCGAGTCTGACGTGCAGACCATCACCGTGTCGGCCGGCGATTCCCCCGTGGTCAGCCTGACCCTGGGGCCGCTGTCTGGTGATGCGCCACCGCTCGTGATTCCAGCCGGTCGGACCGCCATGGAGCGCGGGACGAGTGGCGAGGTCCAGTACGCCAGCTACGACGAGATCTATCCGCCGGGACCGGGGCGCGACGTGGCCGAGCAGGTTTGCATGGCCTGCCACGGCGAGAACTTCTTCCCGACCCGCCCCGGGACACAGCGGCAGTGGGAGAGTTGGATCGACCACATGGTGGGGTCGACGCTGGGCGAGCAGGACCCGACCCGGTATGGCCAGGGGCTGCTGTCGTTCCGAGCTTCGATGTTCCGCTTCGGTCGCGAGGACCGGGACGCGTTGCTCAACTACGTGGTAGAGAACTTCGGGCCCGACAGCGGACGGCGCCGCGTAGCCATTGAGAAGCAGACGCCCATCGATGAGGAAGCGCTCGGCAACGCGATGTATATCGAGTATTACTTGCCGAAGGACAGCCCTGGCGAGGGTCAGAACGATCCGCAGTGGGCGCGCGACCGCGTCAGCCGTTATGGGCAGGACCCACGTTTCGATGCCGACGGCAACGTCTGGCTTGTCGACCGCGGCGTGCCGCATCGCCTGGTGAAGCTCGACCCGCGCACCGGTGAGCAGAAGGAGTGGCTCTATCCGGATCCGCGCAATGGCAACCACGAGATCCTGATCGACCCCGAGGGCATGATCTGGCTGCCTGAGCACCGTGGTCGCACCGGCGACAAGGAGAAGCGGTTACTCGGCTTCAACTCGAAGAACGAGCAGTGGGAGCACGAGATCCTGATGGACCCGGACGACGTGGTCCGCAACCCGACCAAGTTCATGCAGTCGCTGGCGATGGACTCGAAGGGCAACATCTACGTGGGCTGGATCATGGGCGGCGCGCTCAGCAAGTGGGAGAAGGCAACCGGTGAGGTGTCGGTCTTCCGTATCCCCACCCCGCACGCCATTCCCTACGGCGTGGTGGCGGACAAGAACGACAACATCTGGATTGCGCTTTGGAGCGGCGGCAAGATCGTGAAGTTCGACACTTCGAACAACTCCTGGACGGAGTACACGGCGCCGACCTACCCGGCACATACCCGCCGGCTGAACGTCGACAAGGACAACAATATCTGGTGGGGCATCTACTCGGCCGGTAAGCGTGATGGCAAGCTGGTCAAATTGGACCAGTCGACCGGCAAGATGACCGAGTGGTCGATTCCGCAGCAGAACGCCGAACCGTATGACGTGGCACCTGATCCGGAGGGTAATATCTGGGCGGCCGACGTGGGCCAGCGGATCGATGGCGACTACGGGGCGACGATCTGGCGCTTCAATCCCAACACCGAGGAGTTCACCTTCTATCCGAAACCGCAGCGTCACGCCGACTCGCCAAAGATTCAGGTGACGGGCGACGGCGCGGTCTGGTATTCGCCCCGCGGTAGTCGTGAGGCGCCAGCCTTCGGCGTGCTTTATCCAGACATGGACAAGATCGATTCCTTGGCCGCGTACTACGAGTTTGGACCACCGGGGTATCCCTTCGAGGTGCCGTCGGCCGGGACGACCGACGACGACGGACAGTAGGGTGGCAGTCTCTGTACACAACAACGGCCGGACCCTTCGTGGGCCCGGCCGTTGTTGTGTACGAGCTTGCCGCGTTCCTACAGCCCGAAGCCCAGCCGGTTGTCCCGCATCATGATCGGCTGACCCTCGGTGACGAAGCTCGGCACGATCTGGTCGATGGCGGTGGTTCTGGTTTGGCGCATCACCATCCGGAACTCGTCCAGGATGAGATCGAGCACCTTGTCGACGCCCGGCTCGCCAAAGGCGCCGAGGCCCCAGACGTAGGGACGCCCGATGCCGACGGCATCGGCGCCCAGCGCCAGCGCCTTGAAGATGTCGGCGCCGCGTCGGACGCCGCTGTCGATCAGCACTGGCACCCGCCCGGCCACACCTTCCACCACCTCCGGCAGCGCGTCGATGGTGCCCCGCATCATGTTCACGCCGCGACCGCCGTGGTTCGACACGAACACCCCGTCGGCGCCGTACTCGACCGCCAGTTCCGCCTCCTCGCGGGTGACGACACCCTTCACCAGCACCTTCATCTCGGTGTAGTCCTTGAGCCGCTTCAGGTAATCCCAGTCGTAGGGCGGACGCTCGCCGGCTGGGCCATCGAGGTCGCGTCGCATCGGGCGCTGGTAACCTTCGCGATGGTTGTGGCAGTTCTGGCAGAGTGCGGCCGCGGCGCCTTCCGACCCTGACGACCGTCGGCTCAGCTCTCGGTTGCTGCCGCCCAGCAGGTCGATGGTCCACACCATCACCGGACAGCCGGCCGCCTCGACCCGGTCGATGGACCGTCTGACCACGTTCCAATCGGGGCGGATGTAGAGCTGGAACCAGTGGGGCTCGCCGAACCCCTCGGCGATGTCCTCGTACGACTGCGAGCTTTCGTGCGATTGCACCGGCCACACGCCGTGGCGGGCCGCCGCCTTGGCCGCGGCTACCTCACCTTCGGTGTGGAACGCCTGAAGCGCCGCCACCGGGCAGGTGAAGAGCGGCGACCCGTAGGTCTTGCCGTAGAGCTCGACCGACGTGTCGAGGTCGTTCATCGGTTGGCCGAGACGACGCGGACGCAAGGCGAGCCGATTGAAACCGGACCGATTTGCGTACCTGGTTTCGTAGTTGTCGACGCCCAGGTGCAGGAAGGACCAATGTTCTGGCAGGTTGTTCGCGTGGGTGGTCATCTCCATGTCCCACACGTTGACTGCCAGCTCGGGCGAGTCAATGACCTGGCCAGTCATCTGCCCTTCAAGGAAGCGGTTCGGGTCTGGTATGGCGTCTTGCTGTGCACCCGCGCCACCCGGCGCCCCTGCCACCAGCGGCTGCCCACAGGTGGAACAGATGCTGGCCGCTTTGGCCTTACGTTTGGCTTCTTGCGCCACCGCGGTCTGCCAGCTTGCCGGCAGGGCCGGGTAGGCGGCGGCCAGCAGCGGGCTGCCAGCCAGGAACTGGATGAAACGACGACGGCTCTCGCGCTTGAGCGCGTCCGGGTTGGTGCGCGTGTCAGGCATGCCTGACTCCTCCTTGGTTGTGTGCGATTGGGCGTTGACGGTCGCGGTTAGCCGGAGACGGCAGCGTGCTCGTACCACTCGGCCGGCTCTTCACCCGGTTCAGGTAACACCTTGCCGGCTTCCATGGTCCACGACGCCGGAGCTTCGCTGATGCGGCCGCTCACCTGGTCTGTCGGCACGCCGGCAATGGCAGAGAAGCGCTTCAGCAGCCCGGCCAGGATCTTGGCCTTCAACTCGGGTGGTCGGCCGCCGCGGTTGCCGCCCGCCACGAAGTAGGGCGTGTCGGCCTTGATGGTGCCGCTGCCATGCGTGTCGGGCAGTTCGAAGCCAGCCGTGGCTTCGAGAAACACCACCTGCACGAAGTTCCGCGGCGCCGCCGAGAGGCCGCAATGCACGTCGGTGAACGCGGTGGCGATCTCCGCGCGTTGGTCGTAGGTCAACGAGCCTTCAGGAATCACGCATCGGTAGACAGGCACAGCCATTTCTCCTGTGTTGAGGGCCTAGCCGGCCCAGCTCTCGTCCCGAGCCGAAATGACGAGGTCATGCGCCGTGGCGCCGGTCAGCCGGCACCATTCGTCCGCCATGCTCTTGAGCAGCCGTTCGCGAGTGTCCCGGTCGCACCCGTCTGGAATGCGTCCGCGCACGAGCGACGTGTTCGACGGCTCGCCGCCTCGAAACCCGAACCCCTTCTTCACGACGACCCAGGAGAACTCGGCCGGTCCCGCGTCCGCTCCCAGCACGTCGAGACAGACGTCCTCGAGCGCCGTGGCCAGCTTGGGGCGCAGCGTCTCGTCGACGCAGCCCTCTTGCACGATGCAATCAAACTTCACCATGAGCGTGATAATCCTACCTCCGATTGTCCGTCGGTTCAGCTGGCCCGTCGCCCTCGGGGCCGCTTCCGCGATATGCTGGCGCAGCTTGATGGTGAGGAAGTCAGTCGCCGCTTCCGTTGTCGCTATCGCGGTTGGGCTGGGCGTTGTGTCCCACGCGCAACCGGTGGCGGTCGAGAACCGGGTCGCCGCACGTCTCGACGCGGGGCAGCCGGCGATCGGCACGTTCACCCGAGGGGCGCCCAACCTCGACTTCGTGGTGATCGACGCTCAGTATGGCGACTTCGATCTGGACGCGATCGAGGGGCGGTTGCAGGCGTTGAAGGCTGACCGGAGTGCGTCGAGTGCGCTGCCGGTGGTGCGGATCCCGCTGAGCGCGGTGGAAGCGCCCGAGGCCGTCGTTGGCGCTCTGATCGAGCTGGGTGTGCCGGGCATTATGTTCCCGGACATCGAGACACCGGCCCAGGCGGTACGCGCCATTGCGTCCCTGCGGGACGCCTCGGAGGCGGGCGTGTGGCCCGAGGCGCCGTCGGGGCAGCTCCTGGCGATGGTTCAGATCGAGTCGATGGTGGGCATCGACCAGCTCGATGCCGTGCTCGACGTGCCCGGCATCGGCGTGATCTTCCTGGGGCCCACCGACCTGGCCGGGGCGATTGGCGCCGACGGACCGGACGCCCCGGAGGTCGAGGCGCTGGTGCAGCAGGCGCTCGCCGTCTGTGTGCGGCGCGAGGTGGCGTGCGGTTATCCGATCGTGGCCCGCTCGGCCGCTGATGCCGAGCAGCAGCGCGAACGGCGACTTGGCGAAGGATTCAAGGTGCTGGCGGTGATGACGGTCTCGCGATAACAGGGGAACCAGCAGTGGAGCAGGCAGTGATGCAGCGAATTCGACACGTGGGTCTGGTGGCGTGCGGAGCAATCGTGGTGCAGCTCGGCGTCGGAAGTCCGAGCGCCGCGCAGACGTCCAACTGGGAGGAGGTCACCGAAGAGCGGTTGCTGACCCCAGAGGACGGCGATTGGGCCAACTACCGCCGTACCTACGATGTGACCGGTTACAGCCCGCTGACCCAGATCAACCGCGTTAACGTCGGCGACCTCCGGCTGGTGTGGGCCCACTCGATGGGCGACACCAACCGCTGGGTGCCGACGCCGGTGGTATCGAATCATCTGATGTATGTGGCCGAGAGCGACCGCGTTACGGCCTTCGAGGTCGAGACCGGGGAAGTGGCCTGGGTGCATCAGCGGAGCTACCCCGAAGATATCCAGAAGTCGCAGGCGCTCGGGCGCTCGCGCGGCGTATCGCTCTACAACGACCTGGTCTACTGGGGCACCGCTGATTCGGCGCTGGTCGCCATCGACGCGGAGACGGGCGATCCGCAGTGGGAAGTGAGCACCGGCGACTACAGCGACGGCCTGGGTCATGCCCATCCGGCTTTGATTGCCGACGGCAAGGTGATTCTGGGTTTCGCCGGCGGCGACAAGAGCGCGCGGGGCTTGGTGGTCGCGCACGATGCCGAGACCGGCGAGCATCTCTGGACTACCTACACCATCCCGGCACCCGGCGAGCCTGGCTACGAGACCTGGACCGAGCGCGAGTTGCCGCCGATGGGTGGCCTCACCTGGGGCACCATCAGCTACGACCCCGAGCTGAAGTTCATCTACCTGGGCACCGGCCAGCCGACCCCGTGGGCCTCGACCCTGCGCGGGCCGGGCGATGCGCTCTACACCAACTCGATCTTGGCGCTCGATATCGACACCGGCGAGCTGCAGTGGCACTTCCAGGTGGTGCCGGCCGACAACTGGGATCTGGATGCCGCCCATGAGAGCATGCTCGTGGATCTGGAGATCGGCGGTCGCGTGTTCAAAGCGCTGATCGAAACGAGCAAGATCGGCTGGGGCCTGGTGCTCGACCGCGAGACCGGCCGCTTCCTCCACGCATTCCGGACCGGTTACGACAACATCATCGAGGGCTGGACCGATACCGGCAGTCCTATCTACAACCCCGAGCAGATCCCGACCATGGAAGACGTCGACTCGGGGAAGACGTTTGAGGTGTGTCCACATTTCCACGGCACCCGTAACCTGAACGCGCCCAGCTACAGCCCCGCAACCGGGTTCTACTACCTCGGGCTCAACAACAGCTGTATGGACGTGACCTACGTGTCGGAGGACTACCAGCCTGGACGTATCTATCGAGGCATGGCCAGTCGCACGAAGATGGTGCCGGGCTATGACTACATTGGCGAGTTCGCTGCCTTTGATCCGAAGACGGGGGACCGTGCCTGGACCTACGAGGTTCCGAATGGTGTAGCCGTCACCGCCTCGGCGCTGGCTACGGGTGGCGGGTTGGTATTCAGCGGCACCGCCGACCGGCGGCTCTTCGCCCTCGACCACGAGACGGGCGACCTGCTGTGGGAGACACGCCTCAATGGCGATATCTCGGGTGCGCCGGTGACCTTCGAGGTGAACGGCCGGCAGTATTTGGCCGTCGGCGCCGGCGGCCGCATCGGAATGACTACCTCCTACGCGAACTTCACCGACACCAACATCCCGCAGGGCAGTGGCGTGATGTGGGTGTTCGCGCTGCCCGAGTAGCTACTGCGTCTTTACGTCCATCACTTTGTGGGGGTCGCCCCTGAAGATGATGTAGCTGATCGAATCGGTGTCGATCTTGTGCCAGGCGTGCGGCATCCCTTTGGGAATGATCGCGATGTCGCCCGGTTCGACATACTGCAGGATGCCGCCGCGGATCCTGCCTCGTTCCATCGGTCCGAGGAGCGCGCTTTCGCTGCTCTGCACCTCAACGAAATCACCACCGTTCACCATCGTGCCGGTGCCCGACAGCACGTAGTAGATTTCGTCCAGGTCGGGGTGGGCGATGCCCGTCACGTTGTCTCTGATCTCCACTTTGCTTCGCTGCACCACCGACACGCCCAGATGCTCGTCGCCCACGTCGAGGTGACGGACGACGATGTCGCTCACCGTGCGGCCCGCGGCCAGGTTGTCGAGGCCCTGCAGTAGTACCTCGTTCACCTCCCGTTTGGGGATGATGGTGGAACCGCCGTCTTGCCCAATGGGGGTTGCCGCGGACAGGAGGATGAGCATCAGGCTAGAGAGTAGGGCACGCGGCATTGGCGTTCTTCTTCGTGTCGAGGCGTCAGGTTGTACGCCTTGGGTAGCGCGGGTTAGCGGCCCATCTCCGAGGCCGTGGTTTTGGCGGTTGGTGTCGAGGGTTCCGGTTCACGTTGGACCGGGATACGCACGAACCCGGCGGCCGAGGTGACGTGGGTCAGCGCCCGGTCGAGCACGGCGACCAGCCGCGCGGTCTGCCAGGCCGTGCGTGCCGCGATGCCGAGGGTGGCGAGGCTGGCCACGGCCACGCCGACCGGAGGGGTGTAGAGCGCCATCGACGCCGCCATGCCGCTGGCAACCAGCCCGGCCAGCGTCATGCCGCGAAGGGTGCCGTTGAAGCTCGGCCGCAGGCGGCTCCGAACCCGGCACAGACAGGCTCCCTGGGGAAGCTCCTCCACCAAAATGCCCACGTGGAGCCATCCCCATCGACCCACGGCCAGGCTGAGGTCCCGGTCTGGCATCCAGCCCTCGTCGACGTCGACACGCGGCGCTGGACGGGCGGCTCGGAGTACGCCCACCAGCTCGCTGAGGAGCGTCGTGTGCGACGCCCAGCTCCCGCTCCAGAACAAGCGCTGACGGCCATCGCGCCCTACCAGGCGGAGGGCAGTGACCGCGTCGCGGAGGCTCGGCATCGGCATCTTCCAGGGATGCCGCATGACGTGTTGTGGTGCGACCGCTTCCGGTTGCGAGAGGCCGCGGAGACGTCCAACTGTTCGTGCCACCGGCTGGACCAGGTGCAGCCAGGCGATCAGCCCACGATACAACCCGCGGCTGAGCCGGCCCGGCAGGCCCCAGACCCGAGGCAGGCCGGTCAGGTCAGACAGCCATGCGTAACGGAGGCAGCCGCCCAGGGTCAGGAGCAGCGTCACGATGCCGGCGACCAGTGGCAGCCACGCCGCGTCCATGCCGGCCAGTGGTCCGATGGTGCCGATCAGTAGCAACGCGAGGGTGCCCGCCATCCAGCCCGTTGAATGTGGGAGATACGGTGTCTGCCGCGTCTGGGTGCTGTACACGGAGGGGAATGCGGCCGTGCCCCAGACCCCGGTGTTGACGCGCCGTTCGAGCCCCGCCCGCAGGAAGGGCAGGGGGCTGTATATCCGTCCATGCCAGACCATATGGCCGGCGAGAAACTTCTCCGGGTGATGCGCGTCGAGCCAGGTTTCTCCCTCGCCGTATCCGACCTGCTGCCGCCAGTAGGCGCCGACCGTGCCGCGGTGACGGTGCCAGACCAGGGCGGACGGGGCGAAGCCGATCTGGTGCCCGGCGGCCTGTAGCCGCCAGCAGATATCGACGTCGTCACCGGCGCGCAGGTACACCGGATTGAAGCCGTCGACCGCGAGCAGCGCTTCTCGCCGGAAGGCCATGTTGCAGCCAGGGACATGCTCGGCGATCCGGTCGTCGAGCATGACGTGGGTCGGGCCGCCCGGTGACCGGGCGACACATTGTGCCCTCCATGGATCGTCGGCCGGAACGACATTGGGACCTCCTACGGCCACCAGGTTTGAGCGCAGGAGCGGTTGCACCAGGTAGGTCAGCCAGTCCCGGTCGACCCGACAGTCCGCGTCGGTGTAGGCCACGATCTCCCCGGTGGCGGCGGCCAGTCCGGCATTACGCGCGGCGCTGAGGCCTCCGTTCAACAGGTCGATGACCTCCACCCCTGAATGCAGGCGGGCGATCTCGGCGGTCTCGTCCTGCGAGCCGTCGTTGATCACGATTAGCTGCGTACGGGGGTAGGTCAGCGTCTCGAGCGACGTCAGGCACTCGTCGATGGTCTCGGCGGCGTTGTAGGCGCACACGATGACCGACACCTCCGGCCAGTCGGCCGCGTCGGCCACCGGGAACGGCGCTTCGTCGAACACGCGGGTCACGGCGGCAAGCGCGGGTTTCGGGCGGCGCGAAGCGTCGACAAGCCCGAATGCCCAGTCGTTGATCACGTTCCCGCCCCGCCACCACTCGTCGGTCCACGCGTAGACGATCGCCCCGCAGGCACCCTCTTCGAAGGCACATCGCAGCTGCATCACAGTGGTCTCGGCCTGTTCGTCCAGGCCTTCCCGCAGGCTGTCCGCGCCCGCTTCGGACAGCAGCAGCGGTCGATGACCGGCCACGTGCTGGAGCCGCACCAGATAGTCGCGCTGTGCCGACACCTCATGGAGGTAGACATTGAAGGCGCAAACGTCGAAGTAGTCGAGTTGCAAGAACTCGGTGGGGGGGAAGTTCACGTACGTCAACAGACTGTCTGGCGCAGCCGACTTCACGTCGTCGTGGATCGCCCGGAGGAAGCGCTCGATCCGATGCGGCCCATGCCAGCGAACGATGCTGCCGGGGATCTCGTTGCCCACCGCGATGAGCAGCGTCGCCGGGTGGGCGGCAAGACGTCTCGCTTCATCGGTCGCTTCGTGCCGGATCCGCCTGGCCACGCGGAGGTCATCGAGAAAGGGGGTGTGTTGCGGCCATGAGAGGCCCGCCATGATCCGCAACTGGTGCCGGGACGCCGCATCGAGCACCCACTCGGGAGGCGGGGTGTAGGTGCGAACCGTATTCACACCCGCAGCCGCCATCTGGGCGAAATCGGCGTCGACCTGTTCGGCGGCTGGGAACTGCACCCCGTCGTCATTGGGCGCGAACGTGCCATAGGAAGCGCCGGCCACCAGGAAGCGTTGGCCATCGACCGCCAGGAACTTGCCGTCGACGGTGGCTCGGCCTGTCAAACCCATGCCTTGCATCTTACTATCCGGGGAATCTGAGCCTGGTGCCGTGGCCCGCCATGAGTGGCAGGTGTGGTGTTGACGTCGGCCCTCGCTGCAGGCATCCTCGACCCACGTGGTGGCCGGCAGCGGCCACCGTTCGTGAGGAGGAGTCCAGATGCCCAAGTTGTTCGTTGCCTTCGGTTGCGGTCTCGTGACGCTGCCGCTGATTGCTGTCTCGGCCATGGCCCAGACGAGCCCGGACGAGGTGCCCCGCACGGCGTGGGGTGCGCCCGACCTCGGTGGGGTCTGGGATTACAAGACCCGCACGCCGCTGGAACGCCCGGAACGCTTCGGCGACCGGGAGTTTTTGACTGCCGAGGAGGCTGCCGAGATCGCGGATAACGAGCGAGCCAGCCTGCAGGCGATGGAAGAACGGCCGGCCCAGCGTACGGTCGCCATACCGACTGCAGGCG
>DEAA01000013.1:109484-109825 GCA_002346545.1 Acidobacteria bacterium UBA2994
CTGCAGGCGACCGTCCAGGCCGATGGCTCGATTCACCCGATCATCCGAGCCTGCAGGGGCAGACCGGCTCGTACAACATCTTCTGGTTCGATTGGGGGACCGGGCCGGTCAGCACGTTGCGCACGTCGTTGATTGTCGACCCACCGAACGGCCGGATGCCAGAGCTGACCCTGGCGGGGCGGGAGCGGGCCCGGACCATGGGCGCGCGCTCATCGTTCAGCGAGACCGTCGTCGGCGCCGAGTCACACCTAGATTTCAGCAACTCGGATCGTTGCCTCATGAGCGGCAATGCGGGACCGCCGATGCTGCCCGGCGTCTACAACAACAACATGCAGCTGTTC
>DEAA01000013.1:110122-191005 GCA_002346545.1 Acidobacteria bacterium UBA2994
CAACAACATGCAGCTGTTCCAGACACCGGATCACGTGGCCATCATGAACGAGATGATGCACACCGTGCGTATCATCCCGATTGACGCGCCGCCAGCCCCAGATGACGGGGTCCGACAGTATGTGGGCGAAGGGCGAGGCCACTGGGAAGGTGACACGCTGGTGGTGGAGACGAAGGACTTCAACGACGACCGCACCCACATCACTTGGCGGAACACCAGCCGGAACCGGACACTGGTCGAACGCTTCACCCGCGTGGACGTCGACACGATGCTCTATGAGTTCACGGTGATCGACTCTGATACATGGGGGGCGCCGTGGTCGGTCCAGCTGCCGATGCAGCACAGCGCGCTGCCGGTCTTCGAGTTTGCCTGCCACGAGGGCAACTACGGGCTCCTCAACATGCTCGCCGGCAACCGAAAGCAAGAGGCCGAGGCGGGGCGCTAGCGCGCTGCCGATTACTGGTCAAGCGCCCTCGTGGAGGACAACACGGGGGCGTCGCGATTCAACACAGTGGAGGGAAGATGCGTTTTTTCGGCACGTTCCGTTCGACCGCAACCGTTTGCCTATACCTTGCTCTCACCGCTGGCGTCGGGCTGGCGTCGTGGCCAGCGACAGCGGCCGCTCAGGGCGCCGAGCCGATCACCCGGGCTGAGTTCCAGCAGTGGATGGAGCAGATCTCGAACTGGGGGCGATGGGGCACTGAGGACGAGCTCGGCACGTTGAATCTCATTACCGACGAGAAACGCCGAGCGGCCAGCCAGCTGGTCGAGGATGGTGTTTCGGTGTCGATGGCGCTTGAGCTGAACACCACGCGCGATCCCCTCAATGCGAACCCGTTCGAGCATGCCTTGAGCACCTCCATGTTCACCGGCCATGAGGTGGCTGGCGACGTTTACTCGGTGCAGTATCACGGCTTCGCACACTCTCACCTAGACGGGCTCCCGCACTTCGCCCACAACGGGCAGCTCTATAACGGGTTTCCGGTGAGCGGGCTCACGCCCTCGGGGGCCGAGCGCCTGGGGATTCATAACGCCCGAGACGGCATCGTCACCCGGGGTGTGCTGATCGACATGGCGCGGCACCGGGGCGTCGACTATCTCGAGCCGGGGACGGCGATCACGGTCGAGGACCTAGAGGCGTGGGAGCGCGCCACCGGCGTGCGGGTGGCTAGCGGTGACGTGCTGCTGATCCGGACCGGTCGCTGGGAGGCGGTGCGGCAGCTCGGCCAGTGGAACTTCGTGGCGCGCGCGGCCGGGTCGCATGCTTCGGTCGCCGCGTGGCTCAAGGCGCGCGACGTGGCCGTGATCGGCAGCGACGGCGTGAGCGACGTCATGCCGTCGGGACTCGAGGGGTTCGCCAATCCGCTGCACGAGCTCGTGATCGTGGGGTTAGGGATGCCGATCCTAGACAACCTTGACCTGGACGCCGTGGCTGCGGCGGCCGCCGAGCGCGACCGGTGGGAGTTCATGTTCGTCGGAGCGCCGCTGCGCGTGCGCGGTGGCACCGGCTCGCCGCTGAACCCATTGGCGATCTTCTAGTTAGAGGGGGCGTTGCCCTGCACTCTTGGCCAGGCTATTCGGGCAGCGCGAAGATAAAGAGGTTGTTGCCCGCGCTGGGACTGATCTCCGGTGTCAGGCGGATGAAGCCGGACGCGGTCGCGGCGCTGCCGGTGCTGACGGCCACATACTGGCGCCCGTCGACGCCGAAGCTGATGGGAAAGCCGGTGACAGGTGACCCGAGGTTGATTTCCCACAGTGTTTCGCCGGTGTCTTGATCGAACGCGCGAAATCGCCCGTTCACATCGCCGCCGAACACCAGTCCGCCCCCGGTTGTCATGAGCGACATGGTGGCGGTCCGCTGCTCGTGGACCCAGGCGGTCTGGCCGGTCTCGGCCGAGATCGCGCGAACGGTGCCGAGCTGGTCGTTGCCTGGCGCTAGCTGAAACCGGGCCGCCAGCCGGTAGATGGCCAAGCCGCCTTCCATCGTCGACAGCACCCGCGCACACGTGTTCCGTAGCGGGTAGTACATCGTGTTGGTCAGCGGACTGTAGGCGCCCGTCTCCCAGTCCTTGCCTCCGATCCAGGACGGGCAGGCCAGTACCTCCTGGCCCAGGCCGGTGAAGATAACTTCCGAGTTCTCGGTGACCGCACCGGTGGCGCCGTCGATGTTGCTGATGACGTTCTGGGTCACGGTCGGGGTAGCCCACAGGAACTCGCCGGTTTCGCGGTCGAGCGTGTAAACCACGCCGGTCTTGCCCGGGATGCCGGTGATCACGCGACGGGTCTCACCAGGCTGGATCCTCGGGTTGATCCAGTCCACCTGGGTCGGATCCGGCGCGACCGCCGTGTCCACGAGCAGTCGCTCGAAGGGATGGTCGAGATCCCAGTGGTCGTTGAGGTGCTGGTAGTACCAGACGATCTCGCCCGTGTCGCCGTCGAGGGCTAGTGTCGAGTTGTGGTACAGGTGCGCGAGGTCGGTGCCGCCGAGCATGAATTTCGGCGCGGGCGAGGTGACCGACGTGCCGATGTAGACCAGGTTCAGCGTGGGGTCATAGCTCGGCACCATCCAGGCGCCAACATGGCGCCTCTCCTCATAGGCGACGTCGCCCCAGGTTTCGTCACCCGGTTCGCCCGGTGCCGGTATGGTCGACCGGCGCCATAGCTCGGCCCCGGTCGTGGCGTCGTGGGCCGTGATGACGCACGACTCGGTGGTGACGCAGCTCCGCCCCGAGATGACCTTGCCGTTGGCGACGATCGGTCCCGAACTCTGCATCGCCCGGTTGGTCTCGTAGTCGAGAATTTCGGTTTCCCAGACCATCTCGCCGGTGGTGGCATCGAGAGCGAAGACATAGTCGTCGATGCTCGTGTCGATGATCCGGTCGCCATAGATCGCGACGTTGCGATTGTTCGTGACCAGACCGCCTTCGGCTACGTCGTCAGGTACCTCCCGCCGATGCTCCCAGAGCAGGTCACCGGTAACGGCGTCCAGGGCCTGGATCACGTCGCGTGGATTTGGCATGTAGAGCACGCCGTCGTAGGCCAGCGGCGTCCCTTGCTGGCTTCCGGGCCCGAGTGCGCGTGTCCAGACCATGCGCAACCGGTCCACGTTCTCGCGCGTGATCTCGTCAAGCGGACTGTAGCCCCAGCCGTCAAGCGTGCGGCGCCACATCAGCCAGTCGTCGTCGGCCGGTTCTTGCAGCATCTGGTCGGTGACCGGGACGAACTCGCGGTTGGATTGGGCGAACACGGTGGCCGAGCCGGCCCAGGCGAACGTGGCGATCAAGAGCGCTAGCAAACCGGAGGGTGTAATGCGCGATGGCGTGGGCATTGTGGGGTCCTCGGTTGGGTGAGCGCCCCCTCGGGCGGTCACTGACCATGCTTAGGATGGCGTCAGCCTACCGTAGTTACGACCGTCTCGTGAAGCCGTTGGGGCGGTTTCGGCAGCACAGCTGTTGATGAGTACGAAGGAACCTGCGGCCGCTGTCTTCAGGAATGTCCTGCGTTTCATGGCTACTAAGTTACCAGCTAAAGTCCAGCGGCTGAAGGCACCCGCCTAGCCAGCCCGCCGGCGCAGCGGTCGAGCACCGACCCCAGGTCGGCCACCGCTCGCCGGGCTCTGAATCGGGCGAGATGAACAGAGCGCCAGTCCGCTCCTTCCCACCACTGAGCTTCTCTGACCAGCGCCTCAAGCAGGGTGCAGGCGTCGCCATCATCTACATCGGATAGCGAGTTGACCAAGGCTGGCACGGCATCGGCACTGAGCGATGCTAGGTAATCCGTGTCGAGTTCTGCCCCAGCCATCGCCCGTTCGACGTTGGTGCGGACCACTAACGCATCGGGATTGAGTGCGTTCACCAGTCCGAGCACACAGAGCGCGCTTGCCACGGCGCCGAACGCGAACCGCTCCCCGCGGCCTCTCAAGACCGTGACGCTGAACCACCCGATGGTGAGCGCCGCCCAGCTCAGGACGGCAGTGGCATAGGCTCGGTCTTGGGTGAGCCCGTAGGCGTCCAGGTAGAGCCGCATCCGGTCGATCGCCGACGCCATGATCAGGCTCACGAGGAAAAGAAGCATCGCGGATAGGGTCCGCACCATCCGCTTCGCCGTTGGGTTGGAGTCTGCGACGACGGCGTTTGCCGCCAGTAGCACCGGCAGAATTAGCACCGCGACGGCCACGAGCTCGAAGAATCCCCGCCGCGCGTAGTCGGCGTAGCCCAGACCGGCGGTCTCGCGAACTAGGTCCTGGCCGCCGAAGACGTAGCTAGCCTGCAGTAACACGAACATCAGGAAGAGGGCGGTGAGCACTCCCAGCGGCATGCCGAGCTCCAGTGTGCCCAGGGTCGGGCGGAAGTCGCGGCGCCAGTTCGCCGGCGGCTCTGGGACGCCCGTTGCCACGGCGATCAGGTAGCCGCATGCGATCCAGCTCATGATGCCGATACCGAAGACGTGCGAAACCACTGCCTCCAAATTGTGGTCGAACAGCGATCCCACCAGCCGTTCGAATCCAGCGTCGGCCGACACGAGCAGGGCGCCGAACATCGTCACCAGGGGTAGCGTCAGCAGCAGGCCGACGAGGCCAGCCACGCTAAGGCGGCGTCGACGCATCCTGTGGAGCAGGGTAGGCCACGCCGTGTCGTCCAGGGCGATCTGTACCGGTCCTAATGCTGACCGGAGGCCGGTCGTGATACCGCCAACCACGTAGTCGAGTGTCCGACCAGTCACGAGACTGGTGCCACCCACTCGGAGCACCGGTAGTGCCAGGGTGCCGGCGAGAGCCAGTAGGTTCAGGACAGTGAGCATCGGTGCTGCCCGCCAGGCGACCGCCAAGGCGAACAGGAGAGGCAGGAAAAGCAGCCTGGAAATGCGGTCACGTGGCCCAACCGCAGCCGCTGCTACCGTCAGTGCGCCAGTGCCGACGAAAACATTGATCCCCCAAGGCTCGGCGCGAATCAGCCAGTTCCCGAGCAGGCCGAGCGCGAGGGTCGACCACAGGAGTCTGGCTAGCATCCCTGGCGATATGGCTCTACCGTTCACTGCGTCCTTCGCGAGACTACGCTCGCACTGCTCAATGAAGACAACAAAGAGGAACGTCTTGCTTTCTTTGGGTCGATTCTTGAGAGGAACGGCCAGTACAAGCTCTTTAGCTACGTCATTGCTTGATCGCTAGACGAAAGCGTGGCCAGCTTTGCCCATTCCTCGACGATTACATATGGGTTCGTGAAGTTCCGCGCAGCGGTTTCCTACCCTTCGATCCGCAACCGGCCGGTTTATCCCTGTCGTTCGCAGATGAAGAGCTTACGGTGGCTTACCGCGGGTGCGCGGTCTCCCACTCGCGAGCGAGGCGTTGGGCTTTGGCGATCTGCTCCGGAGTCATCACCGCGTCTGCAGTCAGATCGCGAAGACGGGCGGCCTCCTCTCGCTGTTCACCGGTTCCTTGTGCGGCCGCAAGGTCGAGCCACATGTATGCCTGCACGGCGTCCTTGGATATCCCTTCGCCGTCGGCGTAACTGACCCCAAGGTTGAATTGCGCGTCGGCGTGTCCCTGTTCCGCCGCCAGGCGATACCACCGTACCGCTTCAGTGTCGTCCTCCGAGATGCCTTCGCCAAAGTCGTAACTGACCGCGAGGTTGAATTGCGCGTCGGCGTGTCCCTGCTCCGCCGCCAAGCGATACCACCGTGCCGCTTCGGTGGCGTCCTCAGAGACCCCTTCGCCGAAGTCGTACCTAACTGCAAGGTTAAATTGTGCGTCGGCACTTCCCCGCTCAGCCCGAGTCAGGAGCGTGTCGACTAAGGACCACTGTGCCTGAACGGGCACACCCCACAGGAGGCCTATGAGCAACATCGGTGCGGTAACTGACAGGTGGTAGCGCGTCATACAAATCACTCCGTTCACAACGATGTGGTGTGTTGTGATTCTACCAATGGGTGACCGCAGGGCAAAGGTATCCCACTCTGAGCACAGGGAAGCCTTGCCCCAAGTCTCCTCGACCTTATAAGGGCTAAATTGGAGCCGGCGAGCGGACTCGAACCGCTGACCTGCTGATTACGAATCAGCTGCTCTACCAACTGAGCTACGCCGGCCTAGGTGGGCGCCTAACCCGTCTGCGTCGAAGCGCGGCGACGGTCCAGCCGGGCGATCCTAGCACGGCTCAACCCCTCGCCGGGCCGCCCGCCGACGATGGCAGAGGGCGCGAGTCCGGGGTATGCTCGCGAGCATCTCCGTTGTCGAAGCGTGAGGCCGGATACGCTGACTGCCGCTCGTGTGGTCAGGGAGAAGTGCCCGCTTCTGCGAATCAAGTCACAGGCCGGAAGCAAGAAAGCTGGGTGTGCGGATGACGCGACAACTTGTAGGACTGATCGGTGGTGTGCTGGTGCTGGCGTCTACGGCGTTGGCGCAGCCGGCGGGCTGGACGCCGCCGAGGACCAGCGATGGGCGCGTGAATCTGCAGGGTGTGTGGGCGAACAACGCGGCGACACCGCTCGAGCGGCCGGACTCGCTGGTGGGGAAGGCGGTCTTTTCCGACGAAGAGGTGGCTGAGCTGCAGGAGACGGCGCAGCGTTTGTTTGGCGGCGCCGACGATGCCGCGTTCGCCGACGGCGTCTTCAATGCCGTGCTGGACAATGTCGCGAAGAACGTCTCGCGAGACGGGGGAACTGGGAACTACAGTTCGGTCTGGATGGTCGATCGGGTGTTCGAGCACCGCACCTCGCTCATTACCGACCCGCCAGACGGAAAGCTCCCCGCCTACACGACTGAGGCGACGGCTCGGATAGAAGGTGAGGCCGCCTATCGGCGCGAACACCCGGCCGACGGTCCTGAAGACCGATCGCTGCAGGTGCGCTGCATCACCTATGGCATTCCACGCGTGGGCGGGTTGGGTGCTGGTTACAACAGCTACTATCAGATCTTCCAGACGCCGGATCACCTAGTGATCCTTGGCGAGATGATCCATGACGCACGGGTGATCCCGATCGGCGACATGCCGCACGCGCACGACGCGATCCGGCAGTGGCACGGCGACTCCCGTGGGCGCTGGGAGGGCAACACGCTGGTGGTGGAGACGACGAACTACTCGCCACAGAGCCGCTACCGTGGGGCGGCCGAGAACCTGCACATGGTCGAGCGGTTCACACTCACTGGCCCGGATGCCTTGGAGTACGAGATCACGCTGACCGACGAGGCCACATGGGTACGCCCTTGGACCGCCATGGTCCCGTTGGGGCGGAGCCAGGACGCGTTGTTCGAGTATGCCTGTCACGAGGGCAACATCGGCATGGCCGGCATTCTCGGTGGCGCGCGGGCGGAGGAGGCGTCTGCTGGACGCTAGGGTCGTCGCGACGGATGACGCCGGGCGGCGTCGCCGGGTGCGTTGGACCTTTGCGGTGACCTCACGTTAGGATGGGGGTTTCTGGTGCCATCGGTATTCGGCACTGAGTCACACCCATGTCAGAGTCGCCTGCCAGCCGGACTGGGCACATCGTCATTAAAGGGGCCCGAACCCACAATCTGAAGGACGTCGATCTGACGCTCTCGACCGGTCAGCTGATCGTGGTCACCGGTGTCAGCGGTTCGGGCAAGTCGTCGCTCGCCTTTGACACGATCTACGCCGAGGGGCAGCGGCGCTATGTCGAGTCGTTGTCGGCCTACGCACGGCAGTTCCTCGAGCGGATGGAGAAGCCGGACGTCGACGAGATTTCTGGCATCTGCCCGGCCATCGCCATTCGACAGAAGAACAGCGTCCGGAATCCGCGCTCGACGGTTGGCACGACGACCGAGATTCACGACTACCTGCGGCTACTGTTCTCGCGGGTGGGCCGCACTATCTGCCGGCAATGTGGGGAGCAGGTCGAGCGCGAGTCAGCCGAGACGGCGGCGACCCAACTGCTGGCGCTCTCCGAGGGGACGCGGCTGCTTCTCGGGTTTAACTTCCCGATGGTGGCGCAGGAGCAGCCGGCGTCGAAACGGCGCGGGCGGAAGAAGGCTTCGGTCCAGACGGCTGCCGAGGACGAGCCCGCGGAGCAGAGTGTTGTCGAAACGGATGAGGGCACGCCGGTCGAGGCGGCAATCCGTACTCTAGGCAAGCGCGGCTTTCGTCGGCTGTTCCTTGACGACCTAGCGGTCACCTTCGACGATCTCGACGAGGCGGCGTTGGCCAGGTTGGCCGGGGTCGACAGGCTGCAGGTCGTGGTCGACCGGATCAAAGTGGGGCCCGATCTGGTCGGCCGTGTGACCGACTCGATCGAGACTTGCTACCAGGAGGGTGGTGGTTCGGCGTTCGCGGTCGAGTTGGCCGAGCACGGGCCTGCCGTCCATCGGTTCAGTGAGCGGTTCGAGTGCCGAAAGTGCGACATCGCCTACGAGCCGCCCCAGCCTCGGCTCTTCTCCTTCAATAGCCCGTTCGGCGCCTGTCCCACCTGCCACGGCTTTGGCAACGTCATCGAGCTCGATCTGTCGCTGGTGGTACCCGATCCGACCAAGTCGGTCCAGCAGAACGCCATCGAGCCGTGGACCAAGCCGCACTACCGCTCGCATCTTGCCGACCTGAAGCGGGCGGCCAAGGCTGGAGACGTGCGGGTAAACGTACCCTGGCAGGATCTGTCCGATGAAGAGCGGCAGTTCGTCGTGGATGGCGACGGCGCCGATTTTGCGGGCATCAAAGGGTTCTTCGCCGGGCTCGAGCGGAAGAAATACAAGGTGCATATCCGGGTCTTTCTGAGCAGGTATCGCGGCTATATGACCTGTTCGGACTGTGATGGGACCCGGCTCCGGCAAGAGGCGCGGGACGTGCAGGTGGGGGAGCAGACCATCGACGTGGTCTGTGGGTTCACCGTGGGCGAGGCGGCCGAGTTTTTTGACGGCCTGCGCCTCACCGAGGCGGAACAGACGGTGGCCGATCGAGTGGTACTCGAGATCACCAGGCGACTCTCGTTTCTTCGAGACGTTGGCCTGGACTATCTGACGCTCGATCGGTTGTCGTCGACCTTGTCGGGCGGGGAAGCGCAGCGGATCAATCTGGCCACGGCGCTCGGGTCGGCGCTGGTCGGCACGTTGTATGTTCTGGACGAGCCGTCGATCGGCCTGCATCCGCGCGATAACGAGCGGCTCATCGCCATCCTCAAACAGTTGCGCGATCAGGGAAACACTGTGCTGGTGGTCGAGCACGATGCCGACACCATCAAGATGGGTGACGTGGTGGTCGACCTAGGCCTGGGAGCCGGGGTTCGCGGCGGCCGCATCATTCACTCGGGGCCGGTCGACTCGTTGCTCGAAGAGCCGCAGTCGCTGACTGCGAAGTACCTCCGCGGCGACCTGAAGATTCCGCTGCCTTCCACCCGGCGCAAGCATGCGCCACTGTCGCTCCAGGTCTTAGGCGCTCGTGCAAACAACCTCAAGGGTATCGACGTCGCGATTCCCCTGAACACGCTGACCGTCATCACCGGGGTTAGTGGGTCGGGCAAGTCGACCCTCGTCCACGACGTCATTTATGCGGCGGTCAAACGGGCCAAGGGCGAGTGGGACAAGCCGGTCGGCGCACACGATCAACTCAATGGGGCCGAGCTCGTCACCGACGTCAAGTTGGTGGACCAGGCGCCCATCGGACGCACGCCGCGGTCGAACCCGGTCACCTATCTGAAAGCGTTTGACCCGATCCGCGAGCTGTTCTCGAAGACAAAAGATGCCCGGGCCAACGGCCTGACCGCGAGCCACTTCTCGTTCAACGTGCCGGGCGGGCGCTGCGACGCCTGCGAGGGTGAAGGCGTCGTCAAGGTCGAGATGCAGTTCCTAGCCGACGTGTTCGTACCGTGCGACCAGTGCGCCGGTCGGCGGTTCAAACCGCAGGTGCTCGATGTGCGCTGTCGCGGCGCTAGCATTGATGAAGTGCTCGATATGACCGTGCGCGAGGCGCTCCAATTCTTCAGCACGTCACCAAAGGTGGTGCGTCGTCTCGCGGTGCTCGACGAGATCGGACTGAGCTATCTGCGCCTGGGGCAACCCGCCACGACCTTGTCGGGTGGGGAGGCGCAGCGCATCAAGATTGCCTCACATCTGTCGTCGCGCAAGACCGACCGCACGCTCTACATCCTCGATGAGCCGACCACAGGTTTGCATTTCGACGATATCGCCAAGCTGCTGACGGCCTTCAAGAAGTTGCTCCAGGGCGGCAACAGCCTGCTCGTCATTGAGCACAACCTCGACGTGATCAAGACCGCCGACTGGGTCATTGATCTCGGGCCGGAGGGTGGCGCAAGTGGCGGGGAGATCGTCATCGAGGGCACGCCGGAGCAGGTGGCCGTGGACGAGACCTCGCACACCGGACGTTACCTCCGCCCGTTGCTTTCTGGCGGCCCGTCGGGCTACGCCGACGGCCGGGATTGACCGGCCGCTATGGTACGATTTCGGCGTCGTGTAGATGGCCGCGGCTAGATCTGACCACACTGATAGACAGGATCCATGGACTCGACTCAAGCGACACGTTTGCGCAAAGGTAATCTCATCAAGATGAACGGCGAGCTAATGCGTGTGCTCGACGTTACGCACCTCACGCCGGGCAAGGGAAAGGCGTTCGTCCAGGCCAAGATGCGGAACCTTAAGGCGGGCTCGCTCCACGACCACAAGTTTCGTTCAGCCGACAGTGTCGAGCGCGCGACCCTTGACGATCGCGAGATGCAGTTCACCTATCGCGACGGCCAGACATTCCACTTCATGGATCTCGAGACCTACGACCAGGTGGAGATGACGGCCGAGTCGCTCGGCGACTCAGCCCACTATCTATTGCCCGAGGCCACCATCAAGGTATCGCTGTATGAGGGTGAGCCCGTAGGCCTCGATCTGCCGATGACGGTCGACCTGGCCGTGTCCGAGACGGCGCCCGCCATCAAGGGGGCCACGGCCAATGCCCAGCTGAAGCCGGCGACACTCGAGACCGGCCTGGTGGTGCAGGTGCCGCCCTTCATCACCAACGGCGACAAGATTAGGGTTAACACCGAGACGGGCGAGTATCAGTCGCGCGTTTGAGCCCGGAGAAGGTGACGTTCGGCGACCTAGTTCCGCTCGCGTTTCAACGTGTCCTGCCCTATGCCCTCTGGGTGCTGGGGGCAGGCTTTCTCGTCGTCAATCTCGTTCTCTTCGGCCGAGTCCTCCGCTACTGGCGTTTGCGGGACAGCATGGTGCTCTCCTGGACCACCCCGAAGTCGCGCTCGTATGCGATCTCACTCGGGTTCGGGCTGATCTTTGGCGTGCTGGTGTTCGTCAAGATCGTGGTCAGCGGTCGACCGCCCGTCGATGCCTTCGGCGAGGCGATGATGTTCATCTACTACGCCTACGCATTCCCCTTCAGCCTCAAGATCCGACGCGGCTTCTATCGCGACGGCATCTGGTCGAACACCGGATTCCTGCCCTACGCGGCCATCGGCGGCCTGTCCTGGAAAGAGGAGCCCACCCTGGCTTTGGTGCTGATTCATCGCACCCGCCGCGCCGTGCGACAGCTCGACGTTCCCCGGGAGTACTACGGTGAGGTGCGCCGGCTCCTCCGGGACAAGATCGCGGCTCACGACATCGACTTCAAAGGGAAGGCGTTCGATCTGGGTGCCGATGAACGCGAAGTGGTCTAGCTGGGTTCTGAGTCGAGAGCTTTCTCGGAGTCGTCGACGAGGCTTCGATCGAAACCGCTGTGCCCGGAGTAACCGCCATGAGCGGCAGCCAAGTAGGCTGTGGCCGTCGCGGTAACGCCGTCAGGTGGCTGGGTCGGGAAACCTAGAACCAGTTGGCGATGATGCCTATGAGACCGGGGCCGCTGGCGACCGGGTCGTTGATCCAGTCCGGCGGGACAAGCCATACCCAGGAGAGGATGGTGATGACCATCAGGTCGTATTGCCAGGTGGCGCGGTCGAAGGTCCAGTAGAAGGCGTGCCAGACGGCGCGTCCCGGCAGGGTGAAGATCGATTTGCCCATCCAGGCCGGGGAGGCCTCTTCTTTCTTCAGAGCTCGCCAGGTGTAGTAGATCCGGTCGAAGACGGCGACCACCGAGAGGACTAGGATCACCCACAGTACCCCAGCCATCCGGTTGGTGAAGGCGCCGATCATAACCAGCACGATCCGCTCGGGCCTCTCCATGAAGCCGACCTTGCACTTCTCGATGATCGACTCGGCTCGGGCACGAATGTAGCTCGTCATGACTGAGAAGATCATGGTCAGAGCCGCCAGTATCACGTAGTCGGTGCGGCCCAGCTCCGCGTAGAGGTAGAGCACTCCGACGTAGAGTGCCAGGTCCGAGAACCGGTCCATCACAGAGTCCCAGAACCCGCCGAACTCCGATTTGGTATTGGTGGCCTCGGCCACCTTGCCGTCTATGAAGTCAAAGATGTTCCCGCCCGTCATGATGAGTCCGGCGGCGATAAAGTCGCCCTGCGCGAACTGCCAGGCGGCGGCAAAGTTGATGAGGACGCCGATTAGGGTCAGGACGTTCGGGTGAATGCCGAGCGCAACGCTGGCCCCGATGATGAGGCGCAGCGGAAACATACAGGCGGCGCCGATGGCGCCCGTGAAGGTCATGTTGGGCTGGATAGGATCGATAGAGGGAGCCGTTCTCGGCCGCCCGATATAATTGCCAACAGGTGCCCTGAGCGGCCCCGCCCGACGGGAACGATCTTCACACTCTAGCATGGCGATCCGTGATCTCAAGGCGCAGATTGCGCGGCTACCTGAGCAGCCGGGCGTCTACCTCTACGCCGATGGAACCGGGGAGACGATCTATATCGGCCGGGCCCGGTCGCTGCGGGATCGGGTGCGGAGCTATCTCAGCGCCTACGGCTCGAGCCCCAAGACCAACGCCCTACTCGACGAGGTGACGGCGCTCGAGGTCATCGTGACCGACTCGCTGGTCGAGGCGCTGGCGCTCGAGAGCCATCTCATCAAGCAGCGGACACCTCGGTTCAACATCTTGCTGCGTGACGACAAGAACTACCCCTACCTGCAGCTCTCCACTTCTGAAGCGTTTCCTCGTGTCGAGGTAGCCCGCCTGGTTGATCCCCGCGATGGCAACTACTACGCCGGCCCGTTTCTGCCGGCCACGCTGGCCCGTAAGACGATGTCGCTGACCCACAAGCTCTTCGGCATCCGTTCGTGCAACGAGGTAATAACCGGCAAGCGCGACCGCGCCTGCCTGGAGTACGACATCAATCGGTGTGTAGCGCCCTGTGTCGAGGAGATCTGCACCCAGGCTCAGTATGCCGAGACCGTGGATCATGCTCGCATGTTCCTCGAGGGCCGAAACGACGAGCTGATCCAACAGCTGCATGCGCAGATGCGGGACGCGTCAGAGGACCTCCGCTATGAGGAGGCGGCGCACACTCGGGATGCCATTCGCACCATCGAAACGTTGCGCGACCGGCAGCAGAAGATGTCGTCGGCCCGTTTGGGCGATCGCGATGCGTTCGGTTTCAGGGTTGGGCCGGCGGGAGCCGTGGTGCAGGTGTTCCAGATGCGTGGTGGTCGTGTCATTGAACGTGTCGAGCTGGTCACCGAGCCGCCTGCGGGGGAGGGGTCGCCAGAGCGCGAGATTGTGCAGGCGGCGCTTCAGCAGTTCTACGAGGTACGGACCGCGCCGCCCGAGGTACATGTACCGGTCGAGCTCGAAGACCACGAGGCGATCGAGAGCTGGCTCAGTGAGCGTAGTGGCCGGAAGGTGCGCCTTGCTGTGCCCAAGCGGGGTGACAAACGAGGTCTGCTCGACCTCGCCGCTCGGAACGCCCTTATCGCCTACCGTTCCAGGTTTAGCGACGAGGGCCGTGCCAGGACGGAGGCGCTCGACCAGCTGCGCGAGGCGCTGGGGTTGCCCGGCGTGCCGCGGCGGATCGAGTGTTTCGACATCTCTACGATTCAGGGTGCCGAGACGGTCGGCTCGATGGTTGTGTGCGAGGACGGCCAGATGACCCGCAAGGAGTACCGAAAGTATCGGGTCAAAGGTGTGAAGTGGGACAAAGACCGCACAGAATTGCTCGGTGGAGCACCCGAGCCGTCGCCTGTGCGTTCTCGCCGCCCGCGGCGGAACCAGAGGGAGGCGCCGCCAGACCGGTTGCTCGACGATTTCGCCGCAATGCGGGAGGTGGTTGGCCGGCGGTATCGCAGGCTGCTCGACGATGGAGGACCGTTGCCGGATCTGGTAGTCATCGATGGGGGCAAGGGGCAACTTTCGGCGGCCTACGAGGCGTTCGCTACTCTCGGGCTGTCGAACCTGGTGGCCGTCGGGCTGGCCAAGCAGGAGGAACTGGTGGTGACCCGCGATGCCTCGGAACCGCTGATTCTTCCCACCGACAGTACCGGGTTGTTGTTGCTCCAGCGGATCCGGGACGAAGCGCATCGCTTCGCGGTGACGTTTCATCGGAAATCCAGAGCTCGTCGCGACTTCAGGTCGGAGCTCGATGGCATCCCTGGTGTCGGTCCTCGTCGGCGTCGTGCACTGCTTACGCGGTTCGGCAGTCTGGCCAAAATCCGGCGCGCCACCCGAGAGGAACTCGTCCCGGTGCTTGGGCCTAAACTGGCTGACGCCGTGCTGGACCACTTCGCCAGCGAGATCCCTAAGCCGGCCGGCCGCTTCTGACCTCCTCCTGCGATATCCTTAAACGCTTTGCCAGATCTTGGACAGTTCGCTATCGTCCTCGCCGTCCTGCTGTTCTCGCTCACCATTCACGAGATGGCGCACGCGGTCACGGCCCTCTGGTATGGCGACCGGACGGCTCAGCGGCTCGGTCGTATCTCATTCAATCCACTAGTGCATCTGGATCCGGTCGGGTCGTTTCTCCTACCAGTGATGGGCTTCTTGGCAGGTGGATTCATCTTCGGCTGGGCTAAGCCGGTGCCGGTTAATCCCCTCAATCTGAAGAGTCGCCGGCGCGACTTTCTGGTGATTGCGGCGTCCGGTCCAGCCAGTAACATCGTGCTCGCGGTGGGGGCATCGCTGTTCCTGTCGGCGGTCCCTGGTGGTCTGGGCGCGTCGGAAGGAATGGCGGGTCTCCTGGTGACCATCGGGTTCGCCATGTTGCAGCTGAACGTGCTGCTGGCAGTGTTTAATATGTTGCCGATTCCGCCGCTGGACGGAGGAAACGTCTTGGCCGGCGTGCTGCCAGAGGCCATCTCCAGCCGCTATGACCGGCTGGTCAGGCCCTACGGATTTTTCATCCTGATCCTGCTGATGGTGACCGGTACTTTGTCGCAGTTGATCGGGCCGCCGATGTCATTTCTCATGGGATGGTTGTTGCCGTGAAGCCACGTGTTGTGTCCGGGATGCGTCCAACCGGAAAGCTCCACCTCGGACATCTAGTCGGAGCCCTCCGCCAGTGGGCCGAGCTCCAGTCCACCTACGACTGCATGTATTTCGTCGCCGACTGGCACGCGCTGACCAGCGAGTATGCCGATACCGACGGGCTGACCGCGGCCGCCTACGACAACGCGGCGGACTGGATTGCTGCCGGCATTGATCCCGACCAGAGCACGTTGTTCGTGCAGTCGCTGGTGCCCGAACACGCCGAGCTGTACCTGCTGCTGTCGATGACGGTGCCTATTCCCTGGCTGGAGCGGGTCCCCACCTACAAGGAGCAAATAGAGCAGCTCAAAGAGAAGGATCTCTCGTCGCTCGGTTTTCTGGGCTACCCGCTGCTTCAAGGCGCTGACGTGCTCATCTATCGGGCGAACTTTGTGCCGGTGGGCGAGGACCAAGTGGCGCATCTCGAAATGAACCGCGAAGTGGTGCGCCGGTTCCACAACTTCTACGGCGAGCTGTTCCCCGAGCCGCAGCCGTTGCTCACTGCCTTCCCCCGGCTGCCGGGCCTCGACAACCGGAAGATGAGCAAGAGCTACGACAACACCATTGATTTGTCGGACGACGCGAAGGCGGTGCAGAAGAAAGTTATGCGGATGTACACCGACCCGAAGCGGGTCCGGGCTGACATCCCTGGCACCGTGGAGGGCAACCCAGTGTTCATCTATCACGATGCGTTCAACCCGGATACGGCCGAGGTCGACGATCTCAAGGCCCGCTATCGGTCCGGGACGGTGGGCGATGTCGAGGTGAAGAAGAAGCTGGCTAACGCCATTAACGCCGTGCTCGACCCGATGCGCGAGCGCCGGGCGGAAGTGCTCTCTACGCCCGACCGGGTGCGCGAGATCCTGCTCGACGGTTCCGTCACCGCCCGTCGCATCGCCCAGGAGACGATGAAGGACGTTCGCACCGCGGTGAAGCTGGACTACGGGGATGCCTGAACCAGACGCCTCCCGTCCGGCCAATTTCGAGTCAAGCCTTGAGGACTACCCGGTCAAGCTGGACAACTTTGAGGGGCCGCTCGATCTGCTGCTCCACCTGATTCGCAAGCAGGAGGTCGACATCTACGACATCCCGATCCTTCTCATCACCAGGCAGTATCTGGACTACCTGGACCTGATGAAGGAGCTCGATCTCGACATCGCGGGCGAGTTCCTGGTGATGGCGGCCACGCTGATTCACATCAAGGCCCGCACTCTCGTGCCCCGGCTCGAGCCCGACGTGGATGAGGAAAGCGAGAGCGAGGATCCGCGCGACGCCCTGATCCGCCGGCTTATCGAGCACCAGAAGTACAAGGCCGCTGCCGAGTTGCTGCACGAGAAGGAGACTGTGCGGAGCGCTCAGTGGGGGTTGCCAGACGAGCGGTTGTCCGACCTTGCCGGCGAATCGTTCGAGCGCGAGCTGGAAGTCGACCTGTTCGGCCTGCTTCAGGCGTTTCAGACGGTGCTCAAGCGCGCGCGGGAGCGCCCGAGTGTCCCGCTGCCACGAGAAGAGATCTCGATCGAGGCGCGCACACGGGAACTGGTGGCCAAGCTCGCCAAGGTCGATAGCTGCGGGTTCGAGGACTTGTTCGACGACGACCGCAGCCGAGGCGAGCTGATTACCACGTTTCTCGCGGTGCTGGAGATGATCCGGCTGAAGCTGATCCGGGTCTACCAGACCGATAATTTCGGTCCGATTCGCGTGCACCGCCGCGACCGACCGCCGGACGCCCCGAAGCCGCTCGGAGACGACGCCGTAACCGAAAAGGCCGAGCCCGTAGGGGCCGACGACGAATCTTCTGACTCTTGACGAGCCCCCCGATCCCCATGTCCGACCACGACCATTTGAAACCGATCATCGAGGCGCTCATCTTTGCGTCGCCCGACCCGGTGACGCCCAAGACGCTCTTCCAGTTGCTCGAGGGCGAGCCGAAGGAAGATGTGGCCAAGGCGGTCGAGATGTTGCAGGCGGACTATGAAGCGCGGGGCGGGCTGCAGATGGTAGAGGTAGCTGGCGGCTATCAGATCTGCACGCGACCCGAGCTGCACGAGTGGGTGCGCCGCCTGTTTCACGAGCAGTCGAAACAGCGTTTGTCGGTTCAGGCGCTGGAGACGCTCGCGGTCATTGCCTATAAGCAGCCGATCACCGGTCCCGAGATCGCCGACATCCGTGGCGTCAATACATCCGGCGTCGTCGGTACCTTGCTCGAGCGTCAACTGGTCAAGGTCGTCGGACGGAAGCAGGTTATCGGACGTCCTTTCCTGTACGCCACGACACGCGAGTTCCTGAACCGGTTCGGTCTGGCTGATCTTGAGGATTTGCCAAAGGTTGAAGAGATGGCCGAGGCGCTGGGGATGGAGGTGCCCCCCGCGCTCAGCGTGCCAGGCCCAGCCACCGAACCGCTCCCGTTCGACGAAGACGGTGACGCTGAAGCCGAGGCCGACCCCGTTGACCTCGAGCCAATAGAAGAGGGCACGGGTGTGCCGGAGGTCTCAGATGAGTCCGAAGCGCCCGCCGCCGACGAGCCGGTTCACTAGAGCAAGTCTAAAGTCAGATCACGATGGGCAAGCAGACCTCCGACGAGCCCTCCGGCACGCGCCTGCAGAAGATCATCGCCACTGCTGGCGTGGCCTCTCGACGGGCCGCCGAAGGGTTCATCCGCGACGGGCGGGTCATGGTGAACGGCCAGGTGGTGAAGACGCTCGGCACCCGGGCCGATCCGGAGGTGGACGAGATCAAGGTCGACGGGCGCCGTGTGGGGCGAGCCGGACGCCGACGCTACTTGTTGCTCAACAAGCCACGCGGGGTTATCACGACTCGGGACGACCCGCAGAAGCGGCGCACGGTGATGGATCTGATTGCAGGGGTACGCGAGTCGGTCTATCCGGTGGGTCGGCTGGACTACGATAGCGAGGGACTGCTGCTGTTGACCAACGACGGCGAGCTGGCGGCCCAGTTGACGCATCCCCGCCACGGCGTCGAGCGGGTCTACGAGGCCCGCGTCCGAGGCGTGCCCAGCGCGGCGGCTCTGAAGCGGCTAGCCCGCGGCGTCTCGGTGGAGGGTCGACGTACGGCGTCCGCGACGGCGCGTCTGCTGGGGGCCGGTCGTGGTCAGCGAGGCGACCAGGCGCTGGTACAGATCGGCATCCGCGAGGGACGGAAGCGTCAGGTGCGGCATATGTGCGAATCGGTGGGACATCCAGTTGTCCGGCTGCGTCGTGTGCGCATCGGACCTATTCGAGACCAGGGCTTGCGTCCCGGACAGTTTAGGGACCTGACGCCCGCCGAGGTGCGGGCGCTACGCCGCGCCGTTGACGCCGGCGCGCCGGAGGAACGAACGTCGTGACGGAGACTTCCCTAACTAGACCCCCAGTGATCGCCATCGACGGTCCCTCTGGCGCCGGTAAAGGCAGCGTCTCGCGTGCTGTCGCCCAGGCGTTGTCCTGCCGGTATGTCGATACCGGCGCGATGTATCGGGCGGTGGCCTGGATGGCTGGTCATGAGGGAATTTCGTTCGATGATGAGCCGCTGCTGACCGATCTCTCCGAGCGAGTCGAACTGCGCCTCGCTGGACGGTCGGTCGAGGTCGAGGGACACGACGTCACCAGTGCCATCCGGACGGCGGAGATCGACAGCGCGGCCGCCCGCGTTGCCCGGGTGCCCGGGGTGAGGGAGGTGCTGGTGCGCCGGCAGCGGGCCTACGCCGCCACCGGTGGTCTGGTGATGGAAGGGCGTGACATTGGCACCACTGTGTTTCCAGAGGCGGACGTCAAGATCTACCTCGACGCTTCGGCCGAGGAGCGGGCCTCGCGGCGTGCCTCGGACCCGGCACACGGGTTGGGAGGCGCTGAGGCCGCGTTGTCGGACGTGGCTACCGCCCTCGAGGCTCGAGATCACTCGGACCGGACTCGGCAGAACTCGCCACTGACGATGGCCGACGACGCCGTGCTCGTCGACACGACCGGCGTGCCACTCGACGGTGTCATCAGGCGGGTGCTGGAGATCGTTCAGACCCGTCTTGGCGCCCTTCCGTAGGGGGCCGTCGGAGCTCCCGATTCAGATTGACGGGTCTCGGTAACTGTCATATAGTCCGAGGCTTATCGCCAAACGACGGTGGTCGACGCATGGCCTGTGTGGCTCGCGTTGGCGCCCCGTCGTTCTGGCCACCGCGCCCGCACGGGCGTACGCACGACACAGGAGATACCCAGTTCCATGACGAAGGTAGAGGACGCCGAGCAGTCAGCCGGTTCGGAGAAGCCACGGCCGGCGCCGATGATGCTCATGGCCCGCGACGACGATGAGGATCGCGCGGGACAGCAGGAGTTCGCCGACCTGTTGAAGTTGTACGAAGGAAGCTTCCGGAACATCGCCGAAGGCGAGGTCATCAAGGGCACGGTCCTAAAGGTGTCTTCCTCGGAAGTCGTCGTCGATGTGGGCTACAAGTCGGAAGGAATGATCGCGCTCCAGGAGTTCATCGACGAGGAAGGCGAGTGCATCGTCCAGCCCGGTGACACGGTAGACGTGTTGCTGGAGCGCACAGAGGATCGTGACGGCCATATCGTGCTCTCGCGCGAGAAGGCCGAGAAGATGAAGATCTGGGACGAGGTCGAGAAGGCCTACGACGACCGTAAGGTGGTCATCGGCCGCGTCATCGAACGGATTAAGGGTGGGCTGGCGGTCGACATCGGCGTGCGGGCTTTTCTGCCCGGCTCGCAGGTGGACGTCCGGCCGGTGCGCAACCTCGACGCGCTGCGCGGCGAAGAGCTGCGTATGCGGGTCATTAAGGTCAACAAGAAGCGCGGCAACATCGTGCTGTCGCGCAAGGTGCTCCTCGAAGAGGAGAACACAGAGAAGAAGAAGCACACGCTCGAGACCCTCGAGGAGGGCAAGGTACTCCGCGGGGTAGTCAAGAACATCACCGACTACGGCGCGTTCATCGACCTGGGTGGTATCGACGGTCTGCTACATGTCACAGATATGTCATGGGGGCGGGCCGCACATCCGTCGGAGCTCTTCAAGGTCAACGACGAAGTCGACATAGTGGTGCTCAAGTTCGACCGCGAGACAGAACGGGTCTCGCTGGGCTACAAGCAGCTTCACGCCGATCCATGGACCGCGGTGGAAGAGCGCTATGCCGTGGGCATGCGGGTCAGCGGCAAGGTGGTGAGCCTCACCGACTACGGGGCCTTCATCGAGATCGAGGCTGGCGTCGAGGGGCTCATCCATGTTTCGGAGATGTCCTGGAGCAAGCGGGTCAAGCATCCCTCGAAGCTGCTGAATGTCGGCGATGAGGTCGAGTCGATGGTGCTCGGCGTCGACCCACAGGCGCGACGGATCTCGCTGGGACTGAAGCAAATCGAGTCAAACCCCTGGCATCAGCTGGCAGACACCTATGCAATCGGGACTACGCTCACCGGCAAGGTGCGGAACCTCACCGAGTTCGGCGCGTTCGTCGAAGTGGAAGAGGGCATTGACGGGCTCATCCATATCTCGGATATGTCGTGGAGCAAGCGGCTCAAGCATCCGTCGGAGGTGCTCAAGAAGGGTGACGAGGTCGAGGCGATGGTCCTCAACGTCGACCCCGACAACCAGCGCCTGTCGCTTGGGTTAAAGCAGCTCGCCACCGACATTTGGGACGAGTTCTTCGAGAACAACAAGGTCGGGTCGGTGGTCGAGGGGAAGGTGGTTCGGATTACCAGCTTCGGCGCCTTCGTCGAGTTGGCCGAAGGGATCGAGGGGCTTATCCACGTGTCAGAGTTCGACGAAGAGCACGGCAAGGACAAGGTCGAGCTCAAGGTGGACGAGGTCACAAGCATGAAGATCATCAAGCTCAGTCCCTCGGAACGGAAGATCGGTCTCAGTATCCGCGCGCTTAAGTCTGACGACTACGAGACGGACTGGGAGGAGTTCGGCGGAGGGTCCGGTTCACCTGAGGTGACGCTCGGAGATCACTTCGATCATCTCAAGAACCAGACCAAATAGCGGTCCGGCACGGAGGACATCTTGGCAACAGGCGGCAGCATGACGAAGGCGGCACTGGTTGAGGAAGTGTCTCGCGTCGCCGACCTGACCAAGAAGCACTCGGAGGTGATCGTCGAGACGGTCTTCCAGAGCATCATTACTGCGCTGCGGCGGGGCGAGAAGATCGAGCTGCGGGGTTTCGGCAGCTTCCGGCTTCGTCAGCGGGAGCCGCGCAAAGGCCGCAACCCGAAGACGGGCGATAGGGTAGACGTTCCGCCGAAGAAGGTGCCCTACTTCAAACCGGGCAAGGAGCTCAAGGAGCTCATCAACAAGGAAACGGCGTCCGAGGTCCAGTCGGACAACACGTTCGTCCCACGCGCCGATTCAGGGACCCCCGGCTACTAGCGCTCGCCAGTCTGGCGGTGAGACTTTGGAGCGATTGTGGGCCCCCTGGAGGCTCGACTACGTGACCGGTGCCGTGTCGGATGAGGGGTGCGTGTTCTGCGCTGCCCAGGCTGGCGACAATGCCGCTGCGCTGATAGTCGCGCGTGGCGAGACCTGCTTCGTCATCCTCAACAAGTATCCCTACAACAACGGTCACATTATGGTGACCCCCAACCGGCACATCGGGTCGCTGGCCGACGCGACCGAGGCCGAATTGGGGGAGCTGATGGCGTGGACCCGTCGTGGCGAGATGGGGCTCACTGAGGCGTATCAGCCGCACGGGATGAACATCGGGGTGAATCTGGGCCGTCCGGCTGGCGCCGGGGTGCCAGGACATCTCCACGTCCATCTCGTGCCCCGTTGGAACGGCGACACGAATTTCATGACCGTGGTGGGGGATACCCGTGTCGTGCCGGAGTCGCCGCCCAAGACGCTGGAGCGGCTCACGCCGATCTTCGCCCGCCTCGCTTCCCAGAACCGCTAGCGAGTGGCGAAACCTTGCGATGCGCGGTTTCGCCAGGACAATGATGGCGTTCCGCCGTTGGCCGAGTCACCAGACACGCCGCGTTCGCCTGGAACAACGTTGCGGGTCGGCAAGGCGTCTGAATGCCAGTGGTATTATCAAACGGTCAGCGCTCTTGAGGATCCACCGTGGTGAGGCGGGTCCAGATTGAAGGGACGGCGACCATGTCCAGCATCCGATGGTGGAGTCCGCGTGCCTTCGTCGCGGGGTCGGTGACGATTCTCTTGATTCTCTTGCTCTGGTCGGCAGCGCCTGGGCTGGGCGCTGTGCCAGCGGGAGCGCCGCAGCCGCCAGAGGAGCAGCCGTCGACGCAGGCCGAGGGCGGTGACCAACGCGCCGAAGAGACCGACGAGTCCGAGTCGGACCAGCCGGTGTTCCGGTCCGAGATCAACTACGTCCGCGTTGACGCCATCATCCTCGACGATGATGACAACCCGGTCCTCGACCTCACGGTTGACGATTTCGAGATCTTCGAGGACGACATTCCGCAAGAGATCGAGAACTTCGAGCTTATCGAGGTTACTGGCGAGTTTGACTCGGATCTGCCACCGGCTTCGAGCATCCGGAACGAATACGACCAGGACCGTGAAGCGGCGCGCTCAGACTCCCGCATCTTCGTCTTTTTCCTCGACGACTACCACGTCCGCGACTACAACGCGATACGGATGACCGAGCCGCTGGTGGAGTTCGTCCGGACCCAACTCGGGCCGAGCGACCTGGTCGGCGTGATGTATCCGCTGACGCCGCTCTTCGACGTGCAGCTCACTCGCGACCACGAGCAAGTCATCCGAGCGCTCCAGGCGTTCGAGGGTCGCAAGTGGGATTACGACCCACGGAATACCTATGAATCGCAGTACGCCTACTACCCGACCACGGTGGTCGAGAAGATTCGCAACGATGTGAGCCTGTCGGCCCTTAAGGCCCTAGCCATTCATCTGGGGGGGCTACGAGAGGGACGTAAATCGGTCATCGTGCTCTCGGAGGGCTACACCGACTACGTGCCGCCACAGCATCGAGACGAGTCGGCGCTGGGCGGCGCGATCGGTCGCGCCGTGAACCGTTACAACCCGCTGGCCGGAGAGAGCCGGGCCGAGGAGACAATGCGGTTCTTCGAGGACTCGTCGATGCGGGCCAATCTGGTCTACACCGCCGATGTCGCTAACCGGAACAACACCAGCCTGTACATGGTCGACCCACGAGGGCTGGCGGTCTATGAATACGACTTGAGCCAGGTCGCGGTTTCCCATGACACCGATCAGGCGATGCTCCGGAATCTCCAGGACACCCTCTATGTGCTGGCCGAAGAGAGCGATGGGCGAGCCATCGTCAATAGAAACGACATTGGACCAGGGTTGGCGCAGATCGTCCGCGACTCGAGTGTGTACTACCTGCTTGGCTACACCTCGTCCGAGCGTCCTACCGACGGCAAGTTCCACGAGGTCGAAGTCAAGGTAAAGCGCGAGGACGTAACAGTGCGGGCCCGAAAGGGTTACTACGCGCTGACCGAGTCCAACGCAGCCCGGATGCTCGCCCCTCCAAAGCCCCCGGTGCCGACTGAGATCGACCGGGTGCTGACCACGCTGGCCGAGCCCTCGCGGGGCCGGCTCGTCCGGACCTGGGTGGGGGCCAAGCGGGCTGAGAACGGTAAGACCAGGGTGCAATTTGTGTGGGAACCGGTGAGCGATCGCCGGAGCCAGAGTCAGGAGTCGGCGTCACAGGTGATGCTGATGGCGATGAGTGACCAGGGGGCCTATTTTCGCGGTGATCTTCCCGGCGAGAGCCAGACCACTGCCGAGTTCGAGGCCGATCCTGGGGCACTGGAGCTCAACGCCGCCATTGAGGACGAGTTCGGCGACGTGATCGACCGGCGGGTGGACGAGGTCGTCGTGCCGGATTTCACCGGTGTCGACCTCATGCTCAGCACGCCAGCCGTGTTTCGGGCGACCAACGCCATCGAGTTCCGTGAAATCGCCGCCGAGGCCGAGCCGTTGCCGACGGCGACGCGGTACTTCCGGCGGACCGACCAGCTGCTGGTCCGCTTCGAGACCTATACGCCCGGCGACCTGGTTCGACCTGAGGCACAGCTGCTCAGTCGTGAGGGGACGCCGATTGTGCCCTTAACTGTAGAAGAGGCGCCGGGAGGAGGGCATCAGACGGCGGTGACGTTGGCGCCGTTCCCCAGGGGTGACTACCTGATCGAGTTGTCGGTGACCGTTGGAGAGGAGCGGGTCCGGGAGCTGGTGGCGTTCCGAATGCAGGGGTAGGTCGAGCGGCCAGATGGAGAAGATCCGGGTCATCATCGCCAAACCGGGGCTCGACGGTCACGACCGTGGGGCCAAGGTCATCGCCCGTGCCCTGCGAGACGAGGGTATGGAGGTGATCTATACCGGCCTTCGCCAGACGCCCGAGCAGATCGTCGAGGCCGCGCTCCAGGAGGACGCCGGCGTGATCGGGCTGTCGATCCTGTCTGGTGCCCACAACCACGTGTGTCCCCGGGTCATGGAGCTGCTTAAGGAGAAGGGCCTCGACGACGTGCTGGTGGTGGTGGGAGGCATCATTCCGGATGTGGATCTGCCTGGCCTGTGCGACATCGGAATCGAGGGGGTGTTCCAGCCAGGGACGCCGATGCGCGACATCGTGACCTTCATCCGAGAACATCACCGCCCGATGCCTGCCTGAGGACCTGATGTCACATACGCTTCTTCTGGCTGACGACAGCGTCACGATTCAGCGGGTGATCGAGCTCACCTTTGCCGACGAAGATATCCGTGTCGTGGCCGTGGGCGACGGACAGCAGGCGCTCGACCGGATCGCGGCCGAGCCGCCCGACATCGTGCTGGCGGATACCGGGATGCCCGAGCGTGACGGCTACGACGTGGCGACCTACATTAAGCGGGACGCGTCACTGCGGCATATTCCCGTCGTGTTACTGACCGGAGCGTTTGAGCCGGTGGATGGCGATCGGGCTCGCGAGGCCGGGTGCGACGCCGTGCTCGTTAAACCGTTCGAACCGCAGTTGGTCATCAGCCGGGTTAAGGAGTTGCTCGGTGCGAGCCTGGCGGCGCCGACTCCATCTGCGGCGGCCTCCGAGGAGGCCGAGTCTGAGCCGCCGTCCCAGGCCGCTCTGCCGGCGTCTTCGCCCGAGCCGAATCCGCCCGAGGTGAGTCTGCCGAGCGAAATACGATTCGTTGATTCTCCGGCTGAGGTGGATGCGATTGGCGATGAGGGGGCTGTCTCGACGGATGACCCGCTGGGCGACTACCTCGATCGGATGGATGATGCGTTCGATCGACTCCAGGCGGATGAGACGATCGAGGAGCCGGCCAAGAGTCCGGAGCCGGCGAGCGGCGACGACGCGGTTGCGGAGATCGATTCTCTCGAGGGTGCGTTGAGCGCTCTCGAAGGTGCGCTCAAGACCCTGTCTTTGGAGGACGAGCCGCAGGGCGACATAGTGTCGGCGGCGCCGGTTGCATCGCCCTCCTCTGATGACCCTGTGACCGATGCCGAGTTGAGTGACCTGGACCCAGACGTGCGTGCGCCCGCTATCTCTGAGCCGGCTCCGACCGAACTGAAGTCGGTGGTCGAACCGGCCCCGCTGGTGCCTGCGTCGGTGGATGTGCCGTCCGCCGGACGTGTGGCACCGCCGTCGCTGGCTGACGCGTTTTCGGCGCTCCTCGCGGCCGAGCGCGGCGGGACCGGCACGTCGGCGGCAGCCGCGGCCTGGTCGGGCGCGGCGTCGCCGGCCGACGATGACGCCTTTATCGATCGGGTGACCGAGCGCGTCATCGACCGGCTCTCCGATAGCGTGACGAACGACCTTGTTGCCCAGGTCGTAGCGCTGGTCGCCGAGAAGCTGGTGCGTGAGGAGTTCGATCGGATTAAGTAGTCCTGACCGGCCGCACCTTCGTCCACCATCCGTAACCTGGGCCGCCTCTGGCGGCTGATACCATGAAATGCCATGCGTGAGCTGTCGAAGGGGTTCGACCATACGACGGTCGACCAGAAATGGTACGCCTTCTGGGAAAAAGCCGGCGCTTTCCGGGCCGATCCGTCATCGTCACGACCTGCGTTCAGCATGGTGCTGCCGCCACCAAACGTTACCGGAGTGCTTCATATCGGCCACGCCCTGAACCAGACCTTACCGGACGTCGTCAGCCGGTGGAAACGGATGACCGGCCACGATGTTCTGTGGCTGCCGGGTACTGATCATGCCGGTATCGCGACGCAGAACGTGGTGGAGCGCCAGCTTGCGGCAGAAGGAACCGATCGGCACGCGATGGGCCGCGAGGCGTTCGAGGCGCGGGTCTGGGAGTGGGCTAAGCAGAGCCATGGCACGATCACCAGCCAGATGCGGACGCTTGGTTCGTCGGTGGACTGGAGCCGGGAGCGCTTCACTCTGGACGACGACCTCTCGCGTGCGGTCCGGCGGGTGTTTGTAACCCTCTACCGCGATGGACTGATCTACCGCGGCAAGTACATCGTGAATTGGTGTACTCGCTGCCGCACTGCCCTTTCTGATCTTGAGGTGACCCACGACCCAGTCGAGGGGAAGCTCTACCACATCCGGTATCTGACGGTCGACGGTGGCGACGGCGTGGTGGTGGCGACCACCCGGCCCGAGACAATGCTGGGCGATACCGCCGTGGCGGTACACCCCGAGGATGAGCGTTACCGGGACTACATCGGGCAGACCCTGCGGCTGCCGATTCTCGACCGCGAGTTGCCGCTCATCGCCGACGACTTCGTAGACAGGGAGTTCGGGACCGGTGCGGTGAAGGTGACGCCGGCGCACGATCCTAACGACTTCGAGATGGGGCAGCGCCACGATCTGCCGCAGGTGGCAGTGATCGGCGAGGACGGAAAGATGACCGCCGCTGCGGGGCACTACGAGGGCCAGGACCGTTTCGCGGCGCGCAAGGCGCTCGTGGCGCAGCTCGAAGAAGACGGCCGGCTCTTGCAGGTCGACGACCACAGCCACGCTGTGGGGCATTGCAGCCGTTGCGGGACGGTCGTCGAGCCGCTGGTGTCTACCCAGTGGTTCGTCAAGATCAAGCCGCTGGCCGAGCCAGCGATCGCCGCCGTTGAGGACGGCCGCACCAAGTTCGTGCCTGACAACTGGGCTCGCACCTACTTCGAGTGGATGACGAATATCCACGACTGGTGCATTTCTCGACAGCTGTGGTGGGGCCACCGTGTGCCCGCCTGGTACTGCGATACCTGCGGGGCCGTGCGCGTCGAGGAGCAGGCGCCGGAGGCTTGCACGTGCGGGGCAGAGCTCCGTCAGGACACCGACGTGCTCGACACCTGGTTCAGCTCGGGACTCTGGCCCTTCAGTACGATGGGGTGGCCGGACGAGACCGAGGACCTGATGCGCTACTACCCGACCAGCGTGATGATCACCGGGCTGGACATCATCTTCTTCTGGGTGGCTCGGATGATGATGTTGGGAATGAAGTTCGCCGGGGAGGTACCGTTCAAGACCGTCTATATCACTTCACTGGTACGCGACGAACAGGGCAAGAAGATGAGCAAGTCGCGTGGCAACGTGGTCAATCCGCTGGAGGTGATGGATGACATCGGGGCCGATGCGTTTCGCTTTACGCTGGCTGCGCTGGCGTCGCCCGGGATGGACATCTCGTTGTCCGAGGGACGGCTCCGCGGCTATCGTCAGTTCGTCAATAAGATCTGGAATGCCTCCAGGTTCTTGCTGATGAATCTGCCCGACGACCTCGAAGAGCAGCCCGAGGTGCCGGCTCGAGGCGAGCTCGAGACGATCCACCGCTGGATTCTGCATCGGTCGAGCGTGCTGGCCTGTGAGGTGGGCGCGGCGCTCGAGGCCTTCCGTTTCGACGTGGCCGCGGATCGGCTCTATCACTTCTTCTGGCACGAATATGCGGACTGGTACATCGAGCTGGTGAAGCCGCACCTGCAGGCCGAGGGAGCGGAACTGGACCGGGCGCGAGCGGTGTTGCTGACCGTGCATGATCGCGTGCTCCGATTGCTCCATCCGTTCATGCCGTTCGTGACCGAGGAGCTTTGGCAGACCCTGCCGGCGGTGCCGGGTGACGGATTGACCCCTGACGGCCAGGCGCGCACCATCACCCGGGCCCGTTTTCCCGAACGCGTCGACGCATGGACCGATCTGGACGCGGTAGCCGAGATCGAACTGTTCCAGGAGGTGGTTACCACTATCAGAACGGTGCGCGCCGAACTTGGGGTGCCGCCCTCCCGGAAGATCGTGACGCTCATCGAAGGGGCCGATGATGACGTTCGTACGGTTCTCAACCGGCACGGCGACTACGTCAGGCGACTGGCTGGTCTCGAGACACTGACCTTCACTGAGACGGTCGAGCGCGACCCGGATACGGTCCGGCGCGTCGTGCGTCAGATGCGTCTCTATCTGCCGCTGGCCGGCGTTATCGATCGCGATGCCGAGACGGCGCGCGTGCGCAAAGAGCTCGACAAGCTGGCTAAGCAGCTCGGCGGGCTCGAGGGGAAGCTGGGCAACCCGAAGTTTCGCGAGCGGGCGGCGCCGGAGGTGGTTTCCGAGGCTGAAGCGCAGCAGCGGGCCGCGCTCGAGCGCCGGTCCCAGCTCGAGCAGATCCTCGAGGAGTTGACGCTGTGACAGTGGCTCCGTTCGCGTCACTGGGTCCCGCGGTCTACCGGGAGGTTGTGCGATGGGCGCTGGCCGAAGACGTACGCTGGGGCGATGTCACGACCGAGGAGACGCCCATCAACTTTCTGTCACGTCTGTGCGGTGTCGCCAGCGAGATCCGCGCGTTCGCCGATGTCTGCCAGGGGCGGATGACGTTGCTGGACACCGGCGCGACCACACCTATCCTGCGCGCGCTTGAGGCCTGCGCCGTTTGGATGGGGCTATATGATGGCGTGCGAGTAACCGCCAATCATGTGCGGTTGGCAGGCAGGGTCGGCGAGGCGGTGACCGCAGCGGTCGTCCCGGTCGAGCTTGACGCCTAGCCTTTCCGGAGGACGGCGAGGCGTGAGCTGGCCAGGGGACGAGAAGGAGACTGCGGCCTGCGTTCGACGGAGCGCCGCGCGGATCGATCCTTTCGGTCGCAACCTGCACCTGTTTGCCGAAGTCGGCTCGACCAGCGACGAGATCGTCCGCTTGGCCGACCAGGGCGCCCCCCACGGGACCGTCGTAGTAGCCCGTGCCCAGACCGCCGGACGCGGACGGCACGGCAACCGCTGGTTCTCTCCATCCGGTAGCGGTCTCTATCTGTCGGCCCTGCTACGTATGCCGGCGGCGCCACTGTTGACGCTGGTCACGGGTGTGGTGGTAGCAGAGACGCTGCGTGAGGTGGTATCGCTCCCGGTCGAGCTGGAGTGGCCGAACGACGTCGTTGTGGTGGTCGACGGCCAGCGACGCAAGGTGGCCGGGATCCTGGCCGAGAACGCGACTGTCCGGGCTAACGGTGATTCGTCCAGGGTCGTCGTGGGCATCGGGATCAATCTGGCCGAGGGTGCCTGGCCCACGGAGCTGTCCTGGCAGGCCGCGTCGGTCGCCGGATTGACCGGCGTGCCCGTGGACGGGGACCTGCTATTGGTCGAGGTGTTGGCTGCGTTGGCCTCCAGCGTCGACGCATTGGCGCGAGGGGACACGCTCGGTCTTTGCGCACGCTGGAGCCGGTTGGCGCCCTCGAGCGCCGGCACCAGGGTCACCTGGTCGGGACCGCAAGGGCGGGCGGAAGGTACGACGGTCGGCGTCGACACCGATGGAGCGTTGCTCGTTCGCACCGAACACGGAATTGAGCGCCTGACCGGCGGCGAGGTACGCCATCTCCGACGAGAGAAGAACCAGTGAATGTAGCCGAATACTGCCGGGAGATCGAAGCGTACCTGTGCCGGCAGAACGGCGGGCACCTTATCCGCATCGTCGGCCCCGCCTTCGAACGGATCAGCCGATGGGCGGCCGACGGTGTGCCGTTCCGGGTGGTTACCGAAGGAATCGACCGCAAGCTGACACGAAAGCGAGCGATTGGGGGGCGCTCCAGACCGGTTCGGATCGAGCACTGCGAGGCAGATGTCCTGGCCGCGTTCGATGAGTGGCGACGGGCGGTTGGCGTGACCGCCGCCGTAGACAAGACACACGGCAAGCCGGCCTCTGGCGAGCTGGCCCCTACGGTGAGCCGACACCGCAGTCTTCCTCGCCATCTCGAACGGGTCCAGACGCAGCTGACGAACCTGCTGGCTGAGCCGGAGATGAGGGCCGGGTTGCACGCGGCGCTCGACGCAGCGATCCGGGCACTCGACGCGCTGGGCGAAGTTGGTGTGACGAGAGGCGCCGCGCGAGACGGAGTCGTTGCCAGCTTGGCGGAGATCGATGCGGCGCTGCTTGCCTCTTCCCGGGCGGCGGCGGATGAGCTCGTGCCGGCTCTGGTCGACGCAGCCGAGGGAGAGCTTCGGGGCTTCCGTTCCAGGATGTCGACCGCCGACTACGACAGTGCCCTCTACGCCGCCGTCGGTTGCCTGTTGCGGCGACGTCTCAAGCTACCCACTATCGTCTTTGAACCATGACCGACGCGCCGGTTGACCTCATCGAGCTCGACGTAGAGCGTCCCGCCGTGGGGGGGCGGATGATAGCCCGTCATGATGGGCGGGTCGTGCTGGTGTCTGGCGCTATTCCCGGCGAGCGAGTCCGGGCACGTGTCGAACGTCGGCGACCGTCTCTCCTGCTGGCGAACACGGTCGAGGTGCTCGACGCTAGTTCCGATCGTCGCTCCGTTGCTGGGGATGAGCTGTGTGGTGGACGCGATTTCGCCCATATCGACTATCAGCGGCAGCGTGCGCTTAAGTCGCAGATCGTGGCTGACGCCTTCCGGCGGATTGGCCGGATCCCCCTTGAGGGCGGCGGTCCGGTCGTGGTTGGGTCTCCCGAACGGGGGTATCGCGCCAGGGCCAGGCTGCATGTCCAGGATGGGCGTCTCGGGTTCCTGCTGTCGGGCACCCATCAGTTGTGTGCGGTGAGTGAGACGTCCCAGCTGCTGCCGGCGACTGAACGGGTGATCGGCGCGCTCGAGTCGAGCGCGCCGATGCTTCGCGAAGCCGGGGTCGAGTCGCTTGAACTGGCCGAGGATCTGGTCGGCGGGCAGCGGGTCATCCACCTGCAGGTCGAAACTGATCTTGCGGTGGCCGAAGCCACGCTCACCCCGATGCTCGAAACAGCCGGGGTGAGTGGCTGGTCGCTCTCGTCGGCGCGAGTGGCCGCTCCCCCATGCGTGCTGGCCGGCCACACGCGCGTGATCGATCCGCTCTCCTCGTTCCTCCCTACCCCGGGCGCCGGTGTGTTGTCGCTCGGGCGTCACCCGACGTCGTTCTTTCAGGCGAATCGCTATCTCACGCCGGAGCTCGTGGCCACGGTGGACCGGTTGGCAACTGAGGACAGGATTGTGGATCTCTATGCCGGCGTCGGGCTGTTTGCCGTGGCGCTAGCGGCCTCCAGAGGCGGTCGTGTCATCGCGGTCGAGCAGGATCCGGTCGGGGCCGCCGACCTGCGGCGTAACGCCGAACCGCTGGTGCCAGCCGTCTACGTGGTGGAGGCGTCCGTTGAGGACTATCTGGCTGGCGACTCCCATCTGAGAGGGGCGACTGTGCTCGTCGATCCCCCGCGGGTCGGGCTCAGCGCGGATGTGAGGCACGCCCTGATTGACCACCGTCCGGCGGAGTTGGTTTACGTGTCCTGCGATGTGGCGACGCAGGCGCGGGATCTGAGGGCGCTCGTTGAGGCGGGATACGGGTTGGAGGAACTGGTAGCGCTCGACATGTTCCCGGGCACGGCCCATGTCGAGACCGTAGCGCGGCTCCGCGCGGCCTGAACCGGACACCTACACTCGCTCCGGGACGTCACGAGATGCCGCGTTACATGCGTTCCGGCACCTCACAGCCCATCAGATCCAGGGCTCGGGTCAGCTGGCTCTCGAAGTAGAGGACCCCGACGGCGCGCCATCGCCGTACCGTCTCCCGCTCCTCCGCTCGCACTGGACTGCTGTGATAGAACGTGTTGAACCGCTGCGCTAGGCCGAAGGCGTATTTTGCCAGCACGGAAAGCTCGAGCGTGCGCACCGCCTGTTCCGCCACCTCGTCGAGCCGTGAGGCTTCCAGTACTAGATCCCAGAGTCCGTCTCCCTCTTCGTCGTCGAGTCCTTCGGAGGGCAGCGCGTCGAGCCCGGTGAGGATGGCGTCTCGATCGAGAGCAAGCTCTGTTTCTAGCTTCTGGAGGATCTTCCGGGCTCGCACTGCTGCGTACTGCAGGTACGGGCCGGTCTCGCCTTCGAAGCTCAGGGCCTCGTCGATGTCGAACGCAATTACCTTACCGCGCGAGAACTTGACCATGAAGTAGCGGATGGCGGCGGTGGCGATGATGGTGGCGATCCGGCGTCGGCCCTCCGCATCGAGGTCCACCTGTCGGTTCGCGACCTCCTGCTCGGCATGGTCTCTGACCTGGTCGAGCAGGTCGTCGGCCTTAACGCCCAGGCCTTTCCGGCCCGAGACCTCGACGAAGGGGCGTCCGTTATCCTCGGTCTGATAGCCAAGGGCTTGGGCCGTGGCCTTGGAGAGCGCCACCATCTCGTAGGAGAAGTGGACGGAACGCTCCGCTTCGTCCGGATGGTCGAGCGCCGTCAGAGCCTGGATTAGGAGCTGTTGCAGGTAGCTTTGACGCGTATCGATGACGTTGTAGACCGCTCCGGCCTGTCCGAACGCTGGGACTGGCCCCTGAGTGCCGTCGGTCGACGGGTCGCCGCTGGTCGTCGCCCAGAGCGGGCGACCGGAGTCCTGGTAACCGAACAAGCGGTAGTGGAAGTCTTGGCCCAGCAGCCCAAACTTCCAGAGCTGATAGGCGATGTCCTTGCCAACGTAGGTCACCGTCCCATTTGAACGAACGATGACCTTGAGCCGCGTGTCGAGGGCGTCGGCAGCGTCGTCCGAGACGTCCTCGTCCTCGGCCGAGCTTTCGTCGATCGGCATCACCCAGCAGCCGGCTAGCCGGCCCTCCGGTTGTAGGAAGACCGTGCCGGTCGACTTGAGGATCTCGAAGGCGCGGTCCCAGAACTGCATCCGGAGGATGTCGCCCTCCCAGCTGAGCAGGTCGTACTCGACCCCGAACCTGGACATGGTCCGGAGATGGCAGCGGACGATCCGGTCGGTGACGATCGCGCCGATCTTGGACGTAGGTGCGACCCCGTGCTCGAGGTCGTGGAGCGTGTCCCGACGGTGTGACAGGCGCGCCTCGTCCTCTTCATACCAAGTGGTCACCCGTGCGTAGAGATCCCAGCAGTAGTAGTCGAACCGGTCTTCGTCGGCAAGTGCGACCACCTCATCAAGGCTCTTGTCCTCAAGCACTCGCAGCCCGACGATGACATCGGCTACCTGAACCCCGGTGTCGTCGATGTAGTTCTGCACCTCAATCGAGGCGCCCCGATAGGTGAGCAACCGGCAGAGGGTGTCGCCGAGGGCGGCGTTGCGGAGGTGACCGACGTGGGCTGCCTTGTTTGGGTTGATGGCGGTGTGCTCAACAATAGTCTTGACCGCGTCACCGCTCGGCGCCGCTGCCGCGATCCCGCCTAGCCAGGCGCGGCAGAAAGCCGGCCGGTCGATGAACAGGTTCAGATAGCCGGCGCCGGTGGCTTCGAGACGGCCAAGTTCGCTCTTGGCGCCGATCGTCTCGACGATTTCCTGCGCGATGACGCGGGGGGACTTTCTCAGTGTTCGGGCTAGCTCGAACGCCACCGTGACGGCGAGGTCGCCCATGCGCCGCTGTGGCGGGTATTCAATGACCACCGACGGAAGCGATGCCTCGTCAAGCGAGTAGCGGTCGCGAAGCGCGTGCAGAATCCGTTCTCGGAGTGTGCTGTGGAGCGGCAGAATCATGAGCGAGCCGGGTGGATGGGTGCCAGGTGGTCTTCGGTCCGGGTGCGGGCCAGGTTCGTGGCCTGGGCCAGGTCCTCGGGAGTATTCACGTTACAGAATAGCCGCGTCGGGCGCCCGAAGGCGCCGATCTCGACGGGGCCGACTGTAGTAACCCGTAAGTCGTCGAGCATGTCCATCACACTGAGCCGGCCGTCATCGAGCTTCGTTCGTAGTATCGGCGCGCAGCGGCGGTCGTAGACCGCGCACAGCGGCTGCAGCCCCTCGTCGTCACGTGGGACCGCCGCGTCGGCATCACCCAGTCGGTGGTGCAGGTGACGAAGGAACGGCCCGTGCAGAAACGGCAGATCGGCAGCGACTACCAGTGTGTGCGAGGTGGGGGAGCGCGTCAGCGCGGTATAGATCCCACCCAGTGGTCCGGCGGCCGTTATAAGATCCGCGCACACCCGTAGTCCTGAAGTCCGGAAGCGGTTAAGGTCGTTCGTGACGATCAGGACATGCTCGGCTACCTGTCCCAGTACGGACAGCTGCCGGTGAATGATACGCGCGCCACCGACGGCCAGGTCGCTCTTCGACCGGCCTCCGAGCCGACGTGCCCGGCCGCCCGCGATTATGGCCGCGGTCAGCGTCACTAGCCCGTTACCTTAGCAGATCCCCCGTTCCTCATGTCGGAGCCGCAAATCGGACGTGCACTCGCCAGCGGGTTGCATCAGGCGATCACCGAGCTGATGCCCACCCGGGTCGAGTTCTACGAAAGCTGGATTACGCCCAAACGGATTCGGGAGGGTCAGTTGGGCCGAGCCCGGGTGACCGCGGTCATCAGTTTCCTTCGCGAGGAGGCGGCCTACGAAGCGGTCATGTCGAAGGCCGGCCGCTATACCACCGACTGGACGCTAGACACGCTGTCTGGGACTAGTCGCGCGATACTGAACCGGCTTCCGCAGCCTCTCCGCGTGCGCGGGGTCCTCAGGGTGGCCAACTGGGTCGTCCGTGAGTTCCACGATGAGGTGCGTCTGGAGCATCGAGTGCACCGCGGGGTGGCGGTGGTCACCGTGGAGGGCTCACTCTTCTGCCAGGTCCGCGAACCGACCGAGCGGCCCATGTGCCGGTTCTATTGCGCCGTCATCGAGCGGTGCCTAGAGGTCTTCGGCCTGGAGGGCGAGGCGGAGTCATCGAAGTGCTGTGCGATCGGCCAACCCGCCTGCGAGCTGACCGTGGACACGACGGGTCGCGAGACCTCGAATGCGCCCTGATCGCGGCCTGCCTTGCGTTCGATCGAGGGCCGCGATACCGTTTGGAAGAAGGGGTCTCATCCATCCGGCACCGCCGAAACGTCGCCATGACCACCCACCGTACCCGTCTAGCCTTGGGCCTGATCATCTTGGGCGCTTCGTGGTCCTGCCTGGGGTTGGTGGTCGCGGTGGGCCAGTCCGGCGGCGGCGACGGGGCACCGGTGATACACGTTGCCGAGGTCGACGCCCTGATCCATCCCGCGTCGGCGGAGTTCATCACTCAGGCCATTACTGGGGCTGATGCTGACGGGGCCGAGCTCCTGGTGCTCGTCCTGCGCACGCCGGGCGGCCTGGTGGACTCCACCCGCGATATCAACACCAGCATTATTGAGGCCGAGACTCCGGTCGCGGTCTACGTAGGGCCGAGCGGCGCCCGGGCCGCTTCGGCGGGATTCCTGATCACTATCGCCGCCGACGTGGCCGCGATGGCACCAGGCACCCACATCGGCGCTGCCCATCCGGTGGCCGGCTCAGGCCAGCCAATGGACGAGACCATGGCTGAGAAAGCGGCGTCGGATGTGGCTGCCTATGCCCGCTCGCTGGCAGCCCAGCGGGGGCGTAACGTTGAGCTGGCAGAGAAGGCGGTCCTCGACAGTCAGTCGTTTACCGAGGAGGAGGCACTGGCGGCCGAGCCGCCGCTCATCGACCTGGTAGTCGACGACGTCGACGCGCTGCTGGCGGCCCTCGAAGAGTACCATGTGGAGCGCTGGGGTGGCGAACTCCAGGTGCTTCGCACTCGCGGTGCTGCGGTTCAGCAGGTCGAGATGAACTGGCGCCAGCGTTTACTGAGTGCCATCGCCCATCCGCAGATCGCGGTGTTGCTACTGAGCCTGGGCACCCTGGGGTTGACGATCGAACTCTGGAGTCCCGGAGCAATTCTTCCGGGAGTGGCGGGCGGCCTCTGTCTGCTGCTGGCGTTCTTCGCGCTCCAGATTCTTCCGGTGAACTACGTCGGTGTCCTGCTGCTGTTGTTCGGGCTCGTCCTGCTGGTGTTGGAGGTCTTCACCCCGACCTTCGGGGCGTTGGCCGCCGGCGGGGTGGCGAGCATGGCGTTCGGGTTGGTCATGCTCATCGACTCTCCCGCGCCCGAGTTCCAGCTTGGGTGGCCGTTCATCCTGTCGACGGTGGCGGCCCTGGGAACAATCGTGTGGCTGCTGGTGCGGCTAGCCGTCCGGGCGCAACTCCGGCCGGCGGTGAGCGGTGCGGCCGGGATGCTTGCCGAATCTGGCGAGGTCATCGACGCGATCGCTCCAGGGGGGGGCGGTCGGGTGGCAACTCACGGCGAGATCTGGTCGGCGAGCGCCGGCCAGGCGATCCCGCGTGGGGCAAGGGTGAAGGTGGTCGGCATAGACGGGATGACACTCACCGTGGTTCCAGAGCCGCCGCGCGAGTCAGGGACTAAAGGAGCGAATTGATGCCGTTGAATCCGTTGGTGATCTTTCTCATGGTGGTGGCGCTCTATCTCGCCAACTCGATCAAGATTCTCAACGAGTACGAGCGTGGGGTGATCTTCCGTCTCGGCAAGCTGCTGCCGCACGCGAAGGGGCCCGGGATCGTCCTGGTGTTCGCCCCGCTCGATCGGATGGTGCGGGTGGGGCTGCGGACGATAGTCATGGACGTGCCTCCGCAGGACATTATCACGCGCGACAACGTGTCGGTGAAGGTCAACGCGGTCATCTATTTCCGGGTCATGGACCCGCAGCGGGCCATCGTCGAGGTCGAGAACTTCCACTATGCCACGTCTCAGCTGGCCCAGACGACACTGCGGAGCGTTCTCGGTCAAGTGGAGCTCGACGACCTGTTGTCTGAACGTGATCGGCTAAATCAGGAGCTCCAGCGACTGCTCGACCAGCAAACGGACCCTTGGGGTATCAAGGTGTCGGCCGTCGAGGTGAAGCATGTCGATCTCCCCGACGACATGCAGCGGGCGATGGCTCGCCAGGCCGAAGCGGAGCGTGAGAAGCGTGCAAAGATCATCCACGCCGAGGGCGAGTACAAAGCGTCGGAACAACTCCAGCAAGCCGCCAAGGTCATCTCTCGGCAGCCGTTGGCTGTGACGCTGCGCTACCTCCAGACCCTGACTGAGATCGCGGGTGAGAAGAATTCCACCATCCTGTTCCCCGTGCCGATCGAGCTCTTGAACCTGCTTAAGCCCACGTCGACTGATGGCAACGATGGCGAACAGCGTTCAGACTGACGCGCCCCCGAGCGCTAAGCAGCTGGTGTTCGTGGCGATGATGGCGACTGTAGTCGCCGTCATCGTGTTTCTGTGCGGTGTGCTTGTCGGGCGTGGTTTGCCCGTCCAACGGATGGGCGCCGGAGACCCGCTGCAGTCCGGTCTGGCGGGCGCTGTGCTGTTTGACACCGATGTGGCTACAGTCGACGACGGAACCTCCCCGCTCGAGGACTTGTCGTACCACGATGAGCTGACCGAGCCCGCGCCGTCCCAGTCCGCTCGCTCCGCGGCCGAGGCGCCCACGCCTCCGCCGACAGAGCCGGACGGGTACATGGTCCAGGTGACGGCGCTACGCGATCCGGCTGAGGCGCAGGCGGTTGCCGATCGGCTCATCGGCCGGGGGTATTCGGCTGTGGTCGTGGCGCCGGCCGACGGCGCGCCGGTCGGCGTGTTTCGGGTTCGGGTTGGTCCGTTCGAGAATTCCACCGAGGCCGAACGAAGCAGGGAGCGTCTGGAAACGGAGGAGGCGTTCACGCCCTGGGTGATCCAGCCCTGAGCGCCTCTGGTTTGACACGCGTGTCTCCGGAGTCGCCTGCCGCGTTCAGATCCTCACGCTTGCTGCTGAGCGGCGCCCTGTCTGGTGTCCTCCTTGTTCTCAGTTTCCCGACTTGGGGCCATCCGCTGGCAGCCTGGGTAGCCTTGGTGCCGCTCTTGGTGACAATGGCCGGCGGGGCCCCGCCGCGGCTGGCCTTCAGCGCGGGCCTGGTGGCCGGCCTGGTGCACTTTGCCGGCATACTGCCCTGGCTGACCCAGGTCATGATGCAGTTTGGAGGCATGCCCCGCCCATTGGCGATGGTGCTCAACGGGCTACTCATTCTGTATCTTGCCACCTTTCCGGCGGCTTGGGCGACGCTCACGGCACTGCTACTCCGACGATTCGGTTCGCTGGCGCTGATGGCGGCCGCGCCCATATGGCTCACGACCGAACTGGCGCGGCTCTGGCTCCTCGGGGGTTTTCCGTGGGAGCTGCTCGGATACAGTCAGACCAGCGTGCTGCCGGTGGCTCAGCTGGCCAGTCTCTTCGGGGTTCATGGCGTTACGCTGATAGTGGTCCTGGTCAATAGCGCCGTCGCAATGGCACTGGTGGCGCCCTGGCGCACGGTGCGGACGCCGATGCTGGCCACCGCTGGCGTAGTCGCCGCGGTTGTCGTGTTTGGCACCGTCCGTCTGGCCGACAACCGGCTGGTCGAGTCGGGCACGCCACTGCGTGTCGGCCTCGTCCAGGGCAATATTACTCAGGACCAGAAGTGGGACCCGGCGCTCAGCGCATCGATTCTGGAGCGCTACCTGTCATTGAGCCGGGACACCGCTCGCGATGGTGCCGAGCTGATCGTGTGGCCGGAGTCGGCGACCCCCTTCGGCTTCGAGGAGCACCCGGGCGGCGAGGCGATCAGGCAACTGGCGCGTGACACGGGGGCGCATCTCCTGTTCGGGAGCACGCAGCGGCAACGGGATACGGTTGTACGCTTGTTCAACGCCGCATTCACCCTGGGGCCGGATGGAAGAACCAAGGCGGTGTATCACAAGCGGCATCTGGTGCCGTTCGGTGAGTATGTGCCGTTGTCGTCGCTGCTGTTCTTTGCTCAGCCGCTGGTCGAGTCGATCGTGCCGTTCACGCCAGGGACCGGACCCCTGACCTTGCCGATCGGGCCGCATCTAACAAGCACCGCGATCTGCTATGAGATCATCTATCCGGCCTTGGTGCGTAGCTTTGTGCTCGAGGGGAGTCAGCTGCTGACTACCATCACCAATGACGCGTGGTATGGGCGATCGGCCGCGCCGCACCAGCACTTCCAGCAGGCGACGATGCGCGCGATCGAGCAAGGACGGTATCTGGTCCGTGCAGCCAATACCGGCATTAGCGGCGTCGTCGACCCCTACGGTCGGGTGCTTGCCAGGAGTGGCCTGTTCGAGACCACCATCTTGAATGCGGAGGTGCGTCTCATTGACGGATTGACCGTCTATGGACGGATCGGAGATCTGCTAGCCTACTTGTGCTTGGTCGTGACCTTGATCACGTCGGTCGGAGTCTGGACTGGGCGCTGGTAGCCGGAGCGCCGTTTTCCGAGAAAAGAGGGGCATCGAAGCGATGACAGTCGAGCTTGAAGCACAGATTCGGCGTTACGAACAGCTGATTGAGCGGTCGACCGCCCTGCGCGGCTATCTTTGACACCCCGGAGGCTGTTAAGGAGCTCGCCGCGCTCGAACAGCAGGCCGCGGCGGCCGACTTCTGGAAGGAACCGGGGCAGGCGCAGCAGGTGCTTCGTCGTCGCCGGCGGTTGCAGGAAGACCACGATCTCGCGGAGTCGCTGCGTCAGAAGGCGACCGATCTCGAAGTGCTCGTCGACTGGGCATCGGAGGGCGAGGATGTAGGAGATGATCTGCAGGCGGGTCTCGACGCGCTGACCACCGAGGTGGAGTCGGGCGAGGTCAAGAAGATGCTCGGTGGCGAGCACGACGACAAGAACGCTATCCTCACCATCCATCCCGGCGCCGGAGGCACCGAATCGCAGGACTGGGCCGAGATGCTGGCGCGCGCCTACCTTAGGTGGGCAGAGCGGCGGGAGTTCAAGGCCGAGATCATCGAATGGCAGCCGGGTGAAGAGGCTGGAGTCAAGGCCGCGACCATCACGGTGGCCGGAAACTTCGCCTACGGGCTGCTGCTGGCCGAGGCGGGCGTGCACCGCCTCGTGCGGATCTCACCGTTCGACCAGGCCTCCCGTCGGCATACCTCGTTCGCCTCGGTATACGTGTGGCCCGAGTTGCCGGACGATGTCGACATCGAGGTTGACGAGAAGGACCTTCGGATAGACACCTACCGCTCGAGCGGCGCGGGCGGTCAGCACGTCAACGTCACCGACTCGGCTGTGCGGATCACGCATTTGCCCACCAATATCGTCGTGTCCTGTCAGAACGAACGGTCACAGCATCGGAATCGCGATGCGGCGATGAAGGTGTTGAAGGCGAAACTCTACGACAAGAAGTTGCAGGAGCAGCAGGAGAAGCTTGAGGCGATCGGCGGCGAGAAGAAGGCGATCGACTTCGGCAGCCAGATCCGCAACTACGTGTTGCACCCCTACCAGATGGTCAAAGATCTGCGCACGCAGATGGACACTGGGAACGTCGAGCGGGTGCTCGACGGCGACTTCGATCCCTTCATCAAGGCGTATCTGATGAACAAGGCCGGTGGGGCCACCGCCAGTCCAGCAGACAGCTAGCACTTGACCTGGTTTTCTGGCTGGGTATGAGTCCGGGCAGACGCGAGGAGATGAATCTTTAAGCTAGGTCCGGGATTACTTGGTAATCCAGCCGACTCCGCCGGAGCGCCTGGAGCGAACCAGGTACGTTGTGATCCGCGAAGCAACGCCGCCAGGCGAAGGGATCGTCGGGAAACCTAGCGCTCGAATCTGGAGCCCGGCTGGGTGCCGGAGACGAATGCCTCCTGGATGGCGTTCGTGGCCCAGGGTTCGGCGATGTCGCCCGTCGTTCGGTCCACGGTCTGGAAGATAATGTTATCGGGTGGCACGAACCCGTCCGGCGTGGGACGGTCCTCGATATAGGCCCGCATGAACTCACGCCAGATGGGCAGCGCAACCGATGCGCCGTCCTGACTGTTCCCGAGTGAGCGCTTGACGTCGAAGCCGACCCAGACGCCTACGGTGATGTCGGGATCGAACCCGACAAACCACCCATCGGTGAAGTCATCCACCGTTCCGGTCTTGCCGCCCAGCGGCCACCGGAGCTGGCGGGCGCCCTGGCCGGTGCCTCGATCCACCACGCCGCGCATCACGTTCAGCATCACGTAGGCTGTGTCGGCCGGGATCGCATCCTGGCCCTCGGGTTGGTTCTCTTCCAGTAGCTCGCCGGTCCGGTCGGTGATGCGCGTGATCTGGAACGGCGACATCCGTACGCCGCGGTTGGGGAACACCGAGAAGGCGCTCGTGATCTCTTCGAGCGTCGCCTCCGCAGCTCCAAGCGCTACCGACAGAAACGGGGGCACGTCGGAGGTGATGCCGAACTTGGGTGCGTAGGCCACGACCGCCTCCGGACCCATCTCGTGCATCAGTTGGACCGCCGGCACGTTGATCGAGCGTTCGAACGCGTGCCGCAGCGTAACCGGACCGAGGAACTCGTTCTTGTAGTTCGACGGGCAATACGGCTCTTGCTCCGGGCCCGGGTCGAAACAGACCTCCTCGTCCATGATGATGGACGAAGGCGTGTAGCCTTGGTCGATGGCGGCCGTGAACACGATGCCCTTGAAGAGCGACCCGAGCTGCCGCTGGGCCTGTGTTGCCCGGTTGAACTTACTCCGGTCGAAACTGTAGCCGCCGACCATTGCCAGGGTACGGCCGGTCCGGTTGTCGAGAGCGATCAGCGCCGCTTCGACCTGCGGCTCCTGTTCGAGTTCCGTGATCAGCTCCTTGGCGGCGTCATCGAGCGCGTTGACCTTGACCTCGATGAGGTCGCCAGGCGACACCAACTCGTCAGCCGTGCGTCGCCGCGTCCAGCTGAATCCGGCTCGGGGGATGCTAGTCGTGTATTCGCCCACTCGCGCCTGGATGGCGCCGTTCTCTGTGCCGGTCACTAGGGCTGGCACGATGTCGTCGACTGCGGTGGCGTAGCGCCAACTTGGGTGGCGGTATTCGTCGAGTGTGTCGCCTTCCGCTAGTACATTCTCCGTCGGGGCGCGGTAGCCATGCCGCTTGTCCAGGATCCGTAGCTGCCGTTCGACGGCGACGTTGGCGGCGACCTGCATCGTGGCGTTGAGCGTCGTGTGCACCTCGAGGCCGTCTTCATACAGCGCGCGGGCACCATACTCCGCCTCCAGGTGCTGGCGGACCTCTTCCACAAAGTATGTGGCGACCTGCTGGCGGCCGGGGGTTCGTTTGGTAAGTACCAGTGCGCTTGAGATCGCCGCCTCGGCCTCGTCACGGCCGATGAAGCCGTTCTCGGCCATCTGCGTCAGCACGTAGTTCCGCCGTTCCACTGCGAGGTCGGGATTCACCAGCGGGCTCTGTCGGGACGGCGTCTGGAAGATGCCGGCAATGAGCGCGGCTTCTGGGAGCGTCAGATCGATGGCCGACTTGCCGAAGTACAGCCGCGCCGCCGCCTCGACCCCATATGCGCCGCTGCCCAAATACATCTGGTTGCAGTAAAGCGTCAGGATCTCCCGTTTTGTGTACCGCTTCTCGATCTGGATCGTCAGGATCGCCTCGTTGATCTTGCGGCTCCAGAACTTCTCGATGCCCAGTGGGTCGGCGCCGTCCAGCGACACATGGCGGGCGAGCTGCATGGTCAGCGTGCTCGCGCCCCGTCGGCGCCACTTGAGCACGTTCTGCACGGCGGTGATACCGAGCCGACGCAGGTCGAAGCCGAAGTGGTTGAAGAAGTTGGCGTCCTCGGACGATATGAGCGCCTGTCTCAGGACCTCGGGGATTTCGTCGTGGCCGATTATGACTCGACGCTCGGTGGCGAACTGTCCGATCTCTTCACCACCCGTCGCGTAGACCCGGGTGATGGTGGAGGGGGCGTAGTCGTCGAGCGTCGTTACGGCCGGGCGGTCCGGAGAGTAGGCGAAAATCACTCCGCTGACTCCGCCCGCGAGGGCCGCCACGACCAGTAAGAAGACGAGTCGAGCCTGTTTCAAGAAGAGGTTGGTGGGTTGCGCCACGTGGCTCCTTCCACTCGCTATTTTACCAGTCCTCGCATGCTACCGGTGACAGAATTTGCACCGGCAGAGGGCTCATGAGTGGGCTGGCTATCTGTACATGTTTACATAAGCATACTCATATTATATAATTTAATTCGTATTAGATAATCAAGATCTCGCCTATGTGGTGATGAACGGCAACTTACTAGAGGACATGGTGTTATGGGTAAGGTAATAGGAATTGATCTGGGTACGACGAACTCTGTTGTCGCGGTTATGGAAGGTGGAGAACCGGTGGTAGTGACCAATCCAGAGGGCAACCGGCTGACGCCCTCGATCGTCGCCTTTGCGAAGTCGGGCGAGCGGCTAGTGGGCCAGGTGGCCAAACGGCAGGCGGTCACGAACCCCGAGAATACGGTGTTCTCGATCAAGCGCTTCACCGGCCGGAAGTACGACGAAGTCGATGAGGAGATGAAGATGGTCCCCTACGAGGTGGTCAAAGCTTCGAACGGGGACGCTCGGGTCAATGCGGGCGGCAAGGAATCATCGCCCCCCGAGATCTCCGCGATGATCCTCCAAAAGTTGAAGGAGGCGGCCGAAGAGTATCTGGGACAGTCGGTGGGACAGGCTGTGATTACCGTGCCGGCCTACTTTAATGATGCCCAGCGCCAGGCGACCAAGGACGCAGGTCAGATCGCCGGGCTGGAGGTGCTCCGGATCGTCAACGAACCGACCGCGGCGGCCTTGGCCTACGGACTAGAGAAGAAGCAGGACGAGACGATCGCCGTCTACGACTTCGGTGGAGGGACCTTCGATATCTCCATTCTGGAGGTGGGCGAGGGCGTCGTTGAGGTTAAATCGACCAACGGCGACACTCATCTGGGTGGCGACAATCTGGATCAGCGGATCATCGAGTGGATCGCCGACGAGTTCCTCAAGAGCGACGGCATCGATCTGCGCAAGGACCGGATGGCGCTTCAGCGGCTCAAGGAGGCGGCGGAGAAGGCGAAGATGGAGCTTTCGACGGTGGTCGAGACCGAGATCAACCTGCCGTTCGTCACTGCGGACCAGTCCGGTCCGAAGCACCTGGCGATGACGCTGAGCCGGTCGAAGTTCGAGCAGCTCGTCGAAGAGTTGCTGCAGAAGACGGTCGAGCCGGTTAAGCGTGCGCTGTCCGACGCCGGCCTCGACGCCTCGCAGATCGATGAGGTGGTCATGGTCGGTGGGTCGACCCGGGTGCCTCGGGTGCAGGCCATTGTGAAAGAGCTGTTCGGCAAGGATCCCCACAAAGGGGTCAACCCGGACGAAGTCGTCTCGGTGGGCGCCGCGCTGCAGGCCGGCGTGCTGGCGGGCGAGGTTAAGGACCTGCTGCTGCTGGATGTTACGCCGCTCTCGCTGGGGATCGAAACCCTGGGAGGCGTGCTGACCACGTTGATTGACCGGAACACGACCATCCCCGCCAAGAAGGCCGAGACCTTTTCGACCGCAGCAGACAGCCAGACGAGCGTCGAGGTGCACGTGCTCCAGGGCGAGAGGCCGATGGCGCGCGACAACCGCACGCTCGGAAAGTTCAAGCTGGACGGTATTCCGCCGGCACCCCGTGGCATGCCGCAGATCGAGGTGACGTTCGATATCGATGCCAACGGCATCGTGAACGTCTCGGCCAAGGATCAGGGCACCGGAAAGGAACAGAAGATCGTCATTACCGCCTCGAGTGGTCTGTCCAAGGACGAGGTGGAGCAGATGATGAAGGAGGCCGAGGCGCACGCCGACGAGGACAAGCAGCGCAAGGAGGCCATCGAGGCACGGAATCAGGCCGACCAGGCCGTCTATGCGGCCGAACGGATGCTGAAGGACGCCGAAGACAAGGTTGCCGCGTCCGACAAGGAGGCGATCGAGGCGGCCATCGCCGATGTGAAGAAGGCGCTTGAGTCAGACGACACCGCTGCGCTGACCGCGGCGATGGAACGGCTGACCGCGGCGCAGCACAAGGCGGCCGAGGCTATGTATTCACAGGGTCAGACTCCGCCGGCGGATGGCGGCGCAGCCCCAGGGGAAGATGCCGGGGCGGCGGGCGGTGCCGAAGCAGGCGGCGACGCCGACGGCGATGTCATCGATGCCGAGGTGGTCGAGGAGAACAAGTAGGGCTCCCGATCCGGAACGCTCATGGAGTTCTACGTCATTCTCGGGGTGGATCAGACGGCGTCGACGGCAGACGTAAAACGCGCCTACCGTCGACTCGCCAGAAAGTACCACCCTGACATCAACCCCGGCGACCACGAGGCCGAGGCGTTCTTCCGTCGTGTGAGCGAAGCTTACGCGACGCTCATCGATCCGGATCTACGTCAGGACTACGACGCACGTGGACTCCGTAGAGAGACCGGCGCCGGGGCGGAAGTCGAGTTCGAAGGGTTCGACTTCTCGGTGTCGACGACTGGGGATGAGGCCTCGACCTTTGGCGACCTGTTCTCCGACGTGCTGTCTGGCGCAGAGGCATCTGGTGAGCGAGGCGGGCCGCCGGCCGGGATTGATCTTCAGGTCACCCTGGGCTTGGGTTTTGACGAAGCGGTCCGTGGAGGCACCTTCGGGGTCACCGTTTCACGCGTCGCGCCCTGCGACGCCTGTCGTGGGACTGGCGCCCGTCGGGTTGCCCAGAGCCGGTGCGGTGCGTGCGCCGGGACTGGGCAGTCTCGGTGGAGCCGTGGCCACATGGTGTTCTCGCGCCAGTGCGGACAGTGCGCTGGGACGGGGCTCAGGCAGCAGCGTCCCTGTGGCGTCTGTCGAGCCGAGGGCATTGTCTCTCGGACCGAAGCGGTCGCCGTGCCGCTCCCGGCCGGCGTGGCCGATGGAACCAAGGTCAGAATACCGGGCAAGGGCAGCGTGGGTCGACGAAGAGGTGTCGTCGGCGATCTATATGTGACCGTGGTGGTGCAGTCGCATGTCGTGTTCCGGCGAGATGGAGATGACCTGCACCTGGTCGTGCCGGTCGCCGTCCACGAAGCGGCGCTTGGCGCTCGAATCGACGTGCCGACGGTCGATGGCCGGGCGCGGGTACGCATTCCGCCCAGCACTCAGGCAGGCCAACGCCTGCGACTACGAGGCCGTGGCGTGCCTTCGCCGCGGACCGGTGAACCGGGAGACCTCATCGTAGAGGTCCGCATCGTGCTTCCCGAGGTCATCGACGAACGCGTCAAGCAGCTGCTCCACGATCTGGCGGAGCTCTCCACTGAAGATGTACGAGCCCGGCTCTGGTCAGAGGTGACGACGTGAGCCCACGAAAACGAGCACAGACGACGGGCAAGGGTGACGGTGAGGGCTACTTCATGATCAGCGCGGTTGCCCGGCGCTACAACATCCACCCGCAGACCCTGCGCCTGTATGAGAGGGAAGGTCTTCTCAAGCCATCCCGAACCGAGGGCAATACCAGACTCTATTCGGATGCCGATCTCGCGCAGCTCGAGACCATCCTGGCGCTGACGCGCGACCTGGGCGTAAACCTGGCCGGTGTCGAGATTATCCTCAACATGCGCGCCAAGATGGATCGCATGCAGGAGGAGGTCAACGAGTTCATGGCGTACGTGAAACAGGAGCTCGCTCGCGGTCTTGGTGATTGGGAGCAGCGATTGGGCACCTCCCTGGTAAGATCGTCGCCAACCGACTTGGTACGCGCCGAGCCGACGACGCCAGTTGTCACCGAAGTCTCCGTCGAATCGGACGGAGAGCCGTCACCGTGATCTGATTTCTCTGCTTCGCCACGATGGCCTGTTCCCATTGTCACGACGTTGGTTGGCGTACCGTCCCGGGAGACGACGCCGGACGGGTGGAACGGTGTGAGTGTTGGCGGCTGGGCGTGGCCACGACCCAGCTTGATGCGGCCCGTATCCCGGCCCGGTATCGAGACTGCGACCTCGATTCCTTCGTGACCTATCCGAACGAAGCGCTGCTCAACGCGATCGACCGGGCGATGCGGTTCGCCGAGGCGTTTCCGGTCGTCGAAAAAGGGCTCTTGCTGATTGGGCCGCCGGGGATCGGTAAGACGCACATTGCGGTGTCCGTGCTACGGCAGGTCGTGCTTGCCAAAGGGGTGCGCGGGTTGTACTACGACACCCGTGACCTGCTTAGCACGATCCGTGCGACCTACAACCCGGTGACACGGACCTCCGAGCTCGATGTCTTACGCCCGGTGATGGAGGCCGAGCTGCTGGTGCTCGACGACCTCGGCGCCGAGCGGCCTACCGACTGGGTCGAAGAGACCATGAACCTTGTGGTCAATACCCGCTACAACGATCGGCGTCCCACTATCTTCACGTCCAACTACGAAGACGCCAGTGACCCTGACGCGCTCGACTCGCTGCTGGTCCGGGTCGGTTTCCGGATGCACTCGCGCTTGCGCGAGATGTGTGACTTCCTGGAGTACAGCAGCCCCGACTTCCGCGATTTCCAGGGCGGGCCCCCGAGCGGGGAGGAGCTCGAGCGCCGTTGGAAGAGCCAGCCCCGTCGGACGACCTTGCCTTCCAGGGCGACGGTACGGGCACGCGCGAAGCTCCGCCCTGGCGGCCGTGATCTCGGGTGGTCCGGTGGCCGCGCCGGTGGCTGAGGCAGTGCTCGGGCTGTATCTGCACATCCCGTTCTGCGACGCCATCTGTAACTACTGCAACTTCAACCGCGGACTTCTCGATGCAGAGCTGAAGGCCCGGTATCTGGTGGCGCTGGAGGGGGAGATTGCCCGGGCGTCGGAGGCGACACCGGTTGATACCATTTTCTTTGGCGGCGGCACGCCGTCGGTATTGACGCCGACCGAGGTCGAGACCCTGCTCTCGGTGTGCCGTGACGCGTTCGACCTGCGTCCAGGCGCAGAGATTACCCTCGAGATGAACCCTGAGGGGGCATCCAATGACCGCTTGCATGGTTATCGGGCGGCCGGAATCAACCGGCTGAGTCTTGGTATCCAGTCTTTCCGTGACGAGGAACTGCAGCGATTGGGCCGTCTCCACAGCGCCGGGCGCGCGGTGGAGGCGTTTTGGACGGCCCGAGCGGCCGGGTTCGACAACATCAGTCTCGACCTGATGGTCTGGCTGCCCGAGCAGACCGTCATTGCCTGGATGGAGTCAGTCGAGCAGCTGATATCCATGGGCCCCGATCACGCGTCGCTCTATCTGCTGGAACTCTACCCGAACGCACCACTTCGGGAAGAGATGGCGCGAGGAAGCTGGGAGCAGGCTCCAGACGAAGCGGCTGTCGAGATGTATCACTGCGGACTTGCTGCCCTCGAAGACGCCGGCTATCGTCAGTATGAAATCTCGAACGTCGCCAGACCCGACCATCGGTCCCGCCACAACCTGAAGTACTGGTCGGGCGGGGAGTGGCTTGGATTCGGATGTGGGGCCCATTCGACACGTGGGCGACGGCGGTGGAAGAACGTGAGCGACATCGGCGATTACGCTGCCAGGATGGAAGCGGGAGAGGCGGTCGTGGGCTCCAGCCGTGAACTGTCCGATGAGGAGCGCTTGACCGATACCATGTTTCTCGGGCTCCGTCTGGTGGAGGGGATCGATCTTGGCCTGATCGAGGCGCGGTTTGGGCAGGACCCCTGGGACCGCTGGGGCAGTAAGCTCGAGCCGTTTGTCGCGGCCGGTCTGCTCGTGCGGGAGCAACGTCGGCTCAGATTGACCCGGGAGGGTATGCTGCTGGCGAACGAGATCATGCAAGTGTTCGTGTGACATGCGAATGAAATCGAAACAGATGACCCAGCACCGACCGTTGGTGAGTCCCGTGCGCACCGGCATGGTGGTGGCGGTCTCGTTCGTCCTTGGCCTTGTCTGGGGGGCGGGCCGCGGCGAGTCTGCCGCGCAACCGCCAACTCAATCCGTCTCGCCGGAGCCGGCGGCCCCGGTCCAGACGCCGGCTCCTCCGCCAGGTACGGCGACTCTCCCGTCGCCAGGTTCGACTGTGTCGCCGGGACCCTCGACCGCCACTGGCGGGAGAAGCGGCACCTCCGGAGCGGTGCTTCCGCTTGGGGCGGTCGATTCGCTCGAGCCGCCGAGCCGCGAGACTGCTCGGCTGTTCACCGCGGATCATGGGCTCATCCTCAGCTTCCTCAAGCCAGGACAAAACACTGCGTTCGAGCGGACGATGAAGCGTGTGTTCGAGGCGATGGCGATCAGTCCCGACAATGAGCGGCGGCGGCAAGCCTTGGGATGGAAGCTGTACAAGGCCGAGGATCCGCTCGACGGCGGAGTCCTGTTGTATATTTCCGTGTTTGATCCGACCGTGCCAGACATGGACTACTGGGTGCCGGAGATCCTGAACGAGGCGTTTCCGACCGAAGTGCAGGAGCTTTATGAGACTTATGCTGGCGCATTCGCCGACGGTCAAACGCTTCAGAATCTGACGCTGCTCTATCCGTCTCCCGATGGTGTGGGTGGAGTTCAGGAGTGATGGTTTGGGTTGGACGGGTTGGTTAGGGTAGAGTTAGCGCCCTTGGACAGCCCTGTTGTACGTGTAAGGAAGAGGAGTAGATCATGTTGCGTATGGGAACTCGGAGGACTCGTCTCTGGGGTGGTGCGGCAGCCGTCGCGGCCCTAACCGTCGGCGTCTTGCTTGGTGGCGCGTTTGCTCCACGGTCCGAGGCAGCGGCTCAGCCGTCCGTGGGCTTCACGGGTGAGGTCGGGATCATCCTGAACGTGGTCGACCCGTCGAAGGCTGCCGACTTCGAACGCGTGATGGACGCCTATATCGAGACCTTGAGATCGAGCGATGACGCACAGCGCGCGCGCATGGGGTCTGGGCTAAAGGTGTACCGGGCGGCCGAAGCCGGACCGAACAACTTCGCACTGTATTACCTGGTAGCTGATCCCGTCGTGAGCGGTGGCAACTACGCGGTAGCTCAGATCCTCGCTGACGAGTACCTGGGCGGACCGCCCGAGAACGGCGACGAAGTGCGTGAGCTCTACGAGGCCTACACTGGATCGCTGCAGGGTGGCGGCCAGCAGACCATCAATCTCAACGCCGTGAACTAGGAGGCAGAGCGTTCTTCCCTCTGCCTCGACCCGGGTCGAGATTACCGGTCATAGCCTTTCGTTCCCCGCGCAGGTATGTTGCGGCGCCAGTGGGTCTTTTGGCCCACCGCTGTCGTGCGTTTGTCGCCCGCCTGGGCTTAGAAGGCGAAATTGAGGCCGGCATAGAGCCGCTGATAGGCGCTGTCGGTTGATGACCCGCGCAGCGAGAAAACCCGGTAATCTACCCGGAGTCTGAGCGGTCCGGCGACCGAGATCTTCACGCCTCCGCCTGCGTTGCTGCCGGAGTTGGTGCCTCCCAACCCCGCGCCGCGCTCCTGATACAAGCCTCCACCGATGGTGCCGTAGAACTGCAGTCCGGCTAGGCTGATCGGGGTCTGGGCCAGCAGATTGAACATGCCGGTCCGGAGTCCAGGCCCCCCGGCCTCGACATCTTGAGCGGTATCGGCGTACTCGAACTCGAATCCAAGTACGAGCAGGCCCAGCCCGGCGCTAAAACCGCGGACCGGACGGTTGTCCTGGGCAGTGTTGGTGCCGACGAACAGGGTCAGATCGGCGTGGGCTCTGGCGGCCGGACCGAGCAGGATCACCGCAGTGACAAGCAGGAAAAGAGGTCGTCTCATCGGGTGTGTCGTGGTGGGAGAATCCGTTCGCATGATAGCAAAGAGTGGGGTCGCGCTCCCGTGATAGAGTGCGCCACCGATGGACCTGCGGCCAAGGGACGCCCAGCGTTCCCCGTGCTAGATGGTTCGCGAGTTCGCCGAAACCGAGATGGCGTCCCATGTGATGACGGGGGACGAGGCCCATTGGTTAGTGATCGCCAGGCAGTATTTGGAGGCCGACTGAGATCGATGTCGGAGGAACTTGTGGCGACCATCGCGGCCGTACTGGAGGGAGATCGGCGCGCCATCGCGCGCGCCATCACCCGGGTCGAGAACGATCCGGCCGCTGCGGCGGCCATCATCGGCGGTGTGCATGCCGCGGGCGGAGGAGCCCTACTCGTCGGCGTCACCGGTTCTCCCGGCGTGGGTAAGAGCTCACTGGTCGACCGCATGACAGCGGCTTGGCGAGCTCGGGGCCGTCGGGTTGCAGTGCTGGCTGTCGACCCGTCGAGTCCCTTCACGGGCGGTGCGGTCCTCGGTGATCGGGTGCGCATGCAGAACCACGCCGGCGACGAGGGGGTGTTCGTCCGGAGCATGGCCACCCGTGGCAAGCTTGGAGGTTTGGCTCGGGCCACCTGCGACGCCGCCGTCGTGCTCGATGCGGCAGGGTTCGACGTTGTAGTCATCGAGACCGTCGGTGTGGGGCAGGCTGAGGTAGAGATTTTCCGGGCCGCTGACGTGACCACAGTGGTGACGATGCCGGGCACCGGCGATGGCGTCCAGGCGATCAAGGCCGGGGTCATGGAGATCGCCGATCTGTTCGTCGTCAACAAGGCGGATCTGGCCGGTGCCGGTCGCGCCGCGACCGAGATCGAGGCTGCGCTCAGCCTGGCAGAGCTCCCGCCCGAGGCCTGGCGCCCCCCGGTGCTTCAAACCACGGCAACCCGGAACGAAGGCGTGGGCGAGGTGCTGGACACCATCGACAGGTTTCGCGAGCATGACGATGCGGGAACGACGGAGCGTCGCCGCGAACGTGCGGCGGCTCGGGTCCGTCAGATTCTGGCGGACAGGGTGGTGGCTGGAGTGGAAGCCTCGGGCGGCATCGATCGGGCGGTGGATGCAATCACCGACGGCACCCTGGATCCCTATGCGGCCAGCGAGACGTTGCTGAGAGACCGCTCGAACCGCGAGGGCGGCTGATACCCTGGACGCATGAAGACAACCCTGGATCACATTGGGATTGCGGTTAGCGATCTTGACGCGGCGCTTGAGTTCTATCGAGATGCTCTCGGACTCGAGCTAGGTCTCGCCGAGGAGGTAGCGTCCGAACGGGTGCGGGCTCAGTTCCTGCCGGTGGGTGAAGCCTCGCTCGAGCTGCTGGAAGCGACCGCTCCGGAGTCGGCCATCGCGCGTTCCGTCGAACGGCGAGGGCCTGGCATCCATCACATCACCTTGCGCGTGGACGATTTGCAGGTCGCACTGGATCGTCTCAAGGCGCGCGGAGTTCGACTCGTCGATGAGCGGCCCCGGGCCGGCGCCGGTGGAAGTTTGGTCGCCTTCATTCATCCCTCGGCGGCGCAAGGCGTCCTTGTCGAGCTGAAACAGATGCCTGAGGTGCCGGCTTCCGAAAGGAGCACGGACCGTTGAGCACACAGGCTGGAGAGGTACGAATTGGGGTCATCGGCGGCAGTGGCCTCTACGACATGGAGGCTTTAATTGATCGTGAGGCAATCACGGTTGACACGCCGTTCGGGCCGGCGTCCGCGCCCTTCGTGGTTGGGACCTTGAACGACCGGCGCGTCGCGTTTCTGGCACGCCACGGGGTGGGACACCGGCTGATGCCGTCCGAGCTCAACTTTCGCGCGAACATCTGGGGACTGAAGTCGCTCGGGGTGGAGTGGATCCTGTCGGCCAGCGCCGTCGGAAGTCTGCAGGAGGAGTATCGTCCGCTCGATATCGTCATCCCAGACCAGTTCCTGGACCGCACCCGGGGGCGGATTAGCACTTTCTTCGGGAACGGCGTCGTGGCTCACGTCGGGTTTGCGCACCCGTTTTGTTCCGTGTTGAGTGGCATCGCCGCCGCATCGGCCGAGGGTACCGAGGCTCGGGTACATCAGGGAGGCACCTACGTCTGCATGGAAGGGCCGCAGTTTTCGACCCTCGCCGAGTCGCAGCTCTACCGCAGCTGGGGGATGGACATCATCGGCATGACCAACCTCCAGGAGGCGAAGCTCGCTCGGGAAGCCGAGATCTGCTACACCACGCTGGCGCTGGTGACTGACTACGACTGCTGGCACGAGGGGCACGACGACGTGACTGTCGACATGATCATCGAGACTTTGACCAAGAACGCCGCGACCGCGCAGCGGGTGGTCAGCGAAGCGGTGTCGCGTCTTCCGGTCGAGCGGGGCTGTGAGTGTGCCACCGCGCTCGGCTCGGCTATCATTACCCGGCCCGACTTAATCCCCGACGACGTGAAGCGGGATCTGGCGCCCATCATCGGCAAGTACATCTGAATTGAACGCGGCGACCGGCGGCGGTCGACGTCATCCCGAGTCGAGCTAGAGACGCGAAACGTGCATCCCATTCTCACCGTCGGTTCTGTCGCATTCGATTCTCTCAAGACCCCGTTCGGAGAGCGGTCGCGGATCGTCGGGGGCGCGGCCACCTACTTCAGCGTGGCTGCTTCCTTCTTCACCGACGTGCGTCTCGTGGCCGTGGTGGGTGAAGACTTCGGCGAGACCGAGATGGAGGTGTTTGGCGGCCGACGAGTCGATTTGGCCGGTTTGCAGCGGGTGGACGGAGAGACGTTCCGGTGGAAAGGCGAGTACAGCTCCGACCTGAATAGCCGCGAGACGATCTATACCCACCTGAACGTGTTCGAATCGTTCCAGCCGACGTTGCCGGAGTCTTACAGGCCCACGCCGTTCGTGTTCCTGGCCAACATCCATCCAGCGCTTCAACTTGACGTGCTCGATCAGGTCGAGGCGCCACGTTTCGTGGCCTCCGACACGATGAACTTCTGGATTGAGGGTACGCCGGATGAGTTGCGGAAGGTCCTGACTCGGGTCGACGCGCTGGTGATCAACGACGAAGAAGCTCGTCAACTCAGCGGCGAAGCTAACCTTGTCAAGGCGGCACGCGCCATCCAGGGCATGGGTCCCAAGCTGCTGATCATCAAGCGCGGGGAGTACGGCGTGCTGATGACTCGCGAGGAGGGCTTTTTCGCGGCGCCAGCCATGCCGCTGGAAGACGTGGCCGACCCGACCGGCGCCGGGGATACGTTCGCTGGAGGCTTCATGGGTTATCTGGCTTCGGCGGATGAGGTGACCGAAGCGGTCGTGATACGCGCGATCATCGCCGGAAGCGCGCTGGCCTCGTTTGCCGTGGAAGACTTCGGATTGGATCGGCTCCTGCGGCTGACCCCAGAGGAATTGCAGTCTCGGTTCGACTACTTCAAGCGCCTGACGCACTTCGAGGCATTGTGATTCTCCATGCCGGACGACAGCTCGCGAGTGAACCCTGGGCGTTGGCGGGCGGTTCTGTTTTTCGGTCTACTATCCGCGATCGTGCTCTGGAACGGCCTGCTCATCGGCGTGCCGTGGTTAGCGGGGCGAGGGTTCGAGAGCCGGCCGGTTGTGGCGCTGTCGGCGGGCGTGTATCTGACGGCTGGCGCGGTCTGTCATCAACAGTCGGCACGTTCGTTCCATCCGTGGGGAGTGCAGATGCCGGTATGCGCCCGCTGCGCTGGTCTTTACCTCGGTGCGGCGTTCGGCATCCTGCTGTGCTTGCCGCGCCGGCGGCCGGGAGGGCTGCTCTGGCTGTTCCCACGCCGAAGGAGCTCGAGGCATCCGGAAACTTTGCACGCTACACGAGGCAAAGTCCCTACGGTCGTCGGATGTGTCCCGGCAGTCGACCGGCGATGGGCTGCGTTAGGACGTGACACGATACTCGCGCGGTGGGTGGTCGGGCTGGCTGCGGTCCCCTCAGCCTTCACGCTGGTGGGAGAATGGTCCGGTCTCGTGGACGAGTCCGCGATGTGGCGGGCGTTGGCCGGGGTGTGGCTGGGGACGGCAGTAGCATGGGTCGTAAGTCTCGTGATTCGCGGAGAGCTCGAGTAGCCGAGCGGCAGGGCGCGTCCCGGGCTCCGGTGCCCGACGGCACCCGGGCGGCCACGGCGGCGTTCCTGGGATGGTTGATGCCGGGCGGTGGGCATCTCTGGCTGGGACGTCGCCAGAAGGGGCTCGTCTTCGCGATTGCCATTCCGCTGATGTTTGTGATCGGCCTGGCTCTTGAGGGAACACTGGCGCCGTTCGATCCGTCGCGACCGCTGGTGTTCCTGGCCGCCTTCGCCGATCTGGGCAATGGGGTGCCGTATCTGCTGGCGTCGCTGGCCGGGTTGGGGGAGGGCCGGGTCGTGGCGCCGACCTGGGAACATGGGAACACGTTTCTGATCGTGTCTGGACTGCTCAATATGCTTGTGTGTCTCGACGCATTTGACGTGGCGGTTGGCCGGAAGTAGCGCTGCCGGGAATCCAATGTCCAGTCATTTCCTCTTGCTCGTTCTGTTCGCGGCACTGGTCTCGGTTGTGTTCGCCGTCCTGCAGAAGGACGAACCGAAGGAGCAGCTTCGATTTGGCGGCCTGATCTTCGCCGGTTTTGTCGCCACCGCCGTCGTTCTCGGGTGGGTCTTCCTTCCGTTTCCGTTGTAGGCCGTGGCGTCCAGTCTCGGTTCGAGCCGTCGATCACGAGCGCTGGAGTATAGTGAGCGAGACGCCAGTCATGTCAGACGAACGTATCCTGATCTCCCGCGAGGGCGCTGTCGCCACCGTTACCGTCAACCGCCCCAAGGTGTTGAACGCGCTCGATGCCGAGACGGTCTCGGCGTTGGCTGATGCCTTTAGTGCTTTGAAAGCCGACGCGAGTGTGCGGGTGGTGGTGCTGACCGGGGCCGGAGACCGGGCGTTCATTGCCGGGGCTGACATTCGGGAGCTCGCAAGACTCACTCCATCGACAGCCCGTGGCCTGGCCGATAGAGGGCATCAGCTCTGCAACGAAATGGAGCAGCTGGGAAAACCCGTGATCGCCTCGATCAACGGGTTCGCCCTGGGGGGAGGGTGTGAGCTGGCCATGGCCTGCACGCTTCGCCTTGCCGCACGCTCGGCCAAGCTTGGACAACCGGAGATTGGGCTTGGATTGATGCCGGGCTACGGGGGGACCCAGCGGCTGCCGCGTCTCGTCGGCCGTGGGCGAGCGCTCGAGCTCATGCTTACGGGCGCGTCTATCGATGCCACCGAGGCCCACCGTATCGGTCTCGTTAATCGGGTGGTCGACGATGAGGCGCTGGCTGACGAGACCACGGCGCTCGCCGCGACACTGGCCGAGCAGGCGCCTGTCGCCGTGCGTCTCATTCTGGAGGCGGTCTATTACGGCGTCGACATGTCGATGGCCGAGGCGTCTCGGTTCGAGTGCTCGACCTTCAGCTTGGCCTTTGACACCGAGGACGTGCGCGAGGGAACCATCGCGTTCCTGGAGAAGCGTGCTCCTCAGTTCACGGGGCATTGAAGACGGTGGCTGAAACGCTGACCGGTGCCGGCGAGGCGCGCGATTTCCGGGTGGGGCTCGTGGTCTCGACCTACCACGACTTCGTGACCGACCGATTGAGAGGTGGCGCCGTCGAAGCGTTGACTGTGGCCGGCGTGTCCGAGACGGCTGTGGTGGTCGCCCCGGTGCCTGGCGCGTTCGAGATTCCGCAGGCAGCCCGCCGGTTAGCGGCCTTCGGTGATGTGGACGCTGTGGTCGGCCTCGGCTGCCTGATCCGCGGCGAGACTCCACACTTCGAGTACATCGCTGCGGCGGTAGCTGATGGCCTCACCAGAGCTGCTCTCGATAGCGGCGTGCCGATCACGTTCGGCGTGCTGACCACCAACTCCGTGGAAGAGGCACTCGCTCGGGCGGGGAGCGGCTCGTCCAATAAGGGCTGGGAAGCTGCGGAAGCAGCGCTTGCGATGGCACGGCTGTTTCGCCAGTTCACCCCACCCGGTGTGGGAGAGACGCCCCAGTGAGTGCGGCCCGGTCGGTCAGAGACGGCCGGCATCGGGCCCGGATCGCAGCGCTCCAGCTCCTGTATCTGCAGGAAGTTGGTGGCGGGTCGGCCGCCGAGGTCGGTGCGGCAGTTGAGCGCTTCTGGGTCGAGCATGCCGCGACTCCCACGCGGCGTCGGCTCGCCATGGCGATCTTCGATGGCACGTCGGCCGCGCTCGAGCGGATCGATCCCCTGATTACTGACGCCGCAGCGAACTGGCGGTTGGAACGGATGGCGGTCGTCGACCGATTGGTGCTCCGCATGGGCACCTACGAGCTGCTTGAAGGAGAGGCGCCCCCGGCGGTCGTGATCGACGAGGCCATCGAGTTGGCTAAGGCGTTCAGCGGCGATGAGTCGGCGCCGTTCGTCAACGGCGTGCTCGATGGCGTGCGGCGCCTCCTCGAGTCGGACGAGGCGTCACATCCCGTCGAAAAGGCACCACCGCGTTGAGTCATGACCGAACCACGTGAGAACGACCAACTCGCACAAAGACGCGCCAATCTGGAGGCGCTCGTCGAACTCGGCGTGCAGCCGTATCCGCACGCGTACCGGTGCACCGATACGGTCTCGACGCTGGTCAGCAACTACAGCGACGCCTCCGGCGAGTCGCTGGAAGCCGATAGGGTCGAGACCCGCACCGCCGGTCGGATTCTAATCATCCGGAGTTTTGGGAAGGCACGGTTCTTCGTGATCTCCGATGGGCGCCAGCGGTTGCAGGTGTACCTGCGTAAGGATGCCCTGTCGGAGCGGGACTATCAGATTGCGTCGCTCCTCGACATTGGCGACCAGATCGGGGCGGCGGGGCATCTGTTCCGCACTCGAACCGACGAGCTGACCATCTGGGCGGCCGAGGTCGAGTTTCTGGCGAAGTGTTTCGTCCCGTTACCCGAAAAGTGGCACGGGTTGACCGACGTGGAGATCCGCTACCGTCAGCGCTACGTCGACCTCATCGTCAATCCTCTGTCGCGGGAGGTGTTCGAGACTCGGGCCCGCGTGCTGGCGTCCATCAGACGGTTCTTGGTCGAGCGCGGCTTTCTTGAGGTCGAGACGCCGATGATGCAGCCGATCGCTGGTGGTGCGCTGGCCCGTCCGTTCATTACCCACCATAACGCGCAAGGCATGGACTTGTTTCTCCGTATCGCTCCAGAGCTTTACCTCAAGCGGCTCCTGGTTGGCGGCGTGGGGCGAGTGTTCGAGATCAACCGGAACTTCCGGAACGAGGGAATTTCAACCCAGCATAACCCCGAGTTCACCATGCTGGAGTTCTATCAGTCCTACAGCGATTACAACGAGCTGATGAGCATGACCGAAGAGCTGCTCTCGGCCGTGGCCCGCGACGCCACCGGCGGAGAGACGGTGAAGTTTGGGGATGAGACGATCTCGTTTTCGCCACCCTACCGCCGGGTATCGATGCGGGCGACCGTCGCGGAGGCGGCCAGTGCCCGGCTGGGTGAGCCGGTGGACGATGCGGTCCTGCGGGACCGCGATCAGGCAGCGACTCTGGCCTGCCGACTCGGCGTGGAGCCGCAGGCGGGGCACGGACCCGGCAAGATCACTGCCGAGCTGTTCGAGGCGCTCTGTGAGCCGAGTCTGGTACAGCCGACCTTTGTGCACGATTTTCCGACCGAGGTGTCGCCGCTGTCCAAACAACGGGCCGACGACCCGGAGACGGTCGAGCGGTTCGAACTCTTCGTGGCCGGCATGGAGTTGGCGAACGCTTTCAGCGAGCTCAACGATCCGGTAGAGCAGAGGCGGCGATTCGAGGCGCAACTCGAGGACCGTGCGGGCGGCGACCTCGAAGCGCACGAGATGGACGAGGACTACATCCGGGCGCTTGAGTACGGGCTACCGCCGACCGGCGGAGAGGGTGTCGGCATCGACCGTCTGGTAATGGTGCTGACTAACAGTCCTTCGATCCGGGATGTCATCCTCTTTCCGCTGATGCGGAAGCGCCAGGATGACGACGCTCCTGCGGGGGCGTCGGACGAGCCGCCGGAAGAGCAACGCTAACGGCTGGCACGCAGGACACCGACAAGGTGGTAGACAGTAGTTGTGTTCGTGCCGAAGCCCAGAGCCTAACGCCGGCAGTTCAGGGCAGGTCCGCGGGATTGCCTAGCGGTTCCGGCTGAGCACCGAGCGGAACTGTCCAGAGCCTAGAGCACAGGCCCCATGTTTTTCCCCTTCGAGTTTTACGTCGCCACGCGCTACCTGTTCGCGCGCCGGCGGCAGGCCTTCGTCTCTCTGATCACTCTTGTGTCGACCGCGGGTGTCGCGGTTGGGGTTATGTCGCTCATCGTGGCGATGGCTCTGATGACCGGGATGCAGCAGGATATCCGCGACAAGCTGATTGGCGCTCAGGCCCACGTCTACGTCTACAAGGTGCTCGACGGCGGCTTCGAGGACTACCACGCCGAGGCAGCCCTATTGCGGGAGGTGCCCGGGGTGCTTGGGGCGGCGCCGTCCATTCTTGGGCGGGCTGTGGCGACAAAGTCTGGGGTCGAGGTGTTTCTATCGCTAAAGGGTATCGATCCAGAGCTCGAGGGACAGGTGACCGACTTGGACGACGCCGTGCGGTACGGCAGCCTCGAGGAGCTCGCCGGCGAGCACGATGGTGTGTTGGGCGGCGTCGTCCTTGGCGAGGAGCTAGCGGTGCAGCTTGGGGCCTATGTCGGAGACGTGATCTCGGTGCTGACCATGCAGAGCGCAACTCTGTCCCCGGTGGGGCCGATGGCGCGCCCACGTCCACTTAAGGTGGTCGGCATTTCGAACCTCGGGCTCTACGAATACGACCACGCCTTCGGGTTCGTGAGCCTCGAGACCGCCAGCACGTTGTTCCTCCGCGACCAGGTGGACATGATGCAGTTGAAGGTGGATAACCTCGACCGGGCCGGCGCGGTGGCAGTCGATGTCGAGGACCGCCTGGGCGCTGGCTATCTGGCGCAGGACTGGGCCGAACTGAACCAGGCTCTCTATTCGGCCCTCTGGCTCGAGAAGACAGCCATCGGCATCACCATCGGCCTGATCATGATGGTGGCTGCGCTCAACATCGTGGCCTCGCTGATTTTGCTGGTGATGGAGAAGAGCCGCGACATCGCGATTTTGAAGACCATGGGGGTGACGAGTCGCAGCATACGGAACATTTTCGTGCTGCAGGGGGGGCTCATCGGCACGGCCGGCACGCTGGTTGGCGCTCTCGGGGGGGTGACTCTTTCGGTCATCGCTGACCGCTATCAGCTGATCCAGGTGCCGATGGACGTCTACGACATCGCCTGGGTGCCGTTCCGGGTTCAGATCCCGGAACTAGTCCTCGTGGTGAGCGCTGCGGTGCTCGTGTGCCTGCTGGCCACCATCTATCCCTCCCGTCAGGCGTCGCGTCTGGATCCGGCTGAAGCGCTCCGTTACGAATAGCCGTTGCCCAATGTCCTTTCTCAGCGTCGAGTCGCTCACCAAGTCGTTTCGAGTGGGGGATCGTGAGCTCGCCGTGTTGCGCGGACTCGATCTGTCGGTCGAGTCTGGCGAGATGGTGGCCATCATGGGAGCTTCGGGTGTCGGTAAGAGCACCTTACTTCAGGTGATCGGTGGGCTCGATCGACACGACGAGGGACGGGTGAGCATCGACGGGCTCGACGTGACTGGCGCCGATGAGGACACCCTGGTGCACTTCAGGAACCGTCGGGTCGGGTTCGTGTTCCAGTTTCACCACTTGTTGCCAGAGTTCAGCGCCCTCGAGAACGTGGCGATGCCGCTCCGGATCGCTCGGATGGCGCCCGCCGACGCGGAACCGCGGGCAAGGCGCCTGCTGGCCGACGTTGGGCTCTCCGAACGGGAAAGTCACCGTCCCGGCATGCTGTCGGGCGGGGAGCAGCAGCGGGTGGCCGTCGCGCGGGCGCTCGCCATGCAGCCGGCGCTCCTGCTGGCCGACGAGCCGACGGGAGATCTGGACGAACAGACGGGCCAAGAACTCCATGAGCTCCTGCGCCAAATGCATACCGACCACCGGCTGACCTCGCTCATCGCGACGCATAACCCCCGTCTGGCCGAGTCCTGCGACCGCGTGCTGCGGCTCGAAGACGGTCGACTGTGCCCGGTTGGGGCATAGCCTCAGGCCCCGTAACCGTCTGACCCTCCTGACCTTTGCCGTATAATGCCAGGGGGGCCGTCGGTGTCGGCCGTCAATGGATGATCCATGTTCGAGCGCTATACCGAGCGGGCCCGCCGTGTGTTGTTTTTCGCCCGATACGAGGCGAGCCAGCTCGGTAGTATCTCCATCGAGACCGAGCATCTCCTGCTGGGCCTGATCCGCGAGGGCAAAGGGCTAACCAGCAGGATCTTCGCTCGTTCCCATCTCTCCCTCGAGAACATCCGTAAGGAGATCGAAGGCCGCACGGTCTTCCGAGAGAAGGTCTCCACTTCGGTTGAGATCCCGTTCAGCACTGAGACCAAGCGGGTGCTGCAGTTCGCCGCTGAAGAGGCGGACCGGTTGCTGCACAACTACGTTGGGACCGAGCATCTGCTGCTCGGCATCCTGCGGGAAGAGCGCTGCGTGGCAGCGTCGATCCTAATTGAGAAGGGGATGAGGCTGAACACGGTCCGAGAGGATATCGTCCAGTTGTTGAACGAGAAGACCACCCTGACCCGGGTGAAGGAGACGCCGCTACTGGCCGAGTTCAGCCGCGATCTCACTGAGAGTGCGATGAAGAACCTGCTCGACCCGCTGGTCGGGCGGGGGCTCGAACTCGAGCGGGTGCAGCAGGTGCTGTGCCGACGGACCAAGAACAACGCTGTGCTGATTGGCGAGCCGGGTGTTGGCAAGACCGCGATTGTCGAAGGACTGGCACAGCGGATCGTGCGGGGTGACGTCCCCCACTTTCTGGCGGATAAGCGCATCCTGGCGTTGGATATCTCACTGATCGTGGCCGGCACGAAGTATCGCGGACAGTTCGAGGAACGGCTCAAGGCGATCATGAAGGAGCTGACCGAGAACCCCAGTAGCATCGTGTTTATCGACGAGCTACACACGCTGGTGGGGGCCGGGTCAGCCGAAGGGTCCCTCGACGCGGCGAATATCCTGAAGCCGGCGCTGTCCAGGGGAGAGATCCGGTGCATCGGGGCGACCACCCCGGCCGAGTACCGGAAGTATATCGAGAAGGATAGGTCGCTCGAGCGACGGTTCCAGGCCGTGAAAGTGGAGCCCCCGAGCGAGAGTGAGGCACTCGAGGTCCTGCTCGGGGTCAAGGGTCGCTATCAGAGTTTTCATCACGTGGAATACACACCCGAGTCTATAGAGGCCGCCGTTTATCAGTCGAGCCGCTACATCACCGAACGGTTCTTACCGGACAAGGCGATCGATCTGCTGGACGAGGCCGGCTCCCGCGCGAAACTGCGGGGGGCCGGTTTTAGTGAGGAACTGGGCGATATCAACCGCAACATCCGCGTGGCGGTGGAACAGATGGAGAGTGCGGCCGCCCAGAAGGACTTCGAGAAGGCTCAGTTCTTCAAGGAGCAGGAGGTGATCGCTCGCGAGAACCTCCAGTACGTGCGGGAGAAGTTCGACGTCAAGGCGGGCTCTCGTCCGGTCAAGGTGGGCCGGCAGGACATCGATGAAGTCGTGTCGACCTGGACCGGGGTGCCGCTGACGTCGATCAATCAGGACGAAAGCGACAAGCTTCTCCGCATGGAGAACGAACTTCATCGCCGCGTGGTCAGCCAAGAGCAGGCGATCTCGGCGCTGTCGCGCGCCATTCGCCGCTCCCGCGCCGGGCTGAAGTCGCCGGGACGTCCTGTTGGGAGCTTCGTGTTTCTGGGACCGACCGGGGTTGGCAAGACCGAGCTGGCGCGCGCGCTGGCCAACTTCTTGTTCGGCAGTGATTCCTCGTTGATCCGCTTCGACATGTCCGAGTACATGGAGAAGCACTCGGTGTCGAAGCTGATCGGTTCGCCGCCAGGCTACGTGGGGCACGAGGAGGGCGGACAGCTAACCGAGAAGGTGAAGCGGAATCCGTATTCTGTGGTTCTGCTCGACGAGATCGAAAAGGCGCACCCGGACCTGTTCAACATCCTCTTGCAGGTGTTCGAGGACGGCCACCTGACCGATGGGTTGGGCAACCGGGTGAACTTCAAGAACACGATCATCATCATGACGTCGAACATCGGCGCGCGCTTCATCCAGAAGCAGGCCTCGTTCGGTTTCCAGCCTCCCGACGCCAAAGAGATACAGCGGAGCGTCAGTGACATGGTGCTGGGCGAGGTGAAGCGCACGTTCAATCCGGAGTTCATTAACCGTGTGGACGAGATTATCGTGTTCGAGGCGTTGGGCGACGACGACCTGCGCCGGATCACGTCGTTGCTGGTGGACCAGCTGAACGAGCACCTGGTGGACCGGAAACTCCAGATCTCGCTCACTAGCGAGGTTGTCGATTGGATCATTGAGCTGACGTGCAAGGATCGTTCGTATGGGGCGCGACCCTTGCGTCGCGCGATCCAGCGCTATGTCGAGGATCCGCTCTCCGAGGAGCTGATTCGCGGGCGGCTGGGCGGTGGTGAGATCGAGGTGTATCTCGAGTCGGGCGAGCTCGCGTATCGAGACGCCGAAGGAACTTTTCCCGGCCGTCGGCTGACGGCCAGCGTCTCAACGTAGGCGCCCAGCTTCTCGCACGGTTGGTGCCGAGGTCCTGACCGACGTGCGATGGTGAACTTGGAATGAGTGGTGGCGTAACCCGAACCTGGCGGTCGCGGCTGTTCGCGGCCGGGGTGTTGATATTTCTCGCGGGTGGATCTGTCGCGGCGGAGCCGAATGAGCCCGAAAAGGCCAAGCCCGAGGCGTTCCTGGCCATGGGCCAGCCGCAGGATGTGGAGGCCCTTCCGCCCGCCGACTCTGGGCCTGTCTTCGTCGGTATCGAGCTAGCGCTGCCCACCCAGGGCAATGTGGCCTCGGTCGATCCACAGACGTACCTCTATTACATGGAGATCGACGAATACGTCAGCAGCCCCTCCGAGCAGCGGTGGACGCCCTACGACGCTTCGATTGAGCAGCGGCTCCTCGAAGACTTCGACCGATTGTGGGAAACCGGCTTTCTGACCGACCTGGCGATCGAGGTGGTCGATACGCCCTTTGCCAACGGTGTGGAAGGAAAGACTGCCATTTTCTTACTGGAGGAGCGAGAGCGGGTCCGCACGGTCCGGTTCGAAGGCGCGACCGCCTACGACCGCGGCGAGATCGACGAGGCGCTCGAGTCGACCGGCGTCGAGATGCGGATGGACACTCGGATCGGGCAGGGCGTCATTCGCCGGGTCGAAGAAGTGCTCCGTCAGATGTACGCGGAGAAGGGCTATCAGTTCGCCGAGATCAGTCACGAGATGACCCCGATGGCAGGCGGACCGAAGATCGTCCAGCTCACCTTCAACATCGAGGCCGGCCCGAAGGTTGAGGTCACCGACATTTCGTTCATCGGTAACGACGCGATGAGCGCGGGCGCCCTCAAGCGCCAGATGCAGAACACGAAGGAGCGGTGGTTCCTCTCGTTTATCACCGGACGGGGCACCTATCGTCCGTTTGGCTACGAGCAGGACGCGGAGGCGATCGTTGCCTACTACCGGGCCAGCGGTTATATCGACGCCCAAGTGGGGCAGCCGGAACTGGAGTATTTGGCCACGCCGGCCGAGGCTGAGTCCCGACCGGTGCGTCTGCGGATCCCGATCTTCGAGGGGCCCAGGTATCGGGTCGGCAGTCTCGATTTTGAAGGCGACGAGGTGATGCGCCGGGAGGTGCTCGAAGAGCTCTTCAACGAAGTGCAGCCGGGCAATTACTACTCAGATGAGGTGGTGCGAGACGCCTTCGAGGTGGCTCGCGAGCTGTATGGTTCGATCGGCTACTACGAGATGACCGCCTTCCCCGAGGAGGTCCGCCGGAGCGAGGCGGAGCCGGAAGTGCTGCCCACGGAGATTGATGGCGATCCGGTGGTCGACGTCACTCTGCACTTCCAGGAAGGTGAGCAGTATTTCGTCAACCGGATCAACTTCGTAGGCAACAGTACCACTCATGACGAAGTCATCCGGCGCGAGGTGAACCTCGTCGAGCGCGGCGTCTTCAACACCGAGGCGCTTCGCAGTAGCGTGCGGCGGATCAATCAGCTCGGTTACTTCGATCCCCTCGACGAAGAGAACGCCATCCAGGTCGACAAACGGCCGGGGTTCGACAACGAGGTCGACCTCACGCTCGAGGTGGCCGAAGCCAACATGAATCAGTTGACCTTCGGCGCCGGGGCGTCGCAGTTCGACGGGTTCTTCCTGCAGCTGTCGTTCCAGACCACTAACTTTCTGGGGCGAGGCGAGTCGCTGACCTTGTCGGCGCAGACCGGCGAACGGATCAAGAACTACAACGCCGGTTTTACCGAGCCGTTTCTGTTTGGCAAGCCGATCACAGGGGGGTTCAACGTCTACCGCCGTGACATCCGCTTCATCAATCAGTTCACGCAGAGCTCGATCGGGGCTACAACATCGATCGGGTTCCGGACGGGAAACTGGTCGCAAATGTTCCTGGCCTACTCCTACGAGGAGACTCAGGTCACTGAGCTCAGTGCAATGTTCAGGGACCCGAGGCTGCTCCGGTTTAATCCGTTTCTGCAGGATGCGCTACTAATCGGGCAAGGAGGAGCCAGGACCATTAGCTCCGTTACTCCTAACTTTGTCATGAACACGATTGACCACCCAATCTTCCCGACCACCGGTAAGAGCTACCGGACGGGCCTGGAAGTGGCCGGTATTGGTGGCAATACGAAGTTTTTGAAGCCCACGGCCGAGGCCACCATGTACTTCCGTCAGACTCGACGGTTGTCGTTTGGTTTCCGGGCGCGTGGCGAGTACATCTGGCCCTACGGCGACACTAAGACTTTGCCCATTTTCGAGCTGCTGACTATGGGGGGCGAATTTTCCCTTCGCGGCTTCGATATCCGCAGCGTGGGGCCGAGCGATCCGGCAACCGGGTTGGTCATAGGCGGGAACAAGAGCTTGCTCTTCAACGCTGAGTACCTGATCTCGATCGCCGACCCGGTTCGGATCATCTTTTTCTATGACACCGGGCAAGTGGCGGATTTCGGCGATTCGTTCTCACCCGAAGGGTTCCGTACGTCGACCGGGGCGGAACTCCGATTCTTTATGCCGGTGCTGAATGTGCCCTTCCGTCTCATCTACGCCTGGAACCCGCAGCGTGAGGGAGTCCTGAACGATCGGTTCGGGCCGCAGGAAGGCACCGTCTTCAAGTTCGCTGTCGGCACCACTTTCTAGGTTGCCTGGCGAGGCGTTAGCTTGTCGGTGTTACTCCTGGTTGCAGCCAGCCTGGCGGCTGCCTCGTCGCGCCTTGTCAGGCAGATGCCTCGCCAGGAAACCCGGCTGGCGGGCGCCGTGCTCCGAGAGCCTTCTTGGTGGTCGGCGGTTACGTGAAGCTGTTATTCTACGGGGCGGTCCGTCGTCTATATCCAGGTTTCCTGGGCAGGTGGCGACGTCGAACCGATAGAGATCTAGAGCGCGAAATAGAACAGTTGCTTGTGTTTGTGACGAGTAGAGGGTTGATCTGATGAGATTGTTGAGTGTGGTTGCGACGATTATGGTCATGCTGGCGCCGGCCGTTGGAGCCGAGCCGCAGCCGCAGCCTGCGGCCCCGGCGACCCAGCCGCCCGCGACGCCGGCACCGGCCGCTCCCGTGCCGGCCGCCCGGCTGCCGTTCCCGCCCGACGCCAAGACGGCCTATGTGGACCTCCAGCGGGTGGCGAACGAGTCGACTGAGGGACAGGTTGCCAATCAGCAGGTTCAGACGCTGAGCGAGCAGAAAATTGCCGAGATCGAGGCGCGACAGCAGGAGCTGGCGGCGAGCCAGCAGAAGCTCGAGCAGAACGCCAACGTCATGAGCGCCGAGGCACAGCTGCAGTTGCAGCGGGAAATCGAGCGGCTGAATGTCGACATCCAGCGGATGACGCAGGACGCCGAGGCCGAGGTCGGGCAACTTCAGCAGCAGCTGCAGCTGGCGTTCCAGCAGCGCTTGATTCCGGCCATCGACCGAGTGGCGGCGGCTAAGGGGCTGCAATTCATTTTCGACGCTGGCGCGGGTGGTCTGATCTGGGCGAATCCCGCGCTGGATATCACCACGGACGTGGTCGACGAGCTGAACAACAGCGCGCCGCCCGCCCAGTAGACCTCCTTTCTTTAGGCGACCGTCCATCCGGCGGGTTCGCGCTAGTGGACGCCGGGCCGTCGACCCCGGTAGACTGAGCGCGCTTGTCCGCGCCGCGGTCAACGAAGTCGCCGCGCCCATAGGTCGCAACCTAGCATCGTGCTCCTCGACGCCACCGAACGCCTCGATCGTCATTACTACCGGTATCCAGCGCCGTTGGTCGACGGTATTCTCGAATGCACTCCCGGTGAGCGGTTGCTCGCGGTCAAGAACGTCACCGTGAACGAGGAGTTCTTCCAGGGACATTTCCCCGGCACCCCGCTTATGCCGGGTGTACTGACCATTGAGGCGATGGCGCAGGCTGCCAGCCTGCTGCTGCTCGATGAGGACGGCGAACCGTCCGGTCGTCGCACCGTGCTGCGCGGGGTCCGCCACGCGCGGTTCCGCCGGCAGGTCGTGCCGGGCGACCGGTTGGAACTGGACGTGGCCGTGCGCCGCCGCCGGCGTCAATTGGCCGCGGTCACGGCGGTGGCGCGCGTCGAGGATCAGGTGGTGGCCGAGGCGGAGCTGCTCTTGGGGGTTTTGCTCGATGAGCCGCGGATCGACCGGACGGCGCACGTGGCTCCGGGTGCCGCGATCGGCGCCGGGACGGTGATCGGGCCGAATGCCGTCATCGGCCCGCACGTGAAGGTCGGACGCGAGTGCAGCATCGGCGCGTCGGCCGTCATCGACGGCTGGACGGAGATCGGCGACGAGACGCGCGTGTTCCCATGCGCTTCGATCGGCATGATTCCGCAAGACCAGAAGTTCAAGGGTGAACGCACGACCCTCGAGATCGGGCGTCGAAACGTTTTCCGCGAGTTCGTCACCGTCAATCGTGGCACCCAGGTTGGCGGAGGGGTAACCCGCATCGGCGACGATAACCTCTTCATGGCTTATGTCCATGTGGCACACGACTGCACCGTGGGCAACAAGACGATCTTCGGTCCCGGCGCCACGCTTGGAGGGCACGTGGCCGTCGAGGACCAGGCCAACATCGGGGCGTTCTCCGGGGTCCACCAGTTCTGCCGGGTGGGACGCCAGGCGTTCATTGGCGGTTACTCGGTGGTGACCCTCGATGCGATGCCGTATGCGCGCAGTGTCGGAAATCGTGCACGCATATACGGCCTGAACACTATCGGGCTCAAGCGCCAGGGCATGCCGCCAGAGACGATCGCCGATCTCAAGCGAGCGTTCCGTTACCTGCTTCGCTCGAAGCTCAATACCACGCAAGCGATTCGACAGATTGAGCAGGACGAGACGCTCCGCTGTCCGGAGGTCGACTATTTGGTCGAGTTCATCCGGACCTCGCGGCGCGGGGTTAACCTGCGCCGGCCTCCGAAGCGGTTGGAGGCGGCGATGGTCTCCGACGAGTAAGACCATCGTGTTCCCGACGCGCCCGCCTCATGTGCGGGTTGACGCCTGCGGGGATTTACATCGATGACCGCGAACCGTGCCCCTCGGATGGCAGTGGTGGGTGTCGGGCATTTCGGCCGACATCACGCCCGCGTTTTGTCTGAGCTCGATCAGGTTCGGCTCGAAGCGGTGGTGGATGTCGACGGCGACCGTGCCGCCGCAGTGGCGGCCGAGTTTGGCACGACGGCGTTCGATAGCATTGAGGCGCTTGAAGGGCAGGTCGACGCGGTGACCCTCGCCGTGCCCACCAAAGCGCATAGCGTGGTTGCGGTGCCGTTGCTTGCCCGTGGCGTCTCGGTGCTGGTGGAGAAACCGATAGCTCGTTCGCTCAAGGAAGCCGATGCGATGTTAACTGCGGCGGCTGAGAGTGGTGCGATCCTGGCAGTCGGCCACACTGAGCGTTTCAATCCGGCGGTGGCCGCGGCGTTGCCACTGGTCAGGTCGCCCCGGTTCATCGAGGTGCATCGGATCGGCGCGTTCCCGTCCCGCAGTCTCGACATCGACGTCGTCTTCGATCTAATGATTCACGATCTCGACATCATCGCAACCGCCGTCGACAGTCCCCTGGACTCGGTCGAGGCGGTCGGCGTGCCGGTTCTCAGCGATCGGGTTGACATCGCCAACGCTCGTCTCTGCTTCGAGACCGGGTGCATCGCGAATCTCACGGCGAGTCGTATCAGTCGAGACCGGGTCAGGAAGCTGCGGTTTTTTCAGCAGGATGCCTATATCTCCATTGACTGCGCTGAGCAGCAGGTCGAGGGATGGCGGGTGAGGCGTGGAGGTGACGAGGGGCCGGCCATCGAGGGGGGTAGGCTTGAGATCGCAGCCGGGGAACCGTTGGTCCTAGAGTTGACGGATTTCGTCGCCGCGGTGCGAGCCGGGACCCCAAGTTTGGTCGACGGTAGAGCCGGGCGCCGGGCTCTCGAACTGGCACAGAGGGTCGCCGAAGCGATGGCCGCGGAGCGGGCACGCACCGAACTGGGCGCCTCTGATGAGGACGGGCATGAGTGATGAGCTGAGCGCCGTCGGGAGGAAGCTGGCCGACGGTGTGGCGTTCGATCGCCACGACCATCGGCGTTTGGCCACCGCATCAGATTTCGTCGGGCTGGGTATGTTGGCCGATGAGGCCCGGCGTCGCCGCCACGGCGATCGAGCAACCTACGTGCAGGTGGCCCGGGTGGCGTGGGGTGAAGCGGTCGGTGAGGTTCCAGAGGCAGGAGAGATTCGTCTCGTCGGCGAGATCCCGCAACCGGAGACGCTGATCCAGACGGTCGCGGCCGCCGCAGCGTCCTCGTCCGACACTCCGGTGACCGGTGGCGATTTGATGGCAGCCTATCGGGCATGCGACGGGCAGATCGATGCCCTCAGTGAACTGCTCGGGGCCGCGGCCGACGCCGGTCTCGCCGCTCTGGCCGAGGTGGCGGTTGATGATTTACTCTCGCTCGACGACCAGGGGAAAGCCATGGCGTTACTCGAGGCCGTTGGCGCGAGCGGCCTGCGTGTCAACCGGATCTGGGCGCGGGAGGCCGCCGTAGACGCGGCGGTGACGGCTTTCATCCGAGTAGCGGACTGGGGAACGGCGGCTGCCGTTTGTCGCTCGCTGGCGCCACTCTCCGACGATGATCCGATGCAGCCGTCTACCGGATACGCCGACCTTCGTCAGGTTGCGCTGGCTCGACTTCTGGTTGACAATATCGACTCGATCCAAGTCGACTGGTCGCGGCATGGTCCGAAGCTAGCGCAGGTGGCCCTGACCTTCGGCGCCGACGACCTGGATGCCGTGCCGGCCGAGTCCGGGGACCAGGGATGGCGCCGGGCGCCGCGCGAGGAGGTGCGGCGGAACATCGTCGCCGCGGGATACACGGCGGTCCGTCGGAATGGCCGCTTCGAAGCGTCATGAGTGCGATTCGAGTCAGCGCTGTCGAGTATCTGAACGCTCGGCCGCTCGTCCACGGGCTGGGTGCTCGCTCCGATCTCTTCGAGCTGCAGTACGACGTCCCCGCGCGCTGCGCGGCCCAGCTCCACGAGAAGTCGGTGGACCTCGGGCTGATCCCCTCTATCGAGTATTTGCAGTTCTCCGACTACAGCATCGTGCCGGATTTGGCAGTTGCGTCGGAGGGTGACGTGGCGTCGGTAGCCTTGTTCACCACCCGCCCGGCGACCTCGCTTCGGTCGATCGCAGTCGACAGCAGCTCGCGGACAGCGGCCGCGCTGGTGCGAGTGCTGTGTACCGAGTGGTGGGACATCGACCCGAAACTGGTGAAGCTCCGTCCGGAGCTTGATGTCATGCTTAAGCGTTGTGACGCGGCGCTGGTGATCGGCGACCAGGCGCTGCACCTTGACTACGAGAGCCAGGGGCTGGACAAGGTCGACCTCGGAGACGAGTGGACGGCCATGACGTCGCTGCCCTTCGTGTGGGCGGTCTGGGCCGGCCGGAACGGCGCGATCGGCCCTGAGCACGTCGCCGCGCTCCAGCAGGCCCGGGATGCTGGCGTGGCCACAGTGAACGAGATCGTGGCGGCGCACGGGCCCGAGGACGAGGAGGCTCAGGAGGTCGGGCGCACCTATCTGCGGGAGAACGTCTCCTTCTCGCTCGACGAGCGCGCCCTCGCGGGTTTGCGGAAGTTCTATGACTACGCCTACGATCTGCGGCTGGTCCAAACGCCTCCCAGGATTCGTTTCTTCGAGCCCTAACGCCGGGCCCGCCCGCGCGGGTGCGGTAATCCGACTAGCATGAGTGTCGAGTCGATCGCCGATCAGGTGCTCTCCGGGGCGAGAGTGAGCCGGGGTGACGCGCTTGAGCTGTATCACGACGCGCCTACCAGCCTGCTGGGGCGCCTGGCTGACACCATCCGGGCACGCAAGCACCCTGAGCGGGTAGTCACTTACATCATCGATCGCAACGTTAACTACACGAACGTCTGTGTCGCGCGCTGTAATTTCTGCGCGTTCTATCGACCGGTCGGTTCCGGTGAGGGGTACGTCCTCGGGTTCGAAGAGCTATTCGAGAAGATCGACGAGACGCTGTCTGTGGGGGGTGTGCAGCTGCTGCTGCAGGGCGGGCATAATCCCGATCTACCGATCGCGTGGTACGAGGATCTCTTCCGGGGCATCAAGGAGCGCTACTCCGACTTCAAGCTGCATGCGCTCTCACCGCCGGAGATTCTCCATATCTCCCGGTTGTCGCAGTTGTCGGTGACTGAGGTGGTGGGGCGTCTCGTCGCGGCTGGACTCGACAGCGTGCCTGGTGGGGGAGCGGAGATTCTCGTCGACCGGGTGCGCCGGCTGCTCAACTGCGACAGCAAGGCCACCGCAGACGAGTGGCTGGGTGTGATGCGGGCGGTGCACGAAGCAGGGCTGCGGTCGACGGCCACAATGATGTACGGGAGCGTCGAGGAGCCGGAAGAACGGATCGAGCACCTGTGTCGCTTACGGGCACTCCAGGATGATACCGGCGGGTTTACGGCCTTCATCACCTGGAGCTATCAGCCGCACAACACCGAGTTAAGGGGCGCCGAGGCGACCGGCATCGACTACCTGCGGACACTGGCCCTGAGCAGGATCGTGCTCGACAACTTCGACAATCTTCAGGCCTCCTGGGTCACCCAGGGCGGCAAGGTGGGACAGTTGAGCCTGGCCTATGGCGCCAACGACATGGGCAGCGTCATGATCGAGGAGAACGTTGTGCGGGCCGCCGGCGCCGAATACTGTATGGACGAGGTCGAGATTGTCCGCAATATCGAAGATGCCGGGTTTCGTCCGCGACGGCGGAACATGGTCTACGACGATCTCGGTGGGCCGCTGTTCCGCGAACGGACGATCCCCCGTCGAACCGAGCTCGACGTAGCGCGCCAGGCCGGCCACGATTCGGTCCCCGCCGAGTTAGCGAAGTATCCGGCCCGCAGTCGCGTCGGAAAGCAGCAACGCACCGACGTGGGACCGTGATCCACTATCAGGCCGACTGGATTCTGCCGATCACGGCGCCGCCCGTCCTGCGCGGTGTGGTCACGGTGCAGGCTGGGCGAGTGGTCGCGGTCGGCGCCTCGCCGATGACCGGTTCTGCGACGACCCACGACCTGGGGCGCTCGGTGATCCTGCCGTCGCTCGTTAACGCCCACACGCACCTGGAGCTTTCGGCGTTGTCCGGTCGTGTGCCGCCCGCGCCCTCGATGCCCGAGTGGGTGGTGTCGCTCATGCGGGCACGCGACTCCGCGTCATCTTCCGACCCGGCGGCGATCAGATCGGCTATTGAAGCGGTTCGGTCGTCTGGCACGGGTTTGGTCGGCGACATCGGCAACACACTGGCCGCGGTCCCCGAGCTACGAACGTCTCCACTCCGCGCGCGGGTGTTCCGCGAGGTCGTGGGTTTTCCAGACACGCTGGCCGACGAGGTGGTGACGGCAGCCCTCGACGAGATTCGCGGGGCTGACGCTAATGCGGACGTCCGGGTTGGGCTGGCGGCGCATGCTCCCTACTCGGTAGGCGCCAGAGCGTTGCGTGCCCTCGGTCAGGTGAGCCAGTCTCTCGGGGGGCCACGGGCAATCCATCTGGGCGAGTCGCCAGATGAGATCGAGTTTCTGGCGGGCGGGCATGGACCGTGGCGGGATCTGCTGGAGCGGATCGGCCGCTGGGACCCGGCGTGGGCTGTGCCCGGCATCGGTCCGGTGGCCTATCTGGAGCAGGTGGGCTGGCTGAGTAGCGAACTGGTCGTGGCCCATGGCGTCCAGCTCTCCGATGACGAGCTCGCGCGTCTCGGGGAGGCGGGGGCGACGCTCGTGACCTGTCCCCGGAGCAATCGCTGGACGGGGGTGGGCGACCCGCCGCTCGAACGGTTTGTGCGCTCGGGCGTGCGGCTGGCCGTGGGAACCGACAGTCTGGCGAGCGCCCCGGACCTGAACCTGTTCGCCGAGCTGGCGAGGCTCAGGGAACTGTCGTCTGAGGTGCCTGCGCGTGCCCTGCTTGCCGCCGCCACGGTGCACGGTGCCCGGGCCCTCGGATTCGGCGGAGAGCTGGGCGAGATCGCGCCTGGCTCGCATGCCTCGCTGATCGCGGTTCCGGTTCCTGACGAATCTCTCGATGTGGAAGAATACTTGGTGGGCGGCGTTGGTCCGGACCAGGTGACTTGGCTCGACCCAGACGATGGCGCCGCCGGCTGATCCAGCCGCGCTCTCCGATGTTCACGACTCTCCGCACCTACGCGTCATTCGTTCGCTTCAGCCATTCGCTGTTCGCGCTGCCGTTCGCGTTGGTAGGGGCGTTGTTGGCGGCTCAGGAGACGCCGGTCACATTGGGCCGGGTACTGTGGATCGTTGCCGCCATGGTGACCGCCCGCACGGCCGCCATGGGCTTCAACCGGCTGGTGGACAGCCGGTTCGACGCGCTGAATCCGCGGACGGCGAACCGAGAGCTGCCGCGAGGCGTCCTGTCGCGGGCTAGCGCTGTCACCCTCGTGGCGACGTCGTCGATCGCGTTCATCCTTGTAACGACCCAGCTGAGCTGGATCTGCTTCGTTTTGTCGCCCGTCGCCTTGGCCATCATCTTCTGGTACTCGCTGGCCAAGCGCTATACGACCTACACCCAGCTGTTCCTAGGACTGGCGCTCGCTGTGGCGCCGGTTGGCGGCTGGTTGGGAGCTGGTGGGGGCACGAGCTGGGCACCCTGGATTCTCGCCGTGGCGACCGGCGCCTGGGTCGCCGGGTTCGACATCTTCTACGCCTGCCAGGATCTAGACTTCGATCGTGCCCATGGGCTGCGCTCGATACCAGCCAGGTTCGGTGTGGAGACCTCTCTGGCGATTGCACGCGGCTTGCATCTGCTGACGGTTATGGCGCTGGCGGCGGTGGCGCTGGTGGTGCCGCTCGGGCCCTGGTATCTCCTCGGCGTGGCCGGCGTCGCGGCGCTGCTTGCCTACGAGCAGACTCTGGTCCGATCCCATGATCTATCCCGTGTGAAAGAGGCGTTCGACCTTAACGGCTATGTCGGGATCTTCTATCTTGTTGCGACTGCGGCGGCACTTTATGTCAATTAACACGAACCCCAGTTTCGCCGTAGGAATCACCGGTGCCAGCGGCGCGCTGTATGCCGTGCGCACTGTGGCGGCGCTGCTCGAGGCGGGGTGCCAAGTCGAACTGGTGGTGTCCGATTTCGGCCGGAGGTTGCTGCGTGACGAGCTTGGCGAGGAGGCCAGTCTTGACCGGCTGACCGACTATCTTGTGGATCGCTATGGCGAGGGGGTCGGCGCCGGCTCGATGACGGTGCTGAACAACCGCGACGTCGGCGCGTCGATCGCCAGCGGCAGCCACGCCTGCCAGGGCATGGCCATCGTTCCCTGTTCGATGAAGACGCTCGCCGCGATCGCCAATGGTCTGTCACGAACGCTGGTCGAGCGGGCCGCTGACGTGATGTTGAAAGAGCGCCGGCCGCTGGTTGTCGTGGCCCGCGAAACGCCGATGAGCCTGCCGCAGCTGCGGAATATGGTGGCGTTGGCCGAGGCCGGGGCCGTCATGATGCCGGCGATGCCGGCGTTCTACCAGGAGCCGCGAACGTTGGACGACTTGGCGGACTTCATGGCGGGCAAGGTGCTGTCGGCGCTAGGGTTTTCGCACGAGCTTTATCCTCCATGGACAGGATGACGATGCCGGCCCCGGCGGGCGGACGCGCGCCGTCGCTCGACAAGGACCCGCGACGGATCGCGGGGATGTTCGACGCGATTGCCCATCGGTATGACCAGCTGAATCATCTGCTGAGCGCCGGGCTCGACCGTCGCTGGCGCCGGGTGGCGGTCGACGCGCTCGAGCTGATCGACGGCGACCAGGTGCTCGATGTCTGCACCGGCACGGCCGATCTCGCGATTGCGGCCACCGCCGCCGGGGTGCCTCGGGTGCGGGTGCTCGGCGTTGACTTTGCGGCCGAGATGCTGCTCTTGGGGCTGGGTAAGCTCCGCGCGGCAGGCCTCGACGGTCAGATCCGTCTGGCCCGGGGTGATGCCGCTCGTCTTCCGTGCGCAACCGAGGTCATAGACGCCGTCACCGTCGGGTTCGGTATTCGCAACGTGCAGGACACGGCCGCCGCGATTGCCGAGATGTCACGGGTGCTGAAGCCGGGCGGTCGTCTGGCGATCCTCGAGTTTGGCGAGCCACGGATGCCGGGTCTGCGCGCGTTCTACTTGTGGTACTTCCGGTGGGTGTTGCCTCAGATCGGACGATGGCTTTCCAGGCACACCGACGCCTACGCCTATCTTCCTGCGTCGGTTAGTGCCTTTCTCACTCCCGACCAGCTCGCCGCTTTGCTCGAACAGTCCGGCTTCACCGAGATTCGGGTTGAACGCCTGAGCTTCGGTGTCGTCTATCTGTATGTGGCTCGGAAGGTCGCGGAGCCACCAACAGTCGACTGATATACTCGCTACCGTACCCAGTCAAGGCATGCTCTTCGACTTCGAGGGACGTCTGTACGACACTCCGACCATCGAGTCGGCGATGTCGTGGCGCGAGCGGAGCCTGCTGTCGTTTTTCGTTCATCTGTCGCTCGCGGCGTTGCTGTTCATCGTGCCGCGGCTGGAGTTCGTGCAAGCGGCCGAGCAGCGTCGTCTGGAGCGGGTCGCCGAGCTGGCCCAGGCCCAGGAACAGCAGCTCCAGCAGCCGAACCAGTCGCTCGAGATGCCGCCAGAGCTCGCGCTCCCAGCAGTGCCGGAAGAAGACCAGATGTTCGTCTTTGTCCAGCCGCGTATCGATACCCCGGCGGTGGCCGCTCCCTCCCGCGGTGATCTCTCGGACGTCGACCGCGTCTCCCAGTCGCCCGAGCTGGCCGACGATCCGATTAACAACCTACCAAATGCCGAAGGGAACTCATTGGAGTTCGTGATCGCGGAAGACGTCTCCGATCTGGAGTCGGAGCCGCCGGCTGGAGCACCGGCGGACACGGCCGTGCTCGAACCAGATGGCTCCGAGGCCCTGGAAGCGGTCGATGGAGGCGAGGAGGCTCTCGACGGCATCGAGGGGGCGGTCGACGGCGCCGAGGAAGTTGCGGAGGGCGAGGTGGAGGTGGACGATCCACGCGCGCCTGACGATCCGGTGGAAGCCGCCCTCGAAGAGGATGGGGGCGAGATAGATGATGGTCCCGCGGGCGAGCTTTTCACCGCCGATCCGCCCGGCTCGGAAGACGCCCTCCGAAATCCGTTCCTGCCGGAGCGGGAGCCGGCCGAGCGGGAAGCGGACGGGGAAGGGCCTCCTCGCCGCGATACGCCCTCGGTGCGCGAGCGGACCGAGTCGTTGCTCCGTAAGGCGATGGATACCGATCCGCGACTGACGCAGTCTCGGAGCTTCCACAATTTTGGTGGTCGGGCGAACAACACGGGTCCCGACATCCAGTTCGATACTAAGGGGGTCGAGTTCGGCCCCTGGATCCGCAGGTTCGTGGCGCAGATCTATCGCAACTGGTTCGTGCCCTACGCGGCCATGACGATGTCGGGCCATGTCGTGCTCACCTTCAACGTGCACAAAGATGGAGCGCTGACCGACCTTACGGTCCAACGACCTTCCACCGTCGATGCCTTTACGAACTCAGCGTTTAACGCCATGCGCGGGTCGGATCCGACTTTCCCGTTGCCGGAGGAGTATCCCGACGATCAGGCGTTCTTCACGGTCACCTTCTATTTCAACGACCGGCCACCTGGCCGCTGAGCTCTGGCTCGGGATGTTGCTGCCTCAGCCCACCACCCGTCAGCCGAAGGGGCTGCTGATCCGTCTCGGGGCGCTGCTTGCGCTGCTTGCCTAGCGGGCCATGCAGACCCTCGAGGGTCACCCCGTGCTGGTCGCCGTTGTCGGCCCCACGGCGACCGGCAAGAGCGCGCTGGCTATCGAGTTGGCTCAACGTCTCGACGGCGAGGTCATCAGCTGCGATTCGACCGCCGTCTATCGTGGTTTCGATATCGGCACTGACAAGGTGCCGCCGGCGGAGCGCCAGGGCATTCCCCATCACTTGGTGGACGTGGCGGAGCCGACCGACGTGTATTCGGCGGCGCGTTACGCCGCCGACGCGGCCCGGGTCGCACGTGAGATCACGGCCCGTGGGCGTCTGCCGATCGTGGCGGGCGGGACTGGGTTGTACTACCGGGCGCTCACGCGAGGGATCTTCCCCGGACCGGGTCGGGATCCGGGCCTGCGGGAGCGACTGTCGCGCGTGGCCGAGCGTCGCGGCGTCGTGTCACTCCACCGCTGGCTGCAGCGCTGCGATCCCGAGTCGGCCCGACGGATTCAGCCGAGGGATGAGAAGCGGTTGATCCGAGCGCTCGAGGTCTATCTCGTCACCGGCGAACCGCTGACGACGCATTTCTCGCGTACTAGCTCGCCGGTGGCCGACTATCGGGTGGTTCCGTTGGGGCTTCGGCTGACCCAGGAACAGCTGCAGTCGCGGATCGCTCGTCGGGTTGATCAACAGTTTGCGGACGGGCTGCTCGATGAGATCCGTGCACTGCGGGCGCGCGGTGTTCCAGGCGAGGCCGGTCCGTTCTGGGGCCTGGTATATCGCCAGGCGGTCGAGCATCTTGCCGGTGCCAGGGATGAGCCGGCGACCAGGGCACTAATCGTACGGGAGAACCGGCGTTATGCGCGACGTCAGTCGATCTGGTTCAAGCAGGAACCGGATGTCCGATGGCTGGAGACGCCCGGTGAACGGACCGAGACCCATCGTGCGGCGCTGGGGATGTTGGCCGAGGCCGGGATAGAGGTGTCACACGATGTCAAGTATCCGTAGCGAGATCGAGGCCCGGGAGCTAGCGGCGCTGGCGCCCTACGCGGCCCTGAGCGTCGAGACTCGTGGTCGGTTGCGGCCCGAGGTAGAGGATCCCATACGGCCCGCGTTTCAGCGGGACCGCGACCGAGTCGTGCATTCTAAGGCGTTTCGCCGTCTCAAGCACAAAACGCAGGTCTTTCTTGCGCCCACCGGCGATCACTACCGCACGCGGCTCACCCACACGCTGGAGATGTCGCAGGTGGCACGGACGATCGCGCGGGTGCTGCGCCTGAACGAGGACCTGACCGAGGCGATCGCGCTGGGACACGACCTGGGCCACACGCCGTTCGGACACGCGGGCGAGCAGGTGCTCAAGACGCTGATGCCGGGCGGGTTCAATCACTACGAACAGAGCCTGCGGGTGGTCGACGTGCTCGAACGTAACCGACAGGGCCTGAACCTCACCTGGGAGGTACGGAATGGGATTGCCAAGCACTCCAAGGGAAAAGACGGGGCGCCGATCGGTCTCGAGCCGGCCCGTCGCGCAGCGACGCTCGAAGGTCAGGTGGTCCGGGTGGCGGACATGATTGCCTATGTCAACCACGACATCGACGACGCCGTCCGAGCAGGTGTCCTTGCCGCCGAGGCGTTGCCGGTCGAGCCGATCGAGGTGTTGGGGACAAGCTCCTCCACTAGAATCGGCACCCTCGTGTCCGACGTGGTCCAGGCCACGCTGACGGGGGAGACCCCCGTGACGCTTCGGATGAGCCAGTCGGTGCTGGACGCGCTGCTCGCGTTGCGTGCTTTTCTGTTTGATGCGGTCTATGAGAATGAAGCGGCCACGTCCGAGTTTCGGAAAGTGGCCGGGATTCTGGGCGGCCTGTGGGAGCGGGCGTCGCAGGAACCGGTTCGTTTCCTGGACCAGCGGACCATCGAGCAAGACGGTCTAGATATCGCCATCCGAGATTTCATCGCCGGGATGACCGACCGGTTCGCCGTGAACCTCTATCAACGGCTGTTCGTGCCACGTGCGTGGAGTGGCCCGATTTCGAATGACATCAATAGTCGCTATCTGTGACCATCGATGTTATTTACTGGTCATGTGTCAGGTTGCATCAACTAAGTTATTTTAATGGAGTATTTTAGAGTATTTATGTGAAGTTGGAACCGCGGTTGCGTTGAAGGGCTGGCGTGAACACGGAACGCCACCACCGAGCCTTACTTTGGCGAACTGAGTCGGCCCCAAGGCGACCTACGATGCGGACTAAGGGCTACCAGAGATTCACGCTGATCGAACTGCTTATTGTGCTGACTATCATCTGGGTCGTGGCCGCCATCGCTGTGCCCGGCCTGCTCCGCATCCGGTGCGGCGTGTACGGGGATGCGTGACCGTCCCGATGGTATAATCTCGGTTTGGTCCGGCTCGGATGACCGAAACCATCCTTGACCTGCACGAGATTCAAGGGGCCGAGGAGCGCGTGCGTCGGATTTTCTCCGGCGATGCGCTCACAGCCGACGGTGGCGATCAGTATGCGGTGCTAGACACCGTGACCTTGGATCTGCGGGTCCGGAAGGATGGAGCCAAGTACACCCTTGTCGGACGGCTCGACGGTGTACTGGAGCTGGCGTGCTGTCGGTGTCTCGAACCGGTGCGCCAGATCGTCGGAGTCGAGGTCGACCTGCTCTATCTACCATCGTCTGAGAACACCGGCGATGGTGACGTACAGATCGAAGAGTCGGATTTGAGCACGGCGTTCTATCGCGATGAGCAGATCGACCTGGGTCGGCTGATGCACGAGCAGTTTCAGCTGTCCCTGCCGATGAAACCGCTCTGTCGCGAGGAATGTCAGGGACTGTGTGCAGTGTGTGGCGGTAATCGCAACGCGACTAAGTGTGACTGCGAAGAGACCTGGGTCGACCCGAGACTGGCGGGTCTCAAGAGCTTGTTGGATCAGTAGACGTGTCCCCGCTGCGGGCGGCACGGTCGCACGGCGACCGCGCGTCACCCATGGCCCGGTAAGAAAGGACGTTCGAGCATGGCTAATCCGAAGCGCCGGCATTCCAAGGCGCGCACCGCGAAGCGGCGGACCCACCAGAAACTGGATCCGATCTCGCTCGGTGAGTGCCCTCAATGCCACGAGCGGAAGCCGTCGCATCAGGTCTGCCCCCACTGCGGGTACTACCGGGGCCGTCAGGTGCGACCGGTCAAGGACGTCTGATCCCTCCGCATTTCTGAGCCGCAGCGTAGGTGGTTGCCCCATCCACCGCTCCATTCGCAGCTCGCCTCGGTTCCACCTGGCGGGCGTCTTCTAGTAGACCCCGCGTCGCGGTTGACACGACCGGCGGTGATTTTGCTCCGCGAAACGTCGTCGACGGGGCGCTCGAAGCGGTGCGGTACGCCGAGGTCGGGGTTGCGCTGGTAGGGGCGCCGGGGTTGCTGATCACCGAGCTGGAGCGGCATCCAGATGCTGGCTCGCTCGATGTCGGCGTCGTTGCGGCTCCCGAGGCGGTGGCGATGGACGAGCCGCCGACCGCCGTCG